>PDZW01000064.1 GCA_002753155.1 Alphaproteobacteria bacterium WMHbin7
GGTGTTTCCCTAACGAAATTTGCGAGGAGAACCCGGCCGCCCCCCCCCCCCCCCAATCTCATTGAATACCCATTGGCAGGCCAGCCAGGGAAAACCGCTACTATTCTTCAGTCGATTGAATCGCTCCTCGCTGACGCAATGGGTCAGTCTCCCATCAGTCACTGCCGCAACGCTGGCCAGGTGGCCGTATGAAATACCAATATGATTCATTTCCTACATTCAGCTAAATGCGACATGTCTTTCTCCACACGCCATCAAGCTCGCAGGAATAGAACCCGTCATCTGCCAGACCACATCGCCCAGCACCTCGGCGGGGCCATTGGGCTGAGGCCGTGGCTGAGCCTTAGGCAACGGAACCTTGTCCGCGACCACGCTTTCGATGGTCCTGGCGTTTGGCGAGGATGCGGCCCGGTTCGCAAACCGCGAACTTGTAGGCTTCGCCTCTACGCTAGTATTACCGCCCATGCGCTTCCCCAACTTGATGGCGCATTGATCCCGGGCATAGTCTTGTTATGTGTAAGAACTCTACCAGCCCATAGGAGCAAGTCAACCATTGAGCGATGCTATTGCGAGGCGGATGGGCAAAGCTGGGTGGTTTTGGGCCGACGAAGCCAGGGGCAATGGGTGGTTATGTCCGAGCAAATTAGGCTCTTCGACGTTTGAAGTGGAATTGAAATGAAAGCCGCGCGTTTCCCCAAAGACCCAGGATATTTTGCCCCTCTCCACCCGCTTGCGGGGGGAGAGGTTGGGTGAGGGGGGATGCTACAGTCCGAGCAATGTCTTGGGTGACCCTCACCCTCCCAGCCCTACGGGCCGGGTCCCTCCCTCTCCCGCAAGCGGGCGAGGGGATTGGGGCAGATTCCATTTGCCGCGCCGAACTTGCCAAGGATCAATCGACACTCCTGTGTCCGTCGTCACTGTCTTGCCGCAATTGGCACCCTAATCTCGCCATCATCGGGCCGCTAGAATGGCGGCCAGCATAGATGTCCAACAAGGGGGGGCGACATGACGAACTTCGAACGCTTTCTGGTAACCTTCTGGCGCCTGATCAGCGGAGCGCCTGCTCCGCGCTATCCAGCTTGAAGGCCGCCGCGATCAGCGCCTTGGTATAGGGCTGCTTTGGATCAGCGAAGATCGCGTCCGCTGTGCCCTCTTCGACCTGCTTGCCATCTTTCAGCACCAGAATGCGGTGCGCCAAGGCTTTCACCACCCGAAGGTCGTGGCTGATGAACAGATAGCCCAGCCGGTAGCGCGCCTGCAATTTCAGCAACAGATCGATGATCTGGGCCTGCACGGTAAGGTCCAGGGCACTGGTGGGTTCGTCGAGAACCAGAAACTCCGGCTTCAGGATAAGGGCTCTGGCAATGGCGATGCGCTGGCGCTGGCCCCCTGAGAATTCATGTGGATAGCGATCCATGATCGAGGGATCGAGCCCCACTTCGCTCAGCGCCTCGGCGATCAGGCCGCGCCGCTCGGGGATACCGCTTCCGATGCCATGCAGCTCCAGCCCCTCGCCCACGATCCCAGCAACGGTCAGGCGCGGGCTTAAAGAGCCATAGGGATCTTGAAAGATAATCTGCATTTGCCTGCGGTGGGGGCGCAGATCGCGCCCAGATAGCCTCTCGATATCCCGGCCCTTCAAGCGGATCATTCCTTGCGATTTTTCCAGGCGCAACAAGGCCAGGCCCAGCGTGGTCTTGCCCGAGCCCGATTCCCCCACCACACCCAGCGTCTCGCCCGCCCTAACCTCGATATCCACGCCGTCAACCGCCTTGATATGGCCCACGGTGCGCCGGATAACGCCCTTCTTGATGGGAAACCACACTTTGACCCCCACCCCTTCCATCACCAGGGGCGCATCCGCCTTCAGCGGCAGGGGTGCTCCCTTGGGCTCGGATGCGATCAGCTTTTGCGTATAGGGATGCTTTGGCCTTGCGAACACCTCGGCCATCGGCCCGGTCTCCACGATCTCACCCATTGTCATCACCGCCACCCGGTCGGCCATGCGCCGAACCAGGGTCAGATCATGCGTGATCATCAGAAGCGCCATGCCAAAGCGGGTCTGAAGCTCTTTCAGCAATTTCAGAATCTGGGCCTGGATGGTGACATCCAAGGCCGTGGTGGGTTCGTCGGCGATCAGAAGATCGGGCTCGCCCGCCAAGGCCATGGCGATCATCACGCGCTGGCGCTGACCGCCCGACAATTCATGCGGAAGCGCGCCCAAACGCCTGGCGGCTTCGCTCAAGCCCACCAGTTCCAGCAACTCGATCACGCGCGCCTGGGCTGCCTCGCCCTTCAATCCCTTATGCACCTCCAGCACCTCGGCCACCTGTCGGCCAATGCTGTGCAAGGGGTTCAGCGAAGTCATGGGCTCCTGGAAGATCATCGCTGCCCGAGCACCCCGGTAATGGCGCAGCGTCTCGTCATCGGCGTTCAGGATGTCGGTGCCCTCAAAGCGGATGGCACCGGTGGGATGCCAGGCCTTGGGATAGGGCAGCAGGCCGGGAATCGACAGCGCCGTCACCGACTTGCCCGAACCCGATTCGCCCACCAGGGCCAGGGTCTCGCCCTTGTCGATAACAAGCGAAATCCCCCGCACGGCCTTCACCTCGCCCGCCCCGCGCCCGAAGGAAACCGACAGATTCTCGATCTCGATCAGACTCACGGGCGCGCCTTTCTGGGATCGAAGGCGTCACGCGCCGCCTCGCCCACGAAGACCAGCAGGGTCAGCAATCCCGCCAGCACCACAAAGCCGGTAATGCCCAGCCAGGGGGCTTGCAGATTCTCTTTGCCCTGGCGCAACAGATCGCCCAGCGAGGCCGAGCCGGGCGGCAGGCCCAAGCCCAAGAAATCAAGCGCCGTCAGGGCCACAATCGAACTTGAAAGAATGAAGGGGGTGAAGGTGAAGGTGGCGACCATGGCATTGGGCAGCACATGGCGGGCCATGATGGTCAGATCACCCAGCCCCAGCGCCCGCGCCGCCCGCACATAATCGAAATTGCGCCCGCGCAGGAATTCGGCCCTGACCACCCCGACCAGCGCGGTCCAGGAGAAAAGCAGCAGCACCGCCAGCAGCGTCCAGAATCCCGGCACCAAGACCGAGGTGACGATGATCAGAATGAACAATTGCGGAAGACTGCCCCAGATTTCCAGAAAGCGCTGGAAGATCAGATCGACCGTGCCCGCGAAATAGCCCTGCACGGCGCCCGCCGCCACCCCCACCGCCGAGGAGATCACGGTCAGCAGCAGGCCGAACAGGATCGAGACGCGCAAGCCATAGATCAGGCGAGCCATCACATCGCGCCCCTGATCGTCGGTGCCCAGCCAATTTTCCGCCGAAGGTGGTGCTGGTGCCGGAACCGGCAGATCATGATTGATGGTGTCATAGCTGAATCGGACGGGCGGCCAGAGCGCCCAGCCCTTGGCCTCGATGCTGTCCTTGATGAAGGGATCGCGGAAATCGGCATCGGTGGGAAAATCGCCGCCGAAGGTGGTTTCTGGATAATCCACCAGCACCGGCAGATAAAAGGCCCCGTCATAGCGCACCAGCAAAGGCCGGTCGTTGGCGATCAGTTCAGCGAACAAGGTAAGTGCGAACAGAATCAGGAACAGGCCCAGCGACCACGAGCCGCGCCGGTTGGCTGCGAACTGGGCGAACCGACGGCGGGTGACGGGCGAGGGCTTGAAGGTCAAAAGCATGGCAGGAGTTTACCCAAGCCACATCCCGCGTGAAGCCTTATTCCTGCCCTTTCCCCTCGCGGACGAGCTTCCTTGACCTTCCTTGCTGGCAACCACCACAGGTTGCCATTTGTGCTTTATCGATGCCATTAGGATTCTTTTGCTTGACATGCCCCCAATGCGGGTTTATGCGTCGGTTTACCGTAATCTTTACCTGTGGTGGCGCCATGAGCCTGATTTATGCCGACAACGATCCTTTAGCCCCGGCTGGACAGCAGAGGGGCCGCGCTTTCAGTCCGGGAGATATCCTTCGTTCCCAGC
>PDZW01000022.1 GCA_002753155.1 Alphaproteobacteria bacterium WMHbin7
GAAAGCCAAAAATGGTCGCCATCATCGCCGTTGCTAGAAAGCTGTTAACCATCCTCAATGCCATCATCAGGGATAAACAACCATGGCAAAGCGCTTGACTTCCAAGACAGTCGCTGAGGAGCCCCGAAGGGGCGTCTCGAAGGGTGGGCGAGGGGAAAAAACGTGCATTGGCAGGCACTCATCCTTCGAGACGGGCCTTTGGCCCACCTCAGGATGAGGTAAAATTCAGGTCGACCATCTGGCTCAATTCCATATCAAACGTCGAGGAGCCCGGCTTTTACTGGCGGCCTGTTGATAAATCTGTTAAGCTGTTCTTTCTGTTCAGTTGATTTGGTTCACAGTTTGCGTGGGGCCCTTGGGTGGCGATAGACCCCCTCTTATCCCCGGCGACATCCCGTGTTGTTGAATTTCAACGCGGTTCAGGCGACGAGAAACGCCGTCAGGATTCAGCCGCCTCTTATCTTGCCCGCCCGCAAGGGCTGGGTGGGCTTTCTGTTGCGGCAAACGAAGTCTCGAAGCGCCAGGACGCCCTCAGTTCCGTCGATGCGCGTCAGGCCAAAAGCCGACAAGCCCAGCCGGTCAAGGGGCAAGGGCAGGAAGCGGCTCCTGCAGGTGAAAGATCGGGAGGGCGCCCCGCCTTCCTTCAGGATGCGGCAGAGCTGGCTAAGAATGACCGCCGCCTGCTGTTTGGCTCGATAGCTTTTGCGGCGCAGCAACTCTCGCAAGAGGCTGGCGACCAGGAAACGCTTACCGGCTCGTTTGAAAGCAGAAACCGCAACGCCTTTACCGCCTATGATGCGGCGCAGGGGCGCACCCCAGGTACTGCGTCGCCCTCGGCCCCCCAACTGGTGACGGAATCGGGTGTCCTGATGGGCTTTGGGGCGATTGACAATGCCGCTCGCCTAGATGTTACGGTGTGATCGGTTGTGACACACAAGACATTGCAGGTAGAACAGGCCTGCGAGATGTTTCTGGCTGTCAGAAAAAATCATGCATGGCCGTCAACATCGCCTGACAGGGAAATTATCCGCAATCTTAATCGCTTAAGATGTTTGCATTTTTGATCTCCAACCCGTACTAATTCGCCTGCTGATAATTTCCTCGAGACAAGGTTTTCGTGGGTATATGACGATGACACAGAAAACGCCAAAGAGTGGAAAGCCTGCAAACCGCGCCGGAGATATCGACCGTCATGTCGGCGTACGCATCCGCGAGCGCCGCGTCATGCTGGGTTTGTCGCAGCAGCAGATGGCCGACCTGATCGGCGTGACCTATCAGCAGGCGCATAAATACGAGCGGGGCATCAACCGCATTTCCGCAGGCAGGCTTTACGAAATCGCCCAGGTGCTGGGTGTGTCCGTCAGCTTCTTCTTCGAGGGCGTCGAAGAGCAGCGCGATCCCGATCTGTCGGCCCGTCAACGCATGTGCCTGGAACTGGCGCGCAACTTCGCCATGATTAACAACGAGCGTCATCAAGACGTGCTGTCGCATCTGGCCCGCGTGCTGGCCACGGAAAGCTGACGGCGCCTTTTTCGTTCGCACGCCACCAATAAAAAAGCGGCCCCAACCGGGGCCGCTTTCCTTATGAATGCATCCGCCTGCTTAAGGCAGGACGATTTCCACGCGCCGATTCTGCGGCTCGCGGGTATTGGGCGGCGTCTTGACCAGAAGCGCATCGTCGCCCTTGGCGTGGGACGAGATGATCCTGGTATCGATGCCCTGGGCGATCAAAGCAGCCCTCACGGCATCAACCCGCCTTTGCGACAGGGCCAGATTGTAAGCACTTCCCTTGGGTCCGGAATTGTCGGCATGGCCGACAAGGTTGATGCTGGCCCGACCGGTCTTCTTGGCTTCCATCGCCGCTTCGGAAATCGTCTTGGCGGCGGCGGCGGTGATGTCGGCCTTGTTCAAATCGAAGAAGACCATGAAGCTGCGCGAAGGAGCAGCGGCAGCGGCAGGCTTGGCTTCAAGCTCGGCCATCGCCTTCATATAGGCGGCCTTGCAGACGCCGTCGTCCTGGCCTTCCCAGACTTCTTCCAGCCAGCAGTCGTACATCACCTGGGCGCGGGCGGCGACGGCGGGCTTGCTGCCCCGCGCACCGGCGTCGAGAACCCTGATCAGGCGGGCCCGCTCGGAATTCATCTCGGCCACCTGGGGGGCGGGCGAGGGGTAGGTTTCCTGGCCCCAGGGCAGAACAACCTGTCCTGCATTGGCCTGAAGACCCTTCTTGGCGATGACCGAGGCATGCAGCCACTCGTACTCGACCTTGATCTCTTCTTCGACCAGGGCCTTGTATTCCGTCACCAGGGCCTGGGTGAAGGGCGTGCCACCGGCAGGCGAAGCTGCGCGAATGCCTTGAATTTCAAGCGAGTTGTAACCGCAGGCAGACAGCAAAAAAAGTCCCGCCACAGCGGGCAAGATCCGTGAAAATTTCATAAGCAACCCCCTTAAAGAAAAGAGCCCTGATCAAAGCAAGGCCAGACACGATTTATCTTAGAATAATTTGGAAATTTAACCAGCCACAAATGCCAATTTGTACAAAATATTTTGGATAACCCAAGGTTTAAGAGTCTGAATTCCCTTTCCTGTAACGCCAGCACATCCTATATCCGAACCATGAATGGATGTGATCTGATAGGTCTGGACAAGGCCGAACTGGCGGACCTGATGGCTTTGCTGGGCGAAAAGCCCCTGCGGGCCAAGCAGCTCTGGCACTGGCTGTATCTGCAAGGTGCTAGGGACTTTGGCGCCATGACCAGTTTTGCCAAGAGCCTGCGGGCGCATTTGGAAGGCGAGGGCTATTTTGTCGGACGACCCGGCACTGTGCGTGATCTGCAGTCGGTGGACGGTACGCGCAAATGGCTGCTGGGTTTTGCCGACGGCAACGAGGCCGAAACCGTCTATATCCCCGACATGGACGAGGAGGGGGGGGCCTTATGCGTTTCCACGCAGGTCGGCTGCACCCTGACCTGCCGCTTCTGCCATACCGGCACCCAGCTTCTGGTGCGCAATCTGAGTGCTGCTGAAATTCTGGGCCAGTTCCTGATCGCGCGTGACGCGCTTGGCGAATGGCCGACGCCGACAGACACCGCCCGCAAAATATCGAATGTCGTGGTCATGGGCATGGGCGAGCCCCTGTTCAATTACGACAATCTAGCCAAGGCGCTGCTCATTCTGATGGATGGCGAGGGCTTGAGCATGTCAAGACGGCGCATCACCGTCTCGACATCGGGCGTTGTTCCCATGATGCGGCGCATGGGCGAGGAATTGGGAGTTAATCTGGCGGTTTCCCTGCATGCTGTGACCGACGACTTGCGCGACCGCATTATGCCCATCAACAAGAAATATCCCCTGGCCGAGTTGATGGCGGCTTGCCGCACCTATCCGGGCCTCAGCAACGCCAGACGCATTACCTTCGAATATCTGATGCTAAAGGGTTTGAATGACAGCATGGCCGACGCCAAGGCGCTGCTGCGCCTGACCCAGGGCATTCCCGCCAAATTCAACCTCATTCCCTTCAATCCCTGGCCGGGCGCACCGTTCGAGACGCCAAGCCATGACTCGGTCAAACGCTTTTCGGATTATCTGTTCGAACAGGGCTTCTCGGCCCCCATCCGCCGACCTCGGGGCCAGGACATTCTGGCCGCCTGCGGCCAGTTGCGCTCGGAAAGTGTGCGCGAAAAGCAGAGTCTGTCCAAAGCCAGACTGGCGGCGGGGACCCGGGATGACACAGAGCATACCGGCCAGAGAGCATGAGCGATTGGCGCCTGATCAGCATCCCCTTTCTGGAAATGGACATCGCCTATGCCTGCGACCTGCATTGCCAGGGCTGCTCGCACTATTCCAATTACGGCATTAAGGGAACCGTCCCCTTCGCAGAAGGCGAAGTCTGGTTGCGCGACTGGGCGGCACGGCTGAAACCCGGAACCTTCTCGATGCTGGGCGGCGAGCCAGCACTCAACCCCGACCTCTTCGACTATCTGCGTCTGGCCCAGGAATTATGGCCGGACTCGACCCGCATCCTGATCTCCAACGGCCTTAATCATCATCTGCGCCCGGGCCTGTTCGACCTGCTGGCCGAGACGAAAACGCGCCTGGACATCAGTTTTCACTCGCACCAGGACAAGCAATATGTCGAACGTTTCAACGAGGCCTTGATCGCCATTGAGGTGGCCCGCGCCCGCCTGGGCTTTGACATGGTATTGCGCACCAAGGAATACCGTTTCCACCGTATCTATCAGGGCGAGGGGGCCGGGATGCGCCCCTTCGAGGATCAGGATCCCGTGGCCTCCTGGAAGGCCTGCCAAAACAGCTCTTGCTGCACGATTCATCAAGGAATGCTGTGGAAATGCCCGCCGCTGGCCTATCTGGGCCTGATCAAGGACCGCTTCGGCCTGGATAGGGTGGAGGCCTGGAAGCCCTATCTGGCCTATCGGCCCTTGGCCCCCACAGTGCCCGAAGAAGAGCTGGTGCGGTTCTTCCTGGCCGGGGCGGAAAGCGTCTGCGGCATGTGTCCTGCCAAGCTGGAGTTTCACGAGCAGGGGCTGATCAGCAAACAAAGATCGGGCAAAGACTAAGCTTGCAGCTTGCCCTGCCTGCCGGTTTGCCTATACTGCGCCCGGTTTTCCCCTAGGATCGAAGGTGCTTCTCCCATGAAGGCTTCCAAAAGCGGCATCAAGAAGGTCGTACTGGCCTATTCCGGCGGTCTCGATACCTCGATCATCCTGCGCTGGCTGCAAGACAGCTATGCCTGCGAGGTCGTCACCTTCACCGCCGACATTGGCCAGGGCGAGGAACTGGAACCCGCCCGCAAGAAGGCCGAGATGCTGGGCATCAAGGAAATCTATATCGACGATCTGAAGGAAGAATTCGTTCGCGACTTCGTTTTTCCCATGATGCGCGCCAACGCCCTGTACGAGGGCGTTTACCTGCTGGGCACCTCGATCGCCAGGCCCCTGATCGCCAAGCGCCAGATCGAGATCGCCGCCCTCACCGGGGCCGATGCGGTTTGCCATGGCGCCACCGGCAAGGGCAATGATCAGGTGCGTTTCGAGCTTTCCTACTACGCGCTCAATCCCTCGATCAAGGTGATCGCACCCTGGCGCGAATGGGACCTCAATTCGCGCACCAAGCTGATCGATTATGCCGAGAAGCATCAGATTCCCATCGCCAAGGACAAGCGCGGCGAGGCGCCCTATTCCATGGACGCCAACCTGTTGCACATCTCCTACGAGGGCAAGGCGCTGGAAGATCCCTGGCTGGAGCCGGACGCCGATATCTGGCGCCTGACCCAATCGCCCGAGAAGGCCCCCGATCAGCCGGAATATGTGGAAATCGATTTCGAGAAGGGCGATGCGGTGGCGGTGAATGGCGAGAAGCTTTCGCCCGCCCGCCTTCTGGCCAAGTTGAACGAGATTGCCGGGCGCCATGGCGTGGGCCGCCTCGATCTGGTGGAAAACCGCTTTGTCGGCATGAAAAGCCGGGGCGCTTACGAAACGCCGGGTGGAACGCTGCTGCACATGGCGCACCGGGCGGTGGAAAGCCTGACGCTCGACCGGGGGGCGGCGCATCTCAAGGACGACTTGATGCCGCGCTATGCCGAATTGATCTATTTCGGCTTCTGGTTCGCCCCCGAGCGGCTGGCCCTGCAGGCTTTGATCGACAAGACCCAGGAACGCGTCACCGGCACGGTGCGCCTGAAACTCTATAAGGGCTCGGCCATGGTGGCGGGGCGCAAGTCGCCCAACTCGCTCTATCGCCTCGATTATGTCACCTTCGAGGAAGATTCCGTTTATGACCAGCATGATGCCGAGGGCTTCATCAAGCTGAACGCGCTGCGCCTTCGGCTGGGCAAGATGGCCGAGGGGCGGTAATACCAATCACGCCTTTCCCCCGGGATCGTCCCCGGGGGAGCCGTGTCGGCTATATAAAAACGTTCTGATACAAAAAAATAATTTGGGCTAATTTGATTTGTAGGGTGTTGACCCGAGGGTCGTCTTTCGTTACGAGTGAAGGACTTGATGCCAAGGGTAGATCAAGGGACATAGAGAACCCGGCCTTGGCACCGCATCACGGTTGTTTGGAGGCAACGCACATGGCTTCATGCCGGACTGCCAGGTCCTTGCATGGATGTCGTTGGGCGGGTCGGGAAGGGTTGAATGGCTAGGGGCCTGCCCGATCTAACCGTCTACGACACATTCCCCAAATTGCTACTCCATCACGCTTTGGTGCGAGGCGGCCAACCCGCTTGGCGCGAAAAGGACTTCGGCATCTGGCAGACCTGGAACTGGGGCGAGGTGGCCGACGAGGTCCGCGCCTTCGCCTTGGGCCTTAAGGTTCTGGGATTCCAGCGGGGCGATCGTCTGGCCATCGTCGGCGACAACCGTCCGCATCTCTATTGGGCCATGCTGGCCGCCCAGTCGCTGGGCGGCGTTCCCGTGCCCATGTACCAGGATGCCGTGGCCAATGAGATGCGCTACGTGCTAAGCCACGCCGAGGTTCGCTTCGCCGTGGTCGAGGATCAAGAGCAGGTCGACAAGCTGCTTGAGATCAAGGGCGACTGCCTGACCCTTGAGCATGTGATCTACAGCGATCCCCGGGGACTGCGCAATTACACCCAGCCCTTCCTGACCAGCTATGCCAAGGTCCAGGAACTGGGCCGCACCGAACATGCCGACAAGCCTGCCTTCTTCGAAGAAAGTGCGGCGCTGGGCAAGGGAAGCGATCTGTCGGTCATTTTGTACACGTCGGGCACCACCGGCCAGTCCAAGGGCGTCATGCTGACCTATTCCAACGTCATCATGTCGGCCCGGGGCGGTATCGTCTTCGAGGGCCTGACCGAGCAAGAAGAAGTGTTGGCCTATCTGCCCATGGCCTGGGTGGGCGACCATATCTATTCCTTCGGCGAATCCCTGGTGGCGGGCTTTTGCGTCGCCTGCCCGGAAAGTTCGAACACGGTGATGCATGATCTGTGCGAATTGGGCCCCACCTTCTTCTTTGCGCCGCCTCGCATCTTCGAGAATCTGCTGACCCAGGTGATGATCCGCATGGAGGATGCCAGCCGCATCAAGCGCGCCATGTTCCACTATTTCATGGGCGTGGCCAAACGCTCGGGTGCGGCCATTCTGGACGGCAAGCCTGTCGGGCTGGTTGATCGCCTGCTTTATGCGCTGGGGCGCATTTTCGTCTATGGCCCGCTTTTGAACGTGCTGGGTTTTTCGCGCATTCGCCTGGCCCACACGGCGGGCGAGGCCATTGGCCCCGATATCTTCCGCTTCTACCGCTCGCTCGGCATGAACATCAAGCAGATCTACGGCTCCACCGAGGCCAGCGTCTTCATCACCATCCAGCCCGACGGCAATATCAAGGACGATACGGTGGGCCTGCCTGCCCCCGACGTGGAATTGAAGATGGCCGAGAGTGGCGAGGTGCTGTTCAGAAGCCCCGGTTCGTTCCTGGCATACTTCAAGAATGACGAGGGCACCAAGGCCACCAAGACCGAGGACGGCTGGGTGCATACCGGCGATGCCGGTTTTCTGGATGAGGACGGCCAGCTTAAGATCATCGACCGGGCCAAGGATGTCGGCAAGCTGAACACGGGGGGCATGTTCGCGCCCAAATATATCGAGAACAAGCTGAAATTCTTTCCCTTCATCAAGGAAGCCGTGGCCTATGGCGATAAGCAAGATTTCGTGGCCTGCTTCCTCAATATCGATATCGAAGCGGTGGGCAATTGGGCCGAGCGCCGGGGCCTGGCCTATTCGGGCTATACCGATCTGGCCGGCAAGGACGAGGTCTACCAGCTTCTGTCCGATTGCGTCGACAAGGTGAACAAGGATTTGGCCAACGATCCGCATCTGTCCGATTCGCAAGTAAAGCGTTTCCTGGTCCTGCACAAGGAACTCGATGCCGATGATGGCGAGCTGACCCGTACGCGCAAGGTGCGCCGCGCTTTCATCGCCGAGAAATACGACCAGCTGGTCCAAGCACTCTATTCCGGGCAGCAGCATTGCTCGATCGAGGCCCAGGTTACCTTCGAGGATGGGCGCAAGGGCACGATCAAGGCCGACCTGCGCATTCAGGACGCCGAGACCTACCAACCTCTGAAAAAGGTAGGATAGGCGATGAGACCGAGGCAACAAAAGGGTATGGAGCGAGGCGGCCAGCCGCCATTGAGGCGGCGGCCAAGCACACCTAAGGTGTGCGCCCGGCGAGGGACAAAAACAACTCACGCCGAGACCTACCAGCCTCTGAAAAAGGTAGGATAAGATGAGCGGCGAAAGAAAGATCGGCGACGTCATTCTGCGCTGCGACAATATCAGCCTGTCCTTCGGCGGCGTTCGGGCGCTGACCAATATTTCCGTCGATGTGCGCGAGCATGAAGTTCTGGCCATCATCGGCCCCAACGGGGCGGGCAAAAGCTCGATGCTGAACGTCATCAATGGCGTCTATCATCCCCAGGAAGGCACGGTGACCTATCGCGGCCAGACGAGGCGCGCCATGAAGCCGCATGAAACAGCGCGCCAGGGCATCGCCAGAACCTTCCAGAACATCGCCCTGTTCAAGGGCATGAGCGTTCTCGACAACATCATGACCGGGCGCTACACCAAGATGAAGCGCAACTTCCTGTGGCAGGCCCTCTATTGGGGGGCGAACCTTAGGGAAGAAATCGAGCATCGCGAGGTCTGCGAGCGCGTCATCGACTTTCTTCAGATCGAAAACATCAGAAAAACCCCGGTGGGGCGCCTGCCTTATGGCCTTCAAAAGCGGGTCGAGTTGGGCCGTGCCCTGGCGGCCGAGCCCGATCTCTTGCTGCTGGACGAGCCGATGGCCGGCATGAATGTCGAAGAGAAAGAAGACATGTGCCGCTTCATTCTGGATGTGAACGATGAATTCGGCACCACCATCGTGCTGATCGAGCACGACATGGGCGTGGTGATGGATATTTCGGACCGTGTCGCGGTGCTGGATTATGGCAAGAAAATCGCCGACGGGCCGCCCGAAGAGGTGCGGGCCAATCAGGATGTCATCGACGCCTATCTTGGCGTTGCGCATTAGGACGAGAGGCAGGGACGGGCATGTCGGACCTTAATTTCTTCTTCGAAGTGCTGATCGGCGGTCTGCTGTCCGGCGTCATGTATTCCCTGGTCGCCCTGGGCTTCGTGCTGATCTACAAGGCTTCGGGGGTTTTCAATTTTGCTCAAGGCTCGATGGTGCTGTTCGCAGCACTGACCTTCGTGGGCATCATGGAGCAGGGCATTCCCTTTTGGCCCGCCCTGGTGGTGGCCCTGGTCGTCATGATGGTCCTGGCCGTCGGCATCGAGCGCGTGGTGCTGCGACCCCTGGTCAACCAGCCGCAGATTTCGCTTTTCATGGCCACCATCGGCCTGTCCTATCTGTTGGAGGGGCTGGGCCAGGGACTCTGGGGAACGCAGGTTCGCGCCCTTGATCTCGGCATCGAGGACATGCCAAACGAGACGATCCAGACCATGTTGGGTATCCAGGTCAGCACCTTTGATATTTTCTCGGCCATCAGTGCCGCCCTGCTGGTCGGCCTGCTGGCCCTCTTCTTCAACAAGACGCGAGTCGGTCTGGCTTTGCGGGCGGTGGCCGACGATCATCAGGCAGCCCTGGCCGTGGGCATTCCGCTTCAGCATGTGTGGGCCATCGTCTGGGCCGCCGCTGGTCTGGTGGCCCTGGTGGCGGGGTTGTTGTGGGGCTCGCGCCTGGGTGTTCAATTCTCGCTGTCTCTGGTGGCCTTAAAGGCGCTGCCGGTGCTGATCCTGGGGGGATTCACCTCGATTGCGGGCGCCATCGTGGGAGGCCTGATCATCGGGGCCTCGGAAAAGCTGGCGGAAGTTTATATCGGAACCTTTACCGGCGGCGCCGTGGCGGCGGTCGAGAACTGGTTCCCCTACATGCTGGCCCTGGTTTTCCTGCTGGTCAGGCCGCAAGGGTTGTTCGGCGACAAGATCATCGAGAGAGTTTAGCGCATGCTGTACCGTGAGGCAGGCCAGTTCAAGACGAGCTACCAAAAGGATCAGGCCATCTTCCCGATCCGCCAGGACCGCATTGCCGTCTGGGCGCTGCTGCTGGCGGTTTTCATCGCCGTTCCACTACTGGCCGACGACTATTGGCTGGGCTCGATCATCACACCGCTGCTGGTTCTGTCTCTGGCCGCCATCGGCCTCAATATCCTAACCGGCTATGCCGGGCAGTTGTCGCTGGGCACGGCGGGTTTCATGGCCGTGGGGGCTTTCGCCGCCTATAATCTCAATATCCGCGTGCCCGAGCTGCCGCTGATCGTCGATTTCCTGCTGGCCGGCGTGTTCGCTGCCATGGTCGGCATGGTCTTCGGCCTACCTAGCTTGCGCATCAAGGGTTTTTATCTGGCGGTGGCGACACTGGCCGCTCAGTTCTTCATCGAATGGGTCTTCACCCATGTCGGCTGGTTCACCAACTATTCCTCGTCGGGCGTCATATCGGCGCCGCCCATGCACATTCTGGGCATGACCATCGACACCGCGGTCGAGAAATATCTTCTGACGCTTTCGGTGGTGGCGGTCCTGGCGCTGGGGGCCAAGAACATGGTGCGCTCGCGCATCGGGCGAAGCTGGATGGCGGTGCGTGACAAGGACATCTCGGCCGAAGTGATCGGCATTCCGCTTCTCTCCACCAAGCTTTCGGCCTTCGGCATCAGCTCGTTCTATTGCGGCGTGGCCGGGGCGCTTTGGACCTATTGCTATCTCGGCACCGTCGAGCCTGCCGCCTTCGATCTCAACCGCTCCTTCCAGGTGCTGTTCATGATCATCATCGGGGGCGTTGGTTCGATTCTGGGCAGTTTCCTGGGGGCGGGGTTCATCGTTCTGCTGCCCATTCTTCTCAACAATATCGCGGCCATGATCGGACACGGCACCTTGCAGGCCGACACCATGGCCAATCTGGAGCACATCATTTTCGGCGGCCTTATCATCTTCTTCCTGATCGTGGAACCGCACGGCCTGGCAAGATTGTGGCAGATCGCCAAGGAAAAGCTGCGCCTATGGCCTTTCCCGTATTGACCTTTAAGCAACCAAGAGCAACATCACGATGCAGGTGACTTCACAAAGGGAGGACAGAAAAATGAAGAAATCCGTTCTTGCCAGTCTGGCGATCGGCGCCGGGCTGCTGGCCGGGGCCAGCAGCCCCAGCCCCGTCATGGCCCAGGCCATGGAACAGTTCATGCCCATTCCCATCTATCGCACGGGACCCTACGCTGCCGGTGGCACCGGTTATTTCGGCGGATTCATGGATTATATGGCCATGGTCAATGCCCGCGATAACGGCGTCAACGGCGTCAAGATGATCTGGGAAGAATGCGAAACCGCCTATGACAACGCCAGAGGCGTCGAATGCTACGAGCGCTTGAAGGGCAAGGGGCCGACCGGAGCTGCCATGTTCCATCCGCTCTCGACCGGCATCACCTATTCAACCTTCGAAAAGGGCACCGCCGACAAGGTCCCCGTAGTATCGATGGGTTACGGTCGCGGCGACGCCATGGTCGGTTCGGTTTTCCCCTATACCTTCCCGCTGGTGACGACCTATTGGTCGCAGAACACGGCCAAGATCAAGTTCATCGGCATGAAAGAAGGTGGGATGGACAAGCTGAAGGGCAAGAAGCTCGTCAACGTCTATCACGATTCGGCCTATGGCAAGGAAACCATCGATATCTTGAACAAGCAGGCCGCCATGTACGGCTTCGAGATCAAGCATTTCCCGGTGGCTCATCCCGGCCTTGATCAAAAGGCCATCTGGCTGCAGATCAAGCAGTTTGCGCCTGACTGGGTGATTCTGCGCGGTTGGGGCGTCATGAACCCCACGGCGATCAAAGAGGCCGCGCGCATCGGATTCCCCCGCGAGAAAATGCTGGGCGTCTGGTGGTCGGGCTCGGAAGAGGACATGCGTCCGGCGGGCACGGCGGCCAAGGGCTTCTATGCCGCAGGCTTCCATCCGGCGGGCAAGAACTTCCCGGTGCTGAAGGATATCGAGAAGTTCGTGCAGTCGAAGGGCAAGGGCAATATCGAGGCCGAGCGCATGGGCACCATCTACTACAATCGCGGCGTGGTGACCGGCATCATCTCTCTGGAAGCCATTCGCACGGCCCAGGAGAAGTTCGGCAAGAAGCCGCTCACCGGCGAGCAGGTCCAGTGGGGTCTTGAGCATCTGAACCTGACGGCGGCGCGTATCAAGGCGCTGGGCGGCGAGGGGCTGGTGCAGCCGATCAAGACCTCTTGCAACGACCATGAAGGCGGCGGCGCCGTCAAGTTCCAGCAATGGGACGGCGAGAAGTGGACGGTCGTTTCCGACTGGATCGACGCCGACAAGAGCCTGGTGCGTCCGCTGGCCGAGGAATCGGCGGCCAAGTACGCCAAGGAAAAGGGCATCACGCCGCGTGATTGCTCGAAGGAGATGTAAGTGAAAACGGGCGCGGGGCTTTCGAGTTCCGCGCCCGCCTTTCTTCAGAAAAACAGGGAAGAAACGAATGTCCGAGCCGGGGAAAGACCTGCTGGTCATCAACAATATCGAGGTCATCTACGACCACGTGATTTTGGTGCTGAAGGGCGTTTCCCTCTCGGTTCCGAATGGCGGCATCGTCGCCCTTCTGGGCGCCAACGGGGCGGGCAAGACCACGACCTTAAAGGCGGTTTCCAATCTTTTGCATGCCGAGCGCGGCGAAGTCACCAAGGGCAGCATCATCTATCAGGACAAGCGCATCGATGCGCTCACCCCCAACGACCTGGTCAAGATGGGGGTCGTGCAGGTGATGGAGGGGCGTCACTGCTTCGAACACCTGACCGTCGAGGAGAATCTGCTGACCGGCGCGCATACGCGAAAAGACGGTCGGGCGGAAATCAACAAGGACCTGGAAATGGTCTACAGCTATTTTCCGCGCCTGAAACAGCGGCGCAAAAGCCAGTCGGGCTATACGTCGGGCGGCGAGCAGCAGATGACCGCCATCGGGCGCGCCCTTTTGGCCCGGCCCAACATGATCCTGCTGGACGAGCCTTCGATGGGCCTGGCGCCGCAGTTGGTCGAGGAAATCTTCGAGATTGTGAGTGCCCTTAACAAGAAGGAAAAGGTGAGCTTCCTTTTGGCCGAGCAGAACACCATGGTCGCTTTGAAATATGCCGATTACGGCTATATCCTGGAAAACGGGCGCGTGGTGCTGGATGGCGAGGCCAAGGCGCTTCGCGAGAACGAGGACGTCAAGGAATTCTATCTCGGCCTGTCCACCGCTGGGCGCAAGAGCTTCCGCGACACCAAACATTATCGAAGGCGCAAGCGCTGGCTGGCCTAACTGCCGGGATATCTCCATGACCGAATTCTATGACGCTCTTGAAACGCGCGATCAGGCAAGACGCGAGTCTGACTTTTTCGCCAGACTGCCCGGCCTGCTTTCGCATGCCAAGACCCATGCGCCTTACTGGGCGCGAACGCTGGCTTCGATCGATCCGGCTGCGGTAACAAGTCGCCAAGCGCTGGCCAAGTTGCCGGTGACGCGCAAATCGGAGCTGATCGACCTGCAAAAGGCCGAACCGCCCTTCGGCGGCCTGCTGGCGGCGCCGCTTTCCGCACTGTCCCGCATTTTCGTTTCGCCCGGCCCCATCAACGATCCCGAGGGGCCGGAAATCGATTTCTGGGGCTCGGCGCGTGGCCTTTTTGCCGCCGGATTCAGAAAGGGCGATCTGGTGGTCAATTGCCTGGGCCATCATCTGACGCCGGGCGGACGCATTCTGGAAAGTGGCCTGATGACCCTGGGTTGCCCGGTGATTCCGGGCGGTGTGGGCAATTCCGAGCAGCAGGTGTTGGCCATCGCGGCCTTGAAGCCCGTGGGCTATGTCGGAACGCCCTCGTTTCTGCGCATTCTTCTTGAGAAGGCGGCTGAACTGGGCGTGGATATCTCTTCGATCAAGCGGGCCTGGGTTTCGGGCGAAGCCCTGCCGCCATCCTTGCGCGCCGAATTTGATGCCAGGGGCATTTCCGTCCTGCAGGGCTATGCCTCGGCTGACTTGGGCCTGATCGCCTATGAAACCCCGGCCCGCGAAGGGCTGGTGGTCAACGAGACCCTGCTGATGGAAATCGTGCGTCCCGGCACCGGCGATCCGGTTGCCGAAGGCGAGGTGGGCGAGGTGGTGGTAACCAATCTCTGCCGGGTCTATCCCCTGATCCGCTTTGCTACCGGCGATTTGTCGGCATTGGCGGCCGGTCCCAGCGCTTGCGGGCGGACCAATCAGCGCATCAAGGGCTGGATGGGTCGGGCCGATCAGACCACCAAGGTCAAAGGCATGTTCGTGCATCCGCAGCAGGTGGCCGAAATCGCCAAGCGTCATCCTGAACTGGTCCGGTTGCGTCTGGTCGTCTCGGGCGAGATGGGCAATGACGTGATGACCCTTCAGGCCGAGACGGTGGGCGGTGAGAAATTGGCCCTGTCGGTCAGGGAAACCATGCATGCCGTGCTGAAGCTGAAGGGCGAGGTCGAATTTGTGGCTCCTGGATCATTGCCCAATGACGGCAAGGTGATCGAGGATCAGCGCAAGTACGATTAGCGGCGCGTGTAAAATCTGCTATAACCCCGGCCATGAGCCAGTTTGCCGCAGAAAATCTGACCTGTGTGCGCGGCGGGCGCGCCGTCTTTGCGCGCCTGTCCTTTTCGCTTGAGCCGGGCACCGCCCTGTTTTTGCTGGGACCCAATGGATCGGGAAAGTCTTCGCTGTTGCGCATGCTGGCAGGTCTGCTGCGCCCCATAAGCGGGCGCCTGACCTGGGAGGGTCAGCCCATTTCCGACGACCCCGAGGCGCATGGCGCGCGCCTGCATTATGTCGGCCATCATGACGCGGTGAAGCCCGTGCTGACTGTGGCCGAGACCCTGCATTTCTGGGCCCGCCTGCATGGCGGGGATTCAGAGAGCAGGGTGCAACAGGCGATGGAGCGTTTTGCCATCAAGCGTCTGGCCGACGTGCCGGGGCGTCTTCTCTCGGCGGGACAGAAACGCCGGGTCAATCTGGCCCGCCTGATCGCGGCCCCGGCTCCTCTCTGGCTGCTCGACGAGCCCAGCGTGGCGCTGGACAAGGCATCGGTGAAGGCACTCGAGGCGGCGATGGCGCAGCATCGGGCCGAGGGCGGTCTGGTGATCGTTTCAACCCATGCCGAGATTGATTTGCCCGAAGCGACCATCCTGCGGCTTGACGATTTTGCCGCTCCCTCGCAGGTGGCGGCATGAGCCGCTTCATCGAGCTTCTCAGGCGCGAATTACGCCTGGCCCTGCGCCAGGGCTCCGACAGCATGATGGTGGTGGGCTTCTTCGTGCTGGCCGTCATCCTGTTTCCCTTCGGCATTGGGCCCGAGCCCGGCATTCTGGCCCGCGTCGCTCCCGGTCTGGTCTGGGTGAATGCCCTGCTGGCCGCCATGCTGTCGCTGGATCGCCTTTATCAGGGCGATTACGAAGACGGCTCGCTGGAATTGCTGATCCTCACTCCGGCCCCCCTGGAACTGCTGGTGGCTGCCAAGGTAACGGCGCATTGGCTGACCACCGGCCTGCCTCTGATGGCGGCCTCGCCGCTGTTGGCGGTATTTCTCAATCTCGACGCAACCGATCTGGGGGTCTTGTTGCTCACCCTGGCCGTCGGCACCCCCACGCTTAGCCTGATCGGTTCGGTGGGGGCGGCCCTGGTGCTGGGCGCTAGACGGGGCGGCGTGTTGATTTCATTGCTTGTTTTGCCGCTGTTCATTCCCGTGCTGATCTTTGCCGTGGGGGCGGTGGATGCCGCCAGTCACGGATTTCCCTGGACCGGGCAATTGGCCATTCTGGGGGCCATTCTACTGGGTGCCGTGCCTTTGGGGCTTTATGCCTCGGCCGCCGCCCTTAAGCAGGCCGCGGAATAGGCGTAACCGGCATACAGAAAAATTGACTCATGCTGGCCGCGGGCAAGGCCCGCGCGCGAGCCTCCCGGCGAGCGGGAGCCAAGCGCCGGAGGCGCGCCCGGCGATTGAGGCTTGCATTCATCGGTAACGATGAATGCAAACTGGTATAACCATTTCTCTGGAAAAGCCCCTTTCAAGTCGCTAAAACACACCCATGTTCGGATTGCAAAACCCCACCAAGTTCCTGAAGTTCGCCAAACTGGTCGGCCCCTGGCTGGCCGGGTCGACGATTCTTCTGATCGGTTCCGGCCTGTGGTTCGGCCTGTTCAACTCGCCCGCCGACTATCAGCAGGGCGAGACCGTGCGCATCATGTATATCCACGTCCCCTCGGCCTGGATGGGCATGTTCGCCTATTCGGTCATGGCGATCGCCAGTGCCATCGCCCTGGTTTGGAAGCATCCGGTGGCCGATCATCTGGCCCGGGGCTCGGCCCCCCTGGGGGCCGCCTTCACCCTGATCTGCCTGGTTTCTGGCGCCCTTTGGGGCAAGCCCATGTGGGGCACCTGGTGGGTCTGGGATGCCCGCTTGACCTCGATGCTGATCCTCTTTTTCCTCTATCTCGGCTATATGGCCCTGGCTGGGGCCTTCGACGATCCCGAGCGCGGCGCCAAGGCCTCGGCCATTCTGGCCGTGGTCGGCTGGATCAATGTGCCGATCATCAAATTCTCGGTCGATTGGTGGAACACGCTGCACCAGCCCGCCAGCGTCACCAAGACTGCCATGCCCTCGATCGATCCCGCCATGCTGCTTCCCCTCTTGCTCATGGGGGTGGGCTTCACCACCTTCTATGCCACATTGCTGTTGTGGCGGGTGCGCGCCGAAATTCTGGCCACGCGCATCCGCAATATCCGGCTGGCGCAGATTCATGCGGAAGGTGCGTAAGAGATATGGGCGATTTCTTTTCCATGGGTGGATATGCGGGCTATGTCTGGCCGGTCTACGGGCTGGCCTTTGTGGTCATGCTGGGGCTTTTCGTCGATAGCCGGATGCGCCTGAAAAGGGCCGAAGCGGAATTCGAGGCATTGGATGCAGCCCGCAAGGCTTCTAGGGAAGATCGCCCGTGACGCCTCGCAAAAAACGCCGCCTGATGATGCTTCTGGCGGGGCTGGTCTTTCTGGGTGGTGCCGCCGCCCTGGTGCTGACCGCTTTTCAGGACAACATCGTCTTCTTTCACAGCCCGACCGATCTTAAAACCAAGCAGGTGGGCGCCAAGCAGCGGCTGCGCATCGGCGGTCTGGTCGAGGATGGCAGCGTGAAAAAGGACGAGAGCGGCAAGACCATCCATTTCAAGGTGACCGATCTCACCAACAGCGTCGATGTCAGCTTTACCGGAATCCTGCCCGATCTTTTCCGCGAGGGCCAGGGTGTGGTCGCCGAGGGCCATTTCGCCAATGGGCTGTTCACCGCAACCGACGTGCTGGCCAAGCATGACGAGAACTACATGCCGCCCGAAGTCGCCGAGGCCCTGAAGAAGTCGGGCCAGTGGAAGGACGGTTCGGGCAAGGCGGGCAAGGAGCCAAACAAGTGAAGGTCGAGCGCTTGAATCCGGAGCGAAGCGACTGGCGCATTGAGCGCCCGCGAGCCTCCGGCGAGCGTGAGCCTAGCGAGCACGGCGAGCGCCCGGCGCCTGAGGGGCAAAATGATAACTGAAACGGGGCATTTTTCGCTGGCGCTTGCTCTGTTCGTGGCCCTGGCCCAGTCGGGCCTGGGGCTTTACGGCGCTAGGCGCGGCGATGAGGCCTTGATGCGCTGTGCCTCGGGGGCCGCGGTGGCGCTCATGCTGCTGACCCTGGTTTCCTTTGGCGCCCTCACCTATGCCTATGTCGTTTCCGATCTCTCGCTGGTCAATGTCGCCACCAACTCGCATTCGGCCAAGCCGATGCTGTATAAAATCTCGGGCGTGTGGGGAAATCACGAGGGCTCGCTGCTGCTCTGGGTGACCATCCTGGCGCTTTTCGCGGGTGCCGTGGTGCTGTTTGGCCGCCACCTGCCGCCCCTGTTGAAGGCCCGCGTGATTGCGGTCCAAGGGCTGGTGGCAGGCGCCTTCCTGGCCTTCATCCTCTTCACCTCGAATCCCTTCATGCGGCTGGCCCGCCCACCCCTTGACGGCAACGGACTTAACCCCTTGCTGCAAGATCCCGGGCTGGCCTTCCATCCACCCTTTCTGTATCTGGGTTATGTTGGTTTCTCGATGGCCTTTTCCTTTGCCATCGCCGCCCTGATCGAAGGCCGGGTCGATGCCGCCTGGGCGCGCTGGGTGCGCCCTTGGACGCTGGCCGCCTGGGTATTTCTGACATTGGGCATCGCGCTGGGAAGCTGGTGGGCCTATTACGAATTGGGCTGGGGCGGCTGGTGGTACTGGGACCCGGTGGAAAACGCCTCTTTCATGCCCTGGCTGGCGGGCACAGCACTCCTGCATTCGGCCCTGGTGGTGGAAAAGCGCGACGCGCTTAAAAGCTGGACCATCCTGCTGGCCATACTCACCTTCTCGCTGTCGCTGCTGGGCACTTTCCTGGTGCGTTCGGGCGTCATCACCTCGGTCCATTCCTTTGCTTCCGATCCCGGGCGCGGCATGTTCATTCTGGCCATGCTGACGGCGGTGGCGGGCGGCTCGCTCACCCTTTATGCCTTTCGCGCCCCGGCCCTGAAGGCGGGCGGCCTGTTCGCGCCCTTGTCGCGCGAAGGCGGCTTGCTGCTAAATAATCTGCTTCTCAGCACCGCTGCGGGCACCGTTCTTCTGGGCACGCTCTATCCCCTGTTTGTCGATGCGCTGGGCGGCGGCAAGGTCTCGGTGGGAGCGCCCTTCTATAATGCTGTCTTCGTGCCCATCATGATTCCCCTGGTGGCGGCGATGGCCGTAGGCCCCCTCATGACCTGGAAGCGCACCGACTTGCTGGGCATCCTTTCCCGGATGAAGTTCGTGGTGGCGGCCACACTGCTGACCGGGATTGCCGTGTGGGTTCTGGCAGGCGGACGGCTCGGTGATCTGGCATCGGCGGGGGGCATGGCGCTGGCCGCCTGGCTGTTCCTGGGCAGTCTGTGGGAGATCGGCGAGCGCAGCATGCTGTTCAGGGCAAGTGGGCCCGAGGTGGTGGCGCGCCTGAAGCAAATTCCCCTGGCAGCCTGGGGCATGACGCTGTCCCATGCCGGACTGGCCATCATGATCGTTGGCATCGTCGGCTCCTCGGCCTGGATGGAAGAGCGCATTCAGAACATGAAGGTGGGCGAAACGGCCAAGCTGCATGATGTCGAGATTCGTCTGGACTCGGTCAGTGAGGTGCCCGGCCCCAACTATGCTGCCCTCTCAGGGACATTTGTGTTGCTTAAGGACGGCAAGGAATATCAGCGTCTCTCGCCCGAGCGGCGCCAGTACCGCCAGCCGCCGCGTCCGACCTCGGAAACCGCCATTCACTCGACCCTGCTCGGTGATTATTACACGGTGATCGGCGAGGAAGCGCCGGGTGGCGGCTATGTCACGCGCTTTTATTGGCAGCCTCTGATTGCCTGGATGTGGGCGGGCGCTCTGATCATGTCGCTGGGTGGACTGGTCTCTCTGTTTGATCGGCGCCACCGCATCGGCGCCCCCCAGGGGAGCCGCAAATCATGAAACGGCGTCTGGCCTATCTGTTGCCGGTTCTGGTCTTTCTGGGGCTGTTGGGATTCTTTTTCCGGGGATTGTTTCTCGATCCCAAGGCCATTCCCTCGGTGCTGATTGACCGCCCGGTGCCCCAGATGGATCTGGCGGCCCTTCCAGGGCGCGGCGATACCGGCTTGAAGAGCGAACATTTCAAGGGCCAGGTATCGCTGGTCAATATCTTCGGTTCCTGGTGTGTGTCTTGCGTTGCCGAACATCCCATGCTGATGCGCTTGAAGGCCGAAGGTGTCGTGCCCATTCACGGCATCGACTGGCGCGACGATCCCGTGCAGGGCATGCTGTGGCTGCAAAAGAACGGCGACCCTTATACGCGCGTCGGAACCGACCCGCCGCCGGGGCGCACCGCCGTCGATTTCGGCGTGACCGGAGCGCCCGAATCCTTCATCGTCGATGCCGAGGGTCGCATCCGCTACAAGCATGTCGGCATCATTGACGAGAGGAACTGGCGCCAGACCTTGCTGCCCATCATCAAGGAGCTTCAGAAATGAAGCGCTTGATCCTTTCCCTGCTGCTTTTGACGTCGGCGCCAGCACTTGCGGTCGATCCAGCCGAAATGCTCAAAGACCCGGCCCAGGAGGCCAGGGCGCGTGAGATCGGCGCCGAGCTGCGTTGCCTGGTTTGTCAGAATCAATCGATTGATGATTCGGATGCCGATCTGGCCAAGGATTTGCGCCAGATCGTGCGCGAGCGCATCAGTGCCGGTGACAGCGATTCGGCGGTTAAGCAATTCCTGGTCGACCGCTACGGCGACTATGTGCTGCTAAAACCGCCTTTCAATCCCAAGACCTGGCTTTTGTGGCTGGGCCCTCTGGGGCTTGCTTTGGCCGCTGGACTGGTGGGACGCGCCTATTATCGCCGCCAGCGCCGCGAGGGCGCTGCCCCTCAGCCCTTAAGCGCCGAGGAGCAACGGGAACTGGAACGCATCATGAAGGATCAGGGCTGATGATCTGGGTGCTGGCCGCACTTTTGTCGTCGATCGCCGTTCTTTTGACGGTGCGCCCCCTGCTGCGCACCACTTCCCAACCAGCGGGCCAGCGTTCGGATTTCGATCTGGCTGTCTATAAGGACCAGTTGACCGAGCTTGAGGAAGAACATGGCCAGGGCCTGATCGACGATCAGGCCGCCCTGGCCGCCAAGCTTGAAATTCAGCGCCGCCTTCTGACCGCCAGCCACGCCCATGCCGATCAGGCTCGGCCCTTGGATAAGAAAGGCCGCTTGGGATTGCTGGTGGCTCTGCTGGTGCTGCTGCCGCTTTGCGGTCTTGCGCTTTATGGATTGATCGGCCAGCCCAAGCAGGCCGACCAGCCCTATCTGGAGCGGCTGGCCCAACGCATGAATCTGGACAGAACCGAGGCCCAGCATCGTCTGGACGAGGTCGAGCGCCTGACGTTGATTCTGGGGCTCAAGCCCACGGATGGCGCTTCCTGGCGCGATCTGGGCCGCGCCCAACGCCTGCTGCTGCGCCATGCCGATGCCGCCGATTCCCTGCGCCACGCTCTCTTGAACGGCGAGCGCGATCCCGATCTGGTTTCCGAGATGGGCGAGTCTCTGGTCTATGCCGCACAAGGCGAGGTGACGCCCGATGCCGTGCAGGCCTTCAACGCCGTGCTGCTGGCCGCACCCAATCATCCCAAGGCGCTTTATTTCCTGGGACAATCGCGCATGCAGGACAACGATGCCAAGGGGGCCTTGGTCTTCTGGAAGCGCATGGAAGCCGCCTCACCCCCGGATGCGCCTTGGCTCTCGCTCTTGAAAGGGCGCATCGCCGAAGCCGAAGCCCTGGCCTCGGGCAAGGCGCCCGCCACGGCAAACGGTGCCCCCGATATCGCAGCCATGGTCAAGCGCCTGGAAGCGCGCATGAAGGACAATCCCAACGATGTGCAGGGCTGGTCGATGCTGGGCCGCTCCTACGCCGCCCTGGGCGAGATCGACCGCGCGGTTGACGCCTATGGCCGGGCCGCCAAGCTGGCCCCCAACGATCTTGAGATCATTCAGTCCCATGCCGTCATGCTCTATGAAGCGGCGCGGGCCAATGATCCCAAGGCCAAGGTGCCGGCAGAAGCACTGGCCCTGATGAACAAGGTTCTGGAGCGTGACGCCAAGGCGGTTGACGCGCTGTTTCTGGCGGGCCAAGCCGCCCTGGATGCCGGAAACAAGAAGGAAGCGAAAGCGCTTTGGACGCGTCTTTTGGAGCAGCTTGAACCCGAAAGCCCGGATCACGGCGAAATGAAGCGCATGATCGACGGGCTCTAAAAGGTGGTTGTCGCGCCGAACCCGAACTTTCCTTCCTTGAACAATCTCATGCAGGCCTCGGTGACGTCGGGATCGTATAGCCGCCCTTTGTTCTTGACGACCTCTGCCAGGGCGACATCGATGCCAAGTGCTGCGCGGTAAGGCCGGTTCGAGGCCATCGATTCGATCACGTCGGCCACGCAAATGATTCTCGATTCAAGCAAGATGTCGCTGCCCAGAAGACCGTCGGGATAGCCCGAGCCATCCATCCGTTCGTGATGTTGGCGCACCATCTGGGCGATGGGCCAGGTGAATTCCACGTCCTTGATGATATCAAAGCCGATGGCGCTGTGCGTTTTGATCAGGGCAAATTCGGTGGCGGTCAGCTTGCCCGGCTTATTCAGAAACGAGGAGGGGATGGCGATTTTGCCGATGTCGTGGATGACGCTGCCCAGCATCAATCCTTCCAGCCGTTCGGGCTCGAAGTCCAGTTCGCGCCCGATGGCGACGGCCAGCTCGGACACCCGCTGCTGATGACCCGCCGTATAGGGGTCGCGCTTTTCGATGGTCAGTCCCACCGCCTGGATGGTCTGCATCAGGGCGCGGCGCAAACGCTCGCCTGATTCCCGTCGATCCTCCTCGGTCCGCATGCGCTCGATCGCATAGCGGATGGAACGACGCAGTGTCTCGCCATCGCCCTGGCCCTTGGCTAGATAGTCCTGAGCCCCCGCCTTCATGGCAGCCATGGCCGTCGTTTCGTCGGCCAGGCCGGTCAGCACGATGATGGGGGTGGCGGGGGCTGCTTCCAAAACCGCCTCGACGGTGGACATGCCGTGCGAATCTGGCAGGGACAGATCGAGCAGAACGATGTCGAAGGGCTGGCGCGACAAAATCTCCAAACCCTCGGCCAGACGCACGGCAAAAGACGGGCGATAGACGTCCTCGGCTTGCTCGGACAGCATCAACTCAATCAGTCGGGCATCGCCGGGATTGTCCTCGATGACGAGAACATGAATGGGTGTATGGACCATATGAAGAATAATCATGCCTGAGGAGGTTAAATTCAAGAACTCTTGCGTTGACGCAAGGGCGCGTCTGGGCTCTCCTAATCTCATGTCAGCTCCAGCCAAACAAGATACCCACCTTATCGAAAGCAAAGCCCAACTGGTCGCCTGGCTGGAAAGCGGCTGCAAGCCCAGATCCGCCTGGCGGATTGGCACCGAGCATGAGAAATTCGCTTTCGAGCAGGGCAGCTTCCGCCCGTTGCCCTATGAAGGGCCGAAGGGCATTCAGGCTCTTTTGGAAGGACTTCAGGTTTTCGGATGGAAACCCGTGTTCGAGCAGGGCAAGGTGATTGCGCTGCTGCACCAGGCGGGCTCGTCGATCACCTTGGAGCCCGGCGGGCAAGTGGAACTCTCAGGCGCACCCTTGGAAACCCTGCACCAGACCTGCGAGGAGGTGCATGAGCATCTGCGCCAGGTGACGGAGGTGGCTGACCGGCTTGGCATCGGACTGGCAGGTCTTGGCTTCGATCCCAAATGGCGCCGGGACGAGATCCATTGGATGCCCAAGGGGCGTTACGCCATCATGCGGGCCTATATGCCCAAAGTGGGGTCTCTGGGTCTTGATATGATGCTGCGCACCTGTACGGTGCAGGCCAATCTGGATTTTTCCAGCGAAGCCGACATGGTCAAGAAATTCCGCGTGGCTCTGGCCCTTCAGCCCATTGCGACGGCGCTGTTCGCCAATTCGCCCTTCACCGAGGGCAAACCCAACGGCTTTTTAAGCTATCGCAGCCATATCTGGACGGATACCGACAAGGCCCGCTCGGGCATGCTGCCTTTCGTGTTCGAGCTTGGCATGGGCTTCGAGCGCTATGTCGATTACCTGCTCGATATGCCGATGTATTTTGTCTATCGCGAGGGGCGCTATATCGACGCGTCCGGCCAGTCGTTTCGCGATTTTATGAAGGGACGATTGCCAGCCCTGCCGGGCGAGGTGCCCCAGATGGGCGATTGGGCTGATCATGTCACCACGGCCTTTCCCGAGGTGCGCCTGAAGCGCTATCTGGAAATGCGCGGCGCCGACGGCGGTTCCTGGAGCCGCATCTGCGCCCTGCCCGCGCTGTGGACAGGCCTGCTATATGATCAGGAAGCGCTTAACGAAGCCTGGGAGATGGTCGAGGACTGGACCATCGAGGAGATGGCAGGGCTCAGGGCCGACGTGCCTCGGATGGGCCTGAAGGCGCCTTTCCGCAAGGGTTTGGTGCGCGATCAGGCGCTGCGCATGCTGTTCATCGCAAGGGAGGGGCTGATCGGGCGTTCGCGCCTTGATGATGTCGGGCGCGACGAAAGCGGATTTCTCGATCCCCTGGATCGCATTGCGGAGCGAGGCATCACGCCTGCCGAAATCCTGCTGGCTTCTTATCACGGGCCTTGGAAGGAATCGGTCGATCCCATCTATATCGATTATGCTTTCTGACCAGCTCAGTGGGCCTCGCCGGGTGCTTTGTTCCCGGCAACACTTCTGATCCAGGGCATAAAGAGAAGCGCCGCGAAGAATCCCAGCGCCAGCAGCATGAAGGCATCCGAAAAGGTCATCACCCAGGCTTCGCGCTCTAAAAGTCGTCCCAGCAGCTTAAGGGCGGCCAGCTCGGGATCGGCGGTCAGCAGGTCGCCCAGGCGCTCGCTCAGGGCCGCCAGCATCTCGCTTGCCTGACTGCTTCCTGCCGACAGAGTTTCCGCCAATTGGGCGCGGTGCAGATCAAAGCGTGAAATCAGCACCGTGTTGATGGCGGCCAAACCGATGGCGCCGCCCAGATTGCGCATCAGATTGTAAAGGCCGCTGGCATTCTGCACCTCGTCTCGGGGCAGGGTGCCGAGAGCCAGCATGTTGATGGGCAGAAAGCACAGCATCAAGGAAACGCCGCGTACCGCCTGGGGCAGGAAGAGCTCCCAATAGCCCCAGTCGGCGGTCATGGCGGTGGTCAGCCACAGCCCGACGCCGAACAGGGTAAGGCCCGCGCCCAGCATCAGGCGGGGATCCATTTTTTTGGAGAGGGCTCCGGCCAGGGGGGCCGACAGGAACTGGAAGGCGCCGGTCACGATCATGGTCACGCCGATGTCATAGCTGCTCATGCCGCGCACCCGGCTTAGGAACAGGGGCAGCAGATAGACCGAGCCGTAAAGGCCTGATCCGATGACGAAGCTGAACAGACAGCCGATCGAGAAGTTGGCGTTTCTGAAGGCGAAGAGATCGACCACGGGATTCTTGCAGACCAATTCCCTCCAGATAAAAAGAATGCCCGCAGTTGCCGTACAGGCGGTCCATAAGACGATGGCGTCAGTCTCGAACCAGTTGTCAGCCGGGCCTTCCTCCAGCGTGTATTCAAGGGCGCCCAGAAACAGGGCCATCAGCACAATGCCCGCAACATCGATCCGCTTCAGCATGTCAAGGTTGGGCTTGTCGATGCGCACGAACAGGAAAACACTGCCCGCCACCAAGAGACCTACAGGAAGATTGATCAGGAATAGCCAGTGCCAGGAAAGCGCATCGGTGATCCATCCCCCTACCACCGGGCCTAATGTGGGGGCCATGGTCGCCACCAGGCCGATCAGCACGCTGATCATGGGCATGCGTTCCTTGGGAAAGATCATGAAGGCCGAGGCGAAGACGGTGGGAATCATGGCGCCGCCCAGAAAGCCCTGAAGGGCTCTGAAGACGATCATCGAATCGATGTCCCAGGCGAGAGCGCAGGCGGCACTCGACAGGGTGAAGGTCAGAACCGAACCCAAAAACAGCCACCGTGTCGAGAACACCCGGGCCAGCCAGCCGGACAGGGGAATCATCACCACTTCGGCGATCAGATAGGAAGTCTGCACCCAGGAGATTTCATCGCGCCCTGCCGACAGTCCCGCCTGAATTTCGCCAAGCGAGCTGGAGACGATCTGAATGTCCAGAATGGCCATGAACATGCCGACGACCATGGCCAGAAAGCCGATCCAGTCGCCGCGATCGACCGGCCGGTTCATGGAGAAGTGGTCGTATCCACGCGCACCACCGCCGAGAGGCCGGGCACGATCCGCCCGGCCAGAGGATGGCTGTCGGGAAGGGCGATGCGCACGGGGACGCGCTGCACGACCTTGGTGAAGTTGCCGGTGGCGTTCTCTGGCGGCAACAGGCTGAAGCGCGCTCCCGAAGCGGGGGCGATGCTCTCGACATGCCCGGTGATGTCATGCTCGGGGTAGGCGTCGATTTTGATCAGTGCCGGCTGGCCGGGGCGCATGCGGGTAAGCTGGGTCTCCTTGAAATTGGCTTCCACCCAGACCTGTGCCAGGGGGACCACGACCAGAAGCTGGGTGCCGGGGCGCACATATTCCCCTACCTGGGCGGCGCGGTTGCCGATCACGCCATCGACCGGCGAGCGGATGACGGTGTTTTCAAGATCGATGCTGGTCAGGTCCACCTGCGCCTGGGCTTCCTCGACCTGGGCCTTGGCTTGGGCTAGTTCGGCTTCCAGCACGCTCACTTGACGCTTGGCGGCATCAACCCCGGCATGGGCGCGGTTCAAGTGGGCCGCCGTGCGTTCGGAATCGGCCTGGGTCAGGTCGAGCTTCTGGCGCGAGGCCGACTCGCTTTTGACCAACTGTCGGGTACGCTCGAAATCGCTGCGGGCCCGCTCGGTATCGGCCTTGGCGGCAGAGACATCCGCCCCCGCCTGGCGGATCGAGGACTCTTGAAGCTTAAGGCGCGCTTCGATCCCCGCCAGGGCCTGGCGGCGCGATTCAAGGATCGCCTGGGCCTGGTCGCGCCTAGCCTCATAGTCGCGGCTTTCCAGGCGGACAAGAATGTCGCCTGCCCGCACGGGTTGATTGTCGGCAACTTCGATGGCCGCGACATATCCCGCAATCCTGGCCGCCATCGAGGTGATGTCGCTGGCGACATAGGCGTCATCGGTGCGTTCGATATGACGCCCGCTCCACCAATAGATTAAAGAGCCTGCGACCAGGGCCAGAAGGATAAGAGAAACAATGGCGATGCGTTTCTTGACCGGGGGCGGCATGGGGCGGCCTTGCGGAATTGAACTGAACGGTTTAGTTTAATACGCTGGGAAGGCGAGGGGGTCAAGATTCATGGGTGCATCCAGGCAGCAAAGTCCGCAAATGGCCAAAGAGTTGCTGGGCAAGGGGGTGCTGATTCAGGAGGCCGCCAAGCGGCTTTTCATGAGCCAAGGCTATTCGGCCACCAGCATGGACGCCATCGCGGGCGCTGCGGGGGTCTCAAAGGCCACGCTGTATGCGCATTTCAAGTCCAAGCAGGCCCTCTTCGAGGCCATGGTGCAGGAGCGCTTCCGGGCCAATATGGGCGAAAATCTGCTCCCCCTGCATCTGGGCGACGATCCCTATGAGGGGCTTCTGGCCGTGGCAAGGCGCTTTCTGGGCATGTTGCTGTCGCAAGATGCCCTGGCCGCCTTTCGTCTCGTTCTGGCCGAATCTACCCGGTTGCCGGAATTGAGCGAGGCTTTCTACCGCTCCGGGCCTGCCCGCACGCTTCAGATGGTGGCGACCTATCTCGACTATCTGAACCAGCAAGGCCGGCTGCAGGTTCCGGACACTGCCACCGGGGCCGATCTGTTTCTGGGACAGTTGAAGGGCAAGCTTTACCTGAAATGCCTGCTGGGCCTGCAGAATGAGGCAAGCAGCGAAGAGATCGAACGCCACGCGGCGGTGGCGGCTGCGGCCTTTGTCGCCTCATTTGCCCCTGTCGTCCCCAAGAAGTAGAGATTTTCCCAGGACTTACCCCAAGGACTGGGTGATTGCGCAAAAGCCTAATCTTTCCCTTGACGGGCCTGGGTTCGGTGCATAGGATGCGCGCCTCTTCGGGGAGCCGGTGGTAGGCAACGTCCTAGACGCGGTTATCTCGTTCAAAAAGCGCCGTTTCCCGGCGCGGATTTGAGCGGCGTAACGCCTCACAGATTGGTTCTCGAATAAAGAACGACCGGGTCCTCCCGGTTGTTTCTTTTTGCTTCGCCCGGTTTTGGCCGGGCCGATGCTGCTTTGTCCGGCGGTGCCGGGCGGGGTTTTGAAGTGGTGTGACGACGTAAGGCAGGCAACGAAGGAAAGACGAATGCCGACGATCAACCAGTTGATCCGCAAGCCGCGCGAACCCAAGGTTTCGCGCAACAAGGTTCCGGCCATGCAGGAATGTCCGCAAAAGCGCGGCGTCTGCACCCGCGTTTACACCACGACGCCCAAGAAGCCCAACTCGGCTTTGCGTAAGGTGGCTCGCGTACGCCTGACCAACGGCTTTGAAGTCACCAGCTACATTCCGGGCGAGGGTCACAATCTGCAGGAACACTCTGTGGTGATGATCCGTGGCGGTCGCGTCAAGGATTTGCCCGGCGTTCGCTATCACATCATTCGCGGCACTCTGGACACCCAGGGCGTCAAGGACCGCAAACAGCGCCGTTCGAAATACGGCGCCAAGCGTCCGAAGTAAGGGGAGACACCATGTCGCGTCGCCATTCCGCCGTTAAGCGCGAAGTGCAGCCGGACCCCAAGTTCGGTGATCTGGTCGTTACGAAGTTCATGAACTGCCTGATGTATGACGGCAAGAAGTCGGTTGCCGAGGGCACGGTCTACGGCGCTTTCGAGCGCATGGAAGCCAAGGCCAAGGCCGACCCTTTGAAGATGTTCCACGATGCGCTGGACAATGTGAAGCCCTCGGTCGAGGTGCGTTCGCGCCGTGTTGGCGGTGCCACCTATCAGGTGCCCGTCGAAGTGCGCAACGATCGCCGTCAGGCTCTGGCCATCCGTTGGCTGATCGACGCGGCCCGTAAGCGCGGCGAAAACACCATGGTCGAGCGTTTGTCGGGCGAACTGATGGATGCCGCCAACAATCGCGGCGCCGCGGTCAAGAAGCGCGAAGACACGCATCGCATGGCAGAGGCCAACAAGGCCTTCTCGCATTATCGCTGGTAAGGACCTTTTTCGATGGCCCGCACAACTCCTATCGAGCGTTACCGCAATATCGGCATCATGGCCCATATCGATGCCGGTAAGACGACGACGACCGAGCGCATCCTGTATTACACCGGCAAGTCCTATAAGATCGGCGAAGTGCATGAAGGCACCGCCACCATGGACTGGATGGAGCAGGAGCAGGAACGCGGCATCACCATTACGTCGGCCGCCACCACCTGTTTCTGGCGCGACAACCGCATCAACATCATCGACACGCCGGGCCACGTCGACTTCACCATCGAAGTCGAGCGCAGCTTGCGCGTCCTCGACGGCGCTGTCACCGTGTTCGACTCGGTGGCGGGCGTCGAGCCCCAGTCCGAGACGGTGTGGCGCCAGGCCGACAAGTACCACGTGCCCCGCATCTGTTTCGTCAACAAGATGGATCGCATCGGCGCCGATTTTTATCGCTGCGTCGATATGATCAAGGACCGTCTGGGTGCCCGCCCGATGGTTCTGCACATGCCGATCGGCATCGAAAGCGACTATCTCGGCATCGTCGATGTGCTGCGTAACAAGGCCGTCCTGTGGAAGGATGAAAGCCTGGGCGCCGAATTCTACGATGCGCCGATCCCCGCCGAACTGGCCGAAAAGGCCGCCGCCTATCGCCACGACATGATCGAGGCCGCCGTCGAAATGGACGACGACGCCATGGAAGCCTATCTGGGCGGCACCGAGCCTGATGAAGCCACGCTGATCAAGTGCATCCGCAAGGGCACGATCGCCATGACCTTCGTGCCGATTCTCTGCGGTTCGGCCTTCAAGAACAAGGGTGTGCAGCCCCTGCTCGATGCCGTCATCGACTATCTGCCCAGCCCCATCGACATTCCCCCCGTGCAGGGCGTTCAGTTGGGCTCCGACGATCCCGTCACCCGCAAGAGCGACGATGCCGAGCCCTTCTCGGCCCTGGCCTTCAAGATCATGACTGATCCCTTCGTGGGCTCGCTGACCTTCGCCCGCATCTATTCGGGCGTGCTGGAAGCCGGTTCCTATGTTCAGAATACGGTCAAGGACAAGCGCGAGCGTATCGGTCGCATGCTGCTCATGCATGCCAATTCGCGCGAAGAAGTGAAGGAAGGCCGCGCTGGCGACATCGTGGCGCTGGTGGGCCTTAAGGACACCACGACCGGCGATACGCTGTGCGACACCACCAAGCCGGTCATTCTCGAGCGCATGGAATTCCCCGAGCCCGTGATCGAAGTGGCGGTCGAGCCCAAGTCGAAGGCGGACCAGGAAAAGATGGGCATGGCGCTGGCGCGTCTGGCCCAGGAAGATCCCAGCTTCCGCGTTTCTTCCGACAACGAGTCGGGTCAGACGGTCATCAAGGGCATGGGCGAGTTGCACCTTGAAATCATCGTCGACCGCATGAAGCGCGAGTTCAAGGTCGAAGCCAATGTGGGCGCCCCCCAGGTGGCCTATCGCGAGACCATTTCCAAGGTCTATGACTGCGACTATACGCACAAGAAGCAGTCGGGCGGTTCGGGCCAGTTCGCCCGCGTCAAAATCCGCTTCGAGCCGCTGCCCCCGGGTTCGGGCTATCAGTTCGAGGCCAAGGTGGTGGGCGGCACGGTGCCCAAGGAATACATCCCGGGCGTTCAGAAGGGCCTCAACTCGTCGGTCAGCAACGGCGTGCTGGCGGGTTTCCCGGTCACCGACTTCAAGGCGACGCTTACCGACGGCGCCTATCACGAAGTGGACTCCTCGGCGCTGGCCTTCGAAATTGCGGCCAGGGCTTGTTTCCGCGAGGGTCTGCCCAAGGCCGGGCCCAAGCTACTTGAGCCCATGATGAAGGTCGAAGTGGTGACGCCCGAGGATTACATGGGCGACGTCATCGGCGATCTGAACAGCCGTCGCGGCCAAGTCAGTGGCATGGACTCCAGAGGCAATGCCCGCGTGATCACCGCCCAGGTGCCGCTGGCCAATATGTTCGGTTACGTCAACACGCTGCGCTCGATGAGCCAGGGACGTGCCCAGTACAGCATGCACTTCGACCATTATTCCGAAGTGCCGAACAATGTTTCCGAAGAAATCCGCGCCAAGCTGGCCGGTTGATAGATAGAAGGTTGGGAGAGCAGGACCATGGCAAAGGCGAAATTCGAGCGGACGAAGCCGCACTGCAACGTCGGCACGATCGGACACGTTGACCACGGCAAGACGTCGCTGACGGCGGCGATCACCAAGGTCCTGGCCGAGACGGGCGGCGCCACCTTCACGGCCTACGACCAGATCGACAAGGCCCCTGAAGAGAAGGCGCGCGGCATTACGATTTCGACGGCACACGTCGAGTACGAGACGAAGAACCGTCACTACGCGCATGTCGACTGCCCGGGTCACGCGGATTATGTGAAGAACATGATCACGGGTGCAGCGCAGATGGACGGCGCCATTCTGGTGGTTTCGGCGGCCGACGGCCCGATGCCGCAGACGCGCGAACATATTCTTCTGGCCCGTCAGGTCGGCGTTCCCGCCCTGGTGGTGTTCATGAACAAGGTCGACATGGTCGACGACCCCGAGCTTCTGGATCTGGTCGAGATGGAAGTGCGCGAGTTGCTCACCAGCTATCAGTTCCCCGGCGACGACATTCCGGTGGTTCGCGGCTCGGCGCTGTGCGCCCTGGAAGGCAAGAATCCCGAGATTGGCCACGACGCCATCTTGAAGCTGATGCAGGCGGTTGACGAGGCGATTCCGCAGCCGGAACGCCCCAAGGACCGTCCGTTCCTGATGCCGGTGGAAGACGTTTTCTCGATCTCGGGTCGCGGCACGGTTGCCACGGGTCGCGTCGAGCGCGGCGTGGTGAAGGTGGGCGAGGAAATCGAGATCGTCGGCCTCAGGCCCACCACCAAGACCACGGTGACCGGCGTGGAAATGTTCCGCAAGTTGCTCGATCAGGGCGAGGCGGGCGACAATATCGGCGCCCTTCTGCGCGGCACCAAGCGTGAAGACATCGAGCGCGGCCAGGTTCTGGCGGCTCCCGGATCGATCACGCCGCACACCAAGTTCAAGGCCGAGGCCTATATTCTGACCAAGGAAGAAGGTGGCCGTCATACGCCGTTCTTCTCGAACTACCGCCCGCAGTTCTATTTCCGCACGACCGACGTGACGGGAACGGTGAAGCTGCCGGAAGGTGTGGAGATGGTGATGCCGGGCGACAACATCTCGATGGAGGTCGATCTGATCGCCCCCATCGCCATGGACGAGGGCCTGCGCTTCGCCATCCGCGAGGGTGGTCGCACGGTTGGCGCCGGCGTCGTCGCCAAGATTATCGAATAGTTGTTGGGGCAGGGTTAAAGGAAGGCATTCGCACATGGAAAGCCAAAATATCCGCATCCGCCTGAAGGCGTTCGATCACCGCGTGTTGGATGCGTCCACCCGCGAGATCGTCAATACCGCCAAGCGGACAGGCGCCCAGGTTCGCGGCCCCATCCCGCTGCCCACCCGCATCGAGAAGTTTACGGTGAACCGCAGCCCGCACGTCGATAAGAAGTCGCGCGAGCAGTTCGAGATCCGTACGCACAAGCGTCTTCTCGACATCGTTGACCCCACGCCCCAGACGGTGGACGCGCTGATGAAGCTCGACCTCGCCGCCGGCGTGGACGTCGAGATCAAGCTCTAGGAACGGAAACACGGCTATGCGTACCGGTCTCATCGCCCAGAAGCTTGGCATTACCCGCATCTTCGCAGAAGACGGGGCCCATGTGCCCGTCACGGTGCTGAAGGTGTCGGATTGCCATGTGGTGGCCAACCGCACTCAGGACAAGGACGGCTATACCGCCGTTCAGCTGGGCATCGGCAAGGCCAAGGTCAAGAATGTGAACAAGCCGCAGCGCGGCCACTTCGCCAAGGCGAAGGTGGAGCCCGCCAAGAAGCTGGTCGAGTTCCGCGTTTCCGCTGACGCCATGGTGCCCGTGGGCAGCCAGGTTCTGCCCAGCCATTTCATCGCGGGTCAGTTCGTCGACGTGACCGGAACCTCGAAGGGCCGCGGCTTCGCAGGCGTCATGCAGCGCCATAATTTTGGTGGCCTTGAGGCTTCGCACGGCGTTTCCATCTCGCATCGCTCGCACGGCTCGACGGGTCATCGTCAGGATCCCGGCAAGACCTTCGCCGGCAAGAAAATGGCGGGCCATTGGGGCGACAAGCGCATCACCACGCAGAATCTGAAGGTGGTGGGTTCGGACGACGCCGAGGGCTTGCTGCTGATCAAGGGCAATGTGCCGGGCGCAGAAGGCTCGTGGGTCATGATCCGCGATGCCGCCAAGAGGAAGCTGCCCAAGGAAGTGCCGTTTCCCGCTTCCGTGAAGGCCGCCGCCGTCGCCGCCGTTGACGAGACAGCCCCCGCTGCCGAAGTCAGCGAAGAGAAAAAGGACTAAGCCGCCATGAAGTGCGACGTCATCAATCTGGAAGCAGCCAAGGTTGGCTCGATCGATCTCGCGGAAGAGATCTTCGGCCTGCCCAAGCGCCCCGACATTCTGGCCCGCATGGTGCGTTGGCAGTTGGCCAAGCGTCAGGCCGGCACGCATGCCACCAAGGGCATTTCGCAGATCTCCGGCACCACCAAGAAGCCCTTCAAGCAGAAGGGCACGGGTTCGGCCCGTCAGGGGTCGATGCGCAGCCCGCAGTTCCGTGGCGGCGCCGTGATCTTCGGGCCGCAGCCCCGTTCGCATGCCTTCGACCTGCCCAAGAAGGTGCGCAAGCTGGCCCTAAGGGCTGCGCTTTCGGCCAAGGTTGCCGATGGCAAGCTGGTTATTCTGGATACCGCCCGTCTGGCCAATGGCAAGACAAAGGAGCTGGCCAACCGTTTCATCAAGCTGGGCTGGAACTCGGCGCTGATCGTTGACGGCCTGGCTGTCGATGAGGGTTTTGCCCGCGCCGCTCGCAACATCGTCGGCATCGACGTGCTGCCCAGCCAGGGTGCGAACGTGTACGACATTCTGCGCCGCGACACGCTGGTCCTGACCAAGGACGCGGTTGAAGCCCTGGAGGCACGCCTGAAATGAGCCGCAAGATCGATGTCAAGCTCTCCAAGGAACGCATGTACGATATCGTGCGCTCCCCGGTTATTACCGAGAAGGCCACGCTGGGCTCCGAGCACAGCCAGGTGACTTTCCGCGTTCCGCTCGCCGCGACCAAGCCTGAAATCAAGGCCGCCGTCGAAGGCATTTTCAATGTCAAGGTCAAGGCGGTGAATACCCTGGTCGCCAAGGGCAAGACGAAGAGCTTCCGTGGCAAGAAGGCGGTCCGTTCGGACGTCAAGAAGGCCATGGTGACTCTGGCCGAAGGCCACAGCATCGACGTTTCGACGGGAATCTGACGCATGGCACTCAAGTCATACAAACCCTCCACACCCGGCCAGCGTCAGCTGGTGCTGGTTGACCGTTCCGGCCTTTGGAAAGGCAAGCCCGAGAAGACCCTGACCGAGGGCAAAAGCTCGTCGGGCGGGCGCAACAATCATGGCCGCATTACCGTGCGGTTCAGGGGCGGCGGGCACAAGCAGAGCTATCGCATCGTCGATTTCAAGCGCACCACCGAAGGTGCCGCTACGGTCGAGCGCCTGGAATACGATCCCAACCGCACCGCCTTCATTGCGCTGATCAAGTTCGAGGACGGCGCACTTGCCTATATCCTGGCGCCGCAGCGTCTGGCCGTGGGCGACGTGGTGATTTCCGGTGATCGCGCCGACATCAAGCCCGGCAATTGCATGCCTTTGAAGAACATGCCGGTGGGCACCATCATCCACAATATCGAGATGAAGCCCGGCAAGGGCGGACAGATGGCCCGTTCGGCCGGTACTTACGCCCAGCTCGTGGGCAAAGATGCCGGGCGCGCCCAGATCAAGCTGTCCAGCGGTGAAGTGCGGTTGGTCAGCGGCGAATGCCGCGCCACCGTGGGCGCCGTTTCCAACCCCGATCAGCAGAACATTTCGATCGGCAAGGCCGGTCGCCAGCGTTGGCTGGGCAAGCGCCCGCACGTTCGCGGCGTTGCCATGAACCCGATCGATCACCCGCATGGCGGCGGCGAAGGCCGCACCTCGGGCGGCCGTCATCCGGTCACCCCTTGGGGCAAGCCGACCAAGGGCAAGAGGACTCGCAACAACAAGCGCACCGATGGCATGATTGTTCGCCGTCGCCACGTCGCTAAGAAGAAATAAGGAGACGGGACCGTGACTCGCTCGGTATGGAAAGGCCCGTTCGTCGAAGGCTTCCTTCTTAAGAAGGCGGAAAAGACGCGCACATCGGGACGCAACGAAGTGATCAAGATGTGGTCGCGCCGTTCGACCATTCTCCCCCAGTTCGTGGGTCTGACCTTTGGCGTCTACAACGGACAGAAGTTCATTCCGGTGCTGGTGACCGAGAACATGATCGGCCACAAATTTGGCGAATTCTCGCCGACGCGCACCTTCCACGGCCATGCCGCCGACAAGAAGGCAAAGAGGAAGTAAGCCATGGGCAAGAAAGCCGTCGAACGCGATCTGGCAGACAACGAGGCCAAGGCTTTTGCCACCTCGATTCGCACCAGTCCCAGGAAGCTCAATCTGGTGGCCGAGTCCATTCGTGGATTGTCGGTGGCCAGCGCCATCTCGCAGTTGACCTTTTCCAAGCGCCGCATTGCGGGCGCGGTCAAGAAGGTGGTGCAGTCGGCCGTCGCCAACGCCGAGAACAATCACCAGCTCGACGTCGATCGTCTGGTCGTGGCCGAGGCCTTCGTGGGCAAGGGCATCGTCATGAAGCGCTTTCACGCCCGCGCTCGCGGACGTTCGGGCCGTATCGAAAAGCCGTTCAGTAACCTCACCGTCATCGTGCGTGAGCGTAAGGAGAAGGTCTGATGGGTCATAAAGTCAATCCGGTCGGCCTTAGGCTCGGCATCAACCGCACGTGGGATTCGCGTTGGTTCGCCGACAGCGACTACGGCAAGATGCTGCATGAGGATCTCAAGCTGAAGGAATACCTGCACAAGCGCCTGGCTCAGGCTGGCGTGGCCAAGGTCGTGGTCGAGCGTCCCGCCAAAAAGGCGCGAGTGACGCTGCATTCGGCCCGTCCCGGCGTGGTCATCGGCAAGAAGGGTGCGGACATCGAGGTCCTGCGCAAGGAACTCTCGAAGATGACCGGCTCCGAGGTCAATCTCAACATCCTGGAAATCCGCAAGCCCGAGTTGGACGCCCGTCTGGTCGCCGAGAACATCGCCCAGCAGCTGGAGCGCCGCGTCTCTTTCCGCCGCGCCATGAAGCGTGCCGTTCAGTCGGCGATGCGCCTGGGTGCGCTTGGCATCCGGATCAATTGCTCGGGCCGTCTGGGTGGCGCTGAAATCGCCCGCATGGAATGGTACCGCGAAGGCCGCGTGCCTCTGCACACGTTGCGCGCCGACATCGATTATGGCGTTGCGACCGCCAAGACCACCTATGGCACCTGCGGTGTCAAGGTATGGGTGTTCAAGGGCGAAGTGCTGGCGCACGATCCGATGGCGACCGAGCGTCAGGCCGCCGAGGGTCAGACGACCTCGCGCACAGTGACCGCGTAAAGGGCTAGGAACATGCTTTCACCGAAACGCACGAAATTCCGCAAGGCCCACAAGGGCCGCATCAAGGGTCTGGCCAAGGGCGGCACGGCGCTCAACTTCGGCTCGCATGGGCTGAAGGCCCTGGAGCCCGAGCGCGTCACGGCGCGTCAGATCGAAGCGGCTCGCCGCGCCATCACGCGCCACATGAAGCGCCAAGGCCGCGTGTGGATCCGTATCTTCCCGGATGTGCCGGTGTCTTCGAAGCCTGCCGAAGTGCGCATGGGTTCGGGCAAGGGTACGCCGGAATTCTGGGTGGCCCGCGTCAAGCCCGGCCGCATTCTGTTCGAGGTTGACGGCGTGTCCGACACCATCGCCCGCGAGGCCTTCTTGCTGGCGGCGGCCAAGTTGCCGATCAAGACCAAGATCGTTACCCGCATGATGGAGGCTTAAGATGACTCTGGCAGCCGATCATCGCGCCAAGACGCCCGATCAGCTCAAGGAACAGCTGATCACCCTGAAGAAGGAGCAGTTCAATCTGCGCTTCCAGAGGGCTTCGGGCCAGCTTGAGAATACATCCCGCGTGCGCGAGGTGCGCCGCGAAATCGCCCGCATCAAGACCGTTTTGGGCCAAAAAGCCCAAGCGGCAGCGAAGTAAGGAGAACCAGAGATGCCGAGGCGCATTCTTCAAGGCGTGGTGGTGAGCGACAAGATGGACAAGACCATCGTGGTCAAGGTCGAACGCCGCGTCATGCACCCGATCTACAAGAAGTTCATCAAGCGTTCGAAGAAGTATCACGCGCATGATGAAAACAATCTGTGCAAGACTGGCGACGTGGTGCGTATCCGCGAAACCAAGCCGATTTCCAAGACCAAGACCTGGGAAGTGCTGAGCGACAGCGCTGCCGCGGTCAAGGCCTAAGGACAGGGAAGGAATACCGATATGATCCAGATGCAGTCCAACCTGGACGTCGCCGATAATTCGGGCGCACGCAAGGTTATGTGCATCAAGGTGCTGGGCGGTTCGCAGCGCCGTGTGGCCGGGGTGGGCGACGTCATCGTCGTTTCCATCAAGGAGGCCATCCCCAAGGGCCGCGTGAAGAAGGGTGACGTGCATCGCGCCGTCATCGTTCGCACCGCCAAGGAGATTCGCCGCGCTGACGGTACGGCCATCCGCTTCGACAAGAACGCGGCCGTGCTGATCAACAAGCAGGGCGAGCCCATCGGCACCCGCATCTTTGGCCCCGTCACGCGCGAGCTGCGGGCCAAGAAGTATATGAAGATCATTTCGTTGGCTCCCGAGGTGCTTTGATGGCTGCCAAGATCAAAAAGGGCGATCGCGTCGTCGTGATCGCAGGAAAGGACAAGGGCAAGCAGGGCGATGTCCTGCGTTCGATGCCGAGCGAAAGCCGCGTCGTCGTGCAAGGCGTGAATATGATCAAGCGCCATACCAAGCCCAGTGCATCGCATCCGGGCGGCATTGTCGAGCGTGAGGCCGGTATTCACGTCTCCAATCTCGCCCATATCGACCCCAAGGACGGCAAGCCGGCCCGGGTTGGATTCAAGACTCTCGAGGACGGCCGCAAGGTGCGCGTTTCAAAGCGCAGCGGCGAGTCCATCGATCGCTAGGGAGAGGATGAGGAACATGGCGAATCCCCGCCTCAAGGACGTCTATGAGAGCAAGGTCAAGGCCGCTCTCAAGGAACAGTTCGGCTACAGCAACGTCATGCAGATTCCGCGTCTGCAGAAGATCGTGGTCAATATGGGTGTTGGCGAGGCTTCTGCCGACTCCAAGAAGATCGATCTGGCCGTCGCGGAACTGACCGCCATCACCGGCCAGAAGCCGGTCGTGACCAAGGCCAAGAAGGCCATCGCCGGGTTCAAGATCCGCGAGGGCATGGCCATCGGCTGCATGGTTACATTACGACGCGAGCGTATGTGGGAGTTTCTCGACCGCCTGCTCAACATCGCCATGCCCCGCATCCGCGACTTTCGCGGCATCTCGGGGAAGTGCTTCGACGGGCGCGGCAACTTCAACATGGGCTTGAAGGAACAGATCATCTTCCCCGAAATCAACTACGACAAGGTTGACAAGATCCGGGGTATGGATATCGCCATCGTCACCACCGCGAAGACCGACGAGGAGTGCAAGGCACTGCTCAAGGGCTTCGACATGCCTTTCGCCAACTGACCGGTTAGGAACTAGGGATATGGCTAAGCTCAGTTCCATTGAAAAGAACAAGAAGCGCGCTCGCATGATCAAGAGCCAGGCGGCCAAGCGGACGCGCCTTAAGGCAGTGGTCATGAACCGGGAGGCTTCCGCTGAGGAGCGTTTCGAGGCGACCATGAAGCTCGCCGAGATGCCCCGCAACGGAGCGGCCAGCCGGTATCGGCTGCGCTGCGAACTTACGGGCCGCCCGCGCGGCAACTATCGCAAATTCAAGTTGTGCCGTATTGCACTACGCGATTTGGCGAACTGGGGTCAGATCCCCGGTGTCGTCAAGTCGAGCTGGTAAGGAGGGGCAGGAACAATGTCGTTAACCGATCCTCTTGGCGATCTCTTGACACGGATTCGCAACGGGCAACAAGCCCGTAAAGCGTCCGTTATAGCGCCCGCCTCGAAATTGCGTGAAAACGTTCTCGACGTGCTTAAGCGCGAGGGATATATCCGCGGCTACGCACGCGGCAACCGTCGCCCGGGAGTCGATGAGATCACCATCGAGCTCAAATACAACGAGGGCGAACCCGTGATCCGCGAGATCGCGCGCATCTCCACGCCGGGGCGGCGCGTCTACTCGAAGATCAAGGATCTGCCCAAGGTCTATAATGGACTGGGCATCTCCATCCTCTCGACGCCCAAGGGCGTCATGTCGGATGCCGAAGCGCGCGTCGCCAATGTTGGCGGCGAAGTGCTTTGCCAGGTCTTCTAGGGGGAGCCATGTCACGCGTTGGAAAATATCCCGTGACGGTGCCTTCGGGCGTTACCGTCACTATCGCGAACCAGCAATTGACCGCCAAGGGCAAGCTGGGACAGATCGTGCTGCCTCTGACCGACGAGGTCGATGTGTCGATGGAAGGCACGCAGGTTTGGGTCAAGCCCAGAAGCACGACCAAGAAGGCCCGCATGATGTGGGGCACCACGCGCGCCCATGTCAACAACATGGTCAAGGGCGTTTCCGAGGGCTTCAAGATCAATCTTGAAATCAACGGCGTCGGCTACCGTGCTGCCGTTCAGGGCAAGAATCTGCAGCTTCAGCTGGGCTACAGCCACGATATCGTTTACCCGATTCCGGCCGATGTTCAGATCGCCTGCGAAAAGCCGACAGCCATCACCATCACCGGTGCCAGCCGTCAGCGCGTGGGTCAGGTTGCGGCTGAAATTCGTGGCTATCGCGGCCCTGAGCCCTACAAGGGCAAGGGCATCAAGTACGACACCGAGACCATCTTGCGCAAAGAAGGCAAGAAGAAGTAAGGACGACGGATATGGCGAACGCATTGTTCCTTTTCGAACGCCGCAAGGCGCGCACTCGGGCCCAGATTCGCAAGAAGGGTTACGGACGCCCGCGTCTGTCGGTCTTCCGCTCGGGTCAGCATATGTATGCTCAGGTCATCGACGACGCCAAGGGATGCACCCTGGTTGCCGCTTCGACCCTGGACAAGTCGCTGAAGACCGGTTTGAAGACCGGGGCCGACTCATCGGCGGCCGCCCAGGTGGGCAAGCTGATCGCCGAGCGCGCCCTGGCCGCCGGAATCAAGGACGTGGTGTTCGACCGCGGCGGTTACATGTTTCACGGCAGGGTCAAGGCCCTGGCCGAGGCGGCCCGCGAGGGCGGCCTCAACTTCTAATTAGGCAAGGGATCCTGGCTCATGGCACGTCCTACCACTTCCGAGCGGTCGCCCCGCAACGCCGAGCGCGGTGATCGCGCCGAGAAGCCGCAACGCGGTTCGCGCCATGGGCGCCCGTCTGATCGGCCCGAGGGTGAATCGCGAGAAGAAAGCGAATTCGTCGACAAGCTGGTCAGCATCAATCGCGTGGCCAAGGTGGTGAAGGGCGGACGCCGTTTCGCCTTTGCCGCCCTTGTCGTCGTTGGCGATCAGAAGGGCCGCGTCGGCTATGGAACGGGCAAGGCCCGCGAAGTGCCCGAGGCCATTCGCAAGGCGACCGAGCAGGCCAAGCGCAATCTGATCCGCGTGGCGCTGCGTGAGGGCCGCACCCTGCATCACGACATCCGCGGCGATTTCGGCGCCGGGCGCGTCGTGCTGCGTTCGGCCCCTCCCGGCACCGGCATCATCGCGGGCGGCCCCATGCGCGCCGTCTTTGAAACGATGGGTGTGCAAGACGTGGTTGCCAAGTGCATCGGCACCTCAAATCCCCACAACATGGTGAAGGCCACCTTCGCAGCGCTTCAGGGCCTGATGGGTCCCAGGGCGGTTGCCGCCAAGCGCGGCAAGAAGGTGGGCGATATCACCGCGCGGCGCGATGGCGTTCAGACCGCCGCTCAGGCCAAGGAGGCTTGATCATGGCGAAGGCGGCGAAAAAAGCGGCGGGCAAGAAGCTGCGGGTCACGCAGACCGGCAGCCCCATCGGTCGGATTCCCGTTCAGCGTCAGACGCTGATTGGATTGGGCCTTAACAAGATGAATCGCGTTTCAGAGCTGGAAGACACTCCGGCCGTGCGCGGCATGATCACCGTCGTGCACCATCTGGTGCGCGTCGAGGAACTGGGCTAGGAGCCGAAGATGAAGCTCAACGAACTGCGCGATAACGCGGGTGCAGCCCGCAAGAAGAAGCGCCTTGGCCGCGGCATCGGTTCCGGCAAGGGCAAGACCTCGGGCAAGGGTGTGAAGGGCCAGAAGGCGCGCACCGGCATTGCCGTGCACGGCTTCGAAGGCGGACAGATGCCGATCTATCGCCGCCTGCCCAAGCGTGGCTTCAATAATCCATTCCCGACCGAATATGTCGCGGTCAATTTGGGTGCCGTGCAGAAGGCCGTCGAGGCCGGACGCCTTGATGCCGCCAAGCCGGTGAATGCCGAGGCGCTGATCGCCGCTGGCTTCTTCAAGGACGTGAAGTCGGGCGTCAAGCTGCTGGCCAAGGGCGCGTTGAAGACCAAGCTGACCATTGAAGTGACCAAGGCCAGCGAAGCCGCCAAGGCAGCCGTCGAGAAATCGGGCGGCAAGCTGGTTCTGCCCGAAGCCCAAGCCGCCTAACCGGACGAGGGAGTTCGCCCCATGGCCTCAGCCGCCGAGCAAATGGCCGCCAGCATGAACTGGGGCGTCTTTTCGAAGGCGACCGATCTTAAGAAGCGGCTGTGGTTCGCCCTGGGCGCTTTGATTGTTTATCGTATCGGCACCTATATTCCGCTGCCCTTCGTCGATCCGCGCATTCTGGCCGATCTGTTCAACAATGCCCGGGGTGCCGGCATTCTTGGCATGTTCGATATGTTTGCGGGCGGCGCTCTGTCGCGCATGACCATCTTCGCCCTCAACATCATGCCCTATATTTCGGCATCGATTATCATGCAGCTTCTGACCACGGTCAGCCCGCAGCTTGAGGCTTTGAAGAAGGAAGGCGAAACCGGACGCAAGCGCATCAACCAGTACACGCGCTTTTTGACTTTGCTGGTGGCGACATTCCAGGCCTATGGCATCGCGGTGGGGCTTGAGGGCATGACCGGCAGCCAGGGTGCTGCCGTATCCGAGCCCGGCCTCTATTTCCGCTTCGTTACCGTCATCACCCTGGTCGGCGGCACCATGTTCCTGATGTGGCTGGGCGAGCAGATCACGGCGCGCGGCATCGGCAACGGCACCTCGCTGATCATCTTTGCGGGCATCGTGGCCGAATTGCCCAGCGCCATCGCGGGCACTTTGGAACTGGGTCGCACCGGCGCCCTCTCGGCCCTGTTTATCATCTTCCTCTTGCTCATGGTGACGGCGGTCATTGCCACCATCGTTTTCGTCGAGCGCGCCCAGCGGCGCATCCTCGTGCAATATCCAAAGCGACAGGTCGGCAACAAGATGTATGGCGGCGAAAGCTCGCATCTGCCCTTGAAGCTGAACACCTCGGGCGTCATTCCGCCGATCTTCGCAAGCTCCATCCTGCTGCTGCCCGCCACCTTCGCCACCTTCTCGGCCCAGGGCGGCGGTTCGGATTGGATGGCTACCTTCAACGCCCTGATGGGGCGCGGCCATCCCTTATATCTGGCGATCTATCTGCTGTTGATCGTCTTCTTCGCTTTCTTCTATACCGCCGTCGTCTTCAATCCCGCCGACACGGCAGAGAATCTGAAGAAGCACGGCGGCTTCATTCCCGGCATTCGTCCGGGCAAGAACACCTCGGATTATCTGGATTTCGTTTTGACCAGATTGACCGTGATCGGCGCGATCTATCTGTCCCTGATCAGCATCTTGCCCGAGATTTTGATTTCGCAATATTCGGTTCCGTTCTATTTCGGCGGCACCAGTCTGCTCATCGTGGTCAGCGTGACCATGGACACGGTGGCGCAGATTCAATCGCACTTGCTGGCGCACCAATATGAAGGCCTGATCAAAAAGGCCAAACTCAAGGGGGGTCGCTGATGGCAGTGGTGAAAAGGATTGTTCTGATCGGCCCGCCCGGCTGCGGCAAGGGCACCCAGGCCAAGCGCATCGAGGATGCGACCGGCATGATCCAGCTCTCCACGGGCGACATGCTGAGGAAGGCGGTGGCCGACGCCTCGCCGGTTGGTCTCAAGGTCAAGGCGGTGATGGAGGCCGGGCAACTGGTCAGCGATGAGATCATCATCGAGATGGTGACCGACCGCATCAAGGCCCCTGATTGTGCCAAGGGCTTCATTCTGGACGGCTTTCCGCGCTCGATCCCCCAGGCCGAGGCGCTGGGCAGCATGCTGAGCGAGAACGGCCAGCCCTTGAACGGGGCCATCGAAATCAGGGTGCCCGACGAATTCATCGTCGAGCGCATCACGGGCCGCTTCACCTGCGCCAAGTGCGGGGCGGGATATCATGAAAAATTCCAAAAGCCGGTGAAGGAGGGAGTCTGCGACAAATGTGGCGCGACCGACTTCTCGCATCGCAAGGACGATAACGAGGAAACAGTGCGGACACGCCTGTCGGCCTATCATGACGTGACCCAGCCCATCGTGGGGTTCTATGAAAAGGCGGGTCTTCTGAAGGTGGTCGATGGAACACAGAATATCGATCAGGTGGCCGCCAGCATCATGAAGGTCCTTGAAACCCTCTAAAACCGAGGTGTTTCAAAGGGATTCGAGTCGGTTGACAGGCGCGAATTCGCGCCTATAATGCCGCACCTTCCACGGCTGGGGATTAAACCGGGCCGTGGAGGTTTGGCCGTTTGTCAGTGGCCTAAGTGCCGTGGGTTAGAGAAGGAGAGTGGGTCTTGGCTCGTATTGCGGGTGTCAATATTCCGACCAATAAGCGGGTGCTGATTGCACTCACCTATATCCATGGCATCGGCCGCAAAAAGGCCGAGGAGATTTGCCAGAAGGTGGGCATCACCAGCGAGCGGCGCGTCAATACGCTCTCCGACGATGAGGTGCTGCGCGTGCGCGAACTCATCGACCGCGAATATCAGGTCGAGGGCGATCTGCGCCGCATGGTCTCCATGAATATCAAGCGCCTGATGGATCTGGGCTGCTATCGCGGATTGCGCCATCGCAAGGGATTGCCGGTGCGCGGCCAGCGTACGCACACCAATGCGCGCACCCGCAAGGGTCCCGCGGTGGCGATTGCCGGCAAGAAGAAAGTCACCAAGTAGGTTTCGGATTTTTAGGATTTAGGATCGGGATATGGCCAAAGCAGCAACCGCCGCAGCCGCGCGTCCACGCAGGCGCGAACGCAAGAACATCACGTCGGGTGTGGCGCATGTGAATGCGAGCTTCAACAACACCATGATCACCATCACCGATGCCCAGGGCAATGCGATTTCCTGGTCTTCGGCAGGCGTTCAGGGTTTCAAGGGATCGCGCAAGTCGACCCCCTATGCCGCCCAGGTGGCGGCCGAGGATGCCGGCAAGAAAGCGGCCGAGCATGGCATGCGCACTTTGGAAGTGGAAGTGACCGGCCCCGGCGCAGGCCGCGAGTCGGCTTTGCGGGCACTTCAGTCCGTGGGTTTTTCCATCACCGCCATCCGCGATGTGACCCCCATTCCGCATAACGGTTGCCGCCCCAGAAAGCGCCGCCGCGTCTAGTACTATTACGGCCAAGGCCCGGTACTGGCCCTGGCCGCTGGTTGATCCGCCTTGCCGGGGCATATCCCGGCTCACCTTCAGGATGAGGATCCGCTCGTGATTCAGAAGAATTGGCAGGAACTGATCAAGCCCAACAAGCTTCAGGTCGAAGCGGGTGAAGACCCGCGCCGCATCGCTACCGTCGTCGCCGAACCGCTGGAACGCGGCTTTGGCACCACGTTGGGCAACGCGCTTCGCCGCATTCTGTTGTCGTCGCTGCAGGGCGCTGCCGTCACGGCGATTCAGATCGACGGCGTGCTGCACGAATTCTCGTCGATCCCCGGCGTTCGCGAGGACGTGACCGATATCGTCCTCAACATCAAGACGCTGGCCCTTCGCATGCACGGCGAAGGCCCCAAGCGCATGATGCTGCGGGCCATCGGCCCCGGCGAGGTGACGGCGGGCATGATCGAGACCGGCCATGACATTGAAATCATGGACCCCGATCTGGTCATTTGCACGCTGGACGAAGGTGCCAAGCTGTCGATGGAACTGACGGTTCAGACCGGCAAGGGCTATGTGCCCGCCAGCCAGAACCGCCCGGAAGATTCGCCGATCGGCCTTATTCCCATCGATGCCATCTTCAGCCCCGTGCGCAAGGTGTCCTACAAGATCGAGAACACCCGCGTCGGACAGGTCACCGACTATGACAAGCTGTCGATGCGCGTCGAAACCAACGGCGCCGTAACGCCCGACGATTCGGTGGCTTTGGCCGCCCGCATTCTGCAAGACCAGCTGCAGCTCTTCATCAATTTCGAAGAGCCGACCCTGTCTTCGGAAGAAGAGAGCAAGGACGATCTGCCCTTCAACAAGAATCTGCTGCGCAAGGTCGACGAGCTGGAACTGTCGGTCCGTTCGGCCAACTGTTTGAAGAACGACAACATCATCTATATCGGCGATCTGGTCCAGAAGACCGAAGCCGAGATGCTGCGCACGCCCAATTTCGGCCGCAAGTCCTTGAACGAGATCAAGGAGGTGCTGTCGCACATGGGTCTGCATCTGGGCATGGAAGTGTCCGGCTGGCCGCCCGAAAATATCGAGGACATGGCCAAGAAGCTGGAAGAGCCGTATTGATTTCTTTGATCGGCGCAACGCTGGCCGCCCCGCCAACCCCAGCGTCGCGCCGATAGATTTTTTGGATCGTTGTGATCCGTACCTGTCGCACTTTAGGGAAAACCGAGGCGATGGGATGTGCAATCGGACCTTCCGCGGAAGGCCAGATCTAGAGGAGTAAAGCGACATGCGTCACGCCGTATCCGGCCGCAAGCTGAACCGCACCACCGAACACCGCATGGCGATGTTCGCCAACATGGCCGCTTCTCTTCTGAAGCACGAGCAGATCAAGACCACGCTGCCCAAGGCCAAGGATCTGCGCCCCATCGTCGAGAAGATGATCACGCTGGGCAAGCGGGGCGATCTGCATGCCCGCCGCCAGGCGCTGAACTTCCTGCGCGACGAGGTGATCGTTCGCAAGCTTTTCGCGGCCCTCTCCGAGCGCTACAAGACCCGCAAGGGCGGCTATACCCGCGTCATCAAGGCAGGTTTTCGCTATGGCGATTGCGCGCCGATGGCCGTGATCGAGCTGGTGGACCGCGATACCTCGGCCAAGGGCCAGGATTCAGGTCCGGTGGCCGAGGACGAAGAAGCCGCCGAAGCCTAACTGGATCGAGCCTGAAGGTTCAGCTATAAACGGGAGACCGCCTGAAGGGCCGTCTCCCGTTTTTGCGTCAAGTGGGGTGCTGCATGTCGCTTCTTGGAAAATCTGCCGTCATCACCGGTTCGACCAGTGGCATCGGGCTGGGCATCGCCCGCGCCCTGGCGGCGGGCAGAGCCAATATCGTGCTGAACGGTCTTGGCAAGGAGGGCGAGATCGAAGCTCTGCGGGCAGGCATCGAGCAGGAATTCAAGGTGCGAGCGCTCTATCACGGCGCCGACATGACGAAGCCCGGCGAGATCGAGGCGATGATTCGTGAAAGCGAGGCCAAGCTGGGCGCGGTGGATATTCTGGTCAATAACGCCGGTATCCAGCATGTGGCCCCCATCGAGGAATTCCCGCCTGAAAAGTGGGAGGCGGTGATCGCCATCAATCTCTCGGCCCCCTTCTACGCCATTCGTGCCGCCGTGCCCGGCATGAAGCAGCGCAACTGGGGGCGCATCATCAATATCGCCTCGGCGCATGGCCTGGTCGCCTCGATCAACAAGGCGGCCTATATCTCGGCCAAGCATGGGCTGGTCGGGCTGACCAAGACGGTGGCTTTGGAACTGGCGACCACGGGCATCACGGTCAATGCCATCTGCCCCGGCTGGGTGCGCACACCCCTGGTCGAAGCCCAGATCGTTGCAAGGGCGGAGGCAGCAGGCATCGATATCGAGGAAAGCGGGCGGCGCTTGCTCGCCGAAAAACAACCCTCGCTGCGCTTTACCATGCCCGATCAGTTGGGTGCGCTGGCCGTCTTTTTGTGCTCGGACGGCGCCTCCAACATGACCGGCACCTCGCTGCCCGTGGATGGCGGCTGGACGGCGCAATGACGCGACTGCCGCCGCCTCGCCTCGAGGATTTCCCCTATCGGATCAATCTTCCGACACGCTGGTCCGACAATGACATGTTCGGCCATCTTAACAATGTTCAGTACTACCGCTTCTTCGAGGCGGTCATCTTGAAGTTCCTGGCCGAGAAGGCAAACTATCAAGGCTTTCATGAGCCCGAGATCGTTCTGGCCGCCGAGTCACAGTGCCGCTTTCTAAAAGCCCTGGGTTATCCCGGAGACATCGTGGCGGGGCTTGGCATCGAACATCTAGGTCGCTCAAGCGTGCGTTATGGATTGGGCCTATTCGCCGATGGCGAAAGCCAAGCCTCGGCCATGGGACATTGGGTGCATGTTTTCGCTGATCGTGCTACACAACGCCCGGTTTCCATACCCGAGGCAATTCGGGCCGTGTTCACCCGTTACCAAGTGACCCATCATGGCTGATCCGATCAAGAATTCCCTGCGCAGCGGCCCCGACGCCAGTGGTCATTTCGGCATCTTCGGCGGCCGTTTCGTTGCCGAAACGCTGATGCCCCTCATTCTGTCGGTCGAGAAAGCCTATGGCGAGGCCAGGAACGATCCCAGTTTTACGGCCGAGCTTTCCAATCTGCTCACCCATTATGTCGGGCGTCCCAGCCCGCTCTATCACGCTTCCAGGCTTTCGGCCCATTGGGGCGGGGCCAAAATCTATCTGAAGCGCGAAGACCTCAACCATACCGGTGCCCACAAGATCAACAACTGCATGGGCCAGATTCTGCTGGCCAAGCGCATGGGCAAGAAACGCATCATCGCCGAAACCGGGGCCGGACAGCATGGTGTCGCCACCGCCACCGCCTGCGCCTTGATGGGATTGGATTGCTGCATCTTCATGGGCTGCACGGATATCGAGCGCCAGGCGCCCAATGTCTATCGCATGAAGCTGCTAGGCGCCGAGGTGCGTCCCGTCACCGCAGGGGCGGGCACGCTGAAGGATGCCATGAACGAGGCCCTGCGCGACTGGGTGGCCCGGGTCGATGACACCTATTATCTGATCGGCACTGTGGCCGGGCCGCACCCCTACCCGGCCATGGTGCGCGATTTCCAATGCGTGATTGGCGACGAGACCCGCGCCCAGATGCAAGCCCAGGAGGGCCGCCTGCCTGATTCTCTGGTGGCCTGCATCGGCGGCGGCTCTAACGCCATGGGGCTGTTTCATCCCTTCCTGGACGAGACGAGTGTGGCGATCTACGGCGTCGAGGCGGCGGGACATGGGCTGGACAAGCTGCATGCCGCCTCGCTGGCGGGCGGGCGCCCGGGCGTGTTGCACGGCAACCGGACCTATCTTTTGATGAATGACGACGGGCAGATCGAGGAGGGGCATTCCATTTCTGCCGGTCTCGATTATCCCGGCATCGGGCCTGAACATTCCTGGCTGAAGGAAAACGGGCGCGTGACCTATGTCTCGGCGACCGACGAAGAGGCGCTGGATGCCTTTGGTCTGGTGACGCGCCTGGAAGGCATCATTCCCGCCTTGGAATCGGCCCATGCCTTTGCCTATGCCCAGCGCCTGGCACCCACTCTCTCCAAGGATCATTTGATGGTGGTGAATTTGAGCGGCAGGGGCGACAAGGATATCGCCACGGTGGCCAAATTCCGGGGCGAGGGAGGCGTGTCATGAGCCGCCTGTCCCAGCGCTTCGCCGACTTAAAGGCCCAGAACCGGGCCGCCCTGGTGGTCTTCACTTCGGCGGGTGATCCCAGCATCCTGACCTCGCAGGCCATCCTGAACGGGCTGCCCGCGGCCGGGGCCGACATCATCGAACTGGGCATGCCCTTTACCGACGCCATGGCCGATGGCCCGGCCATTCAGCAGGCCTCGAAGCGCGCTCTGGAAGCGGGCATGACGCTGGCGGGCGTTCTTGGCATGGTCGAGACTTTCAGAAAGCAGGATGCAAAAACGCCAATCGTGCTGATGGGCTATTACAATCCGGTCTATATCTACGGACCCGAGCGTTTTGCAAAGGATGCGGCGAAAGCAGGTGTCGACGGCATGATCATCGTCGATCTGCCGCCCGAGGAAGCCGATGAACTGCTGGTGCCGTTGTCTCGTTCCGGCATCGATTTCATCTTCCTGACCGCCCCCACCACCGACGAGGCAAGGCTTCCGGTGGTGCTGACCAAGGCCTCGGGTTTCGTGTATTATGTCTCGATTACCGGGATTACCGGGACGGTTTCGGCCAGTGAGGAAGCGATCGAGAATGCCGTTCGGCGCATCCGCCGCTTCACCCCACTGCCGGTGGCGGTGGGCTTTGGCATCCGAACGCCCGAGCAGGCGGCAGCCGTGGCAAGACATGCCGATGCCGCCGTGGTTGGCTCGGCTGTGGTCGAGAAGGTCGCCAGGGGCGATGCTGCCCTGGTGCATGCGTTCGTTGCCGAACTGGCAAAGGGCGTGCGTACGGCACGCCAATAGGCAAGTGGAGAGAGAACCATGAACTGGCTCACCAATTATATCCGGCCCAAGATCCAGAAACTGGTGAAGTCGAAGGATGTTCCCGACAATCTGTGGCAGAAATGCCCGGCCTGCGGCCAGATGGTCTTTCATCGCGATCTCGAGAAGAACTGGAACGTCTGCACCCATTGCAACGGGCACTTGCGCCTGTCGATCAAAAGCCGTCTTGCCATGCTGTTCGACGAGGGGCTTTATCAGCGCATCGAATTACCCAAGACGCCCGACGATCCTTTGCGCTTCAAGGATCTGAAAAGCTATGCCGGACGCTTGAAGGAATCGCGCGCCCGCCTGGGCGAGCAGGACGGCATCATTGTGGCCCATGGCCGCATGGGTGGCATGAATGTGGTGGTGGCCGGGTTCGATTTCGACTTCATGGGCGGCTCGATGGGGGTCGCCGTCGGCGAGGGGATCGTGGCGGCAGCCGAACTGGCGGTGATTCAAGATTCGCCCCTGCTGCTGATTCCCGCCTCGGGCGGGGCGCGCATGCAAGAAGGCATTCTGTCCCTGATGCAGATGGCCAGAACCACCGTGGCCGTCGACAAGGTCAAGGAAAAGGGACTGCCCTATCTTGTGCTGCTGACCGATCCCACCACGGGCGGGGTAACCGCTTCGTTTGCCATGCTGGGCGACATTCAGATCGCCGAGCCGGGGGCTGTCATTGGTTTCGCCGGGGCTCGCGTCATCGAGAACACCATCCGCGAAAAACTGCCCGAGGGATTCCAGCGCGCCGAATATCTGGAAGAGCATGGCATGGTGGACATGGTGGTGCATCGCCACCAGTTGCGCGACATGCTGATCCGCATCTTCTCGATTCTGCGCAACAAGGGGCCCGCCGGCGAGGTGCTGATGCTGGCCAGGGCCGATGCCTGAGCAGATTCTGGCGCGCCTTCGGCATCTGCATCCTGCCGAGATCGATCTTGACCTCGCGCGCGTCTTAAGGCTGCTCTCTTGCCTGGATGATCCCCACAAGAAACTGCCGCCCGTGGTTCATGTGGCGGGCACCAACGGCAAGGGCTCGGTGGTGGCGTTTCTTCGCGCCATTCTGGAAGCGGCAGGCTACCGGGTTCACGTCTATACCTCACCGCATCTGGTGCGCTTTAACGAGCGTATTCGTTTGGTGGGCTTGCCCATCGACGACGCCTATTTGCAAGACGTGCTGACACGAATCGAGAAGGCCAATGACGGCCAGCCCATCACCTTCTTCGAAGCCACGACAGCGGCGGCCTTTCTGGCCTTCGCCGAAACGCCCGCCGATATCGTGATTCTGGAAACCGGACTGGGCGGCAGGCTGGATGCCACCAATGTGGTCGAGCGCCCGGCCCTGACTGTGCTGACTCCCATCGCCATGGATCATATGGAGTATCTGGGCGACACGCTGGCCGCCATCGCAGCCGAGAAGGCGGCGATCATGAAATACGGCGTGGGTTGTGTGGCAGCCAAGCAGGAACGCGCCACCATGAAGGTGCTGGAGGCCCGCTCGCTGTCCTTCGGTGTGCCCTTGTGGCTGGAAGGCCGAGACTGGTTCTTGCGCACCCATCCCGAGGGCGTGGTGTTCCAGGGAAAGTCGGGCACGATTGGTCCGATGGCGGCACCAGCACTTCAAGGAATCTTTCAGTTGCACAATGCGGGATTGGCCCTGGCGGCAGCCGAGCGGCTGGAGGGTTTCGACATTCCGGCATCGGCCATGGCGTTGGGCCTGAAAACGGTGGAATGGCCCGCCCGCTTGCAGCCTTTAACCCAGGGAAAGTTGGCAAGTCGGCTGCCCGCAGGTTGGGAGCTTTGGCTGGACGGCGGGCACAATCCGCACGCGGCCAAGGCGATCGCGCTGCAGGCCCGCGAATGGAAGGACCGCCCCCTGTTGATGATCTTTGGCATGCTAAAGCGCAAGGATGCCAAGGGTTATTTGAAGCCTCTGGCGGCCAGGGCCGAGCGCCTGATTGCCGTACCCATCGAGGGTGAGGATTTCATCGCCCCCGATGACATCGTGACAATCGCCAAGGGCGAGGGGCTTTTGTATGCTGAAAGCAGCGAAGGGCTTGAGGCGGCGCTGGCAAAGCTGGCCAGTTACGGCGGCCCGCCAGCCCGCGTGCTGATCTGCGGCTCGCTGTATCTGGCGGGCGACGTTCTCAGAAAAAATGGCACTTCGATGTGTCAAATGGAAAAAGGCTCTCATGATTCCTCACCCTGAGGAAGCCGCGAAGCGGCTGTCTCGAAGGGTGGGCGAAGGAAAAGAGCCGAGCATTGACAGATACTCATCCTTCGAGACGGGCCTTCGGCCCTCCTCTGGATGAGGTAAAATTCATGTCGGCCATCTGGCTCAATTCCACATCAAACGTCGAAGAGCCGAAAAAATTAGGCCGAAGCCATTTCGTCTCTGATCTGCTGGCGCAAAAGATCAATCGGCGCCAGCTTGCCCTTCTTGGCCTCGAAGAGCCAATAGGTCCAGCCATTGCAGGCCGGAGCGCCCTGCACCAAAGCCCCCACTTGATGAATTGATCCGCGGTGACGATCCGAAATCAGCGTGCCGTCGGCGCGCACGCGGGCGGTATGGCGCTTGTCGGGCGAGGTGAGAACCTGTCCCGGGGCCAAAAGGCCGCGCTCGACCAGAATGCCGAAGGGAATGCGCGGCTCGGTCTTTTTGGAGGGTGTCACCAGCAATTCGGTTTCGGCGGCCTGTGTCAGACCGGAAAGGCGGGCGCGGGCCAGGGTGGCATAGTCGGCGTCGCGCTCAAGCCCAATGAAATGGCGGCCCAGTCGTACGGCGGCAGCCCCTGTTGTGCCGGTGCCGAAGAAGGGGTCCAACACCACTTCGCCCGGGCGCGTGGTCGCCATCAGCACTCGATAGAGCAAGGCTTCGGGCTTTTGCGTGGGATGGGCCTTCTCGCCATTCACCTTCAGGCGCTCGCCGCCTGTACACAAGGGCAACGTCCAATCCGAGCGCATCTGAAGCCCCTCGTTCAGAGCCTTCATGCTGTCGTAATTGAAGGTGACGCGGGCTTCCTTGGATTTCGAGCACCAGATCAGCGTCTCGTGGGCATTGGCAAAGCGCGTGCCCTTGAAGTTGGGCATGGGGTTCGATTT
>PDZW01000023.1 GCA_002753155.1 Alphaproteobacteria bacterium WMHbin7
CCTCCTGCTCCTTCAGAATCCCGATTATCTGCTCTTCCGTAAACCGACTGCGCTTCATCGTCCGTCTCCTCTGGATGACGGACTCTACCAAAAAATGGAGGAAAACGAGGGGCTCAGGTCAGGCGCTTGTTCCAAAAAAGGTGAACCTCTCCTTAAGATCGTTAAAGCGCGTACCGTCTGCCGCAACCGCATTGAAAAGGTAGCGCATAGGGGGGTCATTGGCGCTGTAGCCGATAAGAACAAGGTGATACAGACGGGCGGCATCGTAGATAAAATCTGGGACTACGCGCCGACGCAGATAGAATTCCCCGAAGTCTCTGTCTGATATAATAAGGTCAGAGATTTTCTTGATGTCTCTTTCCAAGGCGCCATGAATATGAAAGATGCCAGCAAAGTCACGTCTCAGTCCGGGACGGGGAATACTCCCAAGTGAGTAGGATTGTACATCGGTCCGCATCTGCCTGGCGGCATCTTCAAGAAGTAGGTCAAAATTTGTCGTGGCTATTGCAGTTGCCCCACCACGGTCAGCCAGCCGCACCAATGTTTTGTGAATGCCCGCCGGTTTGATGCCCCTGTGTAGCAATTGGTCCCTGACTTCCTCTCTCACTCGGCGCCCTTCGAAATTTGGGCTGTCGAACCGTCTCTCAAGCATCCCCAGGACAACATCGTAATCGCCGCTTATAAAGCGCTTTACCTCGGCTGTTTGCTGATCGTTCAGTCCGCTGATGTTTGGAAGCCATTGGTTACAAGCCGTTCGCGGGATGTCTCGGATGATGCCGTGAACCATGGGATCGAGTCTGCCGTAGACCCTTACAACGAGGTCGCGGAAATCAGGTAAACCGGCAGGAAGGGATATTCCTGCGCCAGCCAGAAACAATACCTTGCCTTGAGCATGGGCAAGCAGAAGTCTCTCCGGGATTGGCGTTAGCCCCGGTCCAAGTGCAATCACCCTTTCTTCCTGAGTTCTGGCAGTGGCGCGGTTTGCCAAAGCGAGTTGCTCCTGATGGCTGTCGTCGGCCTGCAAACGATGATTGTACATTTATCAGCATCATCTGCAAGTTGCCGGAAGGGTCGAGTCCTCCTTTGCCGATGTTGCAAACACCATCACCTTCTCAATCTCCCGCTTCATCGTCTCGACCGCGTCCGGTCTATCTCCGCCCGGGCGAAGCAGCAGATAAAACACGGCGTGATGCAGCGCATCGGCCAGGGCCGAGTGGGTGATGGGTGCCAGGTTGCAGGCGAGCTGTTCAGCCGCAATATATTGTTGCGAAGCGTCTTTCATCGCTGCCTTACGTTCGCCCGGGCTCTGGTGTTCTTGCTTGCGGAAAACGTCATAGGCCAGTTCGACATCGGCAAAGCCCTTGTTCAGGGATGAGGCTTCGAGGTCGATGAAGACGGGGCGCATGATCTGCCTCTATGTATCCGAATCGTCAGAATAATCAAACATGCCAGCCGCTTCCCTTTACGCTTTCCGTGCGGATCGCACGCCGGAGAGCGCCATCACAGCCCAAAGCATCAGAGTGCCGCTCATTCAATCTAGCTTCCAGGTGACGCCAACATTGCCCCAGTTGGCCAGATGCATCTGGCGGATCTCTTCATCCGTCAGTCGCTCTTTAGGGCGGATATTGGTGTTCGGCGCGAGGAGGCCGACGAACTTGATGGTGCCGGGTTCCGCTGGTGGTCCAGACCACTTCAGAATCATGTCCTTGATTTCGTCATCCATCTCTACTGATCCTCCGTGCCGAAGCAGGCGTCGGCAACCGGTGAAATGAAACCGGGATATTGGATAGGGCTGTGCTTCCTAGGCCGCTCGCCCTGAGGGTCATCATATAAAGCCATCGCCTATCTCCTCTGTTCCTCCCAAGATTACCATTACCTCATTGAAAACAAAGACAATAGTGCGGAGTGAAGCGCGCCCGCCCCTGACGGGCGGATTTGAGCCGCCAGAAGGGCCTTGGCACTAAAAATCATGGTCACGCTCTTTTTCTCTATGGTCACGCCATAAAAACCGATGGTCACGCCAATTTTGGGCATGGTCACAGCTTTTTTCGGCATGGTCACAATTTTCGCAGGCCAAAAGTTAAAATGGTCACATGGGCCAACGGACGGCCCTTCTATGCCATTCGCCGAAGCACTTACATTTCAGCACCTTAGGCCTTCGGTCTGAATCCGGTTCTGCTTTTGCAGGAATAGCAAATTGTCTTACATTTTTTTTCAGCGGGTCAGGGCTCAAACAACTCGATCACCGCCTTGGCGACGAACAGGCGGTCGCGGCTGCGCTGCCCTGCCACCTCGACCAGCCCCAACTCTTCAAGCCTCGCCACCGCTTCGTTGACGCTGGCGAAGCTGCCGGTGCCGATGCCGGTCTGGGCATCCTTGACGGTGAATTTCGGGTGCGTCAACGCCCAGGGCACCAGCGGATGCACCAGCGAATGCGAGCGGAACTTCGCCGTCGCCTTCTGCCAGCTTGCCATTAGCCCCGCCAGCTTGGACAAGCGGTTCTGGTTGGCCCTGGCTGTTTGTTCGGCCAAGGCCAGGAAGGTACGCGTCCAAGGTGCGAAGTCGCCCGTGCTTCTGGCCGCCTTCAGCCCCTCGACATAAAGCCCCTTGTTTTGGCGCACACCCTCGCCCAGGAAGGCGCAGGCGTTTTGCGTAGCACCCTTCCAACTCATCGCCAACGGCACCAGCAAACGCCCGATGCGTCCATTGCCGTCCGGGAAGGGGTGGATATGTTCGAACATCCAATGCGACAGGGCCTGGCGCACCAGTTCCGGCCGCTTGGCACTATCCATCGTCAGCAGCTTCCAGGCGGCAAGCGTTTCTTGCAGCCGCTCGGGATGGGTATAGAGGAAATAGCCGCCCGGACGATCCTGGTCGGCGACACCATTGGGAATGGTTTTCAGCTTGCCGCCATCCTTGCCCGGGAACAGACGGCGATGGATGCTTTTGGCCGCCGTCAGCGGATCGCCCTTCTTTTGAGACAGAGCGTCGAAAGCGTCCGCCGTTGCGGCAACCGTGCGGGCGTCTTCAGGGTCGGGGGCTTGCCTCAAGCCCGACTGGAATTCCAACAAATCGCCAAAGGTGGTGGTGCAGCCTTCGGCGGTGGAAGAATGAACGGCGTCGGACCTGCCGAACAGGCTGCCCAAGATGCCGGGCACCGGGAAGGCCGACAGCGCCCGATCAAACTCGCCGATGGCACTTTCGGCCCCCTGCAAACGCTCCCACACGTCGTCCAGTTTGGGAAAGGGCGGCACCGCCGGGCGATAGCCCAGCCGCCCGTAAGCATCCAGATCGTAGCTGCCGAATTCCTTCATGGGCTGGGATTGTAATATGGATTAATATAGAAAGCCATAATAACGTAAGGGGTCGTTATGGCTTTTTGATTCTCAATCCGACATCACCTTGTTGGCCAACCGGCCTTCGCAGGGCAGATTTTCAAGCCGCTTCATGCGTTCGACAACTTGGGACAGGGTGATCGGCGTGAAGTCGTTGGCGTCGGCCCCGACCCCGACATCCAGCGTGTTTCTGGTGGGCTTCAAGCGCCCGTGAACATGGCCGAACAGCATCCAGCTATCGCGGTGCGATCCGCTCCAGACCCGCATCGGATAATGGCACATCACGATCTTCGGGCTGGTTTCGGCAATCTCGGCATAGGGCTGGATCGATGCCCAGCCCGGGGCCGTCATGGTGCCTTCGCTGTCATGGTTGCCTATTACCAAGTGTTTCGTGCCGTGCAGGACGTTCAGATAGCTCTCGGCAGCGCGTTCGTTGCGAAAGGCGAAATCACCCAACGCCCAGACGACATCATCGGGCTGCACGACGCCGTTCCAGCGGTCGATGAGCTGCCGGCCCATCTCGCGCAGGGCGGCAAAGGGCCGTTTGCACAGGCCGATAATGTTGGCATGCCCAAGATGCAGGTCGGCTGTAAGGAAGGTCGTCATCTGTTTTCCGTCACGGTTTGTATTCTGCCAAAAACAATGGTCACGCCCTTTTTAGCGATGGTCACGCTATAAAAACCGATGGTCACGCCATTTCTGGGGATGGTCACAGATTATTTGTCCATGGTCACATATTCCGGCTGCCAAAAGTTAAAATGGTCACGCGGGCCTGAGGAAGGCCCAAGTACGCAATCTGTCGAAGCTATTAATTTTCAGCGCGTTAGGCCTTGGGTCTGAATCCGGTTCTGCATTTGCAGGAATAGCAACTTGTCTTACATCCGATAGACGACGGACAGCAGAAAACTGGCTAGCTGGCCGCACTCGGCGAATGATAGGGGCGGTTCTTGAACCTGTTGAAGGAGAAGGGTGGTTAAGAACGTGGCGTACGTTTTTATGGCAAAGCAGACTAGCTTGGACTTGCGGAATATAACTGCCAAGAACGATCCCATCCTTTGACAAGTCGGCCCATGATACCCCGGAAACTTTTGTCGATGCCGTCTCGAACATGGAGCGCGGCGTCAGCCTGCCCAGCTACGAAACCCTGGGGCGTTTGGCTGACAAGTTGGCCATCCCGATCAAGGATTTGACCGAGGCCATGGAGGGGGATGGCCCTGCGGATCAGGAGCGGATCGAGCTGGAAGCCAGGCTTACCGACATTGCCCGCTCCTTGGACACGCCCAAGCTTCGCATTGCCCTTGAGCAGATCGCCGTTCTGGCCAAGAACGGGCAGAACTGAAGTCACGCTCCAGCTTAATTCATATCCCGATCCAGTTTGCGCCGTATGGTTCGCTTTATTGGCGTATCTGCTAGGCGCGAGGGCAGCGGCGCAGGTGGTTGCTTCTTCACTTCCATTCCGCCTGACGACGGGGGCGGCTCGGCACGAGGCTTGGGCTTGTTGGGCGAAGTAAACAGATCTTCGCCTCGTCGAGGATTGTCGGTCTGTCTTCCTCGAATATATAGCGGCTCTCGATCAATCCGGGCGGCTTCCTCGCGAATTTTCTGTGCCCGAGCTTCATTCAGATTTACCGCCTCATCCAGCCCGGCCAGCCTTGTAAGGCTGCGCTGCATCATCTTCCTGTCTCGCAGCACCTGCTTTTCGCTGGGCAGCGATTGCCGTGGAGCGGGTGACCGGTCAATGGCCTTGCCCAGTCGGCGGGTAGATCGAAGCTTTGAAACCAATGCTTTAAGGACATTGTCGATCGGGACATCGTCTCGCAATGGGCCGAAAAGCCGTGGTCGCTTCAGCAAATTCCAGAGAGCAAACTTGGACGGAAGAAAATATCCCATCCTTTGAGCATCTGCGCCGTCTTGCGACATGGCGACGAAGGAGGAAAACGACCAGTGCGGATCCTTATAGACCTTGGCAAAATGCTCTAAGAATGGATGATCGTCTAGCTTCTGTTTTTGTGGACGCATAAAAAAGCCATCAATCGCTTTTGCAAAAACGCTCGGGCTGGCCTTCGGGTGTTGAATATAATTGCCATAGGTCTTGAACCAGTTTGGCGTTCTTACTTCAGGCTGGGTGCTGCCATAATGCCAGCCAGTCCGCGAGCGTGGCGTTCGTAGCGGTTCTTCGCCCCAGGCAATTCTCCTGCGAAGTTGTGCACGATCTTCCCGCCGTGAAGCGTTGACTCTGAACCCCTGTTTGTTCGCAAAATATGCAAACTCTGCGCGCAGGGTGTCAAAGGCATCACCGTGCTTGTCAAAACGCCACTTGGTACCAAAATCTCGACTGGCACGCAGTAGAATGTGGGCGTGCAAGCGGCCAAGCTTATCATCATGAATTGTCCAGATGACATTATAGAAGTCGTCTGCAAAAACTGAATCAACCGTGTCACGGCAGACCTTTCGGAACTTCTCCTTAATCTCCAGAACATCATCCGCAGGTAGAGAGAAAATAATATGCCAAGTGTGAACGGAGCCTTCGTCACCGTCTTCAGGCCACCCTTCAATGATGCGACGCGCTTGATCATGGCTCAGAGGCAGCCCGTATTCGTCGTAAAGCTGGATCGCTCTTAGTGCGCCAAGACGCTTATCCTTTTCCCGCTCGCGCGCGATATAGCGAAGCGTCTCCTTGCTGCCGGACTGGCTATATCTCTGACCAACATTTTTCACAACGGCATGCGTACCGTTCAAAAACTGCTCACTTCCGCCAGCGGCCCTGGCGCGCACAGCCAACGCTCTTTGGCTGAGCTGAGGCGCTTGCATCAGGCAACGGCTTTGCTCAGAGGGGGTGGGCAAGGAAAGCAGAATGCGAGAGATTTTCTCGGCATCGTCATTCTTCAATCGGCCAAGCCTACGCCTAAGTATTTCCTCTATGCTGGGGCTCAATGTTCTCATCAGGCAGTCCAATCAGCAGTTCCAGAGCGCGAAGCAGTTTTTCAATCTGTTCAAGGATTGAGTGGAACTCAGACGCAATGATGGTTTCTACCGCCTCTCGCAGCCGAATATTAAGCCGTTTGAGTTCGTGGCGAATCAGCCTCAGGCACTCAATCAAGAACAAAAACTCCTTATCCTGCGTCACCGCTCGTAAGATCTGCCGGAAGGTTTCACCTAAGGACTTTTCGTCATTCAAAGCGGCAAATTCCTGGAGGGCCTTTTTCTCAGCCATTGAAAGGCGGACCGTAATTGACGTAGTCAGGTTCCCAGAATCTGATTCATCTACGGCATGAGTTTGACGGTCGCTTCCTTGTTCCAGGTTGCTGGGGGTTGTTGGAACAAGACAAAATTCCTTGAAGGTGGCGGTCTCGCCTTTGCTTGGCCTTGCCGGAGGATGTCGGTTCTTGCGCATCGCCGCTTCCCTCCCGCTTACCGGTTCGGCAACAGGTTTGGGTCGGCATTTTTGGCGCCATCGTCTGCGGTGTTCCATTTGATACCGCCGCTCAACATCCATTCATACAAATGGCGCCGAAAATATCTGATAATTCGTGTGTTCTTGGGGCGAATGAAGGCGGGACCACCGCCTCTGCTGCGCATTGTCGTTAAAGTTTCGATCGGCACGCCAGTGATTCGTGACGCTTCCGCCGTATCCACCGCTTCGTCCAGCCAACCAGGGTAGGGTTCAGCCGGAAGATCAACATAATTTTTTGATTCGTTTGACATGAGCGCCTCCAAAGGAAAGACGCTCACCATTATTCGCATATTTTCCGGCTTGTCTGCCTCAATGATGCGGTAGTTTGTTCCGGCTTGTTAATCATAGCCCGTTGGAAACAAACAGTTCTATGCCTCAAATTATTTTGGCGGGGAATTCAGCCACACAAGATAGCCCTTGTTGCTGAGCTTGAGGATGACTTCATCCCGTTTGTGCAGTTTTTCCTTGCGGTCTCTGTTGCTGTAATGGGGGAAGAGAGCCTGCATAATGTCCATATCATGGGCGCTTTCTGCTCGAGCGTCGAGGATGCGCAGGTTTACAATTATGCTTTCACGATTAGGTTGTCCCCGCGGGGGGGCGATTGGCAAGAATGGATTGAATTCGTCAATCTTGCCGCATTCTGATCCTGGGGCCCAGGGCGCTGTCACTCCCCACCTGTCCTGAAGTGCCGCCTTTGCCGTATCGACGCAAACTTCCTTGTATATGCCGATATAATTTTCGCGATGTCGAAGAACGTCACTTTTCGACATGCGATTCAAAAATCCGGTGAAATCTTTTTGCACAGAGTCTGCTGGAATCAAGGGATCGGAAACGGTCTCTTCCCTGAAGCGCATTGTCGGGCGCTGAGGAAGGATTTTTTCCAGACCAAGTTCTTTCCTTATTTCCTGAGGAAGAATCCAGGAAAGATCAGTCATCTCATCTAACGGTTTCTGCCATTTCCGATATTCGGGAAGCCGTTGCAGGAACTGCCAGGCCAATGCAAACCCTGGAATCTGGTGGATGAACTGGTAATCGCTTTTGATTTTCCATTCTGGTTTCCAAACCCAGGAGACATGGAAATTAGCAGCTTTGATGTCTTGATCCGTCATGAGGTCAAGCTCTTCAGTACTGCAAGGCAGTTCGTTCCCAGGGCAGTTTGCAAAATATACTCTTTTCATGGTCCAACGATCTCCCCGTCTGAAGAAACAGGATTTCTTTTGCCGCTAATCGCTCTGCCCACCAGCTCTGACGCCCTATGTACGGGATCTTGCGCCAGGTGTGCATAGCGCGCTGTGCTTTGCATGCTTGAATGACCCAACAACCCACCGATGATGGGCAGCGAAATGCCTGCCGAGACGGCGGCGCTGGCAAAACTGTGCCGCAAGTCATGGATTCGCAGATCGGAAAGCCCTGCATGTGTGCGGACACGGTTCCAGGGCTTTTGAAGGTTAATCAGATGCCCCCTGCCATCCTTGCCGACAATGACAAAGGGGTTCCCGGCTAAAACGGGGATTTCCGACACAATCCTCTGTGCAGCTGAATTCAACGGAATCATTTTGGCGCCCCGACGATCCGTCTTGTGGCGCGAAAGGAGAAGACGTTGATTGCCAAGATCGACATCTTTCCATTCCAAGGTTAGTATCTCGCTTAATCGGCAGCCGGTCAGGCTGAGCAGACGGATGGCCGCCGCCTGATAGACCCCGATCACCCCCAGCTTTTCCAATTCGTCGATGCTTAAATACAGTCGGTTGAACTCATCCGGGGACAGGAAACGCTGCCTCTTTCGTTCCGTGAAGGGTTTGACCGACTCGCCGGGGTTGCCATGTTTCGGGAGAGCCCCCCATTCCTCCGCCTTATTGAACATGGCCCGCAGCAGCCCCAGCACCCTGTTGGCATTATAAGGTGTCGTGCGCAGCGACTGGTGAAGTCGCGCCACATCTTCTTGTTTGATGTCCTTGATCTTTTGCGTGCGCAGGTGAGGTAGAATAAATTTTTCCAGCAACCAGCGATGGGCGGCCAGGGTGCTTGGCTTGCACCGGCCTTCACAATGCTCGTTCATATAACGATTGGCCAGGTCGCCCAGCGTTTCTCCGATCCTGGCCTCGGCCTTGTTCTGGGCAGGGTCTTGGCCGAATCCGATTAACCCCTTGTTGCGAAGCGCCTCCTTGCGGGCTTGGTCGAGGGTGATGATGCCGACACGCCCCAGTGTGAGGCGACGGCTCATGCCGGAAGCATTCCGATATTGGAGAATGAACGCCTTAATGCCCGAAGGCTTCACGCGTACACCGAAGCCAGGAAGCAACTCGTCCCAATAGAAGCGATCTCGATTCCCGGGGGAAAGACTGGCGATAAGGGGCTTGGTCAGCTTCATGGCAAATCTCAAAAGTCCGGGTAAGCAGCGGGTAAGCAGGAAAGCGCTATTATCAGCATTCCTCAGCAAGCCTGGAAAAACTAGCACACTTGCTATCATATTGAAACAGGACGATAATCTATCTTACGCAACCCCCAGCAACCTGGAACAAGGAAGCGACCGTCAAACTCATAACCTGAAGGTCGTCAGTTCAAATCTGGCCCCCGCAACCAAATAAAAACCCCGCCATCCCAACAGGTTGGCGGGGTTTTGCTTTGGTCGGGCATCGCTGTGTCATTGACCGGGTATGTGCTGAGTAAGCAAACAGCGTAATAGCGTAGCTACAATTTTTCTCCGATCACTTGCATCGGGGACAAGACGTGGAATTGGTCTGTACAGACCTCCCTACAAATCACTAACCAAAACAGCTGAAGTAGCCTTAAATAGGCACGGGGAAAAGCAGGCTTCTGGAGAGGACGAGAATGGGTGAGGAGACTATCCGACGAGCGCTTCTCGCTGTCTTCGGGCTGATTGTGTTGGTGCTGGCCGTTCTGGGTGCTGTAACCGCCACCCAGTTTAAATCCCAGACGTCTCAAATTGATAAACTGAGCCACGCAGTCGAAAAAATTACAATCAAGGGCCTTCCGCTCATTGTGGCGATCAAAGACATCAATCTCGATATCGTGCAGGTGCAGCAGTATCTAAGCGACGTATCTGCCACGCGCGCCCAAAACGGTAGGGATGAGGGATTGCGCCAAGCACAGAAATCGGCCGAAGCCTTCAAGCAGGACATCGATCTCGCCAAAAGCCTGGCCGAAGAAATTGGAAAGCTGGAAACGGTCGCCATGCTCAAGGAAGTGGAGGCCGCCTTCACACCCTACTACGAATTCGGACAATCGATGGCGAAGGCCTATATCGACCATGGCCCCGAAATCGGCAACAAGATGATGCCCGAATTTGATGGCCTGGCGGAGGAGCTGAGCGAGAAGCTCAATATTGCCTCCTGGTCGGTTGGGGAACTTTCCAGCGAGACCGTCAGCGAACTTCTCGACGCCAATAACGAGGTCGCTGCCTCAGCTCGAATTTTAGGATTGTTTCTGGCCGTGACAGCCACGGGGCTGGTTCTGGCATCAGCCATATTGATTATCTTTTTTCGAATAAATCGAAGGGCCACGGAAGAGCTTCGTATCGCAGCGATTGCCTTTGACTCCCAGGATGGCATATTCGTCTGCAACGCCAAGAATGTCTTTCTTCGCGTCAACAAAGCCTTTTGCGAGATTAGTGGCTATTCTGCCGAGGAGGTGATTGGCAAAACGCCGCGCCTTCTCAAGTCCTCAAGGCATGACGACGCCTTTTTCAAAGGCATGTGGGACAGCCTTCAGGAAAACGGCTCATGGGAAGGTGAAATCTGGAACCGGCGCAAAAGTGGCGAGGCCTTCCCCGCAAGACTCTGCATCTCATCGGCAAAGGACGGTTCGGGAAAAATTACGCATTACATCGGCACGATGACCGACATTTCCCAGCGCAAGGAAGCTGAGGAAGAAATAACGCATCTTGCCTTCTACGACACGCTGACCGGCCTGCCCAACCGGCGCCTCTTTCTGGATCGCCTGAAACAGGCCACGGCGACAAGTGCCCGAACGGCCAGCCATGGGGCTTTGTTCTTTATTGATCTTGATCATTTCAAGACGCTGAACGATACGCGGGGGCACGACAAAGGCGATCTCCTGCTAAAGCAGGTGGCTCAACGCATCACGGAAAATATCCGCGAAGGCGACAGCGTCGCCCGCCTGGGCGGTGACGAGTTTGTTGTTATGCTTGAAGACCTTAGTGGGGAAATCGAGGAGGCCGCCTCGGCCGCCGAAGCCGTTGGCGAGAAAATTCTAGCGTCACTCGGCAGGGCCTTTGACCTGGACGGCCTGGAATATCATTCCAGCTCGAGCATTGGCGTCTCTCTGTTCATCGGCCACCAAAAGACAGTCGATGAACTGCTGAAGCAATCCGATATTGCCATGTATCAGGCAAAGAAGGATGGGCGAAACACCCTGCGCTTCTTCGATCCTTATACGCAGGCCATGGTCATGGGGCAGGCGGCCTTGGAAGCGGACCTGCGTCAGGGCGTCCTGGAGGATCAGTTCATTCTCTTTTACCAAGTCCAGGTTGGAGAACAGGGGCAGCAGACAGGAGCCGAGGTTTTGCTGCGCTGGTGTCATCCGCTTCGAGGCATGGTGCCGCCCGGTGATTTCATTCTCCTGGCGGAAGAGACGGGGCTGATCGTCCGCCTGGGATATTGGGTCTTGAAAAGAGCCTGCGAGCAGTTGGTTGCCTGGGCCGCCAATCCCAAAACGGCCCATCTGTCCCTGGCGGTCAATGTCAGCGCCCGTCAGTTTCACCATAAGGATTTTGTTGCACAGCTGGAGGCCGTGCTTGATGTCAGCGGGGCCGACCCTAGGAAGCTCAAACTTGAACTGACCGAGAGTCTTTTGGTCACCAATGTGGATGACGTCATTGCCAAAATGTCCGCGCTTAAGGCCAGGGGCGTTAGCTTCTCGCTTGACGATTTTGGCACGGGTTATTCCTCTCTCACCTATCTCAAGCGCTTGCCGCTGGACCAGCTGAAAATCGATCAATCCTTTGTTCGTGATGTGCTGATCGATCCCAATGACACGGCCATCGCACGCACCATTGTTGCTTTGGGACAAAGCCTAGGTCTGACAGTCATTGCAGAGGGGGTAGAAACAATTGAACAGCGCCTGCTTCTGGCCGAGCTTGGCTGTCACTCGTACCAAGGCTACTTCTTTGGCAGGCCCGTGCCCTTGGCCGAGTTCGAACAATCGCTGGGCAAAGAGTGGGGCGACGGCAAATGAAAACAGATCTGGCGAAAGTGGCGTGGACAGAGGCTTTGCGCGTCAATGTGCCCGACATCGACAGCGACCATCAAAGACTGATCCAGCTCTATAATGCGCTTGTTGATGATATGGAGAGCAGTTATCACGCAGAGACAATCATGCATGCCCTGCATTTTCTCGTTCATTATGCGCTCAGTCACTTTGCCCGAGAGAAGGCTTTTATGGAGCGAATCGCCTATCCTCAAATCGAAGAACATTGTGCTTTGCACAGTGCCCTTGAAAAGAAAGTTCGACAGATTTTTGACCAGTTCGCCCTGGATAAAAGCCCGGAATTTGCGCAAACAATCATTGTTTTTCTTGGCGATTGGCTGATGAATCACATCATGAAGGAAGACGTGGCGGTTGGACGCTATGCCTTCTCCGTGTACGGCCACGAGATGGGCAATAACGATTAGCCAGGACGTCGCCCTGCTTTTCCGCCAGTTTGCGCATTGCGTCCAGGCAGCGCTGGAACAAACTGGGCCAGCAGATCCTTGCGGCCCAGGGCGATCAGGCTTTCCTTGATCAAGGGCGCATTCTCGGGGTCGTGCCAGCGCAGATAGGCCTTGTGCAGGCGGCGCTGACGCCCGCCCTTGGGCACGAAAACGCTTTTGAGTTCGGGGGTCAGCGGATTCAAGCCGGTATGATACATCGCCGTTGCCAGTGACATGGGCGAGGGAAGAAAAGTTTGCACCTGATCGAGCTTGAGGCCGTGGCGCTTTAACCAAAGCGACAGCTTCAGCATGTCGGTATCCGTGGTGCCGGGATGTCCGGCGATGAAGTAGGGAATGAGATAGAGTTTCTGCCCGACTTTTACGGCGGCTTGGGAAAAGCGCTTTTCGAAGCGCTCATAGAGGGCTATGGACGGCTTCATCATATGGGCCAGCACATCGGGCTCGGTATGCTCAGGGGCTACCTTGAGATAGCCCCCCACATGATGCGCCGCCAACTCGTCGACATAGTCAGGGCTGTCGAGGGCGAGATCATAGCGCAGGCCGGAAGCGATCAGGACCTTTTTGACGCCGGGATGGCTACGCGCCTTGCGGTAAAGATCAAGCAGCGGGCCGTGATCGGTGACTAGGCTCTTGCAGATTTTAGGGCTAACGCAAGACAGGCGCCGGCAGATCGTCTGGGTGCGGACATCCTTGCAGCCCAGCCGGTACATGTTGGCGGTGGGGCCGCCCAGGTCCGAGATGACGCCGGTAAAGCCCTTCATGCGCGCCTGCATCTGGCCGATCTCGCGCAGCACCGAGCCTTCGGATCGGTTCTGCACGATGCGCCCTTCATGTTCGGTGATCGAGCAGAAGGTGCAGCCGCCGAAGCAGCCGCGCAGAATGGTGATCGAAAAGCGGATCATCTCCCAGGCCGGAATGCGCGCCTTGCCATAGATGGGATGCGGCGCCCTGGCATAGGGCAGCTCGAAAATGCGGTCCATCTCGGCGGTCGAAAGGGGCAGGGGCGGCGGGGCGACAACTAGGTCTTTGTCGCCGTGGCGCTGCACAAGCGGCCTGGCATTCAGGGGATTACTTTCCAGATGCATGAGGCGCGAGGCCAGCGCATAGGCCTTGACGTCGCTGCGTACTTCTTCATAAGCGGGCAGGCGCAGACCTGCCTCGTCACCCACGAAATCCGAGAGATAGGCCGTGCCGCGAATACCCCGCATCAACCGGGGCGCTTCGCCGTTTTGGGCGCGTCTGGCGATCTCGACGATGGCGCGCTCGGCATTGCCATAGACCAGCAGGTCAGCCTTGGCGTCCAGCAGGATCGAGCGGCGCACCTTGTCGGACCAGTAATCGTAATGGGCAAAGCGGCGCAACGAGGCCTCGATGCCGCCCAGCACGATGGGCACATCCTTGAAGGCTTCGCGGCAACGCTGGGCATAGACATTGGCGGCACGGTCGGGCCGCTTGCCCGCAACCCCTTCCGGCGTATAGGCATCATCCGAGCGCAGGCGCTTCTCCGAGGTGTAGCGGTTGACCATGGAATCCATGTTGCCCGCCGTGACGCCAAAGAACAGATTGGGCCGCCCCAAGGCGCGAAAGTCTTCAACGCCGTTCCAATCCGGCTGGGCGATGATGCCGACGCTGAAGCCCTCGGCTTCCAGCAAGCGCCCGATCAGGGCGCAGCCGAAGCTGGGATGATCGACATAGGCATCACCTGTCACCAGAACGATATCGAGAGAGGAGAGGCCAAGACGTTTCACCTCGTCCATGCTCATGGGAAGGAAGGGGGCGGGCATTCAGAAGACTCGTCGCATCGGAGCCATGTCGGAAAGCGTAAAGCCATGGCGGGCATAAAAGCGTTGTGCGTCGCTGTTTCGGTGATCTGTCAGCAGGGTCACGCGCCCGAATCCATTCTGCTCGGCATAAGCCAGGGCATGGGCAAGAAGACGCGACCCCAGGCCAGAGCCTCGGCTTTCAGGGCGCACCACCATGTCTTCCAGCCAACAGACCGGCTCCCCAAGCGCGGTTGAAACGCTAAAGAGCAGGCAGACCATGCCTGCCACTCGATCCCCTTGGCGGGCCACGAACAGACGTCCGCTTTGGGGTGCCGATAGAATCAGCCGCAGCCCCGCCACTTGCCGGGCGTGGTTCGGCTCGAACTCGGCCTCCTGCTCGAAAAGCGAGGCCAGCAGATCGGCCATGGCTTCGATATCCCTGTGCTGCGCTTCTTCGATGATGTCCATGGCGCCTCTCACGAAAAAGGCCGCACCCTATAAAGGGCGCGGCCTTGTCTTCAATCACCAAAGCAGCTTAAAGAGCGGAATCGACCCATTCATACAGCTTGCTTTTGGGCAGAGCGCCAACCTTGGTGGCGGCGACCTGACCATTCTTGAAGATCATCAGGGTTGGAATGCCGCGCACACCGTACTTCGAGGGTGTCGCCGGATTCTCGTCGATATTGACCTTGGCCACGCTGATCTTGGCGGCATAGTCCTTCGAAAGCTCTTCGAGGGCTGGTGCGATCTGGCGGCAAGGGCCGCACCATTCGGCCCAAAAATCGACCAGCACGGGACCCGAGGACTTCAGCACCTCGGCATCGAAGTTGGCATCGGTAACCTGCTTCATGAGACTATCCTTGGCTTGAGTTTGGCTGTTTGCCCGTTGTGATATGGGGAGGACATGCACCCGAATCCACCCGAGTCTAGAAAGATGTGCGCTCAACGTCAAGGCACAGCAAGCCAAGTCCTTGATTTTTCACGTTAGGCTGAGGGTGCTTGACTGTGCCCGACTCCCCTCTAGGATGGCCCGGCCTAAACGCACTTCCCCCGGGAGAGATCAGCGAGAGCTGGCGCCGAAGGAGCAACCGCCCCTGGAAACTCTCAGGCAAAAGGACCGGGAGAAGCAGGCATCTGGAAAGCAGATGGCCGTTTGCCATGCGCAAAACGGCGTCTCACCGACGAAGTAAGCCCGCTCAAGGCGGGTGAATCTTTCAGGTCGAACGGACAGAGAGGGGCGCCTGAATTGGTCTCTGCCGTAACCGGAGGATTCTGTCCGTGAGCCTGCCCGATGATCTGAAAACCACGCCGCTTTACGCCCTGCATCAGGAACTGGGCGGCAAGCTGGTGCCCTTTGCCGGTTATGCCATGCCGGTCAATTATCCCATGGGTGTCTTGAAAGAGCATCTGCACACGCGAAGCCAAGCCGGGCTGTTCGATGTGTCGCATATGGGGGTGGTGTCGCTGATCGGCCAGGGGGCCGACAAGGCCCTGGAAGCCCTGGTGCCCGCCGATATCTGCGGACTCGCGGTGGGGCGTCAGCGCTATACCCAGTTCACCAATGCCAGGGGCGGCATGCAGGACGATCTGATGGTGCTGCGCCTGCCCGATCGTTTGTCGCTGGTGGTCAATGCCTCTTGCAAGCACGAGGATATCGCCCATCTGAAAGGGGCTTTGGAGCCCAAGGGGATCAAGGTGGTGGCGCATCCCGAACTGGCGCTGCTGGCCCTGCAGGGCCCCAAGGCCGCCGAGGCTTTCGCCCCCCTGGCACCCGAGGCGGCGAGGCTCGGATTCATGAGCGGCGCCGAGATCAAGGTGATGGGCATTGCCTGTCTGGTCACGCGCTCGGGCTATACCGGCGAGGATGGCTATGAAATCGCCCTGCCCGCTGAAAAGGCGGAGGAAGTCGCCCGCGCTTTGCTGAAGCAGCCCGGTGTGGCCCCTATCGGCTTGGGGGCGCGCGATTCCTTGCGTCTTGAAGCGGGCCTGTGTCTCTATGGCTCCGACATCGATCAGACCACCAGCCCGGTCGAGGCCGATCTGGTCTGGACCATCGGCAAAAGGCGGCGCGAGGAAGGCGGATTCGCCGGAGACGGCATCATCCTCGCCCAGTTGAAGGCAGGCGCCAAGCGCAAGCGCGTCGGCATCAAGCCCGAAGGCCGCGCACCCGCCAGGGCTCATACGATCATCCAGGACGGCCAGGGCCGCGTGATCGGCGAAATCACCTCGGGCGGCTTCGGCCCCTCGGTCGATGGGCCGGTGGCCATGGGCTATGTCGAAGCCGCGCATGCCGCTCCCGGCACATCGGTTCAACTGATCGTGCGCGACAAGCCCATGCCCGCCAAAATCGTCGCTCTGCCTTTCTTTCCGCATCGCTATTTCAAATAAGGGGATCATCCATGACCGTCTTGCGCTTTACCAACGAACACGAATGGATCAGCTTCGATAACGGCACTGCCACCGTGGGCATCACCGATTACGCCGCCCATCAGTTGGGCGATATCGTCTTCATCGAATTGCCCGAGATCGGAAAATCGCTCGCCAAGGGCGGACAGGCCGCCGTGGTCGAATCGGTCAAGGCCGCCAGCGAGGTTTATTCGCCTGCCAGCGGCACCGTGACCGCGATCAATCAGGCGATTGCCGATCAGCCGGGGCAGGTGAACGAATCGCCCGAAGGCGAAGGCTGGTTCTACAAGATGAGCCTGTCCACGCCCGGCGAACTTTCCGGCTTGATGGATAAGGACGCCTACGAGGCCTATCTGAAAACGCTTGATCACTGACCAAGGATTCTGGCGATGAGGTTTTTGCCGCTCACCGATGCCGACCGCGCCGACATGCTGAAAGCCATCGGGGCGGCCAGCGTCGAGGATCTGTTTTGCGACGTGCCCGCCAGTGCGAGGCAAAAGGGTCCGCTGCCCTTGCCCGAGGGTTTAAGCGAAATGGAGGTCGAGCGGCGCCTAAGCACCATGGCGTCGCGCAATCTGACGCCAGGCGACGTGCCCTGTTTCCTGGGGGCGGGGGCCTATCGCCATCATATACCGGCCGCCATCGACCAGTTGCTGCTGCGTGGCGAGTTCCTGACCGCCTATACGCCCTATCAGCCCGAGGTCAGCCAGGGCACGCTGCAATATCTGTTCGAGTTCCAGACCCAGGTGGCGATGATCACCGGCATGGAGGTTGCCAACGCCTCGCTGTACGACGGCGCCACGGCCTCGGCCGAAGCCGCCCTGATGGCGGCCCGCGTCACCAAGCGCGACAAGATTCTGCTCTCGGGCGGCCTGCATCCGCATTACCGCGAGGTGACCGCCACCCAGGCCCGCTTCACGCATCTGAAGGTCGAGGCCCTGGCCCCCGATCCCTTCGGCATCGAAGACCTGATGGGGCGCATCGATGCCCAGACCGCCTGCGTCATCGTGCAGCTTCCCGGCTTCTTCGGCCATCTCAAGGATTATTCCGCGCTGGCCAAGACCTGCGAGGCGCAAGGAGCCCTTCTGGTGGTGGCTGTTACCGAGCCGGTTGCGCTTGGCCTGATCAAGCCGCCCGGCGCCATGGGAGCCGATATCGTGATCGGCGACGGCGCCTCCCTGGGTGTGGGCTTGAATTTCGGCGGTCCCGGCCTGGGGCTGATGGCGGTGCGCGAAAAATACGTGCGCCAGATGCCGGGCCGCCTGATCGGCGAAACGGTGGATGCCGACGGCAAGCGCGGCTGGGTGCTGACACTCTCGACGCGCGAGCAGCATATCCGACGGGAAAAGGCGACCAGCAACATCTGCACCAATTCGGGCCTCTGTGCCCTGGCCTTCTCGATGCACATGACCTTTTTGGGCGAAGCCGGATTCACCAATCTGGCCAAGCTCAACCATGCCAGGGCCGTGCAATTGGCCGAGCGCCTCGGTGCCCTCAAGGGGGTCAAGGTGCTGGCGGGCAGCTTCTTCAACGAATTTGCCGTGCAACTGCCCAAGCCCGCGACCCCGGTGGTGGAGGCGATGGCAGCCAGACGCATTCTGGCCGGTGTGCCGGTCAGCCGCTTTTATCCCTCCTGGCCCGAGCTTGAGAATGTGATGCTGATCGCGGCTACCGAAACCGTGACCGACGAGGATATGGACGCGTTGATCGAGGGTCTTCAGGGGGTGCTGTCATGAGCATGAACAGCTTTACCGGCAATCGCGCACTCGTGATCGAGGAACCTTTGATCTTCGAGCAGGGCGAGCCCCAGCGTTCCGGCGTCGATCTGCCCCAAGCACCCGAAATCGCCGACCGCCTGGGTGGGCTCGAGCGCCAGGGTGCTATTGGCCTGCCAGGATTGGCCGAGCCCGAATGTGTGCGCCACTACACCAGGCTCTCGCAAAAGAATTTCGGCATCGATACCGGATTCTATCCGCTGGGTTCCTGCACCATGAAGCATAATCCTCGGCTGAACGAAAAGGCGGCGCGCCTTCCAGGTTTCTCTGGCGTACATCCGCTTCAGCCGGCCAGCACCGTGCAGGGTGCTTTGGAAGCGATTTCGCTTTTGGGCCGCTGGCTGATGGATCTGACCGGCATGCCCGCCATCGCCATGTCTCCGGCGGCGGGGGCGCACGGCGAATTATGCGGCCTGATGGCGATTCGTGCGGCGCATGAGGATCGGGGCGATGCCCGCCAGATCGTGCTGGTGCCGGAATCGGCGCATGGCACTAATCCGGCCACGGCCACACTGTGCGGCTATCAGGTGGTGTCGATTCCCGCCAATGAGAAGGGCCGGGTCGATCTGGCAGCCTTGAAGGCCAAGCTGGACAACAAGGTGGCGGCCCTCATGCTGACCAACCCCAACACCTGCGGCCTGTTCGAGAGCGAGATTCTGGAGATCGCTTCAGCCGTGAAGGCGGCAGGGGCCTATTTCTATTGCGATGGCGCCAATTTCAACGCCATCGTCGGGCGCGTGAAGGTGGCCGATCTGGGCATCGACGCCATGCATATCAATCTGCACAAAACCTTTTCCACGCCGCATGGCGGCGGCGGGCCGGGCGCAGGCCCGGTGGTGTTGAGCGAACGCTTGAAGGCCTATGCCCCGGTGCCTTTCGTGCGAACCGGCGAGAACGGCCTCGAGCTGGTGGAACACTGCCTGGGCGACGGCGAAAAAAGCTTCGGGCGCATGAAGGGATTTCACGGCCAGTTCGGCGTGATGATCCGCTCGCTGGCCTATATCCTCTCGATGGGGGGCAATGGTTTGTGGCAGGCCTCCTCGGATGCGGTGCTGAACGCCAATTATCTGCTGGCGCGCTTGAGCGTTGAACTGACGCCCTCGTTCCCCGATGGTCCTTGCATGCACGAGGCGCTGTTTGACGATCGCTTCTTGAAGGATACGGGTGTCACCACGCTCGATTTCGCCAAGGCCATGATCGACGAGGGCTTCCATCCCATGACCATGTATTTCCCCCTCGTGGTGCATGGAGCGCTGTTGATGGAGCCCACCGAAACCGAAAGCAAGCAGACCCTGGATCTGTATGTGGACACCTTGCTGTCGTTGGCGAGAAAGGCCAAGGCGGGCGGGGCGGCTGATGATTTCAAGGCGGCGCCTCGCATGACGCCGCGCAGGCGTTTGGATGAAACCCGCGCGGCAAGAAGCCCGGTGCTGCGGTGGAAAGCCTCCGAGTAATTTTTTCTGAATCATTCTGGGAGCCGAGAAATGCAGGAAACTGAATTTGGCTCTTGGGAAGAGTTTGAGGAAAAAATTATCAAAATCCGCAACTCAAGAGACGAATGCAAACTAGATTTCCCCCTCTTGTTTCGAGGGCACTCAAATTCAGCCTGGCCTCTCAAAACTACGCTTGAAAGGAATAACCATTCAGGCATGCCCTTTGAGGAATATTACCGTTTAATCTCATCTCTCAGGCCGGAGATAGAGTCTCTAGCGGGAACAGTTTGGGAAGTCCCTGCGCATTCAGAAATATTGAAGATGGTAAGTGACGACCAAACTTTCAGTCAGGCGCTGAATTCCGATAGTATTCCTGCTTGCGATTATATGGCCTACCTTCGTCATCATGGATTTCCATCACCTCTTCTCGACTGGACAAAATCTTTGTATGTTGCGGCGTATTTTGCATTTAGAAGCGCAACAGAATCCAAGCAAGTATCAATCTTCGTGCTGGATGAAGGCGATCTGAAATGCCGTTCAAACTGGGATTCCAGAATTTATCGGCCTGGGGGTCATGTCAAACCGCATAAGAGACATTTTCTGCAGCAGAGCTGCTATACAATGTGTCTGATTAATCTGAATCAGGAGGAGTGGCGATTCGCAGAACACGAAACAGTTTTCAAGAATGATTATGAGCAAGCCGGTTATGGCCTTACGAAAATAAATATTCCGGCATCTGAGCGATTGAAGGTTCTCAAAAAACTCGACGAGCATAACTTGAACGCGTTTTCGTTGTTTGGCTCTGAGGAGAGCCTCATGGAAACTCTCTCGCTTCGAGAACTTCACTATAACAAAAGGGCTTGTTGAAGCTCTTTCATGCCAGCGGCTTGGCTTCGGCCAGGATGCGGCTGCGGATGTACCAGTGCAGCGAGGCTTCGCTAGCCACCTCGACCTTGCGGCCCAGCAGGCGCGCAGCCCCTTCCTGGAAGGCCACCCAATCGGTCAAGGAGGCCTGATCGGTCCAGCGCACCAGAAGATCGATGTCGCTGTCCTCGGTCTCCTCACCGCGCACCACCGAGCCGAAGACGCGCAGATTCTCGGCTCCGCATTTCTTGGCGAGGCTTAAGAGATCATCTTTGTGCTCGTGCAACCGGGCCAGGGCGTCCATGTCGATCCTCACGCATCTCCGATATCCAGCCGCCGTTCGACGCGGTCGATGCGGTCGTCCACCCGATCCATGCGGCCCATAACCGAGGCGTAATGTTCGGTTTCCGAGGCGGCATTGCGGCCAAGTCCGCGCTCTATATCGGTCATGCGCGATTTCAGCTCGCGCACATCAGCCGAAAGCTCGCGCTGCATGTCGAGCGAGCGCTGCATCATCTGCCCAAGCAATTCAAGAGTCACGTCAACCATAAGGCTCTCCACCATCCGTTGCAGAATGATGCGCTTGCCGCTTTTGTCGGTCAAGGGAGAAGCAGGTCCGCAGCCCCCCCCTCACACACGCCCGCTTTTGGCCACCTGGCTTAGGAAGCGGTAGCTGTCCTTGGGTGTGCGCTTCAACGTATCGTAATCGACGCGCACGATGCCAAAGCGTTTGGAGAGCCCAAAGCTCCATTCGAAATTGTCCAAGAGGCTCCAGGCCAGATAGCCTTTCACATTGCAGCCATCCTGGGCCGCCCTGGCCACCGCCGTCAGGTGATCCTTGAAGAAGGACACGCGCTCGGCATCGTGAACCTGTCCGTCCGCCTCCACCTGATCATCATAGGCCGCCCCATTCTCGGCGATATAGACGGCGGGGTTGCCATAATCCTGCTTGAACTCCATCAGGAGATCGTAAAGCCCGTCGGGCTGCACCGGCCAGGCCATATAGGTCCAGCGCTCGCAATGGGCATCGCCCCAGCCCGCGTCGAAGGGACGCCCCGCCTCGTGCTTCATGGTCATGCGCGAATAATAATTGATGCCCAGAAGATCGATGGGAAAGCGGATGGCTTCCTCGTCGCCGGGCTTCACGATGTCCTTCATCTTCTCGGCCAAAAGCTCGGGAATTTTGCCGCGCATCACGCCATCCAGTGGCACGCGATTCCACACGGCGTCCCAGCGCTTGGCGGCGGCGATATTTTCCGGCTTGTCGTCCTCGGCCCGGCAGGGCTGCAGATTGATCACCGTGCCGGTGGTCAGGCCCGCATGTTCCGCCGTGATGGCGCGCAGCGCTGCACCCTGCGCCAGATTCTGGTGATGCAGCGCCCTCAGCATGCCCTGTTCGCCCAGATTGAGCCCCGGCGCTTGGTCGGTCAGCCCATAGCCGAAGATGGCCACCACATTGGGCTCGTTCAGCATCATCCAGTCCTTGACCCGGTCGGCCAAACGCCTGGTCACGATGCGGGCATAGTCGGCAAAGGGGCCCACGATCTCGCGCCCCTGCCAGCCGCCTGCATCTTCCAGGGGCTGCGGCAGATCCCAATGATACAGGCAGGCCATGGGGCGAATGCCCGCCGCCAACAGGCCATCGACCAAGCGGTCGTAGAAATCGAGCCCCTTGTCGTTCACCGCACCCGTGCCGGTGGGCAGGATGCGCGGCCAGGCGATTGAGAAGCGATAGGCGTTAAAGCCTGCCTCCTTCATCAGCGCGATGTCTTCGGGGTAGCGGTGATAGTGATCGCAGGCCTTGGCAGCCGTGCTGCCGTCCTGGATGCGGCCTTGCGCTGCGTAGGTGTCCCAGATGCAAGGGCCGCGTCCGTCTTCGTTCAAAGCGCCCTCGATCTGATAGGACGAGGTCGAAGCGCCCCAGAAGAAATTTTTCGGAAAGGTCAAAGCCGCCATGTCACATACCCCGTTTCGAATGCATCTACAGACGAAAGGATGCCCGAAAGATCAGGCTTGTGCCATCGTTCAAAGAGACTCGACCGTGCGCGTTTTTCCGAGTCGTCGCCCCAAGCGATCCGTGAGCCGGGGAAAAAAAGCTGAAACATCAAGGGGATTGAGTACTGCCGCTTGAAATTGGCCCGTTTCTATGGTCTTTCTGACGCATCAGACAACCTTTTTCAGGGATAAACAACATGGCCAAGGCACCTACGACCAAGGCGGCTGCTGCTGCCGCCGACAAGCCCCAGCTCGTCACGCTCAAGCACATCGCCGCCGCGATTGCCACCAAGCAGGAACTGTCGAAGAAGCAGTCGGAGGCGATTCTCAACGACGTCGTCGACATGATCACGAAGCACCTGAAGAAGGGCGCTCGCATCCGCCTCGTCGGTTTGGGCGTTCTCCAGGTCAAGAAGCGCGCTGCTCGCATGGGCCGCAACCCGGCCACCGGCGAAGCCATCAAGATCAAGGCGAGCAAGAAGGTTGCCTTCCGCCCCGCCAAGGAACTCAAGGAAGCCATCTAAGCTTTCTTGGTTTTCCCAGATGTGATCAAGGCGGCGCCAAAGCGCCGCCTTTTTCATTGCCCCGGATGTTTCGGTATGGTCAGCAGGAAGGCTGAATTTTCAGCCTTGAAATTCGGTATTCCATAACCAATTAAACCCAGCCGTTCCTTCCAGTCAGGCGGGGAGGGGTGATGGGATTTTTGGAAAAACAGCCCCTTGGGCGGCAAAATCCCTCCCCCCTCATTCGCCCAGTTGATTTTGCGTTGCAAAAGAGCTAGGAAGGGAGTGGACGTAAGCTGCCCGCAAGGGTAGGGTCATTCCCGTCGAAACGGGGTGTTTTGGTTTGGCGCGGGCCGAGGCGGCAAGACCTTGGGCCCATCAAGGAAGGCGGATCCTGAAATGACTTTGCAGACGGTATGTGTGGCACTTGTCGGCAGCGGTGGCGCCGGTGTGATGACGGCGGGTCAGATGCTGCTTGAAGCGGCGTCCAAGGCTGGCTTTTACGGTCTCATGACCCGGTCTTCGGGTCCGCAGATTCGCGGCGGCGAGGCGGCGGCCTATGTGCGCATCGGTTCGGTCCCGGTGACCGGCCCGGCTGACAGTTTTGATGTTCTGGTGGCGCTGGACTGGCAGAACGTCAACCGCTTCACGGCGGAATTGCCGCTGAGCAAAAACAGCGTGATCCTGACCGATCCCGAGCAGGGCGACATGCCAGAAGCCCTGGCCAAGAGCGGCGCTGCCATCGTTGAACTTCCCATGAAGAAGATGGGTGAAGCGATCAAGGGCGGGCGCGCCAACATGGTGGCGCTGGGCGTCGTCGGCCAGTTGTTCAATCTGCCGCTGGAAGCCATCGAGGCGGTGGTCGGCAACGCCTTGAAGCATAAGGGGGCCGATGCCATGCAGGCCTCGAGCGACTGCATTCGCTCAGGCGCTGCGGCGGCCGGTCCCATGACCTGCCGCTATCCGCTGGCGCCCGCCAAGAAGGGCTTTGCCCAGCGTTGGAACATCAGCGGCAACGAGGCGGCGGGTTATGGCGTGGTGCAGGGCGGGGCCAAGTTCTGTGCGGCCTATCCCATCACCCCCGGCACGGAAATTCTGGAATGGCTGGCCCCCAATCTGACCAAGATCGGCGGCACGCTGGTGCAGGCCGAAGACGAGTTGGCCAGCGTCAACATGATCATCGGCGCTTCCTTCGGCGGTGTGCCCTCGGTAACCGCCACGTCGGGTCCCGGGCTTGCGTTGATGACTGAATCGATCGGCCTTGCGGTGGCTTCGGAAACGCCCATCGTGATCATCGACGTTCAGCGGGGCGGCCCTTCGACCGGCATTCCCACCAAGAGCGAGCAGAGCGATCTGAACATCGCCTGCTACGGTCTGCATGGCGATGCGCCGCATATCGTGACGGCGGCCAACGCCATCGACGACTGCCTGCTCACCGGCCAATGGTCGATGCATCTGGCCGAGACCCTGCAAGCCCCCGTCATCATGCTGTCTGATCAGGCGCTGGGCCAATCGCGGGCTGTGGTCGATGCGCCAAAGCCGCGCGACTTCAAGACCAAGCGCCTGACGCCGACACCCGAAGCTTTGGCTCAGGGCGGCTATAAGCGCTATGCCGACACGTCCTCGGGCATTTCGCCGATGTCCTATCCGGGCATGCCGGGCGGCGAGTATACTGCCGACGGACTTGAACATGCCGAAAGCGGAACGCCGTCGAGTGCTGATACCGATCACGCCAAGCAGCTCAACAAGCGTTCGCGCAAGCTGGTTGATCATGATTTTGGATCACTTTGGGCCGATATCGAGGGCGAGGGCGAAATCGCCGTCATCACCTGGGGTTCGGCGACGGGCCCGGTGCGCGAAGCGGTCGAGCGCATGAACGCCAAGGGCCGCAAGGCCAAGCTGGTCAGCCTGCGTCTGCTGCTGCCCGCCCAGCCCGCCAAGCTGGCCGAGGCGCTGAAGGGGGTCAAAAAGATCCTGGTGGTCGAACAAAGCCACGAGGCGCAATTCCTGAAATTCATGCGGGCCCATTACGACTTGCCGGGCACGGTCAAGTCGTTCCATCGCCCGGGCCCGTTGCCCGTGCGTCCGCACGAAATCGAACGTCATCTTGACCAGCTTTAAGGGGATATAGAACATGAACGTCCAAACTCCTGCCCCCTTGAAGGCCAGTGATTACAAGTCGGACCTGAAGCCCATCTGGTGCCCCGGCTGCGGCGATTTTTCCGTCCTGGCGGCTATCACCAAGGCCTGCGCCGAACTAGCGCTGCCCAAGGACAAGACGACCTTCGTTTCGGGCATCGGCTGCTCGTCGCGCATTCCGGCCTATACCAGCGTCTATGGCTTCCACAGCGTCCATGGGCGTTCGTTGGCCGTGGCCACGGGCCTTAAGATGGCGCGTCCGGACGTCACCGTGATCGTGGCGGGCGGCGATGGCGACGGCTTTTCCATCGGCGGCAACCATTTTCTGCATGCCTGCCGACGCAACGTGAACATGACCTATATCGTCATGGACAATCGCGTCTATGGCATGACCAAGGGCCAGGCCTCGCCCACCACCGAGTCCGACTGGACGGAAAGCGATCTGACGCCCGAGGGGCCTGGCGTTACGCCCATCATGCCTTTGCAGCTTGCTCTGGCCTGCGGCGCCAATTTCGTGGCTCGCGGCTTTTCGGGCGATCCCAATGGGCTGGCCCGCCTCATCGCCGAAGGCATCAAGCATCCGGGCTTTTCCTTCATTCAGGTCTTGAGCCCCTGCATCACCTTCCGGCCCGAGCAGCGCGACTGGAAGGACATGGTGCACAAGGGCTTCGAGCCGACCAGCGATCTGCGCGAGGCTTCTCAGCGGCTTTTGGACGACGACATGTTCACGTCGGGCATCGTCTATGCCGGAACCCGGGCTTCCTTCCAGGTGCCGCAAGCCCAGCCCCATCCTTCGACCGATCTGGCCAAAAGCTTTAAAAGGGCGACAGCCATGGACGACGTTGGTGAATTCATGGCGCATGCCATGGCCTTGGAGAATGAAGCGGCGGCTCGTTACGACGAGCTGGCCGACGGCATGGACACCCACAACAACAAGGAAGTGGCCGTTCTGTTCCGTCAGATGGCTGAATTCTCACGCAAGCACGCCTCTGAGGTGGCTGGGCGGGCCGGATCGATCGAGGTGCCGCATCTGGCGCCTTGGGAATATCGCTGGCCCGGCAACGAGGCGCCCGAGACCAGCGATTCGTCGGTGCCGCATTACCTGATGACGCCCCATCATGCGCTTCAGGTGGCGTTGCGCAATGAAACGCGCGGTCATGACTTCTATGCCCAGATAGCCGCGACTTCGGGCGATGCCGAAGTGCGCAGGCTGGCTGGCGACTTCGCTTCGGAAGAAGCGACCCATGTCGCGGAATTGAAGAAGTGGTTCGCCCGCTTCCCGGCGCCGCGCGTGGGTTGGGATGATGACTCCGATCCGCCCAACGCTTCTGAATAGTTTTTAGGCGTCCCCTCCGCCACACCGGCCTTCCTGTCCTGGGAAGGCCGGTTTTTCTTTGGAATTCGTCCATTTCATATCTGTTCTTTTCGTCTGGCGCCGTTGCCCGATTAGGGTTATGCCCAAGGCATGTCCTCACAGAGCATCTCTCATGGCGGCAATCTGGAGGCGGCCGAAAAGCGGTTCGGACGCCCAGAGGCCGGTTGGCTGGATCTTTCGACGGGCATTAACCGCAGGCCCTATCCCATGCCCGGCCTGGGGGCCGATGTCTGGCGCCGCCTGCCGGGATCGGATGCCGCCCTGCGCGCCGCCGCCGCCGAATGTTACGGCTTGGCCGATCCTCGTCTGGTCGTGCCTGCCCCCGGTGTGCAAAGCCTGATTCAGCTTTTGCCCGCCCTTCGCCATAATGCCAGCATCGCCGTTGTAACCCCCACCTATGAGGAACATGCCGTTTCCTGGCGGGATGCCGGTCATCGGCTGCGCGAGGTATCCGGCCTTGAGGAGACATCAGGGGCGGATGTGGTGGTGGTGGTCAATCCCAACAATCCCGACGGCCGCTGCTACGATCCGGCCCGTTTGTTGGGCTTCGGCGAACAGTTGGCGGGGCGCGGCGGCTTTCTGGTCGTCGATGAATCATTCGCCGATACCGATCCCACTCTCAGCCTGGCCAGGCAGGCCGGGCAGCCCGGCCTGGTCGTTCTGCGCTCGTTCGGAAAGTTCTTCGGTCTGGCGGGGCTGCGCCTGGGTTTCGCGCTGTGCGAGGCGGGCATGGCGGCCAGCCTCAGGCGCAAACTTGGCCCCTGGGTCCTGAATGGCGCCGCCCTGGCGGTGGGCGAAGCCGCCCTGCTCGATGATGCCTGGATCGGAGCCATGCGCCAGACCCTGAAAGCGGATGCAAAGCGCATGGACGCCCTGCTCTCACGTCCCAATATCACCCTTCTGGGGGGAACGTCGCTGTTTCGGCTGGTGTCGCTTAAGCAGGCCGAGACGCTGTATGACCGTTTAGGGCGCCGGGGCATTCTGGTGCGCGCCTTTCCCAAGCATCCCCTTTGGCTGCGCTTTGGCTTGCCGGGTCCCGAGGAAGAATGGCGGCGCCTGGAGGCGGCTCTCAACGCTTCTCTGTGATCGCCGTCACAGGCAAAAGCGCTGTTTCATGAGAGGTTGGAAGCAAGAAAAAACAGCAGCCAGAGGAGGCGAAGGTGTTGACGCGCGCGTACGAGATTGCCGTCTACAATGCGGAAGTGCGTCGTCTGGTCTATGAGGGCGAGCATCACCGGCAGTATCCCGATTCCTGGGCTGATACGCATTACATCGAGATCGAGGCCGAAGACGAAATCAAGGCCGCCGCCAAGATCGAGCGGAAATACCCGTCCGACCGCGGCTTCGTGATCGAAAAGGTTCAGCCGATCTGAATTTGTCCCCCTGCCCGGGCGTGATATAACCATGTCAACGCCACCAGGAAGAAGGGGAATATCCCATGAGCTTCAACGCCATTCTGCTGACCGAGGCCGAGGGCAAGGTTTCCTCGGCCCTCACCTCGCTGGACGAGGCCCAATTGCCCGAGGGCGATGTCCTGGTGGGCATCGACTATACGACCATCAATTACAAGGACGGGCTGATCCTGAACGGCCTGGGCAAGATGGTGGCGAAGTATCCCCATATACCTGGAATCGATTTTTCAGGCAGCGTTCTGGAAAGCGCTACCGATCGCTATAAGCCGGGCGACAAGGTCATCCTGACCGGCTGGCGCGTGGGCGAAACCCATTGGGGCGGATTTGCCCAAAAGGCCCGCGTTAAATCCGACTGGCTGGTTCCCATGCCCGAGGGGCTGAACACCAGACGCGCCATGGCGCTGGGAACGGCGGGCTTCACCGCCATGCTGGCCGTGATGGCGTTGGAAGCGCATGGCCTCAGCCCGAAGAAGGAGGGCGAGGTTCTGGTAACGGGTGCGGCGGGCGGTGTGGGCAGCGTTGCCGTCGCCGTTCTGGCCAATCTGGGCTATCAGGTGGCGGCTTCGACCGGCCGGGCGGATCAGCACGACTATCTGAAGTCGCTGGGAGCCGCGACCATCGTGGATCGCAAGGAATTATCCGAAGCGCCCAAGCGTCCCATGATGTCCGAGCGCTGGATCGGGGCCATCGACAATGTGGGCGGCCCCACTTTGTCCACCGTGCTGGCTTCGCTCAAGCATCGCTGCTCTTGCGCCTCGGTGGGCAATGCCGGTGGCATCGAGCTTAATGCCACGGTCATTCCTTTCCTTTTGCGTGGCATCAATCTGCTGGGCATCGATTCGGGGGCCAGCCCCTTTGCCGAACGCCAGACCGCCTGGAGCCGTTTGGTTCGTGAAATGCCGATGGACAAGCTGGATCAGATGACGGGTATCGCTGGTCTGGGTGACCTGCCCGCTTTGGCCAATACGATTCTGAAGGGTGGCATCAAGGGGCGCACCCTGATCGACGTCAATAAATAAGCGAAGCGATTACTTCAAGTCGCGCACGGTGGTCGTCATCTCGTCGGCGGTCTGGAAGACCTTGGTCGCCAGACTATAAGCCTTCTGGGTGATGATCATCTTGGTGAACTCGTCTTCCATCGCCACGTTCGACTGTTCGACGGCGGCGGCGGTAAAAGTCACCAATCCCTCGTCGTTGCCGCCCTGAACGCGGACCACGATGTCGCCTGCGTTTTCGCTCAAGGCCCAGCGTGTTCCAGAGATCGCATCCAACTGGTTGGGCGCGTTGAAGGTGGCGACGGGAATCTGATACAGCCGCTTGGATTCATTGTTGGTGTAACTGCCGACGAAAAAGCCGTCATTGGTGAAATAGGAATCGCGCAGATAGCCGTTGACGTTGCCATCCTGCTCGAAATTATAGATCAGGCTATTGCCGCCCAACTGGGACAGGCCCGACAAATCGATGGAAATATCGGAAGCGGTGACGGGTGTCGCGGTGGCCGTCGTGGTGACGGAAGAAGTGTAATTGACATCTTTCCAGGTGACGGTGGTATCGATGAAGGTGGAGCCGCCGGATCCTGCTGGTGAAACAGAAGACAGTTTTCCGTCGCCGTCGAAGACGAGTGTGAAGGTGCCGGTGGCGGTTCCAGAGGCCGTGCCCAGGGGGTCCGTCGGGTCGTCACCGCCATTGCTGCCGCAGGTCAGTTCCAGCGTCCAGGTGTTCTCGGCCATGGGGTCCGCCGTCAGAACGAAGTTCAACTGGTCGGACAGATAGTCAGTGACGCTGGTGTCGGGATTGTCGACAGATTTGTAAACGGGAAGCGAGAAGTTGACAGTGCCCGAGCGCTCGGTGTTGGCATCGACATTGGCGCGCAGCGTCATGTTCTGCGTTTCCTGCCCGGCGGCCAGAGTATAGAAATCCGTGCGGATGGCGGAAAGGCCGGAGAGCGTGGAAGAGGGCGTGAAGGTGCCGTCGGTTCCGGCTGCGAAGGCAAGAAGATACTGGCCGTCAGGCGTTGCCAGATAGGTTGGCTGCAGATTGGCCGCAGGCGGCTCGGCGCCGCGCGACAGCGAGTTGTTATAGGTGTCGTCGTAGGCAACGCTGTAGGTCGTGGAGGTCGTCGCGGCGGTGGTGGTGGTGGCGGTGTTGTCGACTTTCCACAGGAAGCTGCCCGCGCGCCCGAAGCTGTAATCGGTCTCGGAGGTGGGCGAGCCCGGAGTGGTGCTCAGGATGAACAGGCCCTGACCGTTGACGGCCATGTCGAGATTGCCGCCGGTGCCCAGAATCGTGCCTTGGCGGTCCACCGACTGGCGCGTCGTCTTGTTGACGCCAAAGATATTCCAGTTGGGATAGGTTTCAGAAAGCGAGGTCTGAAACATGTCCTCGGCCTTCTTATAGCCCGCCGTGTTGACGTTCACGATGTTCTGGCTGATGACGTTCATGCAATGGCTTTGGGCCATCATGGCGGTCATGCTGTTGGTAAAGGCGCCCCATAACATGGTCCGGCTCCCGGCTAGAAGGTAATTGCACTCAGTCCGGAGCAATCCCTGTGCCAGGGCGTCAGGCCCAGAAAATATGGGCTTTTCTGGCCCAAAGAAAAGAAAACGCCCGGCAGGGGCTGCCGGGCGGGGAAATTATTGCCGGGTGAAAGGGGGCTCGCGTGAATCTTCGCCTCCCAGCCGCCATTGAGGCGGCGGCCAAGCGTTTCGCAGAAACGCGCCCGGCGAGGGACAATAACGACCAGCGCCCGGCGACTGAGGGCCTATATGAAATAAGCCTTCAAAGGCGGAAAGCCGTTGAAGCCCACCGAGGAATAGGTGGTGGTATAGGCTCCGGTCGACAGCAGTTCGATCTTGTCGCCGACCTTGAGGTCGAGCGGCAGTTCGTAGCCCGCCTTCTCGTAGAGAATGTCCGCCGAGTCGCAGGTGGGTCCGGCAATCACCACAGGGCCTGCCTCGCCGCCATCGTGCGGCGTTTTAAGGCGGTACTTGATCGCCTCGTCCATGGTTTCGGCTAGGCCGCCGAACTTGCCGATGTCCAGATAGACCCAGCGCGCCTCGTTCTCGTCGTAGCTTTTCTTGGAGATGAGGACGACCTCGGTCTGAATGATTCCCGCATCACCCACCAGCGAACGGCCGGGCTCGACGATCATGGCGGGCAGGCGGTTGCCGAAATGGTGAGTCATCGCCTTCATGATGGCGTCGCCATAGGCGTCGATCTCGGAAATATCGGTGCGGTAGCGGGCCGGGAAGCCCCCGCCCAGATTGACCATCTTAAGCTCGATCCCTGCTTCGTTGAGCGCCGAGAAGAGCATGGCGGTGCGCCCCACAGCGACGTCCCATTGCGAAAGGTCCGTCTGCTGCGAGCCGACATGGAAAGAGACGCCATAAGGGTCGAGCCCCCGGTTGCGCGCCTCGATCAGCAGGTCGCGGGCCATCTCAAGCTCGCAGCCGAACTTGCGCGACAGCGGCCAGTCGGCGCCCGAATTATCGACCAGGATGCGGCAGAAGACCTTGGAGCCGGGGGCGGCCTGGGTCAGCTTGTCCAACTCGGCCTGGCTGTCGAAGGCGAAGAGGCGCACACCTCGGGCGAAAGCCGCCTCGATGTCGCGCTGCTTCTTGATGGTGCTGCCGAAGGAGAGGCGGTCGGGTTCGGCGCCGCAGCCCAGGCACAGATCGATCTCGGTCAGGCTGGCGGTATCGAAGTTCGAGCCTAGATCGGCCAGCATGGAGACGATCTCGGGCGCCGGGTTGGCCTTGACCGCGTAATAGACCTCGGCAATCGGCAGCGAGCCTTTCAGCGCCCGGTAGTTCTCGGCGATGATGTCAAGATCGACCACCAGGCAGGGCGTCTCGGGCTGCTGCTCGGCTAGGAAACGTGCAATTTTCTGGCTCATCGGCGACGGCCTTCCTGGCTCCGCTGCAACAGAATGCGGGCGGAACAGTGCATGGCCCCCAAATGCGGGCCAATGCGCCGACTAGGGAAAGGGTCGGGGTCGAGTGCGCTTGCGCGCTCAATCTCGGACATGGTCACATCCTCACGAGTTGCCGTTGGCGACAAGTAAGAACACAACAACGTCGTTGCTTAACCTTCCGAGAGAGCCCGTGGGCCAGAGGCACGTGCGCGTAGCGTCTATAAATCGCTATATACGCCACTTTCGCCGGAATGAAAGAGAAAATTTCGAGTCGGTATAAAATAGTTTCCCACAGAATTCTTAGCCTACTTCTTGGACTGGGTGCGCGCCTGGGCCATGAATTCGTCGATTTGGCGCTGAAGCCCGTCGATCTTGGTCTGAAGCTCGGTCAGCGCCTGGGCGCCGTTTTCGCCACTGGCCTGAGCCGCCTGATCCGCCTGGGTCATGCCCTCGATGATGCCGGCATTCTTGGCCATGAAAGGCGCCCACATCTTCATGGCATTCTCGAAGAAGGCCATATTCTGGTTGCTGGCATCGTCGACTCGGCCAAAGGGGAACAGGCCGCCCCAGGTATTCTGCATCATATGGCGGAACTGTTCCTGATTGCGGGCGAAGCTTTGCATGCTGACTTCGAGATAGCGCGGCACCAGATGCTGCAGATTGTCGCCGTAAAAGCCGATCAACTGACGCAGGAAGCTGATGGGTAGCAGATTTTGCCCGCCCTTGCCCTCTTCCTCGACGATGATCTGGGTCAGCACCGAGCGGGTGATGTCCTCGCCGGTCTTGGCGTCGAAAACCTGGAACTCAACCCCGTCCTTGACCATCTGGCACAGATGATCCAGCGTTACGTAACTGGAGGTTGCGGTGTTGTAGAGCCTCCGGTTGGCGTATTTCTTGATCGTTACCGGGTTGGCGGCTTCGGTTTTCGGCTCGGACATCGGCTATCCCCTTCCCCGGGCGGGTTGCCCAGAAGCTTTCCCGACATCCTAGCGCCAGGGGCCTTGCACTGCAAAAGGTCTTTCGCGCCCGCACCATTTGGGCAATAGTCTTTACCCTATGAGCCAAGACAAGCCGCCACCCGAAACGCCCGACCTTGACGCCCTGGCCAAGCGCTATCTCGATCTGTGGAATCAGCAGATGGGGGCCATGGGCGCCGATCCGGCCTTGGCCAAGGCCGATGCGAAGGAGGGGGGGGGGCTCAAGGTTGGGGGCGGTTGGAAAAGCGGCTGCTTTGGTCATTGCCCTTTTCTGCGGACTTGGCTTTTCCAGCCCAGCCCGTGCGGGGGATTATCCCCTGGACGGCGGTACCTGGACTCGCCCTGCGGCCCCACCCAAAAGCAGCGAGGCCACCCCCGAAATGATCAGGCGCGATCCCTGCCTGGACCCGGAAACAAGAAAACCTCTGGATAAGTCCGGCTTCACCTGGATCGACGGGCGAACGGAAGGGATACCGAAAGGCGAATGTCATAGAGCCTATGTGCGCCTTCCAACAAAGGCACGCGAAGATGGCCTTCGAATCGGCCTCGTTACCGCCCATGGGGATAGAGATGGATATGGATTGAGCGGTTTCGTGCCGGAGGAATTACAAGGTATTATTCTTATCGAACCCCTTCGCCCTGGCTATTGCGGGAAGAAAAACCCTCGTTGCTCAAGTGGCAAGCAGAGCGAATATTACAACGCTGGCGGCCCGCTCGCCAATCGTACTCCCGAGGTGGCGAATTCGTTCAAAGGACTCATTACAAACGCCAAGGAAATATATCGACTTGACTTGATGTTGGTTATGGGAATGTCTGGCGGCAACAATATCATGTCCAATGCCGCAGTCAGTACGGCCGAGGGCGGATTTTTCCTAGGGACGAGCTGCGACGATGACAAATGGCGTCTTGTAGCAAGATCTCTAGGGGATCAAAATAGACAAGTTTATCGTGACAACATTGATCAGATGGACGCAATTCCACAATTCGCTGATCACTTCGTTTCGGTCATCATGAATGGTGCCCAAGATGATAACACTGTGCCTGAACTGGGACGCCTATGCTATGAAACGACGATAGCGCGTGGCCTTGAGGCGCGCTTTGAATCGCCAGCGTGGTTGGGACACAGTTATGGATTGGAGTTACGAAGGTTTAAGGAGCAGGGACGAATTGAAGATTACGAGGCAGGAAAGAAAGAAATTCGTGAAGCCTGGGAATGGCTGATCGAACGGACCATCGCCAAGTATAAAGAACGACAATCAGCTCGGCGGACGCTTGACAAGTAAGGAATTGCGCCCTCCTACGCGGCCTTCAGTTCCACATGCACACGCTGGCCCAGGGCTTGGGCGATGTTGACCAGGGCGTCGAGCGAAAAGCGAGAAATCCGCCCACGCAAAAGGTCGTTGATCCGCGGCTGGCTGATGCCGCAGCGCTTCGCGGCCTCGGCCTGCGTCCATTCCTGCTTGTTCAACAATTCGGAAATCTCGATCATGAGGTCGGCACGCAGGCGCAGATTCGCCGCTTCCTCGGGCGTATCGGAGATGGCGTCCCAGACGCTGGCGAATTTCTCTGATTTTAACTTGGTCATTTCTTACCTTTCAGCGCGGCGAAGCGGGCTTTGGCCGTTTCGATATCGTGCTTAGATGTCGCCTGCGTTTTCTTCATGAAAACGTGAAGGACATAGACAAGGCCTCTTATTCTGGCCGTGTAGATCACCCTGTACTGCCCGCTCTCCTCGCGGATGCGTATCTCCTCGACACCAGCGCCAATCGCGGGCATGGGTTTGAAGTCGTCCGGTTGCCGCCCAATTTGCACCAGATGAAGTTGAAAACCGGCATCCTGACGCGCATCCTTCGGAAACTCGTTCAGTCGCTTTTTCGAGTCACCAAGAAAGATTACGGGTTTCATGGAAGAATTATATCCATTCGGATATATTCCAGCAAGGGGAAGTTTGATTGGCACGGAACCCTCTTTCTTGCCCGCACCATTTGAGGGATAGTTGGGCCATGAGCGACAAGCCGCCCAAGGACGAAAAGCCCGGCCCGGACCTGCAGGATCTGGCCCGGCGCTATCTTGACCAGTGGAACCGTCAGATGGGGGCCATGGGCGCCGATCCGGCACTGGCCCAGGCCATGGCGAGCGCCCTGACCAACAGCTTTCAGGCCATGAGTCAGGGCATGGCCGTTTTCGCCCAAGGCTTCACGAAACCGGGAGAGCCCCATGGCCCGCAATCCCCGCGCCCAAGGCCCCAGGCCGCTGATGCTGCATCTGGCGGTGCAGATGGCCAGCCTGATGGGGTCGATCGCCGCCTTGCCGCTCTTGAAAAGCGCCTCGCGGTCCTTGAAAGGGCCGTTCTCAAGCCTGGCGCCGGAGCTCGCGGTCGCAAACCCAGAGGCGCTTAACCGGGCTGTTGCGGCCGAGGCCGAGCGTCAGATCCGCCAGTTCCAGGCGGGAATCGATGCCTGGCAGAACCATCCCTATCGAAGGCCCCTGGCCGATCCCCCGGTTCTGTGGGCCGAAGGCTCGACCAGGCTTTTGGATTACGGAGGATCGGGGCAAAAGGGGGCCGTGCTGTTGGTTCCTTCCCTGGTCAACCGGGCCTATATCCTTGATCTAGCACCTGTTCTCAGCCTAGCCCGTTTCCTGGCCGGGCAGGGCCTGCGGGTCTTTCTGATCGATTGGGATGCGCCGGGCCTAGCCGAGCGGGATTTCGGCCTCTCGGATTATATCGCGGGGCGCTTGGAAACGGCGCTTCGCGCCTCGGTCCGGGCGCATGGTTCCAAGATCGCCGTGGCGGGCTATTGCATGGGCGGCCTGCTGGCCTTGGCTCTGGCCCAGCGCCGACCCGAAGCCGTGACGCGCCTCGCCCTTCTGGCCACACCTTGGGATTTCCATGCCGACAAGGCCGAGCAGGCCGCCCTGCTCTCCAGCCTGAAGCCCTGGCTGACGCAACTTCTGGAACAGGTGGGGGAATTGCCGCTCGACCTGTTGCAATCTTTGTTTGCCGCCCTCGATCCCGATCTGGCGGTGCGCAAGTTCCGCGCCTTCTCCCAGCTTGATCCCGCATCGGCCGAGGCCCAGGCCTTCGTCTCGCTGGAAGATTGGGTGAATGACGGCGTTCCCTTGACCCGCAAGGTGGCTGAGGAAACCTTGTTCGGCTGGTACGGCGAGAACAGGCCCTTCAGGGGCTGCTGGGAGGTGGCGGGCCGGGCGGTCAGGCCAGAGGAGGTTTCCTGTCCAACGCTGGTCGTGGTGCCGGGCCAGGATCGCATCGTGCCGCCCGCTCAGGCCAAGGCCGTCATGACCCAACTGCCCAGGGCCGACCTGGTCCAGCTTGCCGCTGGGCATATCGGCATGATGGTGGGCGGCAAGGCGGAGGAGAAGCTTTACCGGCCCCTGTTAGCGTGGCTTACCGATCCGGAAAAAGCGACTTAAGCCCCTCGGGGCTGGCAGCGCAGACGCCCTTTTCGGTGATCAAGGCGGTGACCAGCCGGGCCGGTGTCACGTCGAAGGCGGGATTGGCCACCGGGCTGCCGAGCGGTGTCACCTGAACCTTCAGAATTTCGCCAGAGGCAGTGCGGCCCTGAAGATGGCTGACTTCCTCAGCACCTCGCTCCTCGATGGGAATCTCGGCAACGCCATCTTGAATCCGCCAGTCGATGGTGGGGCTGGGCAGGGCGACATAGAAGGGCACCTTGTTGTCGAAAGCGGCCAGCGCCTTTAGATAGGTGCCGATCTTGTTGCAGACATCACCCCTGGCCGTCGTGCGGTCGGTGCCCACGATGCACAGATCGACCATGCCATGCTGCATGTAATGGCCGCCCGCATTGTCGACGATCACCTTGTGGGGCACGCCATGGCTTTTCAATTCCCAGGCGGTCAGGCTGGCACCCTGATTGCGCGGGCGCGTCTCGTCCACCCAGACATGAACGGGAATGCCCGCATCATGGGCGGCATAGATGGGAGCGATGGCCGTCCCCCAATCCACCGTAGCCAGCCAGCCCGCGTTGCAATGGGTGAGGATATTGACGCAACCCTGACGGCCCTTGGCCTCCCAGGCCTGCTCGATCAGCTTCAAGCCGTTTCTGCCGATGGCGGCATTGATGGCGACATCCTCGTCGGCGATAGCGGCAGCCTCGGCCCAGGCGGCTTCGGGGCGCATGCCGGGATGCACGGGCTTCAGATGGGCCTGCATGCGGTCCAAGGCCCAGCGCAGATTGATCGCTGTGGGGCGCGTTTCCACCAGAGTTGCAAAGGCACTTTCCAGGCCTGAGTCCGAGGCGTCGTCGTTCATGGCCAGCGCCATGCCATAGGCCGCCGTGGCGCCGATCAGCGGAGCGCCTCTGACCAGCATCTCCATGATGGCATGCGCCGCCTCCTCCATCGTTTCCAGGCGCACTGTCACGAATTCGTGGGGCAGGCGCGTCTGGTCGATGATTTCGATGGCCTGACCGGCGGGCGCTGGCCAGATGGTGCGATAAGGTGTGCCGTTGATTTTCATTTTTTCAGCACCCGTCCAGCCACGGCGTCCAGCTTGGCCAGCAGGGCCGGGTCGCGCTTGTCGGGTGCCGTGATCAGTGCATTGTCCAGCGCATGGTCGCAGCCCTTGGGGCAGGCCATCGGACGGTCTTTCAGGGCCGGGGCCACCTTGCGCACCAGGGCGCGGGCCTTGTCAGCGTTTTCCAAAAGCACCTTGACGATGGCATCCACTGTCACATGGTCGTGGTCGGGATGCCAGCAGTCGAAATCGGTGACCATGGCGATGGTGGCGTAACAGATTTCGGCTTCGCGGGCCAGTTTGGCTTCCGGCATGTTGGTCATGCCGATGACATGCGCCCCCCACGAGCGGTAGAGATTCGATTCAGCCATGGTCGAGAATTGCGGGCCTTCCATCACGATATAGGTGCCGCCGCGCTGATGGGGAATGCCCAATTCCTTCAGCGCGTCCTGAGCGGCATTGCCCAGGCGCCCGCAGACCGGATGGCCCAGTCCGACATGGGCGACACAGCCGGTGCCGAAGAAGGATTTGACGCGAGCAAAGCTGCGATCGATGAACTGATCGACGACCACGAAGGTGCCGGGCGGCAGATCCTCGCGCAGGCTGCCCACGGCGCTGACCGAGAGGATGTCGGTGACGCCAGCCCGCTTCATGGCGTCGATATTGGCCTGATAGTTCAGTTCCGAGGGCGGGATGCGATGGCCGCGCCCATGCCTGGGCAGAAAGACCAGCTTCTGGCCGTCCAGTTCCGCGAACAGCAATTCGTCCGAAGGCGCACCCCAGGGGGTGGCGACCGGGCGCCATTCGGCCTTGCTCAGGCCAGGAATATCATAGACGCCGCTGCCGCCAATGATGCCAAGAACGCTTTCCTTCATGATCGTCAGACTCCTTGAACGAAAAAGGCCGCCGGGGTCACCCCCGACGGCCTTTCTCTTACCCTAATTTCTTACTCAAAGCGACGGGGTTGGTGGGGCGGCCGTCGCTTTGAGGATCACTCAATGCACATCCTTCCAAATCTTGCGCTTCAGCGCATAGAACAGGGCCGTCAGGACCAGAAGGAAGATCATGGTCTTCAGACCCATGCTCTTTCTGACTTCCAACTCCGGCTCGGCGGCCCAGTTCAGGAAGGACACGACATCCTTGGTCAGTTGGTCCGCCGTCGCCTTGGTGCCGTCGGCATAGGTGACCAGATCGTCGGAAATCTGGGGCGCCATGGCGATCTGGTTGCCGGGGAAGACCTTGTTGTAGTTCATGCCGTCGCCCAGCTTGAAGCCTTCGGGGGCATCGGCGAAGCCCATCAGCAGGCTGTAGACATAGTCGGGTCCGCCGACGCGGGCCTTGGTCATCAGGGAGAGGTCGGGGGGCAGGGCGCCGTTATTGGCAACGCGCGCCGCCTGATCGTTGGCGAAGGGAGAGATGTAGCGATCCGACAGCTTGCCGGGGCGGTTGAACATATCGCCTTCGTCATTGGGGCCGTCCTTGGTTTCGCGTTCGGCGGCGACCGCCTTGGCTTCCTCTTCGGAGAGGCCGATTTCCTTGAGATTGCGATAGGCCACCAGTTTCAGGCCGTGGCAGTTGCTGCACACATCGTGAAAGACCTGATAGCCGCGCTTCAACTGGGCCTTGTCGTAGGAACCGAAAACGCCGTCCCAGCTCCAGGCCTGCTTGTCCAGATGCGCGCCACCGGAGGCGAGGGCCGGGCTGGCGCCGAGTGCAAGCGCCAGAGCGGCCGAAGTGATGACAGAGCGCAACATTATGCCTTCTCCTTCAGAACGGGAGCGCTGATGCTGGCGGGAAGTGCCAGCGGCTTTTCCAGGCGGCCCAGAAGCGGCAGCACCACCAACAGATGGAAGAAATACCAGAAGGTGGCGGCCTGTCCGATGGGGATGTAATTACCCTCGGCCGGCTTGCCGCCGATCCAGCCCAACAGGAAGCAGTCGGCCAGGAACAGCCAGAAGAACCATTTGAAAACGGGACGGAAGCGCCCACTTTTGACCTTGCTGCTATCCAGCCAGGGCAGGGCGAACAGCACCAGGATGGCGCCGAACATGGCAATCACGCCGCCCAGCTTGTCGGGAATGGCGCGCAGGATGGCGTAGAAGGGCAGGTAGTACCATTCCGGCACGATATGCGGCGGCGTCACCATCGGATTGGCCGGGATGTAGTTGTCCGGCTCGCCGAAGAAGTTGGGAGCGTAGAAGACGAAGCCCATGAAGACCAGTAGGAAGACGCCCACGCCATACAGATCCTTGATCGTGTAATAGGGGTGGAAGGGGATGGTGTCCTGGGGTCCCTTGGGTTCGATGCCCAGCGGATTGCTCGACTTCGAGGTGTGCAGCGCCACCAGATGCAGGAAGACCAGGGCGAAGATGACGAAGGGCAGCAGGTAATGCAGCGAGAAGAAGCGGTTAAGCGTGGGATTGTCCACGGCAAAGCCGCCCCACAGCCAAGTGACGATGAAATTGCCCACCACCGGCACCGCCGAGAACAGGTTGGTGATAACGGTCGCACCCCAGAAGCTCATCTGGCCCCAAGGCAGCACATAGCCCATGAAGGCCGTGGCCATCATGGCCAGATAGATCAACAGGCCCAGCCACCACAGAATTTCGCGCGGCGCCTTGTAGGAGCCGTAATAGAGGCCGCGAAAGATGTGGACGTAGACGCAGATGAAGAAGAACGAAGCGCCGTTCATGTGCAGATAGCGCAACAGCCAGCCGTAATTGACGTCGCGCATGATGCGCTCGACCGAATCGAAAGCCATGCTGGTGTGGCCGGTGTAATTCATGGCCAGGACGATGCCGGTCATGATCATGATGACCAGGGCGAACAGAGCCAATGATCCGAAGTTCCACCAGTAGTTCAGATTCTTGGGCGTGGGGTAGGAAGAGGTCGAATGTTCCAGCACGGTGAACAGCGGGATACGCTCGTCGATCCACTTGATGATCTTGTTGTTGAAGGCAGGGGCGCTCATGGCCTTTTTCCTCTTGTCTTAGCCGATGCGGATCTGGCTGTCGGTCAGGAAGGTGTATTTGGGTACGACAAGATTCAAAGGTGCCGGTCCCTTGCGGATGCGCCCCGACGTGTCGTAGTGCGAGCCATGGCAGGGGCAGAACCAGCCGCCAAAGTCGCCGCGAGGGTCCGATGCCTTCTGGCCCATGGGAATGCAGCCCAGATGGGTGCAGATGCCGACCAGAATCAGCCATTCCGGCTTTTGCACACGGTCCTTGTCGGGGGTGGGTTCGCGCAGATCGCTTAAGGGGGCTTCTTCCGCCATTTTGATCTCGTCGGCCGTGCGGTGGCGCACGAAGACCGGCTTGCCCTGCCAGGTGACGGTGATCGCCATGCCCTCGGCCACCTTCGACAGATCGACTTCGGTGGTGGACAGGGCCAGCGTGTCGGCGGCGGGGTTCATGCTGTGGACGAACGGCCACACCGCAAGCGCGGTTCCCACGGCGCCTACGGCCGAGGTGGCGATCAGCAGGAAGTCCCGGCGCGATTCGCCCTGACTTGAGCCGCTGGGAGCGGCGGTGGTGGAATGTGCCATCTGTTTCCCTCGGTCTTAGGCCGCTTCCACGGGTCTGCTCTTGACCCAGGGAGGCTGGCTCGCTTAACCCTGTGACGTTCCGGGATATCCCGAAAACACGAAGAACCCCCCTCGGCCCAACCCCAACATGGTCGCCGCGGATATGGATCGCAGCGTATACCCGATGCGGGTAGGCTTGGAAAGGCAGAAATGCTAAGGACGCCGGGTATATCAGAAAATGCTGAAGAATCAAGAGCGCCTCGTTTGGCCTTGTTTCAGCCGGATATTCCACAAAACGCGGGCGCTGTTTTGCGTCTGGCGGCCTGCCTGGGGGTGGGGGTGGAGATCGTCGAGCCCATGGGATTCTTGTGGGATGACAGGAAGCTAAGGCGGGCCGGAATGGATTATGCGCCGAGGGCACGGGTGACCCGTCACGCCTCCTGGCAGGCTTTCGAGACGTGGCGGGCGGGGGAGGGGCGTCGCCTCGTCCTCTTTACAACCCTGGGGGCCATCCCTCTGCCCGAGGCAAAATTTCTTCCCGGTGATGTTTTGTTGTTTGGGGCCGAAAGCAGCGGTGTGCCCGACGAGGTCCATGCCCAGGCCGGTCTTCGGCTGGCCATTCCCCTGGTCGGGGGCGAGCGTTCGCTCAATGTCGCCCAGGCCGCCGCCATCGGCATCTATACGGCGCTGGCGGGGCTTGGTAGGTTGCCTGCATGAAAGTCTTCGGCATCGTGGGACCCAGCGGCAGCGGCAAGACAACGCTCTTGAAGCGTTTGATTCCCCAATTGGTTCATCAAGGCCTGCGTGTCGCCACGGTCAAACATTCCCATCATGGCGCTTCGGTCGATGGGCCGGGCGATCCGGGTTTCGAGGCGCGCCAGGCCGGGGCAACGGGCAGTTTGGTGGCGGGGACACAGCGCTGGATCAGAGTCTGCCGCGAAACGGTGGGGGATGAGCCCAGCCTTGATGATGTGCTGGCCCGCCTGTCAGGGGCCGATCTGGTGCTGATCGAAGGCTTCAAACGCTATCCGCATGCCAAGATCGAGGTTCACAGGCCCAGCCATGGCCGCGATCCCATCTGGCCTATGGATGCCTCGGTGGTAGCCGTCGCCAGTGACGCGTCGTCGCTGCCGGGTCTCGACCGGCCTTTGCTGGCCTTGGACGATATCGGCGCCATCGCGTCTTTTCTGACCAGCCATCCAGGATTTATCTGATGCCGGCAAACGCCTACCACAAGCTGGAAGAGCTGTTCGCAAAGCTTTTAAGAATCGAGGACGCCATCGCCATTCTGCAATGGGATGCCGCCGTGATGATGCCCAAGGCCAGTGCCCCCGCGCGGGGCGAGGAAATCGCCACGCTGAAGGGGCTGCATCACAAGCTGCTGGCGGGACCCTCGGTGGCCTCGCTGATCTGCAAGGCCAACAATCTGGATATGGACGACTGGCAGCGGGCCAATCTGGCCGAAATGTCGCGCCAGTGGATTCACGCCCATGCCGTGCCCGCCCGCCTGATCGAGGCCCTGGCCAGGGCGACATCGGCCTGCGAGATGGTTTGGCGCGAGGCCCGCGCTCGAGGTGATTTCAAATCCGTCCGCAAATCCCTGGAAAAGGTGGTGGCGCTGACCCGCGAGGCGGGCGAGGCCAAGGCCGAGCCCTTGGGGGTTACGCCCTATGAGGCGCTGATGGATTTGTACGAGCCGGAAGCCTCGGAAAAGCGGATCGATCCTTTGTTCGCCGATCTGGAAGCCTTTATTGCCCAAACGCTGCCCCGTGTGCTGGATCGTCAGAAGGGGGCGCCCCCTCCGGCCCTGGGGCCCGTCCCCGAGGCCCGGCAGAAGCTGCTGGGGCGCAAGTTGATGGAAGTCATCGGCTTCGACTTCTCCAAGGGGCGCCTCGACGAGAGCGCGCACCCTTTCTCGGGCGGAACGCCCTATGACGTGCGCATCACCACGCGCTATGACGAAGCCGAACCCCTAAAATCGCTGATGGGGGTGGCCCATGAAACCGGGCATGCGCTTTACGAAATGAATCTGCCCGAGGCATGGCGTCATCAGCCGGTGGGCCGGGCCAGGGGCATGGGGATGCATGAAAGCCAATCCCTGATCGTCGAGATGCAGGCCTGCCGCTCGGTGGAATTCACCCGCTTTCTGGCGCCGCTTTTGCGCGACATGCTGGGAGGCTCGGGGCCGGAATGGCAAGCCGACGCCCTCTTGCGCCGCTTAACCTGGGTCAGTCCCGGCTTCATCCGGGTCGATGCCGACGAGCTGACCTATTCGGCCCATGTCATTCTGCGCTATCGCCTGGAGCGCGACATGATCCGGGGCGCACTCAAGGTCAGCGACCTGCCGGAGGCCTGGAACGAAGGCATGCGCCGCCTTCTGAACATCGTCCCCGCATCCGACGCGCAAGGCTGCCTTCAAGATATTCACTGGTACGACGGCGCCATCGGCTATTTTCCCAGCTATACGCTGGGTGCGTTGGCGGCGGCCCAGCTTTTTCAGGCGGCGGGCAAGGCCATGCCGGATTTGCGCGGCAAGCTGGAACAAGGCGATTTCTCGCCCCTGATGACCTGGCTGAAAACCCATGTTCATGGCCAGGGCTGCAAGGGATCAAGCGACGAAATTCTGGAACGCGCCACCGGTCATCCGCTCGATGCCGGTTTTTTCAAGGCCCATATCGAACAGCGCTATTTGAACAGCGACAATTACTGAAAATAACCCTTGACGCTACACCCGTAGCAGGATACATAAAGGCAATTACCGCCCTTATTGCGCCTAAAAGCCGCCCGGAACCCCCGGGCGGCTTTTTGCGTTTGGGTTAGTTTGTCTCAACCTCATCACAGGAGACCCGTCATGGGTGGTTTCAATTCAGTCGCGGAGGGCATGCCCTCCGGGAAAAGCAGCTTCACGCCCTCAAGCGTTCCCTTGGGCAATTCAACCGACGACAGCGGCACTGGCTTTGCTGGGCTCACACCTGCTCTGCCGGTTTCATCCGGCGGCGACTGGGCGAGCCAGGCCTTGGCCCCCGTCAACGCCATAACGCGGCAGGTGCCGGAACAAATTTGGCGGCCCAGCCAGACAGCACTCAATCAGATCGTTCCGCCGAAACCATCATCCGGCTTCGGTGGCGGTTTGCTGACCGAGGAAGACAAGAGCGAGCGCAAGACAAATCCCTACCTCATGAATCTGGCGCGTGAGCATCCGGAGAATCCCGTGCCCTTGCGCGGCGGATTGCTGGGCACACCCGTCAATTCAGGTTTTGTCGCCGATGAGAGGCACCGCATCGACGGCAAGAAGCGCGTCATGCATGAGGACTGGGCGCGGATCATCAACAAGGCACCGGATTTCGGGGGCATCCTTCCCACCTTCAAATATCATGTCGAAACCAACGGCGATGCGGGCCGCGTCGATGTCGCCGACATGCTGTGGCGGGCCGCGCAGACGAACCCCACACAAGCGCAATCACTTCAGCGCGAACTTGCGGGGGCGCTGGGCGGCGAGACCATTCCAATGCGCCGGGCTCTGTTGGTCGGCGAGGAAGTGCTAAAGCAGAACGCCTATAGCCGAAGCCTTTTTGAGAAAGCGCCCTACGACTTCGAGCAGATGCGCAAATCCTATTGGCAGAGCATGGAAACCTATAAGGCCGAGTTTGCGCAGAAGCAGCAGGCTGCCGCGAGGACACAAGCTGCAGATAACAACTCTACTGAACAAAACGGGACAAGGGAGAATTCACTGACTTATGCCCCTCCACTTGAATCCAAAGCGACGAGCGATGGCGTTTCCAATACGGAAGAAAAGACGGCACTGTATTGGTATGAAAAATTACTCGTTCCAGAACATATCGAAAAAAACGCCAAGTCTGTTCTTGGCCGTGCCACCGACGATACGTTTAATGAGAAGGAGGTCAACAGGATGTATGAGCAGGTTCTTGACAGCCTAAGCCTCCCTGAAGCGAAAATGTTCAAGGACATCAACCCAAAAAGCGAAAAGATCGTTCTAAGTCCTGAGCAATACGCTATCATCAAGAAGCACATAGATCTGCTTTCTCCCGACCTTCGAGACAGAGCTGCCGACGCGCTTGGTAGGGCGATTGAAGGTGGTCGAGTGATACGCAAGGAACGCTAATCCTTCTTCAGTGAAAGTGGGGACTGGAAATGGCAAGACCTAAAATGACTTTTCTGCTTGTCTGCGCAACTCTCGTAGAGATGTGCGCCGACTACGGATACGACCTCATCGATTGGCAGGGGCACGGCAGCGTTGCAGGACAAATCATTTCCAGCATTTACTATTCTTTGCTGGCACTGTTTCCCAACTCACTGATCGTCATATTCAAGGCAGGACTTGCCGAACAAATGGAGGGGGGCATCAGCAAGATGGCCGTTGCCTTTTTCTATCTGTTTTTTCTGGCACCGATGTCATATGCAACAGGGCTGCTGCTCGAGAGATCAATCGCCAATCGAAGAGGAGGTGTTGCGTTCCTGGGATACATTGCACTCTCCTTGGTGCTTCTGTTTTCAGCCTCGAAACTATTTTTCTGGATTACTTTTTCAGACTGGCAATGACTGCGTCACCACCGATCCCTGGACGAAAACCCTGGAGGGGCGTTTGAAGCTGGACGACCAAGGCAACATCATCGGCTCGCAATTCGTGTGGAAGGAGGCGTCGTCAACGGATAAAGTGCGCCGATGACGTGTAAGCGCAAAATCCAAGCCGGTCTGCTCGCCATCGCCTTGCTGGCGGTGGCGGCAGCCGGTTCCCTGTTCTGGTTCAACTGGTGGATACGCAACTCTTGGACCCGGATATACCCCATCTGCCACGATGGCGATACGCTCGTTCAATTTACAAAGCCTTTGACCGAGGAGGCCTTTGAGCTTTACGCAAGTTACATGACCAAAAGCAACAAAAGGGGGTACTCGTTCCGTGTAGGTGACGCTATTTACGTTAAACGAGGGTATTGGCTGTTCGGTGACGGAGAACATCTCCAGATTACAAGGCTAATGAACGATGGCCTGGCCAGAGCCCGCGCCTTGAAGGAAGGAGGGGGCATCCATTGCAGTGAAATTGCCGAATTGGGCACGTTAAGCAGAGATAGGTGGTACACGTCAGAGTATTATCCGCCCAACTGGGTGAGGGACAATCTTGAACGCGTCTCATTTCATGTTCTCGCAGAGCGCTTTGGAACTTACACGCCCTTTGGAGAATTCCTAAGACAGTTCGAAACCACAGACGACAAGCCTGACTCGTGACCTTGAAGCGCAAAATCCAAGCCGGTCTGCTCGCCATCGCCATGCTGGCGGTGGCGGCAGCCGGTTCCCTGTTCTGGTTCAACTGGTGGCTGCGTTTTGGCACGACCCGGATTTACCCGGTTTGCCAAAGCAGCTACGGATATATGGAGTTAACAACCCCTCTGACTCCGGAAGCCAATGCCCTTTTTCAAAGCATAATGCGGAGGTGGACGGAAAAGTATGTCCGGATCGAAGATGAAAAAGTGATCGCCAAGAATTGGTACTGGCTGTTTGGTGAAGCCGAGCTGGTGCAGCGGACGAATTATTTCTTGGAAGAACTTGCAAAATCCCAGGGGCTTGATCCAGATGAGTTTGTTTTTTGCAGACACCTAGCTCTAATGGGAACCACAGCCCATTCCAGAGATTATTTAGCGGAGAGTTATCCCGGCAACTTCACCCGCGACACGCTGGAGCCGCTTTCTTTCGGCGCAAGAGCGGAACGTGCCGGGTACTACACACCAGTTGGCCGTTTCTATCAGTGGCTGGGACGACTGACCGGGCAGCCGGAATAACGACCAGCCATGGGTGGCTTCAGCTCGGTCTCGGAGGGGATGTTCGCCTCTTCAAGGCCCATATCGAACAGCGCTATTTGAACAATTGACAATATCGGCAGAAAAAAACTCAACCGTTTGACATGTATCAACTAAAAACCGCGAAATTCTCAGTCCGCCTTGATTGAAGGGCGCTACATAGCGCGGTATGCTGGTCGCCATGGACGGTCTTACGCTTTCTGCGCTGCTGCAAACAGGACTTGCCCATTGCAGCACGGCTATTTCCAGCGATGGCGGCTTGATGGCCAGCCTGCTGCTAACCGGGCTGATCGGCGGCTTCACCCATTGCGCGGGCATGTGCGGGCCTTTCGCCCTGTCGCAGGTGGCCGAACGCATGAAATCCTGCCCGGTCGAGAAGATGCGCGAATGGCAGCGCCTGTCGGGCGCCTTGCTCATTCCCTATCATCTGGGCCGCGCCACCACCTATGCCCTGCTGGGCGGGGGGGCGGCCCTTCTGGCCGGGTCGGTCGAGGCGGCGGCAGGCCTGACCTGGCTCTCGTCCCTTTTGCTGATTCTGGCGGCCTTTCTCTTTCTGGGATATGCCCTGCCCAGGCTGGGGTTGAAACTGGGGGCGGTGGGCGGCGGCGCTCTGTTCGCCCGCCTGTCTGGCTTGGCCTCCCCCCTCTTCGCAGCGCCGGTAGGCATACGAGGCTATGCCTTGGGGCTGGTTCTGGGGTACATTCCCTGCGGTCTGGTCTGGGGAGGGCTGTCGGCGGCGGCGGCGTCCGGCTCGGCCCTTTCGGGGACGATGGCCATGGCGGCTTTTGCGCTGGGCACCGTGCCGGGCCTGGTCGTGGTGGCGGGGCTGGGCCAGTTGGCCCAGGCGCGTTGGGGGGGGCTGGTGCAGCGGGTGGCCCCCGTCTTGTTGGTATTGAATGCGGGCGTTCTGGTCTTTCTGGCCTGGCGGCTGTTGGCATAAAAGATAAGGCCGGTTAAGCGAGGATCGAAATGGCGACTAAGGGTAAGAAACAGCATGGAATGGGGCCGGTTCTGCTGTTCGCAGGCGCTCTGCTGGTGGCGTTGGGCCTGGGGCTCGGCATCCGCTATTCCCTGATGAGTTCGAATGCCGATGATGTTCCAGCGCCGGTCACCATCGGGGGACCCTTCTCCCTGATCGACCATACCGGCAAACCCGTGACCGACAAGGATTATCGCGGCAAATATCTGCTGATCTATTTCGGCTATACCTTCTGCCCTGACGTCTGCCCGACCTCTCTGTCCACCATGGCTGATGCGCTTGGCAAGATGGATCAGGCCAAGGCGGCCAAGATCCAGCCCCTATTCATCTCGGTTGATCCCGAGCGCGATACCGCACAGCGCCTGGCTGACTATGTTCCCGCCTTTCATCCGCGTCTGATCGGCCTGACCGGCAAGATCGAGGATGTCACGGCGGCGGCCAAGGTCTACCGGACCTATTTCGCCAAGATCAAAAACGACGATCCCAATATCGGCTATCTGCTCGATCACTCGGCCCTGTTCTATCTGATGGGGCCGGATGGGCGTTTCGTCCGCCACTTCTCGCACGGCATTCAGGCGTCGGAAATGGCAGCCGCGATGGATGACAGCGTGAAGTAATGGCGTTGCCCGCAGGACTGATTCTTGCGGCGTCTTGCACCGGCTCGGGCAAGACAACCCTGACGCTGGGTCTCTTGCGGGCCTTCAAACGCCAAGGCCTGGCTGTGGCGCCCGCCAAGGTGGGGCCGGACTACATCGATCCGGCCTTTCACATGCGGGCCTCGGGCCGCGTTTGCCACAATCTGGACGGCTGGGCCATGCGCCCGGCCACACTGGCGGGCGTGATCGCCAAGGCTGGCGAGGACAGCCGGTTCATCCTGGCCGAAGGTGTCATGGGCCTGTTTGACGGGGCCCCTGTTGCCGATGGCCCGGACGGCTCCTCCGCCGATCTGGCGGCCCGCACCGGCTGGCCGGTCCTTCTTGTGCTTGATGTTGCCCGCATGGGGGCATCGGCAGCGGCCCTGCTGCACGGATTTTCCACTTTAAGGTCCGATATCCGGGTGGCGGGCGTCCTGCTCAATCGCACAGGCAGCCAGGGCCACAGCGAGATGGTGGCAAATGCCTGCCGCAAGGCCTGCCCCGAGGTGGCGATTCTGGGGGCCATTCCCAGGGACGAAAGCCTGCATCTGCCCAGCCGCCATCTGGGTCTTGTCCAGGCACTGGAACAATCGGGCTTGGAAGAGGTGATCGAGCGGGCGGCCGATCTGGTTGAGAAACATGTCGATCTGCAGGCCGTGCAGGCTCTGGCAACGCCGGGAAGGCTGGGGGGCGATTTCGTACCGCCTTTGCAGCCCCTGGGCCAGCGCATCGCCATCGCTATGGACGAGGCCTTCGCCTTCGCCTATCCAACGCTGCTTGAGGGCTGGCGGCAGCAGGGTGCCGAGCTTTCCTTTTTCTCGCCCCTGGCGGGCGAGGGGCCGGATGAAACGGCGAACGCGGTTTATCTTCCGGGCGGTTATCCCGAATTGCACGGCCCCAGGCTGGCTGCCTCGCAAGGATTTTTGCAAGGATTGCGCTGTGCGGCACAGCGAAGTGCTTGGATTTACGGCGAGTGCGGCGGCTTCATGGCCCTGGGAGAGGCCATTCTGGACGGTGAGGGGCGCTCCCACGCCATGGCCGGATTGCTGCCCCTGGTGACCAGTTTCCAGACAAGGCGCCTGCAACTGGGCTATCGAACCATGCGCCTGAAAGCCGATTCGCCCCTGGGGCGAGCCAAGGCCCGCTTTCGGGGGCATGAATTCCATTACGCGACCATCGTTTCCGAGGGCAAGGCCCCCCCACTCTTCGATGGCTGGGATGCCAGAAACGCCCCCCTGGGCGCCATGGGGCTGATAAAGAACACTGTTTTCGGAAGCTTCCTGCACCTGATCGACGAAACCTGAGCTATTTGGTTGCAGCGCAACAAAGCCTTTCCCAAATCTTCCATAAATCGGTAACATGTGGCCGAATTTGCGATGGCGTTTTTGGGTCTGCGGCAACCAGCCGCCATTGAGGCGGCGGCCAAGGGCGCGGGAGCGCCCGCCCGGCTAGGGACAAAATATAATGCTCTATTACCTCCACGAGATGCAGCGCGCTGCGGCAACGCCGATGCGGTTCATGGCCGAGGCCATGCAGCAGGTCTACACGCATCCCTGGGTTCCGGCGGCCTATACGGGTTTTGGTCGCGCCGTGGCGGCGGGTTGCGAAATCCTGGAGCGCACTACGCGCCGTTACAAGAAGCCGGAATGGGGTCTGCATAGCACCGTCGTCGATGGCAAGCCGGTTGCCGTCGAGACGAATGCCGTCTGGACGGAAAATCCCTTTTGCCAGCTTGTGCATTTCAAGCGCGATGTTCCTGCCAAGCGCAAGGACCCAAAGATTCTGATGCTGGCTCCGCTGTCGGGCCATTACGCAACGCTACTGCGCGGCACCGTGGAAGCGCTGTTGCCACGGCACGAGATTTATATCACCGACTGGGTCGATGCCTGCGCCATTCCCCTGTCCAAGGGTCGCTTCGACTTGGATGATTATGTCGACATGGTCATCGAGATGATCCGCTTCCTGGGGCCCGAGACGCATGTGATTGCGGTCTGCCAGCCTTCGGTACCGACCATGGCCGCTGTGGCTCTGATGGCCGGGATGAACGATCCCTGCCAGCCGCTCTCGATGACCCTGATGGGCGGCCCCATCGACACCCGGCACAATCTGACCCAGCCTAACAAGCTGGCGCAGGGCCGTTCGCTGTCCTGGTTCGAGCAGAATGTCATTCATGTCGTGCCGATCAATCATCCCGGCCACGGTCGGAGGGTCTATCCCGGATTCTTGCAGCTTTGCGGCTTCATGGCGATGAATCTGGACCGTCATGTCGATGCGCATGTGAAGCTGTTCAACCACATGGTCCAGGGCGACGGCGACGGCGTTACCGAGCACAAAGTCTTTTACGATGAATATCTCTCGGTCATGGACCTGCCCGCCGAATATTATCTGCAAACCATCCATACCGTTTTCCAGGAACATCTTCTGCCCAAGGGCGAGTGGATTTCCAGGGGGCGCTTGGTCGATACCTCGGCCATTCGCAAAACGGCGCTGATGACGGTCGAGGGCGAAAAGGACGATATTTCCGCCATCGGGCAAACCTGGGCGGCGCATCTCATCTGCGAGAACATTCCTTCCGAAAGACACCATCATCGCTTGCAGGAGAAGGTCGGCCATTACGGCATCTTCAACGGAAGGCGCTGGCGCGAGGAGATCATGCCCGATGTCGCGGACTTCATCCGCCGCTCCGGCCCCGTTCTGGCGTGACAAGCCCTTCTCCGAGTTGTCCCGCTCGGAATGGGAATCGCTTTGCGACGGCTGCGGATTGTGCTGCCTGCACAAGCTTGACTATACCCAGGATGGCGGCGCCATCGTCTATACCAACGTCGCTTGTCGCTTGCTGGACATCGATAGCTGCCGCTGTATGAACTACAAAAACCGTCGCGATTTCGTGCCTGACTGCATTTCCTTGACACCCGCCCGCCTGAAATCGATTACCTGGCTGCCCAAAAGCTGCGCCTATCGCCGCCTGTCAGAGGGCAAGGACCTGCCCCGCTGGCATCCGCTGCTGACCGGGGATGCGACTTCCGTCCACAAGGCCAAGCAATCGGTTCGGGGCCGGGCTGTTGCCGAGGAGCGTGCTGGAAATCTTAGCGATCACGAAGTCGAGTGGCCTGAGATATAATCGGCTCTCAAGCCAGGGGTGGGGCTCTTCCTCCCTTGGCGCTGATCTTGCGATGGGGAGGTTTTTTTCATGACCGGCTTGGCTAAGGGCGTATGGGCGGCGGCGCTGACCCCCCTGGCGCCCGATCTCTCTCCCGATCTTCCTGCCTTGGCAGCGCATTGCCGCTGGCTGCTGGACAAGGGCTGCAACGGTCTGGCCGTTCTGGGCACGACCGGCGAGGCCAATTCCTTCACGCTTGCCGAGCGGCTGGCCATGCTGGACGGGCTTGCAAAAGCAGGCATTCCAGGTGCCAATCTGATGCCGGGGACCGGCTGCTGCGCATTTCCCGACACCGTGGCGCTTACGAAAAAGGCGGTCGAGATCGGTGCGCTGGGGGTTCTGGTTCTGCCACCCTTCTATTACAAGAATGTCTCCGAAGACGGCGTCTTCGCCTCCTACGCCCGCATCATCGAGGAGGTGGGGGATTCCAGGCTTAAGCTCTATCTCTATCACTTTCCGAAATTGTCAGGCGTTGCCATCACCAAGCCTTTGATAGAGCGCCTGATGAAGGCCTATCCGGGCGTGATCGCGGGCTTGAAGGACAGCACGGGCGATCTTGAGCATACGCTGGATCTGGTAAAATCATTTCCTCAACTATCCATCCTGGCAGGCTATGACGACGGTCTGTTGCCGGTTCTGGAAGCGGGCGGGGCGGGCTGCATCACCGCTTGCGCCAATATCGCCTCCACGCTGGCGGCCCAGGTGGTGCAAGCCCTTCCCGACCTCAAGGCGGCGCAGTTGGCGCAGATGCGGCTG
>PDZW01000065.1 GCA_002753155.1 Alphaproteobacteria bacterium WMHbin7
CCAGCGCCTTGGGGGGCATCTGGATCGCCTGGGACGTGGTGATCGGCACCGGACTGGCCTGCGGCGGCTATGCCCTGGCGCTTCTGGTCTATATCGCCAACAAGGGCAAGTATCACCCCCTGGTGCGCCCCGCCCTGCTGGCAAGCGCCTTCGGCTATACGCTGGGCGGCATTTCGGTCATTTTCGATCTGGGCCGCTATTGGAACTTCTGGCACATCCTGCTGCCCAATTATCAGCAATACGGCTCGGTGATGGTGGAAGTGGCCCTGTGCGTGACGGCCTATATTCTGGTGCTGTGGATCGAGTTCAGCCCGGTGCTGGCCGAAAAGTTCGGCTGGAAGGGTGTCAAGGCCTTCACCGACAAATGGATGTTCCTGGCGATTGCTCTCGGTGTGCTGCTGCCCACCATGCACCAATCCTCGCTGGGCTCGCTCTTGATCGTCTTTGGCTATCAGATCAACCCGCTGTGGCAGACCCTGTTCCTGCCGCTGCTGTTCCTCATCTCGGCCATCGCCATGGGCTATGCCGTGGTGGTCTTTGAGGCCTGCACCGCCTCGGCCGGATTCAAACGCAGCCTGAAAGATGAACTGCCCCTGATCGCCGATCTGTCCAAGGTGATGGCCTGGCTTCTGGTGGCTTTCCTTCTTCTTCGTCTGGTCGATATTCTGGTTAGAGGCGAGATCGGCGCCATGTTCACCTCGGGCTTCAAGAGCTTCATGTTCTGGGTCGAGATGACGCTTTTCGCCCTGCCGGTGGCGATGCTGCTTTCGCCCTCGGCCAAGCGCGATGCCCGCACCTATTTCCTGGCCGCCTGCTCGATGCTGCTGGCTGCCGTTCTGTACCGCATCGACGCCTTTCTGGTCGGCTATGAAACCGGTCCGGGCTGGCATTATTTCCCCGCCGTGCCCGAAATCATGATCACGCTCGGCATCGTCGCCGTCGAGATCCTGGGCTACATCATTTTCGTCCGCTTCTTCCCCGTTCTGCCCGGGCACAGCCCGGACAGGGCGCACTGAATAGGAGACCTCGCCGTGTCCAAACGCATTACGATTGATCCCATCACCCGCATCGAAGGCCATTTGCGCATCGACGTCGAGGTGGACGGCGGCAAAGTCAAGAAGTCGTGGGCTTCGGGCCAGATGTGGCGCGGCGTCGAGCAGATTCTTCTGGGCCGCGATCCCAGGGATGCCTGGATCATCACCCAGCGCTTCTGCGGCGTCTGCACCACCGTTCACGCCATCACCTCGGTGCGCGCGGTGGAGAACGCTTTGAACCTGGAAGTGCCTCTCAACGCGCAATACATCCGCAACATGATCGCTTCGGCGCATGCCATTCACGATCATATCGTGCACTTCTATCATCTGGCCGCACTTGATTGGGTGGATGTCACCAGTGCGCTGAAGGCCGATCCGGTGAAGGCGGCGGCCTGGATCGAGCAATATACCGACTGGCCCTTGAACAACCGCCATGTCATGACCGACGTGAAGAACAAGCTGGCCACCTTCGTGGGTTCGGGCCAGTTGGGTCCCTTCACCAATGGCTATTGGGGCCATCCGGCGATGAAGCTGTCGCCCGAGGTCAATCTGGTGGCCGTCGCCCATTATCTGCAGGCCCTGGAGGCCCAGCGCCACGCCAACAAGATCGTCAGCACCTTGGGCTCGAAAAGCCCGCATGTGCAGAACATGGCAGTCGGCGGTGTGGCCAACCCCATCGCACTGGATAGCCAGTCGGTCCTGTCGATCGAGCGCCTGCTGCTGGTCAAGGAGCAGATCGATAAGCTGAACGACTTCATCCAAAAGGTGCTGCTGGTCGATGTGGCCGCCGTGGGTGCTGTCTATGCCGACTGGACCAAGTATGGTGCCGGCGTCACCAATTATCTGTCGGTGCCCGACATGCCTACCGATACCAAAGGTACGCAGTTCCAAATGCCGGGCGGCTATATTTCCGGTGGCGACATTTCCACCTTCAAGCCGATCACCAATTACCAGGATGCCTATTTCCGCGACGGCGTTGCGGAAAGCGTCAAGCATTCCTGGTACAAGGGCGGCAAGGGAGCTTTGCATCCCTGGAAGGGCGAAACCCTGGCCGAATACACCGACTTCCAAGACGAGGGCAAGTATTCCTGGGTCAAGGCCCCCACCTTCTACGGCAAGCCCGCTCAGGTGGGTCCGCTGGCCAACGTGCTGTGCATGTATGCCGCCGGTCACAAGCCCACTCAGGCCTACGCCACCAAGGTGTTGGATACCGCCAGCGCACTTTTGGGCCAGAAGATCCCTCTGGCCGCCCTGCACTCCACCATCGGACGCATCGCGGCCCGCGCCATCCGCTGCGCCGTCATGAGCGAGGTTCTGGCCAGCAATTGGCAAGCGCTGATCGACAATATCGCCAAGGGCGACACCAAGACCTTCAACGCCCCGGTCTTCCCCAAGGGCGAGCAGATGGGTTTCGGCTATCACGAGGCGCCGCGCGGGGCTTTGTCGCACTGGGTGGTCATCAAGGATGGCAAGATCGCCAATTACCAGGCCGTGGTGCCCACCACCTGGAACGCGGCCCCCCGGAACGAGGACGATGCCATCGGACCCTACGAAGCGTCGCTCTTGGACAATCCGGTGGCCGACCCCGAGCGTCCGCTTGAGGTTCTGCGCACCGTGCATTCCTTCGACCCCTGCCTGGCCTGCGCCGTGCATCTGGTCGATCGCGAGAAGCGCAAGATCGTTCAGGTCAAAGCGCTTTAAGAAAAGATTACGGCAGTCCGCCCCTTCCCCCCGTTGCTTTCGCAACGGGGGGATTTTATTCTAGCCAAGCAGAGGAGACGGCGGATGCGCGTGATGATTCTGGGAATCGGCAACATGCTGATGAGCGACGAGGGCATCGGGGTGCGCGTCGTCCAAGAGATGGAAAGCCGTTTTCGCTTTTCTCCCGACATCGAAATCGTGGACGGCGGCACGTCGGGCATGGAGCTTTTGGAGCCCATGATGAATCTTGATCACCTGATCGTGGTCGATGCCGTGCGTTCTGGCGATCCGGCGGGCAGCCTGATCCGCCTTGAAGACGACGAGGTGCCCGCCCTGTTCCAAACCAGGCTTTCGCCGCATCAATTGGGGCTTTCCGACGTGCTGGCCACCTTGAAGCTTGCAGGTGGCTTTCCCCAGCATCTCGTGCTGCTGGGCTGTGAGCCTGAATCACTGGCCACCCATATGGGGCTGACCCCCAGCGTGGAAGCCCAGGTCGAGCCCCTGATCGAGGCCGTTCTGGCCGAGCTTGCCAAAATCGGCCAAGCCCCCTTAAGCGGACTGGCCTGATCATGTGCATGGCCATCCCCTCCAAGGTGATCGCCATCGAAAACGGCATGGTGACCGTGGAATGTTTCGGCGTTCGACGCCAAGCCAGCCTGCTCATGATGGAGGAGGGTGAGGTCGCCTTGGGCGATTATGTCCTGATTCAGGCCTTG
>PDZW01000066.1 GCA_002753155.1 Alphaproteobacteria bacterium WMHbin7
GGCTTCCAGAAGGGCTTCAAATAGGGTGCGCTGACTGTTCGAGGTTTCGAACATCATGCGCGACATGACGTCGTAGAGGGCGACGCCAATCTTCTGGCGCCGCGCCCGGCCCTTGATGTCGTCGGGAATATCGAACCGGCAGGCGGGTTGGATGGTGACGGTTATCTTGGGAAACCAGCGCTGCCTTACCTTCCCCTTCAGACGCGAGAAGGGGGTGAACTCGGCTCCCTCGATCCGCACCGGGACAAGAGGGGCGTCGGCCTTATCGGCGATCATGCCGGGGCCCTCATAGATTTTCATCAGTGCGCCGGTCACTGTGATGCGCCCTTCGGGAAAAATAACGCAAGTGCGTCCTTCGCGCACGGCATGGATCAGGCCCTTAGTTGACATCGGATTGGCCGGGTCCATCGGATAGGCCTCGACCACCGCGAGGAAGGGCCTTACCCACCACAGGCGCGCAATGAAACTGTTGACGGCAAAGGTTGGTTTTCTGGGCAGAAAGGCCGCCAGCAGAATGGCATCCAGGAAGGAGACGTGGTTGACGACCAGCACTGCCTTCTCGCCCGCCGCCTTCAGATTCTCCAGACCCTTCACCTCGACCCGGTAAAGGCGCTTAAGGCTCCAGGCGAAAAAACCCTTCAGCAGGGCATCCGGCAAGAGGCCGCAGATATAGACCGCCACCACCAGAGTAGCAATGGCCACGGCCAGGAACACCTCGGGCACGGAAAAGCCCAGGGCCAGCATGAAGGCCCCGGCAATGGCCGAAAGCACCATGAAGGCGGCATTCACGATGTTGTTGGCGGCGATCATTCTTGCCCGCTCGGCCTCCTGGCTGCGCGACTGCAAGATGGTGTAAAGCGGCACGATATAGATGCCGCCTGCAACCGCCAGCAACAATAGATCGCCCAGCACCCGCCAGGACGAAAGATGCGTCAGGAATTCCTGCAAAGGCATGATCGCCGTTGCGGTCTGTCCGTTGGCGAGCCCCAGCCCGGTCAGCCATAAATCAAAGGCAAAGAGGGACATGAAAAGGGCAGCGAAGGGCACATGGCGGGCTGATATCTCGCCCTTGAGCAGACGCGTGCAGACCACAGAACCGATGCCGATGCCGACCGAGAAGACGGTCAGCATCAAGGTCACCACCTGCTCGTCGGCATGCAGTACATCCTTGGCGAAGGCGGGAAACTGCGCCAGATAGGTGGCTCCCACCAGCCAGAACCAGGAAATGCCCAAAACCGACAGGAGAAGATCGCGCCTTCGGCGGACCATGCCCAGCACATTTCCCGTCTCCCTGACGAAGTTGGGATTGATGGTCACGGACTTGTTGCCGGAATGCGCCCTGGGCAGGAACAGGCTTGCCGTAAAGCCGATCACGGCCAAGCTTACCACCAGGATGCCGATCACCGTGGTCCCGTCCTCCTGCAAGACCAGGATGCCGCCCGTGATGGTGCCCAGCAGAATCGCCAGGAAGGTACCGCCTTCGATGGCCGCATTGCCGTCGACCAGTTCGTCCATGGCCAATTGCTCGGGCAAGATGGCGTATTTCAAGGGGCCGAAGAAGGCGGCCTGCGTGCCTAGCAGGAACAGCACCGCCAGCATGCCCGGAATGCTGGGCAGCAGAAGGGACCAAGCCCCCAGAGCGGCAATCAGGATTTCCATGAACTTGACCAGACGGATCAGATTGCTTTTTTCGAAGCGGTCGGCGATCTGTCCTGCCGTGGCCGAGAAGAGGAAGAAGGGCAGGATGAACAGCCCGGCAGCCAGGCTGACCAGCACCTGGGGGGCTATGGGCGATTGCTCGCCCAGACGGTAAATGACCAGGATGGCCATCGCGTTCTTGAAGAGATTGTCATTGGCGGCACCTAGAAACTGGCTGATGAAGAGCGGCCAGAAGCGGCGCTTGATGAGAACACGCAATAGCCCTGCCGACATCTTACGCCCCCGTCTCGGACTGAACGCGATCTTGCAAGGTTTGGTTGTTCCTGGCAAGCGTTGGGTGTGCCCCAAAAATTTGGGGCGGGAACTGAGCCCCCGTTTGAGGGTGGCGCAAGGTGCGCTTCAGCACAAAGTCGAACAGCAAGGGGTTCTGGCGGTAAATTTCATGAAGGGCTCGGCTTTCCTTCCAGCTGATCAGGCCGTTCCAGGCTAGGCTGGCGGTCGAGATGAAAAAGGGAATGGCAGGCAGGGGATAGTCGCTGCCATTGACCAGACGGGCATGAAGGTCGCTACGTGACAGCAGGACATTGATATCTTCCGGATCGCGAATAGTCTGCGTCAGGGCCGAGATGTCGGCCAAGAGCAAGTCCTTGTATCGAGGATCGTCCATCATCCGCAGAAACAAATCGAAATTGCGGGCGCTATGCCCTGGGCGATCTAAGTCTTCATTGGAGCCCCGGTTGCCCGCGTGCGCCATGATGACCCTGACTCCGTTATCCAGGGCACGGCGCAGGAGAAGCGGATTTCCGAGGCGCTGCGCGTCGGGCGCATGAACGGCCGACTCTTGGCCGACATGGCACAGAAGAGTCAGGCCGAGACGGGCCATCGTTTGATAATAGGGATCGATGTCGGGATCGGAGGGGTCCATGCCTTGTGCGTTGGGCAGCCATTTGACCATCTGGACACCCTGCCTGGCATAGGCCTCCAGCTTGGCGAGCGCCTCGGGATCATAGGGATGCACCGACACGACGGGAACAAAGCTGTCGGGATGGCGCCTGGCAAGTTCGACGACATAATCTGCGGGAACGTATATTTCAGTTTTAGCCCGATCGATGCTGCCGTCCTTGCCCCGGCTGTAATCGAAGCCCAGAATGGCGAGTTTGGTGGGCTTGGGAAACGCTCGCGACAGCGCCAGCAGCCGTTCGACATATTGCGGGTCGGCCTTGGCCTCGTCGGTTATTCCCGCACTCTTGAAGAATATCTTGGCCTTGAGGCGCGAAACGGGATGAATCCAGCTTAGCAGATTGGGATTGACCCGCGCCCCGGTATCACCGCTCCCCAGCCCCAGCATATGGACGTGGTAATCCACCAGTTCCAGGCTTTGCAGGCCATCGAAGGCCTTGTCGATCAGGGCTTGCGCAGCCGGACTCAGCGGCGCCTTGGAAGCCTGGGCCGAGGTGGCGTGAAGACATACACCGATCAGGATAGCGCAGGCCCCATAAACAGAAAACTGGAATGCCATGACAACCTCCTAATTGTGTTGAACGCCGTTCGGCATGTTTCTGAGCTTGAGCAGATCAATGTAATGACGCTTGCGCCGATTGAATTCTTCCTCATTGTAGGTTTGTTGCATCAGCCAGCGCAGGCCGGACTCGAGTTCCGCGACCGTCATGT
>PDZW01000067.1 GCA_002753155.1 Alphaproteobacteria bacterium WMHbin7
GCAAACCACCCAATTGACGTGGCATTTGCGGATGTCGGTCTGCCAGCGCAATTCCTTCGAGGTCGTGAAATTGACATGGGCACTCGACCCCTTGGGGTTATAGGGATCGAGAATGGCTTTGACGGGCCGATCGCCGATATGGGCCAGGGTAATCGCGGCCTTGATGCGCAGGGCCGCCATGGCGCCAATTTCGTTGTACAGCAACTGCGCCGGAGATGTTCCGCCCGTACAGCGCAAATAGCCGCCATCCAGCCATTGTTTGGCGATGCGCTTTAATTGGCCGAACAGGTGCAATTTCGGATCGTCGCCGTGGTCTCTAAACTCGTTGTAAAGCAGCCGCTTGGTCAGATGGAAAAGAATGGTCGAAGGGCGCATGTCGTCCAGATGCGTGATCGTCAGATCGACGCCTTCGCCGATAATGCCCTGCGTTGTCGTGCTGGTCGGCCCCACCAGATCGGGGGTGAGTTCCAGAACCGAGTCAGGCGTGAACTGGGCGGTTAAACGTTCTTGGGGCAGTTCGACCCGATAGCCTTCGACGCGGGGGAAAATAATTTCCAGCGCATCGCGCTCGGGGCGCATGGCTTGAACGCGAACGGTTTCGCGGGGCTTGGTGATGGGGGCCACCACCGGCTTGGCGTTGAAATCGAACGGCACGCCCAGCACATCGGCATATTCGACATTGAACAGGCCTTCCTCGTTCAAGTCGTAGGACTGGCGGCGCAGGGCCCGGCCCACCACTTGCTCGCACAGAAGCTGTGTGCCGAAGGCGCGAACGCCCAGGATATGGGTGACGGTGTTGGCGTCCCAACCCTCGGTCAACATGGAAACGGAAACCACGCAGCGCACCTGCTCGCCCAACTTGCCCTTCTTGCCGACCGTGTTCATGACCTCGCGCAGCAAATCCTGGTCGCTTAGGTTTTCGGCCTTGCGGATGTCGCCGGTGCGCTCGACGATTTCGCGCCTAAACTGGGCGATTTCGTCGGCGGCCATATCGTGGAAATTCTTGTCCAGGGCTTCTCCGGATTCCAACTGCTCGCTGTCGATCAGCAGCGAGGTCGGGCGAGCCAATCGATTGCCGTAGTCGTCGTAATTGCGAAACAGCTTGAAGCGCCCGGGGATGACGGCTTTGGCGCCGTTTTCATCTTCGCGCTCAAAGCCCGAGATGAAATCGTAAATCAGCTTCGAGGGCGAGGTGTTGTTACAGACCACGATGAAGACGGGCGGCACCGTAATGCCTGCTTCATCCCATGTCTCGGAGGTTTTCTCGTAATGCCCGTATAGCGCTTCCAGCGCCGTTTGCAATTCGGCAGGCAGAGCCAGGGGATCGGCGGGCTTGCCGCTGCCGCGCCCTTTCTTGGGCATTTTCTTGCCGATAAAGCTCCAAAGATCGCGGAATTTCGGCATCTCGCCGCCAGGGATATTGTCGGCCACCGGCACGCGGGGCAGCTTCACGATGCCGCATTCAATAGCGTCCATCAGTGAAAAGTCGCTGACTGTCCAGGGGAACAGGGTGCCTTCGGCATAGCCCGAGCCATTGAGGAAGAAGGGTGTGGCCGACAGATCGTAGACAGAACGCAGGCCCAGCTTGCGCTTGACCATTTCAAGGCCGGAAATCCACAGGCGGGCGGCCTCGTTGTTTTTCTCGGCCTCTTCCCGTTCCTCGCCCTTCAAGGCTTCTTGCTCTTCGGTCAGCGGCTTTTCGCGGTAGCAGTGATGTGCCTCGTCATTCAGCACCACGATATTCTTCATGCCCATCAGTTCGGGCATGACGCGCTGGATCATCTGGCCTTCGGTTTCCAGCGTTTCCAGCTGACGATGGATAGCGCCAAGCGACCGGAACTGGTGCGCCAGGCGCTGTCGCATTGGATGTTCGAACACTCGACACCATCGCCGATGGCCAGGCCGCTCAGTCGGCCTTCGAACGCATCGCATCCGGGAACCTGGGGCCGGGCGAAGATGCCGCCTCGATCCGCGCCGCCCTGCTCAAATATTGCGAGCTCGACACCCTTGCCATGGTCGAGGTGCATCGGTCGCTACGAGCGCTAACCGGAGGCTAGGCTACCGACTAAGATATTCACAATATACACGAAATAGGCGGCATTGGCCCTCATCTTGCGCTTGAAGCCTGTGGGTCGGGATGCCATCATACGCAGGGTCGCTTGGGGGCGGCTGATCAGGGGAACAGATGTCAGAGAGCTTTTTCGAACATCCCATTTTGAATTCGCCCTATGCGTATCCGGCCCGTCACTGGGAGCTGGATGCCAGCGGTCAGCCGACGAATGTCATCGCCGACCAACGCAGGCGCTCCTCGCTCATCACCCCCATTCCCAAGGCCAAGAAGCAGCGCACCGCCAGAGACCAGGGGGAAATGGTGCTGGATGCCGGCGATGGCCTGTCTACGACCGATCAGGAATACAACCCAACCCCTATCATCAACGAAATCCGCAAGCATGTGGATGACTGGCGCAGGCTTCCCAACCCCGACCAATGGCAGGTCACACCAGAAACAGCCCGCCTGCTCTTGCATTGGCGGCACCATAATTTCCAGGGCGTTCGCCCCTTCTTCTGTCAGGTCGAGGCGGTCGAGACGATCATTTGGCTGACTGAGGTTGCGCCCAAACTGGGTGCAAGGGTTTCAAAATATTGGGCGCATGTCAAAGGAGCCAACGAACAGGCTAATCCTGAGCTTCTGCGTCTGGCCCTAAAGCTGGCCACGGGGGCTGGCAAAACCACCGTCATGTCGATGCTGATCGCTTGGCAGACCGTGAATGCTGTCCGCCATCCCAGCAGCAAGACTTTTTCGCGCGGCTTCCTGATCGTCGCCCCCGGCATCACCATCCGCGACCGGTTACGCGTGCTGCTGCCCAACGATCCCGAAAGCTATTACCGCCACCGCGAGATTGTGCCCGGCGACATGCTGGGCGAAGTCGAGCGCGCCAAGATCGTGATTACCAACTATCACGCCTTCAAGCTACGCGAGCGGCTGAACGTCGCCAAAGGAACCCGCGAGGCCCTGGAGGGCTGGCGCAAGGAAAAGCT
>PDZW01000068.1 GCA_002753155.1 Alphaproteobacteria bacterium WMHbin7
CCACGGTGGACGTGGTCGAGATGGTGCTGTCGGGCTCGATCAACAAGCAGTTGGTGACCGCCATCAATGCCCAGGGCGGCTTCGCGGTGGGGCTATCGGGCAAGGACGGCAACCTGATCCGGGCGCGAAAGCTGAAGCGCACCAAGAAGGATACCGCCTCCAATGTCGAGCATATTCTCGATCTCGGTTTCGTGGGCGAGCCTTCCGAGATCAATCCGCATATCCTCGACTTCTTTGCCGAATCCGACATCATCCCGGTGATCGCACCCATCGGCGTGGGGCCCGAGGGCGAGACCTACAACATCAATGCCGACACGGCGGCAGGTGCAGTGGCCGGCGCCATGGGGGCGGCCCGCATGCTGATGCTGACCGACGTTCAGGGTGTGTTGGACAAGGAAGGCAAGCTGATTCCTGAGCTGACCGTGGGCGAGGCCAAGAAGCTGATCAAGGACGGCACCATCAAGGGCGGCATGATTCCCAAGGTGGAAACCTGTCTGGCCGCGGTGGAAAGCGGTGTTGAGGCCGCCGTGATCGTGGACGGGCGGGTGGAACACGCCATTCTCTTGGAAATCTTCACCGAAAAGGGTGCGGGCACGCTGATTAAAAGGGCGTGATTTTTTATAGGCGGAGCCGATTTCAGGCGACCCGCTCCTGGCTTCTGGGCAGCGTGAAGCAGAAGCTGCATCCTTGCCCTTCGCCTGCGGACTCCACCCAGATGCGCCCACCATGGCGTCCGACGATCTTGCGGCAGACCGCGAGTCCAATGCCCGTTCCTTCGTAAGCGTCCTGGGTGTGCAGGCGCTGAAAAACCTGGAAGAGCCGTTTGATCTGGCTGGGATCGATGCCGATCCCGTTATCGGTTATGTTGAATTTCCATCCCTCGGCATGGGGGACGACATCCAGGCTGACAACAAGATCGCGATCAGACGCTCTGTATTTAAGGGCATTGCCGATCAGATTCTGAAACAGTCGCGTCATTTCATCGCGGCTGCCCATGATTTTGGGAAAATTCTGCCCGATCCTGATATCGGCATGGGCGTCTGCGATGGCCGGGGACAGGAAGCGAAGGGCCTCTTCCACCGCCTCCCGGCTTTCCATGAGAGACATCGGCTCGCCCGAGCGTCCGATGCGCGAATATTCAAGCAGCGATGTCAGCATATGATCCATGCGCAAGGCGCCATCCTTGACGAAGTGCAGGAAGGTGCGCCCTTCATCGTCAAGTTTGTCGCCGAGTTTGCGCTCAATCAGGCTGGTGTAGCTATTGATGGCCCGAAGCGGCTGGCGAAGATCGTGGGATACGGCGTAGCCGAATTGCTCAAGCTCAGCATTCGAGCGGGTGATTTCTTCCTGGGCGCGTTTGCGCTCGGTAACGTCTCTCGTGACGGCCAGTTGCACGGTCTTGCCATTCACCTGCATCGGCACGGCATGGGTCTCCATCCAGTGCCGCCCGCCCTTAAGGCCAATCACCTCGAACTCCAACTGCACGGCTTCGCCGTCCAGCACCCGCTCGTGCATGCTTGCAAATGAGGCCTTATGCTCGGGGGAAACCAGATCAAGAACCTGCAAACCAGCCACCTGTTCGAACCGGTCGGCCTCGATCATCGCCAGGCCGGCGGGGTTCATCTGCGCCAGACAACCCCGCTCGTCCACGATCTTGATGCATTCAGGTTCATTCTCGATGATTGCCCGTAGATGCGCTTCGCTTTCAACAAGCTCTCTTTCCACCCGCTTGCGGTCGGTGATATCGTAAAGGGTGACCAGATGATCTCCCTCCAGCCATGAGCCAAGCGGGGCCGCAGCAGCCAGGACCGTTCTGTTGCTGCCGTTCTTGCACCTGACGCTCACTTCCATCGGCTCGAACTGAGTCTTTTCCCGCACCGCCTTTTCCAACTGCACATCCCACCTTTTCGTCACCTGCTGGCGATAGGTCGGGTCTGGATAGGCCTTGGGCCACCATTCTGCCAAGGTGGGGATATCGTCAAGCGTGTAGCCGAAAGTGCGCGTGAAGGCGGCGTTCAGGTAGGTGATGTTCTGCGCCTCATCATTTAATCCGATGGGCACCGGTGATGCCTCGATGATTGCCCTGAAGCGCGCCTCTGTGGTGCGCAAGGCCGCTTCCGTCCGTTTGTTCCTGTCGATGTTTTGGCGAAGCCCCCTGTTCCAGGCGATGATGACGGCAAAAAGGATCAGCCCAATAAAGCCGATTGGAACGACCCAGAGCAGAATTGTCTCCACATTAACGCCGAAGTGAACTTCTACGGCTAGCCATGTGTTCTCGATGGCCGATCTTTCCTGGCTGCTCATGGCTTCCAGGCTTTTGTCGAGAAGAGCGGCCAGTTCTGGCCAGTCCTTGCGCGTCGCCAGACTTAGTTCGAATTTGTAGTGCGTGGGAGCGGATATTTTCACATTTGCCAGGCGGAGGCGGCGGGATTCGTAGGTGATGGCGCCAAGATTGTCGACGAAGGCGTCGATACCGCCTGAATCGAGAGATTGAAGCCCGGCATCGAGGCTCTCGAAACCGACGAGATTGATTGCCGGATAGTCCTTGGCCAGAGACTCATGCGTGATATAGCCCTTAACCACCCCCACCTTGCGTCCGGCAAGATCGGAGATCTCCGATATCTTCGGCCCCTCGCGGTGCGTGGCGATGACGACCGGGTAGCTTATGTAGGGTCTGGTGAAATTCAGGAACGCTTCGCGTTCCTTGGAGCGCACGACGGCCGGCAACATGTCGATCTCGCCGCTCTTCACCTTTTCCAGAACCTGCTCCCAGGTCAGGCCCAATACGGGCTTGATCCCGATCCCCAACTGCTTGGAGATGGAAGCGACGTAGCCGGCGCTGATTCCGCTATAGATCCCCTTCTCGTCCAGGAAGGCGAAAGGCGGCCAGGCGAAATCATCGCCCAGACGCAGATTGGGATGT
>PDZW01000024.1 GCA_002753155.1 Alphaproteobacteria bacterium WMHbin7
CCTCGGCATCGATCAGCCCCAGATCGCCGGTGATGAAAAAGCCGTCGGCTCTGAATTCGAGGGCGGTCTTCTCCGGATTGCGCCAATAGCCCTTGCAGACATTGGGTCCCTTGACTTCGATCATGCCGGTCTCGCCCTGGGCAAGCTCGATGCCGGTTTCAGGATGCGTGATGCGAAGAGTCACACCTTCGAGGGGAAAGCCCACCGAGCCCGGTCGGCGTTCGCCCTCATAGGGGTTTGACGTATTCATCTGGCATTCGGTCAGGCCGTAGCGTTCCAGGATCGCGTGGCCCGTGCGTTCCCGCCATTCGCCATGCGTCTGAGCCAACAGAGGCGCTGAGCCCGAAATGAACAGGCGCATGTGGTGCGTTGATTGCCTGTTTAGTGAGGGATGCGCCAACAAGCGCGTGTAGAAGGTGGGGACTCCCATCATTACCGTGGCGTCCTTCATCACATCCAGAACGGCATCGGCATCGAAGCGGGGCAGCAAGATCATCGAAGCACCTGCCACCAGCACAGTATTGATGGCAACGAACAGACCGTGCGCATGATAGATGGGCAGCGCGTGGAGCAGGACGTCACTTTCCGTGAAATGCCAGCAGTCGGCCAGTGTCATTGCGTTCGAGGTCAGATTGCCCAGCGTGATCATGGCGCCCTTCGAGCGCCCGGTGGTGCCTGATGTATAGAGGATGGCCGCCAGATCGTCGTCGTTCGTCTGACAATTCTCGAAGACGGGGGAAAAACGATCATGCGCCAGCGCGTCGAGAGTCAGCACAACAGGAACCAGTTTTGCCATATCCGCCTGGCACTCGGGGGCTGCGACCATCAGGGCCGGTTCGGCATCCTTGATGAAATAGGTGGTCTCGGCCAGGGTATAGGCGGTGTTGAGGGGCAGATAGACCGCCCCTATGCGCAGGCAGGCCAGATAGAGAAAAACCGCCTCGGGGCATTTCTCGATCTGAACCGCCACCCGGTCGCCTGGCTTGACGCCCTTGGCTTGAAGGGCTTGGGCCAGACGGGCGGTTTGGGCGGAAAGATCGCCATAGGTGAAAGAGCGGCCGTCGGGGCTGCGCAGGAACAGCCTATCCTGGCCGTGTGTGCGCGAAATCAACTGTGAGAGCAGGGGATTTGCGCTCACGCCCCCTCGGCCTGCATGGTGACCAGAAGATCCTTGGCATCCACGGCATCGCCGGAATGGACGTGAATCTTGTGAACGACGCCGTCGCATTCGGCCCGGACGGCGGTTTCCATTTTCATGGCCTCGACGGCCAGCAGAATGTCGCCCCGGGCCACTTTCTGGCCCTTGGTGACGGCCACGCTGACCACCGTTCCCGGCATGGGCGCACCCACTTCCAAAGGATTGTTCTCGGTGGCCTTGGGCCTGGCCTGCTTGATCGGTGTGCGCGTTCGATCGGCAACGCGCACCGATCTGGGCTGTCCGTTCAGCTCGAAGAAGACGGTGGCCTCGCCCGCTTCGTCGGCCTCGCTTTTGGTGAGATAGCGCACGATTAGCGCTCGGCCCGGCCCGACATAGATCGAGATTTCCTGATCGGGAATCATGCCATGGAAGAAGACAGGCGTGGGCAGAACGCTGACATCGCCATAGAGTTTCAGATGTTCGGCATAGTCCATGAACACCTTGGGATACATCAGATAGGAAGCCAGCTCATCATCGCTGATCTGGCGGCCCAGCTTCTGTTCGATCTCGGCCTTGGTCTTGTCCAGATCGACCGCAGGCAGCACCTCGCCGGGACGCTTGGTAAGCGGCTTTTCGCCTTTCAGCACCTTCTTTTGAAGATCAGCCGGGAAGCCGCCCACGGGCTGGCCCATATCGCCCCTGAAGAAGGAGACAACGGAATCGGGGAAGGCGATGTCGCGCTCGGGGTCGGCCACCATCTCAGCTGTCAGGCTGTTGGTGACCATCATCAGGGCCATGTCGCCCACCACCTTTGAGCTGGGTGTTACCTTGACGATGTCGCCGAACAGATGGTTGACGTCGGCATAGGCCTTGGCGATATCGGGCCAGTGCTTCTCAAGCCCCATCGAGCGGGCCTGTTCCTTGAGATTGGTGAACTGGCCGCCCGGCATTTCGTGAAGATAGACTTCCGAAGCGCCGGTGGTTTGATGGGCTTCGAAGGCGCCGTAATTCTTGCGCACCTGTTCCCAATAGGCCGAGACAGTGCGAATGGATTCGCTAGACAGTCCGCTATCACGCTCGGTGCCGCGCAGGGCTTCGACGATCGAGCCCAAGCAGGGCTGCGAGGTGGTGCCGCTCATGGCGTCCATGGCGGCGTCCACGGCATCGACACCGGCATCGATGGCCGACAGAATGCTGGCCGCCGCGATGCCGCTGGTGTCGTGCGTATGGAAATGGATGGGTAGGCCGATCTCTTCCCTCAAGGCCTTGACCAGCACCTTGGCGGCAGCCGGTTTCAACAGCCCCGCCATATCCTTGATGCCCAGGATATGCGCTCCGGCCTTTTCCAGTTCCTTGGCCATGCCGACATAGTATTTCAGGTCGTACTTGGCGCGCTTGGGATCTTGAATGTCGCCTGTGTAGCAGATGGCCGCCTCGCACAGCTTGCCGCTTTCGCAAACGGCGTCGATGGCGACGCGCATGTTCTCGACCCAGTTCAGCGAATCGAACACCCGAAAGAGGTCCATACCCTCCTCGGCCGAGCGCTTGACGAAGAACTTGACCACATTGTCGGGATAGTTGGTGTAGCCCACGCCATTGGCCGAGCGCAGCAGCATCTGGGTCAGGATATTGGGGGCCAGTGTGCGCAATTCGCGCAGGCGCTCCCAGGGGTCTTCCTTCAAGAATCGCATGGCGACGTCGAAGGTGGCGCCTCCCCAGCATTCCAGCGACAAAAGACCGGGCAAAAGATGCGCATAGGTGGGGGCTATGGCGTACATGTCGTGGCTGCGCATGCGGGTCGCCAGCAGCGACTGATGGGCATCGCGCATGGTGGTGTCGGTGATCAACACCCGCTTCTGATCGCGCATCCACTGGGCAAAGCCCTTGGCGCCCAGCTTTTTGAACATCTCGCGCGTGCCCGCGGGCGGTGGGGCATCGGGCAATTCGGGAACATGCGGGGCGGCAAAGGATTTGGGCGTTTCGCGGCCCTTGGTCTCGGGATTGCCGTTGACCATGACTTCGCCCACGAAATTCAAAAGGCGCGTGGCGCGGTCTCTGCGCTTTTGGAAATGGAACAGTTCGGGCGTGTCGTCGATGAAGGTGGTGGTGTAGTCGCCTTCCAGGAAATGCGGATGATTCACCACATTTTCGAGAAAGCGCAGATTGGTCTTGACGCCACGCACGCGAAATTCGCGAAGGGCGCGGTCCATGCGAAAGATGGCGTCGGCGGGTTCTTGCGCCCAGGCCGTCACCTTGACCAGCAGCGAATCGTAATAGCGCGTGATGCGGGCCCCGGAATAGGCCGTTCCGGCATCAAGCCGGATGCCGAAACCGGCGGCGCTGCGATAATTGGTGATCGAGCCATAGTCGGGCGCGAAATCCTTTTCGGGGTCTTCGGCGGTGACGCGGCATTGCAGGGCGTGGCCGTTCAGCGGAATGTCTTGCTGGCGGGGCAGGCCGCTGCCGGGCTCGCCGATGCGCATGCCCTCGGCCACCAGAATCTGGGCGCGGATCAGGTCGAAGCCGGTGATGCATTCGGTGACGGTATGTTCGACCTGAATGCGCGGATTGACTTCGATGAAGTAGAAGGCCTTGGTGTCGGCGTCTTGCAGGAATTCCACCGTGCCCGCATTGCGGTAATTGGCGGTGCGGGCCAGCTTCAGGGCATAGCCGGTCAGCTCGTCGCGCTGGCTCTGGTCGAAATAGGGCGCCGGAGCCCGCTCGACCACCTTCTGGTGACGGCGCTGCACCGTGCAGTCGCGTTCATAGAAGTGAACGACATTGCCATGCGCATCGCCCAGAATCTGCACCTCGACATGGCGCGCCTTCTTGACCAGCTTTTCCAGATAGACTTCGTCATTGCCGAAGGCCGCCTTGGCCTCGCGCCTGGCGGCGGCAACATTCTCTACCAGAATCTCGGCGCGGTCGATGACGCGCATGCCGCGCCCGCCGCCGCCCCAACTGGCCTTGATCATGACCGGATAGCCGACCTTTTCGCCCAGCTTCAGAACCTCGGCGTCGTCATAGGGCAGGGGATCGGTGGCGGGCATGACGGGAATGCCCGCCTTGATCGCCATCTCGCGGGCCAGCACTTTGTTGCCCAGGGCGCGCATGGTTTCGGGCAGGGGGCCGATGAAGGTCAGGCCGCCTGCGGCGCAGGCTTCGGCGAAATCAGGGTTCTCGGCCAGAAAGCCATAGCCCGGATGAATGGCCTGAGCGCCGGTCTGATGGGCGATGCGGATGATGTCGTGAATGTCGAGATAGGCATCGACTGGCTTCTTGCCCTGGCCTACCAGATAGCTTTCGTCCGCCTTGAAGCGGTGCAGCGAGAAGCGGTCTTCCTGGGAATAGATGGCGACCGTCTGAATGCCCAGTTCCGAGGCCGCCCGCATGACACGAATGGCAATTTCGCCCCGGTTGGCGATGACGATCTTGCGGATTTGGCCTTGACGGTGCCTCATGACATCTCCAGGGCTAAGTTAGCCTGCCCATTCGCTGAAATTAAACTATATTAGCAAGCGCGGAATATGGGGCGAGGGGACAATTGGCGCAACAGAAAAGTCGGGTAGGGCGTGAAAACCCCTTCACAGCTTGAATTGAGGCCTGATCGTCAGATAACATATTGTTTAATAATGTATTTGTTAATCGTTGCCTTGCCGGGGATTGAGCTCGCCCCCACCCTTTGGCTCTGGGAATCGACCTCTTGAAAGCCAATGAACCGATGGCGGGAGGAGATTGGGTATATTCCGACCCGCTTCACGACAGGCGGACGCTGCTAGGATGTTCATGAGAAAAATGTCGTCTGAGAGAAGCGTGTAACTGGAAATTCCGCATGCCGGAATTTGTGAGCGCCATTTTAAGCCTCATGCTGCACGCAAACTGACCAGACAGCGACGAATCGCCGTTCCCGCGATGTTAGGAGAAAAACAATGGGTAAGCTGATGGCTGCCGGGCTGGTCCTGGCCGTTCTTGGTGTGCTGGGTCTCGCCATTCCCTATTTCACCGTAAACGAAACCACGGAAGTGGCCAAACTGGGTGATCTGAAAATCGAGACCACGGAAAGCACGTCGCATTCCATACCGCAGGCCGCCGCTGTCGGCGTTCTGCTGCTGGGCATCGTCTTGCTGGGCGGTGGCTTTTACAGAAGAGCGTAGCGGCAACGCTACGCGGCCCCTCCTTCATCAATCTCAGCAACAACTCTAAAGGAATTGAACATGGACAAGGATCGCATTGCCGGCTCGGCCAAACAGAGCAAAGGCTCCATCAAGATTGCGGTGGGCAACGCCCTTGGCGACGCCAAGATGGTCGCCGACGGAGAGAATGACAAGGTCACGGGCAAATTGCAAAACGCCATCGGCGGCGTCAAGGATGCCGTCAGAGAATCGCTGGAGAAGTAGGTTCGTTCACAGCATCCCTGTCAGCCAACGAAAAAGGCCCCGCAAGGGGCCGTTTTCTATGGCGGAAGGGGTGGGATTCGAACCCACGGTGGTATTGCTACCACGCCGGTTTTCAAGACCGGTGCCTTAAACCGCTCGACCACCCTTCCGATGTTTCGGCCCGCCTGATTTAGCGCAGCCTCCAAGCGAAGTCCATGCCCGGCACATATCAAGCTGAAACGAGCGGTTTTCGATTGCTCACCGGGGGCGGGGGGCGCACATTGCTTGCAGGCGGGTTTGGCCGAAAGAGTGCTGTAAACCTGAAGAATTACTAGAAATGGTTAGACGCTTCGGGTAAGCACCCTATATATTGTCCCACATATTGACAGGTGTAACAAAACTGTCATATTCAGTCCTCGCCACATGATCGATGCGGCCGGAATCGGGGAAGACCGTGAGCAAGCGCCGGAATCTCATTCAATATGCAACCTTGCCTTACCGCCTTGAGGGTGGCGAGCCCGAGGTGCTGTTGATCACCTCGCGCGAGACCAAACGCTGGATTCTGCCCAAGGGCAATCCCAAGAAGCACAAGAAGTCCTTCATGGTCGCCGCCGAGGAGGCCTTCGAGGAGGCTGGCGTCAAGGGCAAGATCTCGGAAAAACCCTTTTACACCTTCGATTCCGTCAAGCGCTTGAAGTCGGGTCGCGAGGTTCCCTGCCGGGTGCGCGTCTTTACGCTCGCGATGAAGAAGGAATTGGCCGCCTGGCCGGAGAAGAACCAGCGCGAGCGCGCCTGGATGAGCTTTGCCGAGGCGGCGCACAATTCCGGCGAGTCAGGGCTTGTTACCCTGTTTCTCGATCTGGCGGCCGATCCCGATCTGGCTTTGGAAAAAATCAAGCCCCTCAAGGCGCACCCCAAAACCAAAACCAAGGCTAAAACCAAAGCCAAGCCAAAATTGAAGCTGAAACTCAAGGCCAAGGCCAAGGGAAAAGCCAAGACAGAAACGAAGGCCAAGCCCAGGCTGAAATTGAAAGCCGGGGCCAAAACGAAAACCAAACCCAAGCCCAAGGCGAAACAAAAAGCCAAGGCGAAATCGAAATCGAAGAAAGGAGCCAAGTGATGCGCTTCGTCCGCTTTCTGATGCCCAAGGAAGAGCGCTTCATCGACTATTTCTCCGCCCATGCCGGCTGTATCGTCACGGCGGCGGGCGCTTTGCGTTCGATGATGAAGGCTAGCAGCTCGGATGAACGAGCGAAATATTTCAAGGAGGTCTGTCGCATCGAGGGCGAGGCCGACGCCATCGCGCGCGAAACCATGGTGGCTTTGCACCGCGCCTTCATCGCACCCTTCGACCGCTCCGACATTCATGCGCTGTCAACGGGCCTTGACGATGCCGTCGATCTGATCGAGGAGGTGGCCCAGCATTCCGTGCTCTACCGCGTGGAAAGCTTCAGCCCGATGATGATGGAAATGGGTGCCATGATCGAGGATGCGGCACACATCCTGACCGAGGCCATTCCGCTCTTGGCCCATATCTCGCGCAATGCCGAACGCATCAACGCGCTGTGCGAGAAGGTGGGGCGTATCGAAAGCGAGGCCGATCATGTGCTTCGTCGCGCCCTTTCCGATCTGATCGCGCAGGAACCGCCGCACATCGAATTCATGGGCCGCAAAGAGGTCTACGAACTCTTGGAAACCGTGACCGACCGCTGCGACGATGTCTCCGATCTCATGGAAGGCATTCTGCTCGACCATGTGTGAGAGGTAGATCATCATGGACGCGGCAACTCTGGCACTTCCCGCCCTGATCGGCATCATCGTCGTTGCGCTGGCCTTCGATTTCATCAACGGCCTGCATGACGCAGCCAATTCCATCGCCACCGTGGTCTCCACCCGCGTTCTGCCCCCCAAATGGGCTGTGGCCTGGGCCGCCTTCTTCAATTTCATCGCCTTTCTTTTCTTTGGACTGCATGTCGCCAAAACCGTGGGAACCGGCATCGTCGCCCCTTCGGTGATTGATCCGATTGTCATCATGACCGCCCTCATGGGCGCCATCTTCTGGAATCTGTTCACCTGGTGGCTGGGCTTTCCCTCCTCCAGTTCGCACGCGCTCATCGGCGGCATCGCCGGGGCGGGGCTGGCCAAGGCGGGAACCGACGCCATCGTGACCAGCGGCTTTGCCAAGACCGGGGTGGCCATCGTCCTGTCGCCGGTGGTGGGGTTTCTGCTGGCCTTGGTTCTGATCATCATCACCTCCTGGATCTGTCGGCGCATGATTCCCACCCAGGTCGATCGCAAATTCCGCTTTTTCCAGTTGTTTTCGGCAGCCCTTTACTCGCTGGGCCACGGTGGCAACGACGCCCAGAAAACCATGGGCATCATCGCCGTGCTGCTTTTCACCCAGGGCTATCTGGGCGACACCTTCCATGTGCCCTTCTGGGTGGTCATCGTCTCGCAGATTGCCATGGGGCTGGGCACGCTGATGGGCGGCTGGCGCATCGTGAAAACCATGGGCACGAAGATCACCGATCTTAAGCCCTTCCAGGGCTTCTGCGCCGAGACGGCGGGCGCTATCACCCTGTTCGGGGCCACCTGGCTGGGCATTCCGGTCTCCACCACCCACACCATCACGGGCGCTATCGTGGGCGTCGGCTCGGCCAGGCGCACCTCGGCCGTGCGCTGGAGCCTGGCCGCCAACATCGTCTGGGCCTGGATCTTCACCATTCCGGCAGCGGGCGGCATCGCCTATGGCCTCTTTGCCCTGATCCGGTTTTTCAACTAATCTCCCTTATGGATTTCATCCTTTCCAAGGCGCTCTGGCTGGCGGTCAATCCCGGCAATCTGCTGCTGATTCTGCTGGCAATCGGGGTTCTTCTGCTGTTTTCGCGCCGTTTTGCCGCTTTGGGGCGGCGTCTGGCCGCATTTTCCACGCTGATCATGCTGGTTCTGTCGATCCTTCCCGTGGGCCGTTGGCTCTTTGTGCCCCTGGAAAGCCGCTTTCCTCAGGCAGAGCCTCCAGCCCAAGTGGTCGGGATCGTCGTGCTGGGCGGTTTCGTCGATACGGTCCTCAGCCACAAGACGGGCCGGGTCGAGTTGGGCGGCGCCATCGAGCGCCTGTTTGCCCTGATCGAGCTGTCACAGCGCTATCCCGATGCCCGGGTGATTTTCTCGGGCGGCTCGGGCAGTGTGCTGCATCCCGAAGCAAGCGAGGCACCCCTGGTTCAAAAGCTTCTGACTGAACTGGGCTTTGATGCAAGTCGGGTGACCTTCGAGGGCAAGTCTCGCAATACCCATGAGAACGCCCTGCTTTCCAAGGAACTGGCGAATCCAAAGGCAGGCGAGACCTGGCTTCTGGTCACTTCGGCGGCCCATATGCCGCGCGCTGTCGGCTGTTTTCGGGCGCAAGACTGGCCGGTTACCGCCTGGCCGGTCGATTTTCTGACGGACGGAAGCTATGAGGCGGCGTTTGATGTCAATCTGGCGGGCAGGATGGGGCTTTTGGGAGCAAGCCTTCACGAATGGCTGGGGCTGGTTTCCTACTATATCATGGGGCGGACCAGCGAATTATTTCCAGCCCCTTGAGAAAAGACTGGTTTTCTGCCACAAGACAGCACCTCTTTCCATGGTGTCCCGATGACCCGACCGATTCACATCCTTTTGCTGCTTGGCCTTCTGGGCGCCTGCGCCGCTCCGTCTTCGAAAACCGAACCGCCCGCAGCCGGTCAGGCAACCGAGGTCCCCGGCGAGGCCGAAGCGCCGAAGCCGGAATTCACCGCCTGGCTGAACGAATTCAGGGCCAAGGCCAAGGCCGAGGGCATCGGCGAGGCGACTCTGGTTGCAGCTCTCGACAATGTGCGGACGATCCCGCGTGTGGTCGAGTTGGACAAGGCCCAGCCCGAGTTCAAGCTGACCTACAGGAAATACATGGAGCGGGTGGTGCCTTTGTCGCGCGTCGAGAAGGGCCGTAAGCTGTTGAAGACGCATGATGAACTGTTGCGCGAGATCAGTCGGAAATACAATGTTCCGGCCCGTTTCATCGTGGCCCTGTGGGGCATCGAAACCGATTTCGGGCGCGTCACCGGCGGCTTTCCGGTCATTCCCGCCCTGGTCACTCTGGCCTATGAGGGGCGGCGCGCCGCCTTCTTCAAGGGCGAATTGATGGATGCCTTACGCATTCTCGATCAGGGACATATTACCCCCAAGGCCATGTCGGGTTCCTGGGCGGGCGCCATGGGACAGGTGCAGTTCATGCCCTCAAGCTTCCTGAAATTCGCGGTCGATGAGGATGGCGACGGCAGGCGCGACATCTGGGGCAGCGTTCCCGACGCCCTGGGCAGTGCTGCCAATTATCTGTCGAAATCGGGCTGGCGGGACGATGTGGGCTGGGGGCGCGCCGTCCGGCTGCCCCCGGGATTCGATTCTGCCCTGCTGGGGCTTGAAACCAGGAAAACCCTCGAAGAATGGACAGGCCTGGGTGTTCTGAACGAAAGCGGCCAGCCGCTACCCAAGCGCAATCTGACAGCCTCGATCGTGCAGCCGGAAGCTGACAGCGAGGAGCGCTTCCTGGCCTATGACAATTACCGGGTCATCATGAAATGGAACCGCTCCCATTTCTTCGCCCTGGCCGTCGGACAGCTTGCCGACCGCCTCGGTTCGCCGTAAGATACAACAGCTATTGATCAACAGGGGCAGGACTTACTAGACATGGTAGGGAACCTCTTTCCGGCCAGGAAGGTTTGGGGGGTGCTGGGTTTGCTCCTGGCACTCGGCGCCTGCTCGGAAGCCAGGCTTGCCATCCACGCCACCAAGACCATGACCGACCCGCAGGCCCTGCCTGGGGTCTACAAGGTGGGCAACCCCTATCAGATCAATGGCATCTGGTATTATCCGGCCGAGGATTATGCCTATGACGAGACGGGCATTGCCTCTTGGTACGGACCCGGCTTTCACGCCAAATCGACGGCGAACGGCGAGACCTTCGATCAGAACGACGTGACGGCGGCCCATCGCACGCTTCCACTGCCCAGCCTGGTCCGGGTGACCAATCTGGACAATGGCCGTGTGCTGACGGTGCGCATCAATGACCGCGGCCCCTATGCCCAGGGGCGCATTCTGGATCTGTCGCGTCGCTCGGCCCAGCTTCTGGGCATGGAGACCAAGGGCACGGCTCATGTCCGGGTACAGATTCTGGCCGAGGAAAGCCGCCAGCTTGCGGCGGCCTATGCCAGCCAATCGGCCAACAAGGGCGGCGAATCTGCCAAGGTTGCCGCAGCACCTCGCGAAAGTGTGACGGCGCAGAATCTCGATTCCACGCCGGCACCTGTTTCGAAGGCGCCACCCACGCCGCCTTCGCGGCCCAAACAGGTGACCTCGGAGGATCTGGCCGACCTGAAGTCCCAGCCGGTTCAGCAAACCTCGCCCAGGGCAACCAGCATGTTCATTCAAGCTGGTTCCTTTGCGCGCTATGACAATGCGCTGCGCCTCTCGACCCGCCTGTCCTCGCTGGGCCAATCCAGCATCACCCAGGTCAATATCGGCAGCCAGCCGATGTTTCGTGTGCGCATCGGCCCCATTGCCAACCTGGACGAGGCCGACCGCGTGCTGGATCAGGCCGTGCGCTCGGGCGCTCCCGATGCCAAGCTGATCGTCGATTGAGAATGGACATGCCAAGATGACCGTGCTGTTTCGCACATTCTGCCTGAGCCTGGGGCTGTTGCTGGCGTTGCTTGGCCGTCCGGCCGGGGCGGTGGATACCAATGCCCAGCAGGCCATGATGATCGACTACCGCACCGGCGCGGTTCTGCTGCAAAAACGCTCCGACGAGTTGATGGCGCCTTCGTCGATGAGCAAGCTGATGACGCTCTATCTGCTCTTCGATGCCTTGAAGCACGGCACGGTGCGCCTGGACGATGCCTTTCCGGTCAGCGAGAAGGCCTGGCGGATGGGCGGCTCGAAGATGTTCGTCAAGGTGGGCGACAAGGTGCGGGTGGAAGACCTGATTCGCGGCATCATCATCCAGTCGGGCAACGATGCCTGCGTGGTGGTGGCCGAAGGCTTGTTCCACAGCGAGGCCAGCTTTGCCGATGCCATGACTGCCAAGGGTGTGGCTCTGGGGCTCAAGCATTCCAATTTCCGCAACGCCAGCGGCTGGCCGGACCCCGAGCATCTGATGACGGCCGAGGATCTGGTGATTCTGGCCAGACGCCTGATCGCCGATTTCCCGGAATTTTACCATTATTTCGGCGAGACCGAATTCACCTACAACGGCATCACCCAGCCCAATCGCAATCTGCTGCTGGAGCGCAATCTGGGCGTCGATGGCCTGAAGACCGGACATACGGAATCGGGGGGCTTTGGCATCGTGATTTCCGGCATGCGTGACGGAAAGCGCCTGATCCTGGCCATCAACGGCCTTCACAGCATGAAGGAGCGCATCGAGGAGGCCGGGCATCTGCTGGATTGGGGCTTTCGCGACTACGACAATATCGTGCTTTTCAAGTCGGGCGAGGTGGTGACCGAGATTCCGGTCTGGCTGGGCGACAAGCCCCAGGTGGCGATGTCCATCGATCATGGCATCGAGATCACGCTGCCTAAGCGGTCGAAATCCGGGCTTAAGGTGGCAGTCGAGATGCTGTCGCCCATTCCGGCTCCCTTCGCCAAGGGGGCGGTGATCGGCAAGCTGGTGGTCTCGGCACCCGAGATCGAAACCCGCGAATATCCTCTGAAAGCCGTCGAAGGCGTGGACCGCCTGGGCTTTTTCGGTCGTCTGGTGGCCGCCTTTAAGTACGTCGTCTGGGGCCCCAATGGGTAATCCCTCACCTAAACGGGGACGGGGCTTTTTCATCACCCTCGAAGGCGGAGAGGGGGGGGGCAAATCGACCCAGGCGAAGCGTCTTGTCGCCTTCATTCAGGAAAAGGGCTGGCAGGTTCTGCTGACCCGCGAGCCGGGCGGAAGTTCGGGTGCCGAGGATATCCGAAAACTGCTGGTCTCGGGCGAGCCGGGGCGCTGGGACGCCATGACCGAAGTGCTTTTGCACACGGCGGCAAGGCGCGACCATCTGCAACGCACGGTTCTGCCCGCCATCGAGGCGGGCCAGTGGGTGGTCTCCGACCGTTTCGTCGATTCCACCGTGGCCTATCAGGGCTATGGCCACGAATTGGGGGCCGAACGCATTCTGGACCTGCACCGGATCGCCAATGGCGGATTCATGCCCGACCTCACGCTGATCCTGGATTTGTCCGTCGAGGAAGGCTTGGCCCGTGCGGGCAGCCGGGGCGGGGGCGAAGACCGCTACGAGCGCATGAAGCGCGACTTTCACGAACGCCTGCGCCAGGGTTTCCTTGAGATCGCCAAATCCGATCCCAAACGCTGCAAGGTGATCGACGCCTCTCAAAGCGTGGAGACGGTGGCGGCGGCGATTGAAGTTGCCGTGTCAGGGATGGTCAATATTTAATTCGAAGGCGCCTTGATCCAGTCGGCGATCAATCCCGCCGCCTCGTCTTCCATGCCGACAAAACCATGCCAATGAAAGGCCTCGCAGAACGGGCCGGTGGGATTGGCGCCTCCCGATACCAGGATCATTTTTTTCACTGGCGCTTGCGTAAGCCGCTTGAAGACATCGGCGACCATAGAAGGTTCGCAGGCCCAGCAGGCGTCGCGCTGATGATGCAGCATCAAAACCGGCAGGCGAATTCTATCCAGGCTTTGATGAAACGGACTGCCGATGAGGTTGGGATGCACGGTGCTGGATGTGAGGACGATTCCGTCCAGCACACTGGCCTCCAGGGTGATGGCGGCGGCGATGGTCGAAACGGTGCCGCTGCTGGTGCCCACCAGCCAGACGGGCTTGCCCAGGCGGGCTTTGGCATCTTGAGCCAAGCTTTCGATATCTTTGCCATGCCAGGAGGCCAGACGGATAGAATCGTCGAGATCAAGGTTTCTGGGCTTTCCCATGATCAGCACATTGAGGTTTCTTTGGGCAAAGCTGTTGCGTGCGCGGACGAGAAAATTGCCGCCCAAAGGGCCGTTCTCGCCAATATTGCCGAAACCGCCATTGCCTCCGGGCAGCAAGATGACGCTGGCTGCGGCATGGGGAACTTCCATTTCCCAAACCGGAAAGCGCCCCGTTCCGGCTTGGCCGGGATACCAGATCACCCGGCCCTCGGAAGCCTGGGCCGCTCCGCTTGCCAGCCACAGAATGAGCAGCAACAATCTGATCATGAGCCAATATAGCGAGCAAACTTGCCGAAAGCTCGGTTTTCTCTGCTACACTCCCCCCATGTCCGACCCGCAGTTGAAACCAAGCAACAATCCCCATCTCGAAGGCCAGGAGGAGGCCGAGCGGGCCTTTCTGAATGCCTGGAACACCGGGCGCATGGCCCATGCCTGGCTGATCACCGGCCCCAAGGGCATCGGCAAGGCCACACTGGCCTTTCGCATAGCCCGTTTCGTACTGGATCAGGGCCGCTTCCAGAGCCAGGGGCAGGGGGGCGGGTTGTTCGGGGCCCCGCCGCCGCCCGACAGCCTGTTCATGGGGGAGAGCGAGCCCCTTTTCCATCGCATCAGCATGGGCGGCCATCTGGATTGCAAGCTGATCGAACGCGGGGTCAATGATCAGGGCAAGCCCAGAACCGAAATCGTGGTCGATGACGTGCGCGGTCTGGGCCAGTTCTTAAGCCTGACGCCCGCCGAAGGGGGCTGGCGGGTGGTCATTGTCGATGCGGTCGATGAAATGAACCGCAACGCCGCCAACGCCATTCTGAAGCTGCTGGAGGAACCTCCGGCCAAATCGCTGATGCTGCTGGTTTGCCACCAGCCGGGGCGCATCCTGCCCACCATCCGCTCGCGTTGCCGCCGCTTGGCCCTGTCGCCCCTGGCCGAGCCCCTGGCCGTGCGCCTGATGGGGCGCTATGCCCCCGAGATCGCACCCGAGGAGGCCCGCACGCTGATCCGTCTGGCCGATAACAGCCTGGGCCGCGCCATGGAACTGCATGGCGAGGGTGGGCTCGACCTCTATCGCGAGATGATCGATCTTTTGAGCGGCCTGCCCAAACTGGACATTCCCGCCCTGCACGGCTTTGGCGACAAACTGGCCAGGCCCGATGCCGCCCTGGCCTTTCGCACTCTCTCGGCCCTGTTCTCGGGCTGGCTGGCCCGCCTCGCCATCAAGGGCGGCGGGGGCAGGGTGGAAGAGGCGCTTTCGGGCGAGGGGGCGATCATGGCGCGTCTTCTGGCCCATCGCGGCCTTGATCGCTGGGTGGAGCTGTGGGAAAAGCTCTCAGTCCAGTTCCAGCGGGCGGAAGCCGTGCATCTGGACCGCAAGCAGGTGGTTTTGAACGCATTTCTGGCCGTCGAGCGGCTGGCGTCTTGATACGGTGCGCTTAAAGCGCCGCGAATGGAGTTCATTTTGAAACAGGCCTTCTACCTCACCACGCCGATCTATTACGTCAATGACGCGCCGCATATCGGGCATGCCTATACCTCGCTGGCCTGCGATGTGATCGCGCGCTTCAAGCGGCTTGACGGCTTTGACGTGAAATTCCTGACCGGCACCGACGAACACGGCCAGAAGGTCGAGAAGACCGCCGAGGCCCAGGGCATTGCGCCCAAGGACTTCACCGACCGGGTGTCGCAGAATTTCCGCGACATGGGTGCATTGATGGGATTCTCCAACGACGATTTCATTCGCACCACCGAGGAGCGCCATACCCGCTCGTGTCAGGCCCTGTGGGCCGAGTTGGAAAAGCGGGGCGAGATCTATCTGGGGGCCTATGAGGGCTGGTACGCTGTCAGGGACGAGGCCTTTTATACCGAAAGCGAACTCACCTTGGGGCCGGACGGCAAGCGCCGCGCCCCTTCGGGGGCCGAGGTGGAATGGGTCAAGGAACCCAGCTATTTCTTCAAATTGTCGGCCTGGCAGGACCGGCTGCTGGCCCATTACGAGGCCAATCCCGATTTCATCGGCCCCAATAGCCGCAGGAATGAGGTGATCAGTTTCGTGAAAGGCGGTCTGCTCGATCTGTCGGTATCGCGCACCACCTTCGGCTGGGGCATTCCGGTGCCGGGCAATCCCGATCACGTCATGTATGTCTGGCTGGACGCGCTGACCAACTATATCACCGCCGTGGGCTATCCCGACCAGTCGGGCGACTATGCCCGCTACTGGCCGGCTGATCTGCATATGGTGGGCAAGGACATCATCCGCTTCCACTGCGTCTATTGGCCCGCCTTCCTGATGGCGGCAGGCCTGCAGCCCCCCAAGCGCATCTTTGCCCATGGCTGGTGGACCATCGAGGGCCAGAAGATGAGCAAGAGCCTGGGCAATGTGGTCTCGCCAGCCGCCCTGATCGAACGCTATGGGCTTGATCCCGTGCGTTTTTTCCTGTTGCGCGAGATGCCTTTCGGTTCCGATGGCGACTTTTCGCACCGGGCCATCGTGGGTCGCCTGAATACGGAATTGGCCAATGATCTGGGCAATCTGGCTCAGCGCTCGCTGTCCATGATCAACAAGAATTGCGCCGCGATGGTTCCTATGCCCGGCCCCTTCACCGACGACGACCGCGCCATGCTGGACCCGGCCTATGGGCTGCTGGCGCGTCTGCGCCCTGCCATCGACGCTCAGACCTTCCACGAGGCTTTGGAGGCCGTGTGGGTGGTGGTGCGCGCCGCCAATGTCTATGTGGACCACCAGGCCCCCTGGGCTTTGAAGAAGACCGATCCTGCACGCATGGGCACGGTTCTTTACGTTCTGGCCGAGGTGCTGCGTTGCCTGGGCCTGATCCTGCAGCCCTTTATGCCCGGTGCTATGGCCAGGCTTTTGGATCAGTTGGCCGTACCGGAAGGGGCGAGGGGGTTCGACTCCTTCGGCCAAGCCCTGACTGGCGGCACACCCCTGCCGCCCCCCCAGGGCCTGTTTCCGCGCTATCTGGAGCCGGATGCCGAGGCCAAGTAATGTTCGTCGACAGCCATTGCCATCTCGATTTCCCCGATTTCCAGACCGACCTCGAAGCCGTGCTGGCCGAGGCCAAGGCCTCGAATGTGGGGCGGATGCTGACCATCGGCACAAGGCTTTCGAAATTCGCCCCCGTCCTGGCCTTGGCCGAGGCGCATGAGCAAATCTGCTGCACGGTTGGCGTTCACCCCCACGAGGCCGAGCCGGAAGAAAGCCTGTGTTCTGTTGATAAATTGATTGAGATTTCGCGCCATCCCAAGGTGGTGGGGTTCGGCGAGACCGGGCTCGACTTTCACTACAATCGCAGCCCCCATGATACCCAGGAACGTTTGTTCAGAATGCATTGCGCGGCGGCGCGGTCAACCGGACTACCTGTTGTGGTCCATACCCGCGAGGCAGATGCCCAAACCAGGCGAATTCTGAGCGAGGAAAGGGAAAAAGGCGCCTTCACCGGCCTGATCCATTGCTTTAGCTCTGATTATGACCTGGCTGCTTTTGCAGTTGAAATTGGCTTTCTTGTTTCCTTCTCGGGCATCCTCACTTTCAAGAAGGCCGAGGCCTTGCAGGACGTGGCCCGCAGGGTTCCTCTTGACCATATCTTGATCGAGACCGATGCCCCTTACCTGGCGCCCATGCCCTTTCGGGGCAAGCGCAACCAGCCCGCCTATGTGGCACGCGTTGCTGCCAAACTGGCTGAATTGAAGGGCTTGCCGCTGGCCGAAATCGAGCGCACCACCACGGCCAATTTCCATCGCCTGTTCGCCAAGGTGGCCCCGTGATGCGGGCCATTGTCCTGGGTTCGGGCGGGGCTACCGGGGTTCCCGTGATCGGTCGCGGCTGGGGCAAGTGCGACCCGGCCAACCCCAGGAACCGGCGCCTTCGACCAAGCCTGCTTGTTCAGTCGGATAAGGCCAATATCCTGATCGACACCTCTCCCGATCTACGAGAGCAGTTGCTGGCGGCAGATATCGGGCGTTTGGATGCCGTTCTTTTCACCCATGCCCATGCCGATCATGTCCACGGCATTGACGATCTGCGCGACGTCAACCGGGCCATGGGCGGCTGGATCGACGCCTATGCCGACGAGGGAACGCTGAAGACTATTTCTGAGCGTTTCGGCTATGTTTTCGAGCCTCAGCACCCTGACGCCAAGGTCATTTATAAGCCCTTGCTCAGGGCAAACTGCGTCAATGGGCCTTTCAAGGTCCAAGATGTTGATATTGTGCCCATTCCACTCGATCACGGCTATTCGACCAGCCTAGGCTTTCGCTTCGGCGCCCTGGCCTACACGACGGATGTCGTGCGGATGGCGCCTAGTTCATTCCAGTCGCTGGAAGGGGTAGGGACCTGGATCGTCTCCTGCACGGTCGATTTTCCCCATGAAACCCATGCCGAGCTAAAGGTCGTTCTGGAGTGGATCGAGCGGATCAGGCCCAAGCGCGCCATCCTGACGCATCTGTCCTATTATTTCGATTACGAAGTCCTGAAGGCCAGATTGCCCAGCCATGTGGAGCCTGCATACGACGGCATGGTTGTTGAGTTTTAGGGTTATGGATAGATTGTAGGGTGTTGTTTGGGTTTATGTTGTTGCGTTTGATAGATAAGGCTACAGACGAAAAAATTGTCTGTTTATTTTTCTATGTGACTGGAAAGTCTGCAATGGACTTGTTAGAGTTGTGCTGCGAGGTCTTCCTTCGCATACGCGCTGTTGTAACTGCGGCGTAAGAGCTAATGTCTGCACATATCGCGGGTCGCGCGCATGATTCTTAGCGACGCGTGATTGGAAGGAAGGCCTCGTGACATACTGGGGAGCGTTGTTTGGCAAGCCTATTCGCATCACCATTCCGCCTGAATTTGCGAACGAAGCCGCACTGCTCGCCTATCTCGGTCTTGGCCCCAACGAACTCAAGAAAATTTGGTATTTTCGGGCAAGGATGTACCGGCACTTCTCGATCGCCAAAGCCCAGAATAAGGTCCGATTAATCAGCGCCCCTGATGAGCGGCTCAAATTTCTTCAACACAAGATCGCCGAGAAACTTACTGACCTTTACCGACCACGCAAACAAGTTCATGGTTTCGTTGCGGGGAAATCGGTCAAGACAAATGCCCTTGCCCACTTAGGACGGCGCTTTGTTGTCAATATCGATCTGAAAGATTTCTTTCCCACTATCACGCAAAAGCGGGTCGCAGGCTTGCTATTGTCGCTGGGTCTTGACAACCAAGTAACCACGTTAATTGCGCATATCTGCTGCAATGATGGGAATCTTCCTCAAGGTGCTCCTAGCAGCCCTGTAATATCGAACATGATCTGCTTTCGCCTGGACAAAAAGCTCTTGGGCATTGCCAAGGAGGCGCGTTGCGTCTACACGCGTTACGCGGACGACATCACCTTCTCTAGCCACCAGCCTCCGACTGCGTTGTTCGAGGTGGCGCTTCCTCCGGCGGGACGCTTTTCGCCAGACCTGTTTACCCCTAAGCTGCTCGAGGTTTTCCAACAAAATGGGGTCGCCATCAACCCCAACAAGACTCACTATGCCGACCGCAACTCGCGGCGTATTGTCACCGGGCTTAAGATTAACGAACTGGTTAATGTTGACCGCCGCTTTGTCCGCAATATTCGCGCAGCTCTGCATGCTGTCGAAGCGCAGGGTATTGTAGAGGCCCAGAAAACGTTCCAAGAGAAATATGGTGGCAGCTCCCTTGTCGCACATCTTCAAGGTAAAATCTCTTTCTTAAGCCATATCAGGGGCCAGTCGGACCCCGTTGTACGCAGCGTTACACTTCGATTTAACAAGTGCTTTCCTAAGCATCTGATCAAGGTAACGCCGACACCATCAGAGATACGCGATCGATCCGCCTGGGTCATTGAAGACAAGAACGGCGATGTGGTGCAGGGCACCGCTTTTTTCTTAAAAGACATTGGCCTCGTGACTGCCGCTCACTGCGTGGAACCGAATACTGAGTTTCAAATTTACCACCCGAGCAAGCCTGCCAACAAATTTGCGGTGCGCGTGAAGAAAAAATGTACGCACAGGGATCTGGCTTTGCTGGAACACGAAATTCCTGCCACCGAATTTTTCGAATTGGCTCGCTCTTTAAATGCGGCTTCGCAGGGAGATCAATTAACCGCTGTTGGTTACCCTTGTTTTGGTCCTGGCGATGGTGTTAACACGCGACTGGGGACAGTCAGCTCGCTCCCCGTGAAAAGAGATGTCAAGTTGATTGAGGTAACTCAGACTTTGACACAAGGCATGTCAGGTGGTCCGCTACTTGATGCCAATAATGGTGTGGTTGGGGTCATCCACAAGGGAGGACCAGAGGAAGGGCGCAACTTCGCTATCGCCATCGAGGTGCTTAGTGAATGGATTGAGAGTAGCTGACGGCCCTTAAGAAACATATTTGAAACCAGGATAACGAGACGCAAGCCAATACACACAAAATACTGTCTACTGACGATATAACGAGACGCAAGCCAATACACACAAAATACTGTCTACTGACGATTATGTGTAGTCTGTTTGAATCCGCTTTCTGCCTGAATTTGCAACAGTTACAGAACCGGATGCCATAACATAATATAAATTATGCGACAATTGGGCGTGGCTAATCCCTTAGCCCAAAAGGCAGGACGCATCCACCCCCTTTGACGGTGAAAAGAATCAGGCATATCATCACGAGCATGGAGAACAGTCGATGACAGCCGCAGCCATCCTCAAATTGCAGCATGCCGGTTTCACCAATGATCAGGTTGAAGCTTTGGCGGAATTTATGGACGAACGAGCGGCAACCAGGGAGGACCTAGTTAAGACCGAAGCCAATTTGAAGACGGCCATGAGCGACATGGAAGTCAGAATCATCAAATGGGTTATTGGTGTGGGATTTGCCCAGGGCGGTCTGATCATGGCCTTTATAAAACTAACCCAGCACTTGTAAAACGAAGGGGCCGAAAGGCCCCACTTTCGAGCATATTCAAATTCGCAAATCGTTGAAAACGACCCCGCCTCATCCAGCGCGATAAGCTTTACAAGCTGATAGCCCTCCTCCTCGGGAACGCAGGCCAGCCAGACCGGCATCGAGGTCAGGGTCTCGAAATGGCCATAGCTAGTGGTCTCCTGCGAAGAAAGCGAAAAATAGCGCCCCCCCCTGCTGGTCCCGGTAGATTTTGTAGCCCTTGACGTCGACGAAGAAGGCCCCGAGACGGAATGGAAAGACAATGAAATCTGGGCGCTTGAATAAGCCGGAGAGCTTGGCTCTGTGCGATACCGAACTGAAAGGAAATCGCTTTTGGACTAAAACCCTTATCAACCCCGCTTTGAAGGATTGAAAACGCCATGTCAGCTCACAAGCGAATTCGCCGTTGGTCTTCTGCCGGATTCGCCATGGCGGTTGTCTTCATTTTCGCCCTGACGGTTTCCGCCAAAGCGGAAGAATTTGCAGCACAGACAGGTCGCCTTCAGGCCGAGAAGCCGACTATCTCTCAGCGCCAACAGAAGTTACTGGCCGAGCGTTACGACCTGGCTGATCGGTCGTCCAAGAGTGCTGCCATGTCTCGCGGCAAGCCCTTGCAAGAAGGTGTCCGCGTCAAATTGCCTGAAGGCATGAGTTGGAAGAAACTTGCTGGCTTGTCGCCCGAGGAAATCAAGGTTCGACAACTCTGGCCAGCAGGATTTCTTCCCCTGCCGCATCCGCATCACGAAGCTGGCGGCATGGTCTTTCCCCAATTCCTGATTAATGAAACAAAAAAGCAGACAGATCGGGATCTTACTCGTTTCGATCTTGATTTCGATCTCCCCGATCATTTCCTGCCCGAATTTCCGGCTCCCATCTTTCTGACAACGCGCCCTGATCTGGGTGACGTTTCAACAGGAAAGCTGGTCACGTTGAGCAATTTCAATGAGTTGTTCAAGGATATCCTCAATCCAAAGCAGCTTGAGGGTCTGCGCTTGCTGGTCACGCCCTTCCCCCAGCAGCAATTCAACGCATCTGAAGACCGCCGCAGCTTGAAGCCGCATCAAGGGGTCGCTTGTTTTGATTGTCACGCCAATGGCCATACGACGGCCTCTACCCATACGGTCGCCGACATTCGGCCAAACGAGCATCGTCATCGGATTGACACGCCATCGCTTCGGGGCGTGAACATTCAACGCCTGTTTGGCTCGCAACGAGCCCTAAAGACGGTCGAGGATTTCACCGAGTTCGAGCAGCGGGGCGCCTATTTCGATGGAATCCCGGCCGATGCCGCGCGCAAGGGGATCAATGTTCTAGAACGCGCCAGTCAGGTGCATTTTATGGCCGAGTTTCAAGCGCTTCTGGACTTTCCCCCTGCCCCAAAGCTCAATCTGTTCGGCAAGCTTGATCCAACCAAGGCCAGTCCGAACGAAAGCCGAGGCCAGGAAATCTTCTTTGGCAAGGGCCAGTGCGCAACCTGTCACGCCACCCCCTACTACACAGACAATCTCATGCATAATCTGAAGGTGGAGCGGTTCTTCAATGAAGTTACGTTTAACGGGCGCAAGGCCTCTGCCGACGGCCCGATCAAAACATTTCCCCTGCGCGGCATCAAAGACTCACCGCCCTATCTGCATGATGGTCGCCTGCTGACGTTGGAAGACACGGTGGAATTCTTCAGCCTGGTTTTGGAGCTTAAGCTCAATGATCAGGAAAAGGCGGATCTTGTGGCGTTTCTGAAGGTGCTATGAGGGCAACTTTCTAAGGTGCAAATGATGGCCGTCTTCGCTATACCCATGCCCCATGACAGACACCCTGCCCCCGCTTGCCCGCCTGCTGGCCGTGATGGCCCGGTTGCGCCACCCGACCGAGGGCTGCCCCTGGGACCTTGAGCAGGACTTCGCCTCGATCGTTCCGCACACCATCGAGGAAGCCTATGAGGTGGCCGAGGCCATCGAGACCACCGACTGGCCCGCCCTCAAGGACGAGCTGGGCGATCTCCTCTTCCAGGTCGTCTTCTATTCCCAGCTTGGTCGCGAGCAGGGCCTGTTCGATTTCGACGACATCGCCGAGGCGATTGCCAAAAAAATGATTCGCAGGCATCCCAATGTCTTTGCCGGCCAAAAAGAGCCGGATGCCGAGGCCCAGACGAAAGCCTGGGAAAGCCACAAGGAAAAGGAAAAACCAAGGGAGAGTGCCCTGGACGGGGTGGCCGTCACCCTGCCCGCCCTGACCCGCGCGGTCAAACTTCAAAAGCGGGCGGCGCGCATAGGATTCGATTGGGCCGACGCAGCCCCCGTTCTGGACAAGCTGCGCGAGGAACAGGCCGAACTTGAACATGAAATCAAGGCCGGATCGCCGGAGAGGCTGGCGTCCGAGATGGGCGACCTCCTCTTTACCTGCGTCAATCTAGCCAGAAAACTGTCGATTGATCCCGAGGCGGCCTTGCGCAGTGCTAACCGCAAATTCGAGCGGCGCTTCAGGCAGGTTGAAGCCAGCGGCGCCAAAACGCCCGAAGCCATGGAAGCCGCCTGGGAAGCTGCCAAGAAGGCTGAGTAACCAGATGATCCAAAACACGAATTGGCGGGCTGTGCTGGCCGTTCTGGCCGCAGGGATCGCCATGGCCATGCATGTCGGCAAGGTGCCGCCTGCCGTGGCCCTGGTTCGCGCCGATTTAGGCCTTGGCCTGATTGCCGTGGGCTGGCTGCTCTCGCTCTTTGCCTTGATCGGGGCCGGACTGGGCTCGGTCGTGGGCGGCGTGGTTGATCGCTTCGGGCAGAAAAAGGCCCTGCTCTTTGGTTTGGCGGCGACCGTTCTGGGCAGCCTGTTGGGCGGTCTGTTGGCCGATGGCCCGGTTTTACTTTTGCTTTCGCGCGCTCTTGAAGGTGTGGGGCTGGTGTCGGTGATCGTGGCGGCCCCTGCCCTGATCTGGCGCGACACCATATCTCGGGATCAGCGTCTGGCCTTCGGACTTTGGAGCACCTGGATGCCCGCAGGTGCTGCCCTGATGATGGCGCTCTCGCCCTTGCTGCTGGCCGAGTTCGGCTGGCGGGCCAACTGGCTGACGGCGGGCAGCCTGACACTGGCCGCCTTTGTTCTGGCGCTTATCTGTATCGGCCCCGATGCGCCTGCCGCACAGCGCCCCAGGCGCGGCGGCCTTAAAGAAGTCGTGAAGCTTCCCGCCGCCTGGATACTGGCTTTAAGCTTTTGTTTTTACAGCATGTCCTTCCAGACAGTGTTCGGTTTTCTGCCCTCCTATCTGATCGACCAGCAACAGTTGGATGCCCCTTTGGCGGCGCGACTGACCGCGCTTGCCATCCTGGTCAATGTGGTGGGCAATCTGTCGGCGGGCTGGCTGATCCGGCTGGGTTTGGCCCGCTGGCAGGTGATCGCCCTGGCCTGTCTTGCCATGGGGCTTTGCGCCTGGGGTATCTTTTCCGAAACCCTGCCCATGCCCGCCCGCTATGGGTTTTGCCTGGCTTTTTCAGGAATCGGAGGCGTCATTCCGGCCGTTATTTTCATCGCCGCCCCCGGTTTCGCTCCAACGCCCCGCCATGTCGCCACCATCGGCGGCGTGATCGTGCAGGGCTTAAGCCTGGGGCAGTTGACGGGGCCTCCCGTTCTGGCCTTTCTGGTCGAGCGCTGGGGCTCCTGGAGCATTGCTCCGGTCTTTCTATCAGCACTGGCCGGACTAGGAATCATCCTGGCCCTGGCTCTGGGCAGATTGGAAAGATTGAGGGCCTAACAAGTCCGCCGCTTTGTGCTAACCTTGCCTCATGTTCAAGAAGCGCCTGATTCCCCCCCTCTTCCTGGCTCTGCTGCTGCCCTTGTTGTCGTCTTGCTGGCTGCCCGGCCAGTTCGAGGCCATCATCAAGATCATGAAGAACGGCGCCTTTGCCGTTGAATATAAGGGCACGATGGATTACGCGCCTCTGGTCTACAAGATCAAGACAGAGGGCTTGTCTCAGGAAGAACAGACCAAGCAGATGGCCGTGCTGGAACGCGATCTGCGCAGGGATTCCGGCTTCCAGGAAGTGTCCCTCATGGGCAACGGGCGCTTTCGCGTGCGCTACCGCCATGACGACCTGATCGAGGGCACGTTTCTTTACACATTTGTGCGCAGAAACGCCGCCATCATGAAGGTGCTGGTGGGCAAGGACGGGCGGGCCTCGATCTGGATCGACACCCTGAGCACCGAGGATGCCCAACGCGCCGCCGCTCTCGGCCTGGCGGTCAACGGCACGGTCAAGGTGATCAGTGACCTGCCCCTTCTGGAAAGCAACGCGCCCGAAAAGAAGCAACAGGGTGCCGCCACCATCTATGCCTGGCGCATCACGCGCTACGACCAGACACCCGCGCCTAAGATGATCTTGAAGATGTTCTGACGAGAAAGGCCCAGCATGATCGATCTCTCCCAGGAAACCGTTGTCGTTACCGGCGCTTCGTCGGGCTTTGGCGAGGCAATTGCCCGGCGCTATGCCGCCCATGGGGCGCGTCTGGTGCTGGCGGCTAGGCGCAAGGAGCGGCTGGAAAAACTGAAGGCAGAATTGAAGGTGCCAGTTCATATCCTGGAGCTGGATGTGCGCTCGCGCCAAGCGGTGGAAGCCGCCTTCGCCGCCCTGCCCGCCGATTTCGCCAAGATCACCATCCTGGTCAATAATGCGGGCCTGGCGCTGGGGCTGGAACCAGCCCACAAGGTCAATCTTGACGACTGGGAGACCATGATCGACACCAACGTCAAGGGGCTGGTTACGGTGACGCGCACGCTGTTGCCGGGTCTGGTCGAACGCCAGAAGGGGCATATCGTCAATATCGGCTCGGTGGCGGGCAGCTATCCCTATCCGGGCGGCAATGTCTATGGCGGCACCAAGGCCTTCGTGAAGCAGTTCTCTCTGGCGCTCCGCTCAGACCTGTTGGGATCGAATGTGCGCGTGACCAATATCGAGCCCGGCATGGCCGACACCGAATTCTCGCTGGTGCGCTTCAAGGGCGATTCAGGCGAAGCGTCCAAGGTCTATCAGGGGGTGGATGCGCTGACCGGCGAGGATATCGCCGAGACCGTCTTCTGGTCGACCTGCCTGCCCCCGCATGTCAACATCAACAGCATCGAAGTGATGCCCACCCAACAGGCCTTCGCCGGATTCAAGGTGGAGCGGAAGGGGTAGGTATCTTTGCGCTTTTCCAAGAATACGGATGCCAATACGTCCTCATTTTGTTAGAATAGGCCCATGGCGACCAAAATCGAAAGCACCGTCGGAACAGCGGCAGAGGACTTGGCCAAGGCTGGCCTGTCCGGCACTCGCCCGGTGACGATGATCGTTCTTGACGATGAAGAGCATGCGAAGCTCGCCTTGCTTCGCGCAGCCATAAGAAGTGGTGATGCCAGCGGCGATCCTTTGGAAGCCGCAGGCGTTTTTGCGGAACTTCGGCATCATCTTACGACGAAGAACCGCAAAACCTCTTGATGCCGCACGCTTTTTTTCTTCCTGCAGCCAAGCGCGACCTCTTTCAGATTGCCGACTTCATCGAGCAGGAAAATCCCGGGCGAGGACTGTCCTTTGCGGACGAGATCGAAGCCGCCTGCCAACTCTGGGCGACCATCCCCCAGGCAGGCCGTGAACGCGGGGATATCGCCGAAGGATTGCGCAGTTTTCCCCACGGCAGCTACATCGTCTTCTATCGCGCTGGAGAAACCGGAATCACCATCGTTCGCATTCTGCACGGAATGAGGGATTTAAAGCCCCTGCTATAGGGATATCAATCCACCAGCGCCTGCACCGCTTCCCAAGACTCCCGGGAATTGGCCGCGATGAAGACGCCTTCCATGAACACGGGGGCATAGGCCCGGCCATCGGTGAGGGCGGAATAGCCGCCCGCCTCGGCATGGATCAGCACACCCGGCGCATGATCCCAGGGCATCAGGCGGGAGAACAGCACGAAATGGCTGGAGCCGTCCAACAGCCCCAGGTAATCGAAGGCGGCGCAGCCGGTGCAGCGTCGCCTGGCCACCGCCTGGGTCAACCGGGGTTGCTTGCTCTTGGAATAGAAAGCGCCCGTCATTTCGTTGATCGGGCAAGGGGCGGCGACGGTTAAGCGCTTGCCTTCCATCCAGGCCCCTTCGCCTTTTCTGGCCATGGCCGTGCGGTTGCCCAAGGGATCGTGAATCCATCCGGCCAGGGTTTCGGCCCCTTTCACCAGGGCCACCATGACGGCAAAGCTGGGATTGCCTTCGGTGAAATTGGCCGTGCCATCCACGGGATCAATCACCCAGACCGGCGCCTCGCCTTGCAACAGGTCCAACTGCGATCTGTCGGTGGCCACCCCCTCCTCGCCCACCACGCAGGAACCGGGAAGCAGGGCGGTCAGCGCTTCTGTCAGCATTTTTTCCGCTTCCAGGTCGGCGATGGTGACGAAATCGCGGGCCGAGGTTTTGGTGCGCACCTCGCCTTCCTTCAAATTGCGAAAGCGTGGCAGGATGACGGCTTCGGCGACAGTTCGAATGATTTTTGAAACCTGCTCCAGATCAATCATCGATCCTCGCTCCGGGGCGCGCCTTCAAGCGCTGCAGATTGGCTTCATCCAGGCGGACCACGAGATGCGCCTGGGTTTCGTCTTCCTGGTTGCTGATCACCTCGCCATGTTCGTAAAGCCAGGCCAGGCCCGCGCCATCGGCCCGATCTAGCGTAACCTTAATCCGGTTCATCGACTTGGATATCAAGGCGTCTATGCGCTCAAGCAAGGCCGGGCAGCCCTCGCCCGAAAGGGCTGAGACGGCCACTTTTGAAGCCGAGCGAGCCGACAGCGCCAAGGCGCCGTCATGCGCTTCCGTCTCCAGCAGATCGATCTTGTTCAAGGCCTCGATAATGCGGGCTTGATAGGCGTCGCCTAGCTCCAATTCCTTCAAAACGCTTTCCACATCCGACTTCTGTTCCTCGGTCTCGGCATGGGCCAGATCGCGCACATGCACGATCAAATCCGCTTCCCGCACCTCTTCCAGCGTGGCGCGAAAGGCCGCCACCAATTCATGCGGCAGATCGGAAACGAAGCCCACGGTGTCGGAGAGAATCACCTTGCGGCCCGAGGGCAGCTTAAGGCCGCGCATGGTGGGATCGAGGGTGGCAAACAACAGGTCTTCGGCAAAAACGTCTGACTTTGTCAACCTATTGAAAAGGGTTGATTTTCCGGCGTTGGTGTAGCCCACCAGGGCGACGATCGGGTAAGGAACCCGCTTGCGCGCCTTTCGGTGCAGATCGCGCGTGCGCTTGACCTCTTCCAGCTCCTTCTTAAGCCTTGCGATACGCTCGCCGATCAGGCGCCGATCGGTTTCGATCTGGGTCTCACCGGGACCGCCCAGAAAGCCGAAGCCGCCCCGCTGACGTTCAAGATGGGTCCAGGAGCGCACCAGCCGGCTTTTCTGATAGGTGAGTGCGGCCAGTTCGACCTGAAGCGTGCCTTCTCTGGTGCGGGCCCGGGCGCCGAAGATATCGAGGATCAGGCCGGTGCGGTCGATCACCTTGCAATCCCAGGCTTTTTCAAGATTGCGCTGCTGAATGGGCGAAACCAGCCCATCCACGATAACCAGCCCGATCTCCTTCTCTTCCACCAGTTCCTTCAAGCGCAGGACCGTTCCTTCGCCCAAAAGCGTGGACGGGCGGCGCTTGGACAGCGCAACGGCCTCGGCGGCAACAACGGACAAAGCGATGGCCTGAGCCAGCCCCACGGCTTCGTCAAGGTGTTGGTCGGGGTCGCGCTTGCCCGCTCCACCCTTCAAATAGGGATGGACGACGAGCGCACGGATGGCTGAGGCCCTGTTGTCAGAGCCTTCGGCCTTGTCGCTCAAGGGGGGCTCACTCGTCGCCGTTTTCCTTGATCGGCGGCTCGAAGAGGGAAATCGGCGTGCCCGGCATCACGGTCGAAATGGCATGCTTGTAGACAAGCTGGGTATGACCGTCGCGCCGCAGCAGAACGGAGAAATTGTCGAACCAAGTGACGATGCCTTGCAGTTTCACGCCGTTGACGAGGAAAACGGTGACCGGCGTCTTGTTCTTGCGGATATAGTTCAGAAAAACGTCCTGGACGTTTTGCGATTTTTCCGTGGGCATAGGGATTTTCCTTTAGTTTTGGGCGGTTGCTTTTGTTGTGCCAATCCTGATGCCCACCGGGCATCGGACCTTACCTTCAGGATTAGCACCATTTTACGGGGAAGGAAACCCCTCGCCCTGCGCCTATTGACCGAGCCCGCTTAGAAAAGCCTGGGCCGAGGGGAAATGGTGGCGATAGGAAAAGCAGGAAAATTCATCCTTTCTGGGGGGCTGTGCCCGCAAAAGAACGGGCACACAACCCGCAGCCAGAGCGCATTCCATATCGACCACGGCGTCGCCTACGAACCAGACGCCGGGGCCGGGCTCGATCCCCGTCCCCTCCAGGGCCATCTGGACCGGCTCGACCGAAGGCTTGTCGCGAGCAGCGTCGGTGGCTCCCACCAGCCGGTGGAAATAGCCTTCCCAGCCCAGATGCCTAGCCTCGGCTCTTAGATATTCGCCATTCTTATTGCTGACCACGCTCATTCGAAGGCCCCTGCCATGCAGGCGGGCCAGCATCTCCGCCATGCCTTCAAGCGGCTTCAAGCGGGTCAGGTGAATGGCCTTGAAGGACTCGTAATAGACGTCGCGGGCTTCTTCCCAGCGATTACCGAACAGAATGGGGAAATTGTCGCGCAGGGACAGGGAAACCTTGCTGTGCATGTCTTCCAGCGTCCAGGGATCGTGCCCCATATGGCACAGGGCGACATTGAGCGCTTCCAGAATGCAGCCCCAGCTATCGACCAGCGTATTGTCCCAGTCGAAGATCAAGGCCTTGGGCGGAGCATCGTTCATGGCGGCAGAATTTGGGACAGATATTGTCGGCCCTCGGGCCAGTTGCCCAGTTTCGAGTCAGCGTTGATATGGCCAAGGGCGCCGACATCGAGAAAACCGCCATACCAGCAGGCGGCAAAGAACTGGGCGCGGTCGGGATCGACATAGGGATCGTCAAGACTGGCAATGACCAGACTTTTGAAAGGCAGGATATCGAGCGGCATGGGCGCAAAGCCCTGAACCTCGGGGGGGATTTGCGCCGCTTCCTCGACATCGGCCGGAGCGACCAGAAGCGCGCTGTACACCTTGCCCGTGGCTCCCCCCGAGGCCGCCCAATGGGCGACCAGGGCGCAGGCCAGGCTGTGGGCGACCAGAACGACAGGGGCCTGGGCCTCCTGGACGCAGGTTTCCAGGGCGTGAATCCAGTCTTCCAGAACCGGATTGTCCCAATCGGCTTGGTGAACCCTGCGGCAATTGGGAAGTTCGGCCTCCCAGGCGGTCTGCCAATGGTCGGGGCCGGAATTGCCCAGGCCCGGAAGAAGGAGAATGGTGGGGGCTTCCATGCCGGTCAAAGCCCCTTGTCCAGCGCTTCGGCATAGAGTTGGCGCAGACGCAGCGTGATCGGCCCGGGCTTGCCCGAGCCCACAGGCTTTCCGTCGATGCGGGTGATGGGCAAAGCCCAAGAGGTGGTGCTGGTCAGGAAAGCCTCTTGGGCCTTCAGGGCCTCGGCCGGCTTGAAGGGCCGTTCGACCAGCTTGAGCCCGGCCTCCTTGGCCAGGGCCAGAATGGCTTGGCGGGTTACACCGGCCAGAATGGGTTGACCCAGCGGGCGGGTCACGATCTCGCCCTTGCCGGTCACGATCCAGGCATTGGTCGATGAGCCTTCGGTAACGAAGCCCTTCTCGTCAATCAACCAGGCCTCATAGGCCCCCTTCAGCTTGGCGGCCTGCTTGGAGAGGATATTGGGCAACAAGGCCACCGACTTGATGTCGCAACGCTTCCATCGCTGATCCGGCATGGTGACGACGGCCACACCCCGTTCGATCATCTCGGGCGGCGTGGGCTTCATGGTCTTGGCGGTCACCACCAGCGACGGTGTAACACCTGGCTTCGGAAAAGCATGATCGCGGCGCGTCACACCTCTGGTGATTTGCAGATAGAGAATGCCGTTCTTTAGCAGATTGATCGCGATCATGCGGCGCAGGATGTGCTTGAGCACGGCCTTTGATACCGGCCATGCCAGCTCGATTTCATGAAGCGAGCGGGAAAGACGGACCAGATGCGCCTCTTCATCCACCAGCCGGCCCTGATGGACCGCGATCACCTCATAAATGCCGTCGGCGAACTGGTAGCCCCGATCCTCGATATGCACGCCTGCCACGCTAAGCGGCAGATATTGACCGTTCACATAGGCGAAACGAGACATTCTAGAAGTACTCCAGGCGCACCGAAAACATCTTCTCCACCTTCTTCACGGCGCTGGCGGCGGCAAACAGAATGATGCGGTCCTTGGCCTGCATGACGGTCGAGCCCCTGGGGCTGATGACGCTGCCCCCCCTGACCACGGCGCCAATCAGCACACCATGTGGAAGTTTTATATCTTTCAAAGGCTTGCCGACAAGGGGCGAGGTTTCAAGGGCATCCGCCTCGATCAATTCGCCAAAGCCTTCATGCAGGGAATGAACGGCGTGGATGCGCCCCTTGCGGACATGCTGAAGAATGTTGGAAACCGTGATGGCCCGGGGACTGATCACGACATCGATGCCCAAAGGCCCCACCAGCGGATGGTATGACGTCTTGTTGATGAGCGCCATGGTGCGCTTGGCGCCGTAGCGCTTGGCCAGCAGGGCGGCCAGAATATTGGTTTCGTCGTCATTGGTGACGGCGACCACCGTCTCGGCCATTTCGACGGCGGCCTCTTTCAGCATGTCGGGGTCCAGCGCATCGCCATGCAAAACCACGGCATGATCCAAGGATTTGGAGACGAATTCGGCGCGGTCGCGGTCGTTCTCGATCAGCCTGACCTTCATGCCCAGATGCTTGTCCTCGATCTGTTGAGCCAGGAACAGGCCGATATTTCCGCCCCCTAAAATGCAGATGCGCCTGGCCTCCTGCTCCTCGTGACCGAAGGCGACCATGCCGCGCTCGGTATGCTCCTTGTCGATGACGAAATAGACTTCGTCTCCGGGCAGCATCTGATCCTCGGGCGTTGGCACCATGGCCTTGTCCTGGCGCACAATGCCCACGATGACCAGATTGAGATCGGGAAACAGCTTGGTCAATTGGCGGATGGGGGTATTCACCAGGGGCGTGTTGTCGGTACAGCGCACGCCGATCAGGCGCACCTTGTCGTTGGCCAGGGGAATCACATCCATGGCACCCGGCACCTGAAGGCGGCGGATGACGGCTCTTGCCACCTCGATTTCGGGCGAGATGATGACATCGATGGGCAGATGTTCGCGCGAGAACAGGTTGGCCCACATCGGATGCAGATAGCCCTGATGGCGCACGCGGGCGATCTTGGTGGGCACGTTGAACAAGGAATGCGCCACCTGACAGGCGATCATGTTGACTTCGTCGGCGGCGGTGACGGCGATGATCATCTCGGCATCGCCCGCCCCTGCCTGGTCCAGCACATCGGGATGCGAGGCATGGCCCAGAATGGCCTGGACATCGAGTGAATCGGAGATTTTGCGCACCAGATCGGGACGCTGATCGATCACCGTGACCTCGTTGCCCTCGGTGGCGAGATAACGGGCGATATTCGATCCAACCTGGCCTGCGCCGCAGATGATGACTTTCATGCTTCTTTCTTATCCTTCAGTCGTCGCTGGAGCCGATGCCCAGGGATTTCAGCTTGCGGTGCAAGGCCGAACGTTCCATGCCGACAAAGGCCGAGGTGCGTGAAATATTGCCCCCGAAGCGCGATACCTGGGTCAAAAGATATTCACGCTCGAACAATTCGCGGGCCTCGCGCAATGCCAGACTCATCAGCTCGCTCGATTTTTCCCAGCGCAAAACGGCGGGGGTGACGGCGGAAAGCTCGGGCGGCAGCATCGAGGCCGAGATGGGATCGCGCGCATCCGAAGGCGCCATGATCAGCAGCCATTCCATGATGTTGCGCAACTGGCGCACATTGCCCGGCCAGTCGTAATTCTTAAGCACCACCTGGGCATCCTCGCCCAGGGGGCGCGAAACGACACCGGCGGAACGTGCCGCCCGGTCCATGAAATGCTGGGCGATCAGAGGAATATCCTCGCGGCATTCCTTAAGGCTTGGCACCTTCACGGGCACCACGTTCAAGCGATAGAACAGGTCTTCGCGAAAGCGTCCTGCGGTGATGGCTTCCTGCAAATCGCGGTTCGATGAAGCGATCACGCGCACATCGACCTCGACCCTGGTGCCGCCGCCCACCCGCTCGAAGGTCTGGTCTTGCAGAACGCGCACGATCTTGCCCTGGGTTTCAAGCGGCATGTCGGCCACTTCGTCTAGCATCAAGGTGCCGCCATGCGCCTGTTCAAGCAGGCCGGTCTTTCTGGACCCGGCGCCTTCCGATCCCTCGGGCTCGTTGCCGAACAGTTCGATTTCCATGCGATCGGGATTGAGGGCGGCGCAATTCAAGACGACAAAAGGCCCGTCGCTGCGTTTGGAGCGCGCATGAAGCAGCCGGGCCACCACTTCCTTGCCCGATCCGGGTGGGCCGGAAATCAACACGCGCGATCCGGTGGGGGCTACCTTGTCCAGGGACTGGCGCAGCAGATTCATGGCTGGCGACGTGCCCACCAGTTCCTCGACCCCTCCGGCGCGGGATTTCAGTTCGAAAAGCTCGCGCCTAAGCTTCGCCGCCTCGATGGCGCGTTCCACCACCAGCAGCATGCGGTCTGTCTGAAAGGGCTTTTCAATGAAATCGTAGGCCCCTTCCTTGATGGCGGAAACGGCGGTTTCGATGGTGCCGTGTCCGCTCATCATGACGACGGGCACCTCGGGGTGATCGCGCTTGATGGCGGCAAGAATGCCTATTCCGTCAAGCTTGCTGCCCTGAAGCCAGATATCTTGCAGGACCAGACTGGGGCGACGCGCCGCAATCGCTGCCAGGGCCTGGGTGTCCGTTCCCGCCTCACGGCAGGAATAGCCCTCGTCTTCGAGGATTCCCACGACCAGCGACCGGATATCGGCCTCGTCGTCGACGATCAGAATGTCATGCGCCATGGCGTTCGTTCATGCCTGTCTCAGCCGGTTCGCGGTGGGGGAAATGCAAAACAGCCCGTGCCCCCTGCCCCTTTCCATCTTCAAGCCTCAATTCGCCCCCGTGGTCTTCCATGATTTTCTTAACAATGGCAAGCCCCAAGCCCGTCCCCTTGACCCGCGTCGTGACATAAGGCTCGGTCAGGCGGTGGCGTTCCTCCTTGGGCAGGCCCTTGCCATTATCCTCGATCTCAATGAAAAGGTCGCCTTTTTCCGCATCGCGTCTCACTTCGACATGGACAGCACCGGGAGGCAAGCCCTCTCCCTCGCGGGCTTCGATCGATTCGGCGGCGTTCTTCAAGAGATTGATCAGCGCCCGGTTGATCTGGCGACCGTCGCAGGGGAACAGGCAGCGATTCTCCTGGCCCTCGGGCAAGATGATACTGAAGGTGATGGCGGGATGGGCTTGGCGCTCCAAAAACACCGCCTGCCCCACCACCTCGGCCAGATTCTCGTTCTTGACCACGGGGGCCGGCATGCGGGCGAAATCCGAGAATTCGTCGACCATGCGCCCGATATCGCCGACCTGACGCACGATGGTTTCGACGCAGGTGGTGAAGATTTCGGGATCGGTCTGCACTTCCTTCAGATACTTGCGCTTCAACCGCTCGGCCGAAAGCTGGATGGGTGTCAGCGGATTCTTGATTTCATGGGCGATGCGCCTTGCCACATCGGCCCAGGCGGCCTTGCGCTGCGCCGAAAGAAGCTCGGTTACATCGTCGAAGGTCACCACATAGCCCTCGATGCGATCTTCCACCCGCTCGACGGCGACACGGACCAGCAAGGTGCGAAGGCTTCCCTTGCATTCCAGGCTGATCTCGGCCTGGGAAATCCGCTCGGGCCTGCGCTGGCTTTGCGCCAAGAGATCGCTCAATTCAGGAATCGTCTCGACCAGAAGATTTCCCACGGAATTTTCAAGATCGATCCCCAGCAGTTCCACGGCCGAGCGATTGAAAAGATGAATGCCCGCCCTGGAATCGAGCCCGACAACGCCCGCCGAAACACCGGAAAGAACGGCCTCGGTGAAGCGGCGCCGCTCATCGAGAGCCTGATTCGTGTCGATCAGCTCGCGCCGTTGGCTGTCCAACTGGCTGGTCATACGATTGAAGGCGCGAGCCAGGGTGCCCAATTCCCGCCCGGCCAGGGTTTCATCCACCTTGGCCTCCAGATTGCCTTCGCGGACACTGTCGGCGGCTTCGATCAAGGCGGCGATCGGGCGCACAAGCTGGTTGGCCAGGGCCAAGGCCACCCAAGTGGCGGCCAGGAACAGCAACAAGGTGACAACGGCAAAAACAGCCGAGAAGGTGACTTCGATGCCGGTGCGTCGGCCCTCGGCCTTCTCGTATTCGTCGGCGGCCTGGCGTGTACGTTCCATATGGCCGATCACTTTGGGATCGACGAAGCGTCCGATGAACAAGAAGCCGTCGGGAACGCCGGTGATCGCCACCAGGGCGCGCACCCGGTCCTCGGTTTCGCCAGGAACCATCACGACTTCGCCGCGCCTGGCGCGCTCGATCATGGACAGGGGAATCTGGCCGAACTGCAGCGAATAGGAATAGCCGGTCTTGGCGATCAAACGTCCGTTTCCTTGAAAGATCACCAATTCGGAAAAGGCCTTCTGCGAGGTCTGAGTCTGCAATATCTCATTCAAGCGGGCGGGATTGAGGCCGAGTGCTCCCCCTTCATTGTTGATCTGCTCGGCCAGAGAGACGACATCGCTGGCCAGAAGGGCCTGATGCTCCTTGAGATAGGCAGTGGCAACAGCGCGCGATTCAAGAATGGCCGTCTGAACCCTGGGATTGAACCAGCTTTCAAGGGCGATATTGAAATAGAGAATGGAAAAGGCCGCGACCAGCGCCGCCGGAACCAGGGCGACCAGCCCGAACAGGCCGACCAGACGGATATGCAGGCGCGACCCCGCCCCGCCTCGGCGTCCCTCGCCCCAAACCAGAATCAGGCGGCGCACCACCACCACGGCCAGGGCCAGCACCAAGACAAGGTCGAGCCCCAAAAAGCCGATGATAGTCATCGGATCGGGCGAGAGCGAGGCCGCGCCGTTCAACACGGCAATGGTCGCCATGCTGGAAGCCAGGGCGGCCACAGTCAGCGCAATGGCCATCTTGCGGCCAAGATCGACCTTTCTGGCCCACAGGCGCAGCGCGATCCAGGTCGAACGATTGAAGAATGCGGTCATCAACTCTTCCGGAAGAACGGGGCGCCTATTTTAGTCCCCTGACCACCTGGATGTCCAACTCGCGGATTTTTTTGCGCAAGGTATTGCGGTTAAGCCCCAGAAGAAGTGCCGCCTTGATCTGATTGCCCCTGGTCGCTTCCAGCGTCATGCCGATCAGGGGCCGCTCGATTTCCTGTAAGATTCGGTCATAGATGCCGGGCGGCGGCAGGCTTTCGCCATGCGCCTTGAAATAATCCCTGAGATGCCGGTCAACCGATTCGGACAGGCTTTCGCGCCCCTCGGGATAGGACTGGGATTTGGCCGACTGCGAGGTTTCCGCCAATTCGGCCTCGATAACCTCGATTCCGATCACTTCTTGCGAATAAAGAGCGGCCAGACGGCGCATCAGATTTTCCAGCTCGCGCACATTCCCCGCCCAGCGGTGGCGCTTCAAGCGATCAAGCGCGTCAGGGGCAATCGTTTTGACCGGCAGCCCTTCGGCGGCGGCCTGAGCCACGAAATGGCGCGCCAGTTCGGGAATGTCCTCGGAACGCTCGCGCAGAGGCGGCAGGCGGATGGGCACCACATTCAGGCGGTAGAACAGGTCTTCGCGGAACTGACCCTGGCGGATCAGTTGCGTCAGATCGCGATGCGTGGCGGCGATGATGCGTACATTGGCCCGGATGGGAACCCGTCCGCCCACCGACGTATATTCGCCCTCTTGCAGAACGCGCAAAAGACGGGTCTGCGCCTCGGGGGGCATGTCGCCGATCTCATCTAGGAACAAGGTGCCGCCCTCGGCCTGTTCGAAGCGGCCCACCAGGCGGCTGGTGGCGCCGGTGAAGGACCCTTTTTCATGGCCGAACAATTCGCTTTCGATCAGTTCGCGGGGAATGGCCGCCATGTTGATGGCGACGAAGGGGCCGTTGCGGCGCTTGCCGTAATCATGCAGCGCCCGGGCCACCAACTCCTTGCCGGTGCCCGATTCTCCGGTGATCATGACGGTAAGGTCGGTCGTCATCAAACGGGCCAGAATGCGATAGATTTCCTGCATGGCCGAGGAACGGCCGATCAGGGGCAGCGCCTCTTCGCCGTCTTGCTTGGCGGCAAAGGAAGGGTCGGCCTTGGGGGCGGCCAAAGCCCGGCCAACCACATTCACCACATCCTTCAAATCGAAGGGCTTGGGCAGATATTCGAAGGCGCCGCGCTGGGCGGCCTTGACGGCGGTCAGCAGCGTGCTTTGAGCACTCATGGCAACGATGCGCAGATCGGGCCTGATTTTCTTGATACGGGGAATGAGATCCAGCCCGTTCTCGTCAGGCATCACCACATCGGTGATCACCAAATCGCCCTCGCCGTCGGCCACCCAGCGCCACAGCGTCGCGGCATTACCGGTGGTGCGCACCTCATAGCCGGCGCGGTTCAGGGCCTGAGTCAGAACGGTGCGGATGCCCCGGTCGTCATCGGCGATCAGAATGGTGGCGGGATGTGTCATTGAGCATCAACTCCGGGATCGCTTTGGACCATGGGTAGGTAGACGCGAAACACGGTTCGCCTGGGCTGGCTGTCGAATTCGACGATGCCGCCGTGATCGCCCACGATTTTGGCGACCAGTGCCAGTCCCAATCCGCTGCCCTTGGGTTTGGTGGTAACAAATGGATCGAACAGATGAGGGCCCAGATCGCTGGGAATCCCCTCACCGTTATCTTGCACGGTGACCAGAAGCGGCAGATGCACCCGACTGTCGCTGCCGGGCACGGCCAGGCGAATGCCATGCTGATAGGAGGTGGACAACACCACTTCGCCCCCATCGGAAGGGCAAGCTTCTGCAGCGTTCTTAACCAGATTCAAGAAAACTTGAATCAACTGGTCGCGATTGCCCAGCACCAGGGGCAACGAGGGGTCATAGGCCTCGACAAAACGCACACGACTGCCGAAACCGTTTTCGGCCAATCTGCGCACATGTTCCAAGACACGGTGAATATTGACCGGCTCGCGTTCAAGCGGGTGCTTGTCCGAAAAAATATCCATGCGATCAACCAGGGCGCAGATGCGATCGGTTTCATCGCAGATCAGACGCGTCAGCACGCGATCATCCTCGCTGGCATTCTGTTCCAGAAGCTGAGCGGCGCCGCGGATACCCGAAAGCGGGTTCTTGACCTCATGAGCCAGAATGCCCGCCATGGCGGTCACGGAACGCGCCGCGTTCCTGTGGGTCATCTGCCGTCCGATCTTCATGGCGATGGAATGTTCGTGCAGGCTGATCGCAATGGCGCCCGGCTCTTCTGAAACCGGCGAGACCTGGATGGTGACGGTGCGCTGGCCGGTGCGCAACGAATCCAGCGTGACGCCATATTCCGAAACCGGACAGTCATGGGCCCGGGCCTGGGCCACCAGCGAGAACAGGGTGCTGTCTTCGGGAATAAGCTCGACAAGCGGCTTGCCCTCAAGATGCCCCTGAGAGGATTCAAACAACTGTTCCGCCGCCGCATTCATGTGGCGGATCGCATCCTTCGCGTCGATAACGATGATGGCCGCCGACAGGGCATTCAGAACCGCCGTGGCATCAAGGGGGCCCGGCGCAACTTCCTGCGGCTTTTTCATGAAGTGCGGCTTATTCATGCAGCCATCCGATCCTGGGCGGCTTTCCAGAAATCCAAAAGCCTGGTCCGCACCTCGTTGGGATCGCTTAAGCGCATGAGATGGCTTCTGAATTCCGCCGAACCGGGAAGCCCCCGGGAATACCAGGCAATGTGCTTTCTGGCGATGGGAACGCCTGCCTTTTCGCCGTAATGGTCCAGCATATCCTCGACATGTTCTTGCAAAATCGCCAGCCGCTCCAAGGGGGATGGTTCCTGCAGGCGCTCGCCCGTTCTTAAGAAATGCGCAACCAGCCCCAGAAACCAGGGACGGCCATAAGACGCGCGGCCGATCATGACGCCGTCGGCGCCTGATTGATCGAGAATCGCGCGCGCGCGGTCCAGCGTGGTGACGTCGCCATTGGCCACGACGGGGATTGAAACCGACCGCTTTACCAAGCCGATGCGATCCCAGTCGGCCTGGCCGCCATAGAATTGCGAACGCGTGCGGCCATGCACGGTCACCAGGGCAACGCCGCTTTCCTGGGCGATTTTGGCCAGTCTTGGGGCGTTGATCGAGCCTTCGTCCCAGCCCAGGCGCATCTTGACGGTGACGGGAATGGCCACAGAGCGCACCACGCTTTCCATGATCCGCCCGGCCAGCACCTCGTCCTTCATAAGCGCCGCCCCCGCCTCGCCCCTGATGATCTTCTTGGCCGGGCAACCCATATTGATATCGATGATCCCGGCGCCACGATCGGCATTCATGCGAGCCGCGTCAGCCATGACATCCGGCTCGCAGCCCACGATCTGCACGGCCTGGGGATGCGCCGTTTCCAAGGGGCTCGACATGCGCAGCGTCTTGGTATGGGCGCGCACCATCGCCTTGCTGGCAATCATTTCGGACACGGTGAGGCCAGCACCGAAGCGCTGCGCCAGACGGCGGAAGGGCGCATCCGTGACACCGGCCATGGGAGCCAGAATCACCGGATTGTCCAAGTGAATGGGACCAATTTTCAAGGACATGATGGGGTTCACGATGCTTTCTGTGATGTGCATCAATATTATGCAAATGCACAGTCCGCAAGCGATTAGTGGGGATTAAGGATTAGGCTGCCTTGGTTATCAGCACATCGGTCACGAATTTGACGCCGGGATAGGCGAGCGTGAGCAAAAGATATGCAAGCAGTACGAGGCGAGCCGCCAGCCTGCCGCGCATGCCGATACTGTGATGGGCGATCAGCAGGGCGCCGATCACGGCAAAGGCCAGCAGGGACAAAAGGCTTTTATGGTCAACCGACAGCCAGAGCCCCTTCTCCAGCACATTGAGGGCGATACCCGACAGCACCCCCACCCCCAGCACCATCTCGGCCCCCATCAGGAGTTGGAAGATCAAGGCCTCGCTTTCCGACATTGCGGGCAGGGACCGGGTGAGACGGGTTGGACGCTTGGTCTTCAGCGAGCGTTCCTGAAGAAAGGCGGCCAGGGCCGCCACCGAGGCCAGGGTGGCCAGCGCATAAGTCGCCACGGAGACCAGAATGTGAAGAATGATCCAACCCGAGGGGGCGGTGCCGACCATGGGACGCTCGGGGGCCTGACTCCAGAAGGTGGCAAACAGGGCCATGAGGAGCAGATAGGGCATCAGAAGTGGCATCAGGCGCCAAGCCTGACGCGAAACCAGATTGAGGCCCAGAAAGAGAATCAGGGTTGCCGACAGGCTGGCCCATAGGGCCGCCGCCAGGCCGGTATGCCAGACCGTGGCGGCGTGAATGCCGCTGAGCAGCGTGGGGCCGCAGACAGCCAAGGCCAGCGACGCCCAGAAGGCGCCATCGCGCTTGGGGGTGCGGACCCAGCCCAGCAGCAGGGCGGGCAGCAGGCTGGCCAGGGCGGCCAGAGAGTCGATCATCGTAACCATCGGCATGGGCGCACTATAGCCGCGCCGCTTCGGCTGGTCTATGGTGGGTGGCACGAAAACACAGAGGAATTTCGTTCATGGCCAAGTGCGTGGCTTTGGTGGTGGCGGCGGGTCGCGGGCGGCGCTTCGGCTCGGAACTTCCCAAGCAATATCAGATGCTGGCTGGCAAGCTGGTTCTAAGCCATTCCCTGGCCGCCTTTGCGTCCCATCCCGAGGTGACGGGGGTGCGGGCCGTCATCCATCCGGACGACCGCGCTCTTTACGATCAGGCGGCAGAGGGACTAGCTCTTCTGGACCCCGTTCCCGGAGGAGCGGCCCGTCAGGACTCCGTGCGCCTGGGGTTGGAGAGCCTTAAATCCGATCCCCCGGATTTCGTTCTGATCCATGACGGCGCCAGGCCCTTTATCGATGCAACGACCATTTCCAACGTCATTGATGCCCTGTCTGTACATCCCGGGGCCATTCCGGCCATTCCGGTGGCCGATACGCTGAAGCGGGGCGACAAGGGGCTGATCCTGGGTACCCAGGACCGGGCCAATCTGTGGCGGGCCCAGACCCCCCAGGGCTTTCGCTACCAGGAGATTCTGGCCGCCCATCAGGCCCTGGCCGGACAGGACTTGACCGATGACGCGGCGGTACTGGAAACTTACGGCTTGTCCGTAGCACTTGTTCAAGGCTCTGAAAGCAATGTCAAAATCACGACGAAGCAGGATTTGGAGCTGGGCGAACTGCGCCTGGGGCGGACCATGATCCCCCGTTCGGGCAGCGGTTTCGATGTCCACCGCTTCAAGGAAGGCGGCGATCATGTCTGGCTGTGCGGGGTAAAAGTGCCGCATAGTCATGGGCTTGAGGGGCATTCCGACGCCGATGTCGCCCTGCATGCCCTGACCGATGCCCTTCTGGGCGCCATTGCGGCGGGTGATATCGGCTATCACTTTCCGCCTTCGGACCCGCAATGGAAGGGTGCCTCGTCCGACCGTTTCCTGGCCCATGCGGCCTCTCTGGTGGCGGCAAGGGGGGGGAGGATCGTGAATTTGGATGTGACCATCATCTGCGAGCGCCCCAAGGTGGGACCGCACCGGCCCGCCATGATCAAGCGTCTGGCCGAAATTTTGGACATCGAGGAAGAGCGGATCAGCGTCAAGGCCACCACCACCGAGGGGCTGGGCTTTACCGGCCGCCAGGAGGGTATCGCCGCCCAAGCCCTGGCAATGGTGGCGCTGGGGGATTAAACGGAAACCTTCGTCTCTTCCCTGATCCAGGCCAGAAAGTCGTGATTGCCGCCATCGATGGGCAGGCTCACCACGCAAGGCACGGTATAGGAATGGTTGGCCTTCACCCAGTCGGTGGCGGCGGGCACCAGATCGGCCCTGGTCTTGGCGATCAGCCCGATCTCGTCCCCCTGCTCCAGCTTGCCTTGCCACCAATAGAAGGATTTGATCGGCCCCAGGATATTGGCGCAGGCGCACAGCCTGGCCTCGACCAAGCCCCTGCCCAGCGCCTCGGCCTCTTGGGCATTGGCCGCCGTGATATAGAGAAGGCGATAGGACATCTTTTTTCTTGCCTCCCGAGTCGCGGCCATTATTCTAGAGGGCAGATAGGGGTAAATCCATGGCCGAATCCAAAGAACGCAACAAGGCCGAGCGGCCAACCGATTTCCAGGTGAAATGGCTGAAGCGTGGCCTGGAGCAGCCCGGCGGCAAACTGCCTTTGTTCGATGAGGAAGGCCAGCGCTACAATGATCGCACGATCAAATCCTGTCTGGAGCGCGGCTGGGCCCAGCCCTGGTTCTCGAACCCCTTGAAGCCCGACTGGCTGGTCTGCAAGCTGACCGATGAAGGGCGGCGTCTGGCCGAGCATCACTAGGGAGTTAATCCTTTCTTAACTCCAATTGCAGATTTGTCATTCCGGCCAGTTAACTGTGGATATTCCGGTTGGCAAACGTGTGACGGGTCTATAACCCCCCTTGCAGTTTTTCCATTTCCTTCAAGATGATACTGGATGCCTCGGCGATTCCCGTGGGTTGAGGACAGGCAGGCGGCTCCATGCTCATCAATTCAGAGAGTTTTCCTTGAATTCGCCCGCATAAAATCTCGGCTTCGGGCAAGGTGGCATAGCGTGCATGCTGGCCCATCCAGGCATCGAAAGGCAGGGTTTCGGGCCAGTCCGGCCGCTCCTGGGCCAGCACGGCAACACCGTTGCAAGCGGCTTCGGTATAGGTGCCATAGCCCGGCTTGGTCAGCACCAGATCCGAGGAAGCCAGAACATCGGGAAACCCCATGCCCGCTCCTTCGAAGGATCTGAAATCCGCCCGATCCACTCCCCAATCCTTTGGAATCAACCATGTCCAATCCTTGATAGTGGGCCAATTCTCGACCGGGAGGCGGTTTGCCACCCCGCCATAGGCGATCAGCCCAATTTTGCCGCCGTCAGCAATGCCTAGGCGGGAACGCAGACCCGACGGGTCCTTTCTGCCGATACGGGCCGATGGCCCCAGGCATTTCAACTCGGTCACCTCGGCCAAGCGCTCCATGGGCAGACAAGGGGCCAACTTCAAGAACATCTTGGCCCCGGAATGGGCCTCAAGAATCGTCTTCAAAATGCCAGGAGCCTCGGGCCGATGCCCCAGATAGGACTGGTAAAGATCGAACCAGTTAAGGCTGGAAAGGCCTATAACCGGCAGGCCCAGGCGCTTGGCGGCAGCGATGGTCAGGTAGGGAATATTGGCCAGGATCAGGTCCGGCCTGGCCTGGGATAAGCGCTCTGCCTCAGCCGCAAGGCGAACTTCCCAATCCAGATGTCGTAGGTTATAGGCCTCTGCCGTTGCCTCCAGATCAATCGAAGTGGCGGAAGTCATAATCAATCCAAAATCATCAATCCCATCAATCAGATCGAAGCTATAATTCATGCGTGAAGAAAGAAGCTGCTTTGGCAGGTTCGTGTAAAGTGTCAGGTGAATGTCGCCTGACGACTCTTTGATTTTATTGATGATTGGAAGAGTCATGGCGGCATGACCGAAACCATGCGGCGACAGGGCGACCAATAAACGAAAAGTCAAGCTATAACCCCAACCCCTTGAGTTTCTGAATAAATCGACGATGCAGCGCGATAGGCTTTTGTCGCCTGGTTATAAGACTCGCTGAGAGGAAATCCAGCCCCCCCACTCGCCTCCAACTGCGCCTGACGTTGATCGTTCTCTTCCGTCTCGGCCTGAGCCTTGATGGCCTCGGCCTGCATGGCGACGGCGCGGTCCTGGCTGGAGGGATCGGAAGGTGCTAAGGCTGCCCGCTTGATCTGCTCCATCTTGCGTTGGGTGGCCTCGGGATCGCCATCGACCGGGCCGATATCGATACTGACCTCACCCCCGGTGATATAGCGCCGCCCGTCGGGACCCTGGGTGGTGGTGTAGCTGGGAGACCCGGCATAAGGTCCGCCCGCCGCTTTGTGGGCTTGCTCATGAGCCCTGACCTCGGCCTCGCGCAGTTTCAGCTTATCGACGATTCGTTGCTGCTCGTCGGTCAATTGCGAGGGAGAAGAGGCGGCGGCACCGGCCTGGCTTGGGGGGGGTGCGGGGGGCACAGCCCCCTCCTCCTGTCCCTTATCCGGGCGGAGCCGGGGCATCGCAGTTACATAGGCAGACGAGCCGCCAAATCCTGTCAGCGCGCCGATCATTCTGTCATTCTAATCCGAAAGGGTTAAAATTGATACCCCGCCTGCCGTCATAGGAGACTTGCCGTGCTGAATGGTTTCACCCCTCCCTTCACGCCTTCCGGTCGCTCGGCACTGCTCCCCGCCCCTCCCTGGCACTATGCGGGCAGCGTTCTGTCCTTAAGCTTTCCCACCGACAGGAGTGCTGCGCAAAGCCTGCTGCCCGACGGTTTCGGCCAAGCGACCGGGCGGGCCTATGGCCATTTCTGCGACTGGCAGGCGACGACTGATGGCTCGGAATTGCTCGACCCCGCCTATGCCCAATACAAGGAATTCTTCGTCCTGATCGAGGCCGAGCGGGCCAATGGCCCCGGCCTTTACTGCCCCTTCATCTATGTCGATCAGGACATTTCTCTGGTCCGGGGCCTGTTGCAGGGTTGGCCCAAGAAGCTGGGCAGCATCTGGATGACCCGCTCCTATGGTCTTGACCACCCGGCAGCAGCCCCCCTGCAAAAGGGCAGCCGCTTTGGGGGAACCCTGGCCGTCAAGGACCGCCGCCTGGCCGAGGCCGCCATAACGCTTTCCGGCCAGCCCGGTGAGAAATTGGGCTTCCTGGCAATCCCTACCTTCGCCCTGATCGCAAAGCCCAGCTTGCTGGATTCGCCCGATTCCGGACCCAAGACCCTGGCCAAGGCCAAAATCGAGGGCGTGACGGCAGGCACCTTCCATGCTGGCAAGGGGACCTTGCGTTTCCTTGAAAGCCCGCGCGACGAACTGGCCCTGCTAGCCCCTTTGGGGGAAGCAGAAGCCAGCCTGGGGACCTTCGCCATGACCATCACGGGAGCCATCAAAGCTTGAGACTCTGACTTGTTTTTGTTGTAGTCTTAGGGCGAATCCAGAAAATTTGGGGATTAGAACGATCCCGCTTTGAACATCTCGGGATGACAGAGATGGTTAGCGAGATCGGTGCAAGCAATTTTGGCCTCCAAAGCGCCTATTATCAGGCGAAGAAGGCTGATTCTTTCATCCGCAAGAACGAGCCGGACAATCAGCCCCAGCGTTTGGCCGCCAAATTTCCGGCGGAAGATAAAGCCAATTTCCAAATAGCGGATCGCACCAGCAAGGCCAAGGAAGACACCGGGTCCAAATCTTCGTCGCAGCAAGGCCTTCAACCGGAGAGCTTTGCCTATCTGAGCAAGGCCCTGTCCACGCCCTATAGCAAGGGGGCGGACCTCTATGGTTCCTCTTTCGATGGCCGCAATCTGCAAGGTGGCAGTTACGGTAAGGCCGATCTGAGGGCGAGCAGCCTAAGCGGGGCCAATCTGTCGGGCGCTGATTTAAGAGGGGCCGACCTGACCGGGGCCGATCTGTCGGGTGCCGACCTGACCGGGGCCAATCTCACGGGTGCCAATTTCACCGGGGCCAATATCGCAGGCGCCAAACTTTCGGGTGCTGCTGGAACGAAGTATGATGCTTCCGGCAATCTGACCATCGACAAAGCCATCACCCTGCCCAGGCTCGATATTTCGGCCTAAACCCCTGTACGACGAATTCATCAGCCGTTCAGATGACATTCGATAATTTTCCCGCATGCTGAAAATGACTGCCCGCATCACCCTGCTATGCACGATATTGATCGCATGGCTGGCCTTGATCGTTGAAAAGACAGGTTATAAATTTGGCCTGGCGGGCGCTCCTTCCAGCAGTGCGTCATCATGCACCGGGAGGGGCTGCGTCGATGGCGTTACAGCGGCAAGCTCCAGCTGGGCCGCTTCTGGCAGAAGCGAAGGATGGGGAAGCGGCGGCGCCTACATCACGGGGGCCAGCAGCAGTTGGTCTTCGGGCGGAAGGCGCGGCAATTGGGGCGGGCATGACGATGACGACCATCACTATGGAAAAAGCCTGGGCGGCTTCAGGCACGGGGATGATGATTGATGAAAAGAAAGGGCTCTTCGATGTTGGACGTGGGATTTCTCCGTTACTTCAGTCCGTCATGGCCGGGCTTGACCCGGCCATCCACGATTTTCCTGCAAAGAAGTCTGGCGGCAAGGCGTGGATGCCCGGCACAAGGCCGGGCATGACAGAATGTTTGGCAGGCTTTTCCGCTGATCCGAACGCGCTGACGCCAACCGCCCCATGAAACCGTCTAAAACCTCACTATACATCCTGATGATATGGCACGGCGTGCTGGCCGGTGGATTTGTGGTGGCCATGATAACCGGCTATGGGGCCTATCATGCCCACATCTTCGCAGGGCTCGTGACCAGCTTTGCCGTTGGGCTTCGCATCCTGGTGGGGGTGGCCTTCCCGAAGAATCATGTGCTGACCTTGCCCGTGCCCAGCTTCGCTTCCCTGCCTCTGGGATTGCATGGCGTGTGGCGTTTCATCTCCCATATGCTGGGATTTGCCGTCCTGGGCCTGTGCGCCTTTGCCGCTTTGACGGGATGGTTTTCCTGGAGTGGCGTCAAGGTTCACAGCCAGATTTCCTACGCTGCCTTGAGCCTGATCAGCATGCATATCCTGTTGCTTTTTCTGATGCCGGGAAAAAAGACGCCCCGCCCTACAAAGGCGGGCTTTCGATAAGGGTGAAGGCTCGATCCGAAGAAAAGGAAATGCGAGCGCGCATTTCTGGATTGAGATGAATTCCCCCCCGCTCGTCGACCAGAAGGGCGTATTTAACCCCCATTTTCCTGGCAATGCGATGCCAGTCACGCGGCCCCGCCACGGTTAATGCCGTCGCCGTGGCATCGGCAAGCGCTCCGCTATCGGCAATCACCGTGGCCGAAATGATGTGATCGACCGGTATGCCAGAACGCGGATCGAGCGTGTGGGCAAAGCGAACACCGTCGATTTCATGAAATCTCTCATAATTGCCGGAGGTATAGATTTTCTCATCCGGCGCAAGCGTGATCACTGCGATGACGCCAGACGATTTGGGATCGCGGATGCTGATTCGCCACGGACACGCACCGCCATTGCCCATGCTGTTGATATCGCCCCCAGCGTTCAGCAGCGCATTCTGGATGCCAAAGGACTTGAGCGTTTCTTCGGCCAAGTCCAAAGCGACACCCTTGGCAAATCCGCCAAAATCGAACTGCACCCACTTGTTGGTGCAGGCAACCACCGTGCCCTCGATGGACACGTCGCCCATTGTGGGCTTCCTTAAGGCCAGGGTGCTAATGGCTGGCAGGTCAGGACGGTACCCCATCGGACGTTCGTCGGAATGAAATCCCCAAGCGCCAACAATCCCTCCAAGGGCGGGGTTGAACAGGCCGTCGCTCAGACTCTCGAAGCGCTTCGCCATCTCGATCAGCCCCAGCAAATGGGGCGAAACGGCCATGCTTCTTCCGTCCGCGATGGCCTGATTCAGATCGGTCAGCTCTCCTGACTTCCAGGCGTTCCAGTTCCTTTGCATGTGCTGAAACTGCTGCTCAAGTTTTGCCGTGGCCGCCTGGGCCGTGGCGGCATCGATGCCGCGCAAGGTGACAAGGAGTTTTGTTCCGAAGACAAAGATGGTTGCTTGATGTTCGTTTGCCGCATCAGGTTTGCGGGCAGCCAATCCAACGATCCTGGCTGCGATGGGCTTGATCGACTTTTGCCACCATGTTTGAGACAAGCGACTTTCCCCGGCCTTGGCAATCGAAGCAAACGGCGTTTGTTCTCAAGTCACACCCAGCATCCACACTTGCTGAGAATTTTGGGGGAAATCCAATGGCTCAACTCATTGGAAAGATTGGTCGGAGCGACAGGATTTGAACCTGCGACCCTCAGACCCCCAGTCTGATGCGCTACCAGGCTGCGCTACGCTCCGACCGAGCCCTTAGACGGGCAGGCGCGGACTATACGTTAGGAGGCTTGGCAAAGAAAAGGGGAAATAGTGCGCTTGAGCGAGTTCTTTCAGCCCCTGACGGCCCCACCTGCCTTGAGCAGGGTTTCCTTCAAATCGAGCAATTCTGCCAACAACTCGGTCAGGGTCTCCTTGGCGTCCTGCTTGTGGCTGGTCACCGGCAGCAGCGACAACTGACCGGCCGGTACTTTTCCTGGCGCCGAAGGCAATGAGGTGGGCGATCCGTTCTTGGGCGCCGACGGCCCGGCCTCTAACGACTTGCCCTCGCGCAGCAGCTTCTGCACGCCCTTGATCGTATAGCCCTGCTGATAGAGCAGTTCGCGGATGCGCTTCAAAAGATCGACATCCTCAGGTCGGTAATAACGCCGCCCGCCCGCCCTTTTCAGGGGCTTTAGCTGAGAAAAGCGCCCTTCCCAGAAGCGCAGAACATGCTGAGGAACATCCAATTCCTCAGCCACTTCGCTGATGGTCCTGAAAGCCGCTTCCGATTTGCCCATGGGGGGAAAACTACCCCTTCTTGGCGTTCATGCCCTTGTTGATGCGCGACTTCAAGAGTTGCGACGGGCGGAAGACGAGAACGCGCCTAGGCAGGATCGGCACCTCGGTGCCGGTCTTGGGATTGCGACCGATGCGCTGGCCCTTGGAGCGCACGGAAAAGCTGCCGAATGAGGAAATCTTGACGGTGTCACCCTTGGACAA
>PDZW01000069.1 GCA_002753155.1 Alphaproteobacteria bacterium WMHbin7
GCATGTTTAATATCAATGTATTAAAGCTTTCAAAAGCTGTTGTTATCATGCTTCTGTTGGGTGGGCTTGGCGCCTGCCAGACGGATGGTACCTCGGGTCCCGTCACGAGCGGCCCCGGCTCGAATGCGTCACCATCCCAGCCTCAACTCCAGAAGGTTTCGAAGGACTATTACACCCCCTTCTTCGACGAGGTCGATCATCTGAACGACCTGATGGGCAAGGGGAAACTGGTCGATGCGGAAAAGCTGGTCGCCGAGCAACCGAAAGTTTTTGCCCAGCCTGGAGAAAAGGCCAAGCCCGCCCTTGCCAAGTTGGCAGTGGCCCTGAACAGCGGCCTTGCTCCCGGGGTCTCCTCCGCACTGGCTGGGGTGAGCGATCTTTCCTGGCCGAAGCCACGCCCTCTCTGGCCGGGCATGCGGTCCAGCCTGGACAAGGCCCGTGCTGTCCTTTCCGAATACGACTCGCATGCTGTGCTGAAGGACACAGCTAACCAATCCGCCGAGATTGCAGGCTTGCGCCAGAAGCTGGCGGAACTGGATGCGACATTGACGAAGGATGCTCAGGGACAATTCGATTCCTTCGATCATTTTTCCGGGACCAGCTTTTTTGAAGTCTATCCGACCCCTCTGGATGCCATGGTCGTCATCAAGGCCGGATGGCCAAGGCTGAAAGCGTCCCTTTCCGCAGCGGATTCAAATCGGCTTGGCTTGTTTGCCAAGGCGTATTCTCTGAAAGACAAATTGGATGCTGAGACCCAAAAGGAATTCGCCGATCTGTTTATCAGTGCCTGGGCGCGAAAGTCAGCAGGCAAAGGAAGACCAGGTTTAGCCGAGGCTCTGGCGGGAATCAGAGCCGCTGAGGAGGCCGGGTTGCCGGTCAAGGGGCTGGGAGGAATCAGGGCCGGATTTGCCGAGGTCACCAGCCGAAGCCTTCTTGACGGTGGGCAGATTCAGTTCCCGGCGCAGATCCAGGTGGATATGCCGGTCGATGTGGAAAAGGCGGAACTGGATGCAGTGCTTTCAGAAGGCGGTTCCAGTGGATTTGACTACCTATTCGTCATCGATGTGGCGCAGGCGAAAGCCCAGCGGCGCACCATCAGTGCCCAGAGCATTCGCTCTTCGGCCGTGGTCGGCACCAAGACGGTGGTCAATCCGGAATGGGATGCGGCGCAGATCGATTTCCAGCGGGCCCAGAGCGCTGCGATGATGGCCCAGGCAACCCCCTCAAGCGGAGGCTATTATTCCACGCCTGCCGCCGGGCTTCTCGCCGCCATCGGCGACGCCATCCGCGTAGGTGCCGCTCAGGGCAAGGCGAACGACGCAGCGGAGAAACTGAAGGCGACCCCGCGCACCATCGAGCAGCCGGTTTTTGCTGATTATAGCTATCGTCTGGCTCAGGTGGCGGCCAACAAGACGATGACGGTGCATTATTATGTAATCGACCGTCTCAACAAAAAATATTTCAAGTCGACCTTCGACGTCGTCGAAAACGCCCGCTTCAACATTCCCTATCAGGTGGATGATCGCGATCCGCATAAGGCTGAAATCATGAGCGCCCACAAGACGGAAGCGGACCTCGATGCCTGGGAAAAGCAGGTCTCCACGGTGAAGCTGTCGCAATTGGTTGATCATTACCTCGGCAATGCGGGAAGTTCGAAGCCCCTGCCGTCCTTGACGGTGCTGAGGACAGAAATGCTGAAGGACCGCAACACGGCCTTGGCCAAGGTTGAATCCGAGACTTTTACCGGCAGCACGCGCTACGATCCCCGTTTCGACCATGTGGTGGTGGTCAACAATCCACAGGGTTTCTTCGGCACTGGCTTCTTTGTCCGGCCCGACGTGGTGATGACAAATCATCACGTCATCGAGGGCTCCAGCTTCGTCGAGATGAAACTCTATAACGGTCAGGAAACCTTCGGCAAAGTCATCGATTCGGACGTAAGGCTTGATCTGGCGCTGATCCGCGTCCAGACGCGCGGCAGGCCGGTCAAATTCTATAATCGGAACGAACTGGAATTGGGCTCGACCGTGGAAGTCATCGGCCACCCCAAGGGGTATCATTACTCGGTGACCCGTGGTGTTGTCAGTGCGGTTCGCAAGGAGAAAGGGATACAACTTGGAGCTGGAGAAGATGTCCTTTTCGTTCAAATTGATGCCCCTACAAACAAGGGGAACTCCGGAGGACCTGTCTTTCTGAAGGATGAGGTGGTCGGCGTTGTCGATTGGGGGCGGAATGATGCCCAGAACATCAACTTCACCATTCACTACTCCGAGGCTTATCGTTTCCTGCGCCAAGCGCTGAAGGAATAGACCCATGAAGGCATCTTATCTCTTTTCCCGCCGTTTCATCTCGTTTGCTGCCGTGGTTCTGCTCGCCGGTTGCGTCGGTGCGCCGACAGCGCGTCTGGGCATGGTCAAGGACCCGGACACCGGCCTGATGTATGGATCGGTCGTCGAGAAGTCCTTCCTGACCGATGCTGCCTTCTATCCCAATCGCAAGATCAAGGTGCGGGTGCGCAACACGTCGGGTGACATGGCCTTCGATCTCAGAAGCTTCAGCGGGCAGTTGCGTTCGGCTTATGCGGCTACGGGATTCGAGCCGACGGAGGGTAATGATTTCGGACTGCTGATGGACATCAACGTCATCTATAGCGGTCAGATTCAGACGAATTTGTCCCAGGAATACGGTTTTCTTGGAGGTGCCGCCGGGGGGGCGGCGGGGATGGCACATTACAAAAGCAATGTCGGCACCATCGGCGGCGCGGTAGCTGGGGCGACCGTCGGCTCGGTGCTTGGCAGTTTCGTGACCGACGACACCTATATCATCATCGTCACCACGGCCTTTGCCGTGCGCGAGAAGGCTTATGGCAAGACCGGCAAGACCATTACCTTCAGCCG
>PDZW01000070.1 GCA_002753155.1 Alphaproteobacteria bacterium WMHbin7
TGGAGATCATGCCCGATGTCGCGGACTTCATCCGCCGCTCCGGCCCCGTTCTGGCGTGACAAGCCCTTCTCCGAGCTGTCCCGCTCGGAATGGGAATCGCTTTGCGACGGCTGCGGACTTTGCTGTCTGCACAAGCTCGACTATACCCAAGATGGCGGCGCCATCGTCTATACCAATGTCGCCTGCCGCCTGCTGGACATCGATAGCTGCCGCTGCATGAACTACAAAAGCCGTCGCGATTTTGTCCCCGACTGCATTTCCTTGACACCTTCCCGCCTGAAATCGATCACCTGGTTGCCCAAAAGCTGCGCTTATCGCCGCCTGTCCGAGGGGCGGGACCTGCCCCGCTGGCATCCGCTGCTGACCGGGGACGCGAGTTCCGTCCACAAGGCCAAGCAATCGATTCGGGGCCGGGCTGTTGCCGAGGAGCGTGCTGGAAATCTTGGCGATCACGAAGTCGAGTGGCCTGAGATATAATCGGCTCTCAAGCCTGGGGTGGGGCTCTTCCTCCCTTGGCGCTGATCTTGCTATGAGGAGTTTGCTTGATGACCGGCTTGGCTAAGGGCGTATGGGCGGCGGCGCTGACCCCACTGGCGCCTGATCTGTCCCCCGATATTCCCGCCCTGGCGGCGCATTGCCGCTGGCTGCTTGACAAGGGCTGTGACGGCCTGGCCGTTCTGGGCACGACCGGCGAGGCCAATTCCTTCACGCTTGTCGAGCGGCTGGCAATGCTGGACGGTCTTTCAAAAGCGGGCATTCCCGGCGCCAATCTGATGCCGGGAACCGGCTGCTGCGCACTCCCCGACACCGTGGCGCTTACGAAAAAGGCGCTTCAGATCGGAGCGCAGGGAGTTCTGGTTCTGCCGCCCTTCTACTACAAGAACGTCTCCGAAGACGGCGTCTTCGCCTCCTACGCCCGCATCATCGAAGAGGTGGGGGATTCCAGGCTTAAGCTCTATCTCTATCATTTTCCGAAATTGTCAGGCGTTGCCATCACCAAGCCTTTGATAGAGCGCCTGATGAAAGCCTATCCGGGCGTGATCGCGGGCTTGAAGGACAGCATGGGCGATCTTGAGCATACGTTGGATCTGGTAAAAACATTTCCTCAACTGTCCATCCTGGCAGGCTATGACGACGGTCTGTTGCCGGTTCTGGAGGCGGGCGGGGCGGGCTGCATCACCGCTTGCGCCAATATCGCCTCCACGCTGGCGGCCCAGGTGGTGCAAGCCCTTCCCGACCTCAAGGCGGCGCAGTTGGCGCAGATGCGGCTGACCGCCGTTCGGCGCGTCATGGAAAATTATCCTCTGGTGGCGGCCTTGAAAGAGATTTTAGCCCAAGAGTCGAAGACCGCGACATGGCGGCATGTGCGCCCGCCGCTGGTGCCAATGACCGACGACAAGGCAGAGATTCTGATGAAGCAATTGGCGGCGATCGGGTTCACCCTGCCGCCGCTTTCCTAAGGCCGGGCATGGCGGCAAGGTTGCAGCCCCCGGAAAACATCACGCTCGGCCAAGCCACCTTGCCGCTTGAGATTCTGCGCCGCAAGGGTGCGGTGAACATGACGCTCAGGCTTGATCCTTGCAGCGATACGGTGCGTCTGGTCCTGCCCAAGGGCGTGCCCTTGGCCGAGGGTTTAAGCTTCGTTGAGCAGCGCCGGGAATGGCTGCTGGGGCATCTCGAACGCCTGACGCCGCGTGTCGCCTTCGCCGATGGCAGCGTCATTCCCATTCTGGGGCGTCCACATACCATCCATTCCCGGCCGGATGCCAGGCGCGGTGTCTGGATCGAGGCGGCAACGCTCTGCGTCTCGGGATCGCCTGAATATCTGCAACGGCGTGTGCGCGATTTTCTCAAAGAGATGTCCAGGAACGAGATCACCCGCAATGCCAGGGAGAAGGCGCATCAGATCGGGGCCGAGATCGGGCGCATCACGCTGAAAGATACGCGGGGGCGCTGGGGAAGCTGTACGCCCGAAGGCGATCTGTCCTTTTCCTGGCGTCTTTTGCTGGCGCCCCCCTATGTTCTGGATTATGTGGTGGCGCACGAGGTGGCGCATCTTCGGGAGCTCAATCATTCCGCCCGCTTCTGGCGCCTGGTGGCCAAATTGACCTTGCATATGGCCGAGGCAAAATCCTGGCTGAGGCGCCATGGCGCCAGCCTTCACCGTTATGGATAAAAAAGAGGAATTCGCATGCTAAAGCTGCTCTCGATCTTTGCCGCTGTTTTCCTGGCCGAGTTGGGCGACAAGACGCAATTGGCGACTTTGCTGTTCGCAGCCAATGGCGAGCATTCGCCCTGGATGGTTTTCCTGGCTGCCGCCAGCGCCTTGGTTTTGTCGACGGCGGTTGCCGTGCTTTTGGGCACCTTCGGGGCACACTATCTGCAAATGATTCCCTTGAAACTGATCGCTGGCCTGGGATTCATCGGCCTTGGCGTCTGGACACTGGTCGATCATTTCCGGCTTGCAAGCTGAAAGACGTTTCGTGCGCCTTCAACCCAGATCTTCAAGATTGGCCATTCTTCTGACGGCGCTGGTCGCCATCGGCCCGGTCTCGACCGATCTTTATCTGCCCTCGCTGCCCGCCGTCATGCGGGCCTTCGAGGCCAATGTGGCTTTGGCCCAGTTGACCCTAAGCGCCTTCATGGCGGGCTTCGGCGCGATGATGCTGGTCTATGGGCCGCTCTCGGATCGTTTCGGACGTCGCCCTGTTCTGCTCTCGGGCATGATTCTGTATGGCTTGGCCAGTGTGTTCTGTCTGCTGGCCCCCAGCATCGAGATGCTGATTCTGGGCCGCTTTCTGCAGGCCGTGGGAGCGGCCTGCGGACCCGTATTGGGCCGCGCCGTGGTGCGCGACA
>PDZW01000071.1 GCA_002753155.1 Alphaproteobacteria bacterium WMHbin7
CGCCGACGGATCATGCCCTGGCCCGAGGCGATGCCGACAGCCGGGGCCGGGACGGTGATCATGTGGCCGGTCTGGATGAAGTTCTTCGTGCTCTCATACTCCCTTGCGTTCCTGGTCATGGCCGGTCGACCGAGCGCAGTTGCCATGGCCATACGAGCTCTTCAGGGGAATCGGGTGAACGGCCTATGCGGCGATGAGGCTGGCGAGGAAGTCGTCGTCCCATGCGGCGACCTTGCGGCGGAGGCGGAGGGAGTCCTTGCCCGGCGCCTGTCGGATCAGGTTGTGAGCCATGTGCTTCAGGGTTGTGAAGTTAGCGGGAGCGTTCTCGGTTCGCACGCGGCATTCGTCGTCGCGGAAGACCATGTCCATAACCCAATGCAGGCTGTTCTCGATGGCCCAATGGCTTCGAATGATCGGACCGACGAGGGTGGCGATGAGAACCAATGATGTGATGTAAAATCTTGTCTCAGTCTCGATCTTGTCACCGCTCTCCCGCGTGCTTTCTACCACGACGACGCTCTTCAAGCCGGGCCATTGATGGCGTTCCTGGAGCCATGCGACATCATGGATCACCGTCGTCTTGCGGGTTTCAATCCGGCCATGGTCGCCATCGACCGTCTCGTCCTGGCTGATCGTCGTGTTCTGGAAGCCGTTGGCCGTCTGTTCGGCCACGAACACCTCGACATCCTCGCGCAGCGAACCCTGATTGCCCTTGAGCGCGAGCACGTAATCAGCCTTCTTGTCGATGATCTTCGCGGCGATATCGCGCTGGCATCCCATGGCGTCGATCGTCACGATTGCCCCTTCGATCGCCAACAGATCAAGCAACTTGGGAATAGCCACGATCTCGTTCGACTTTTCGTTCACCTTGACTTGGCCAAGCACGAGGCGTTGCCGAGCGGCGAAGGCCGAGACCATGTGAATGGGGGCCTTAGCGTCCTTCTTCTTTCCAGAACGCCGCACCGTCTTGCCGTCAATCGCGATCACGCCGCTTGGCGTCCCGGTGATCGACGCCACCCAGGATACGAAGCATTGCTGGAACTTCTCCGCATCGAGCGACGCGAAGATGTCTCCCAGCGTGTCATGTGGCGGCGTGCCATCCAGAAATGGGCGGAAACGGCGCAGCAGATCGAGCTTCTTCTGACCGAAGCGGGCGATGTCCGTGAACGCCTCCGCGCCAGCAAGCACCGCCAGCAGGCTCAACAACAACACCTCATCAAGGGGATACACCACCTTCGCGGCTTGCCGCGCGTCCGGAAGTGATTGAAAATGCTCCAGAAACGCGACCGTTTCGCCCAAGGCTCCCGACGAATCCATCACCCCCTCCCGCACCGGACATGAGGGATATGAGAGATTCAGAGTTTTTCCGCCGTGTCACGTCCCAATTCACCCGATTGCCCTGGGTTCACACCCCAGGGTGATTCGGTTCTGGCGGAACGGCCGGCGCGGTCGTGAAGGAAAGGCTTGATTTTGGTGCTGCATCCGATTCATGACCCAGATGTAGGGGATGGATTGGAGGGGGGGCACAAGTAGGATGCTGGCAGAGAATACGGGATCTGGCACACAGACGTTGTGGGACGCTTTCTGCGCGATGCCGGACCATCGTCGGGGACAAGGGCGTCGCTATCCATTGCCAGCATTGTTGACGATCGCCTTGGCCGCGATGCTCGCGGGGCGGCGGTCCCAACTCGCCATTATCCGGTGGGGACGCAAGTTGAATGCGGAGACGCTGGCGACGTTGGGGATACGGCGGGGGCGGATTCCGTGCCCCTCTGTCTGGTGCGAATTCTGGGCCGGCCTGAAGGTCGATGTGCTGGAAAAGCTCTTGGGCCAGTGGGTATTGGGCGAAACGGATCGTGACGAACTGACGCATATCGCCATTGACGGCAAGCGGCTGCGCGGCAGCCGCACTGGTGACACGCCAGGTGTGCATCTTCTGGCGGCCTTCTCTAGCCGTCTTGAGGGCGTCATCGGGCAGATCAAGGTCGAGCCCGACAGCAACGAAATCACGGCAGCCCTGGTGCTTCTGAAAGAACTTCCGCTGGAGGGTATGATCGTCACGGGGGATGCGATCTTCACGCAGAAGGAAATTTGCCAAACCATCATCGATCGGAGTGGCCATTATTTCTTCACCGTGAAAATGAACCAGCCGACGCTTCACGACGATATCGCACTGGCCTTCGGGTCCGATTCCCCCCTGTGCGCCGTGCGACCCGCCTGATCTTGACGTTGCCGAAACAACGGATAAGGGCCATGGGCGCGTCGAGACGCGCCGTCTTGAGGCGACGGCGACCCTGGCCGAGTATCTGGCCCTATGGCCTGGGCTGCAACAGGTCTGCCGCATCACGCGTACCCGCTGGATCAGGGGCAAGGAAACCTCCGAAGTCGTTTACGGCATCACCAGTCTGCCCCGTTCCCAAGCCTCGGCCGTCGCCCTCCTCGCCTTGTCGCGCGATCACTGGGGCGTTGAAAACCAACTCCACCATACGCGTGACGTAACGCTCGGCGAGGATGCCTGCCGCGTCCGTACCGCCAACGCTCCTCAAGTCCTTGCCGCCTTCCGCAATACCGTGCTGACCTGCCTGCGACGCCTTGGCCTCAAGCCCGTCGAGGGCCTTGAACACTTCGCCGAGAACCGCGCGAAAGCCATCAACCTCGTGCTGACCGGCAGAACCGAATGACCCTGCCAGCCAGATAAGGGGCGCGGCGGGCGCGCGCGGGTCCCCCCTGTGGACTACCTGGACAACCCTCCTCAACCTCCGGTGTGGCCTAAA
>PDZW01000072.1:0-777 GCA_002753155.1 Alphaproteobacteria bacterium WMHbin7
AACAAGGCATTGGTGACTGACAGTTCGCCTTGGGTTTCGTCGATGCTTGTCCAGACGGAATCACCTGCCAGCTTGTACTGCCAGACGCCACCAAGACTGTTGATATCGGTCAGTGCCATGCCCAGCGTGGCGCCATCGGCATCGGCAAAGCGCGGCACCACCAGATCGCTGACCAGGCTGCCGATGCCACTCTCGCCCTCACCCTCCAGCATAGCCTGCACATAGCCCAGGCTGCCGGATGAATCGACGTCGGTTGCCGATGTATAGAGATTCACATTGTCGATGTTCCAACCAGCAACCCCAAAGCTCCAATCACTGCCAAGAGCCCAGCGGATATAGAGATCGGCGCCGTCCGTATTCAGGCTGCCTGCAAGATAGCTGGAAAGATCGAGCCAATGTTCGTACCAGGTGACATCGCCAAAGACTCCGTTCTCAGAAACCGCTTCACCACCCGTATCGTCATAAATGTCCCAAACCTTGGTCCAGATCTGATCACCGTTGTCATCTTGAGTGCCATCGGAAATTTCGATCCAGGCGCGGTCGTAGGAATCCTCCACCGCGACATAGCGCATGTAATCGAGATAGACATGCGAGGAAAGCGAGAGATTCGTAAGCGACAAGGTGGCATAGGCGCCATCGCTGTAGGTTAAATGATCGTTGGCGTCCCAAACATCCGTCGACGTGCCGATATCATCGCCGTATTCCCCACCCACCGTGTTGCCCAGCATCTGGGTGCCCGCATAGGCGTCGGGGTCGACAAGGTGATCGCTATTTGCA
>PDZW01000072.1:814-2548 GCA_002753155.1 Alphaproteobacteria bacterium WMHbin7
CCAGAGCCATGCCTTCGAACGTATCTTGGAACAGAGCGGTCGTGGCGGGCGCATGGTTGGTGTCCTGGCCCACCAGGCTGCTCACCACCAGATTGCCATTAACAATCGTGAAATCGGTGGACGTCAGATTCGCCCCGTCCAGCGTGATTGTGTAATCGGCAGAAAACGGCAGCTCCGTGGAATTGAGGTAGAGCGTGGTATCGCCTGCATCGATGTCGTAATAGACATTGACGCCCCACGCCGCGACATCAGCATTGTCGCCGATATCGACCGAAAGATCCGCTAAATTGAAATCGAGATCGATCACGTCGCCGATTTCGATATCGGTGATGATCTTGGTGCCGGTGTCCGTGACCGTGTTGAACTTGAAGGTGTCGCTGCCAACCCCGCCGCTTAGGCTGTCATTGCCAGCCCCGCCGATCAGCATGTCGTTGCCAACGCCGCCCAGCAATGTCTCGAAGCCGTTGCTGGCACTTGGACCTGCCCCGGCAACACCCAACTCACCAGAAACCGCGTTTTGGGTAACCAGCGCCAGCGTGCCGTCCCAGCCATGGCCGGTGGCATCAAGCACCGTTGTGCTGCCCGCCACTTCGTCCAGCTTCCAATAGCCCAGCAGGCCGGATTCCGTACCGTTCAGGGAAGCGTTCATATTGGCGGTCAGTTCGGCTCCGCTGCGCGCCACACTCCAGACGCGCACATCGTCGATCGCTCCGTTCCACAGCGTGTCGCCCCAGCCATAGCCGATGCCCATGCCGATGCCGCTCATGTTGAAAGAGCCGTTTCCGCCATCGTCGGCGACTTCTACGCCGTTGATAAAGACCCGAGAGGTGGTGCCGTCATAGGTGGCAGCGATATGAGTCCACTGGCCGATCGGCACCGACCCACCCATCGCTCCCTGATAAAGTTCAAGCTGGCCGTCGCTGTGAACGCCAAACCACATGCCATCATTGCCGAATTCAGCAACGGTATTCCAGCTGCCCGCGTAATTTGCACCGTCGTAACGCACCCAGGCCTCGATGGTGAAAGCGCTCTCGCTGGCTAGCGTAAAATCGCTGACAGTGACGTAGCCGCCATTATTGGTATCAAAGGCGGTCCCGCTTTGCGCACTGCTACCCGCCCCGCCATACAAAACATCGTCGCCAGCCCCACCATCCAACACATCGTTGCCCTCGGGCCCGGCCGTCCAACTGGCGTTCGTGATGGCGGCCGTAGGCCCGTTGCGGGCGGCGGAATCGATCAGCGTGGTTCCGCTTTGCTCGGAGAAAGTCCAGTTGGCAACCGGGGTTCCCGCCCAGACCTCCCCTATGCTCACTTCAGACAGGATATCGCCGCCCGAGCGCACTTCCCCCCAGATGGTCATGCCGGACATCTCGCCGGTAAAGCCACGCCCTGCATTCAGGGGATCAGTGCCAAAATAAATGTTGCTGGTGCCATTGGCCGACAGATAACCGGCTAACGGGTCGAAGCCGGTCCCAGGGGTCACCACACCGGTCTTGTCATAGCCGTCAACATAGATGATGGGATTTGTCGCATTATCGTAGGTCACGGCGATATGGTGCCACTGACCATCGAGAACATTCTCGCTGCCAAGCGCCACCAGATAACTGCCACTGGTCGCATCCCTGAAATCGGCGCGAATATGGCCAGCATCATCGAAGCCCAGTTTGAATCCGCCGCCGCCTGTTCCCTCATCTAAATTTTGCAGAAGGCAGGCAAAATCGGCCACCGAACTTG
>PDZW01000073.1 GCA_002753155.1 Alphaproteobacteria bacterium WMHbin7
GAGACCATCCTTGGCGGTCACAATGCCGGTGACATTCACGGGCATAAACTCTACCAGTCCGATGCTTTGTCCATAGACCTCGGACAGGGTGTGATCGCGGCACACAAAGGCGTATTGGGGAGCAGTGCAGTCGATCCGTTCGGTTATGGGGGTTCCGATCTGGCCGGCTTCAAGGCTAGCATACTTCGCCTCTCGGGTGCCCCAAAGGTCGCCGTGCCAGACCTCGGCCAATCCCTTTTTCTTGCCCCCCCCGGTCTTCACAGCGATGATGATCGCCACGCCTTGCTGAATGTCGAAGACGTTCTTGTCGGGCTTGCCCTCGGGCGTGATCTCTTTCTTCTTAGCGTTGCCATGCAGGTCGAGGACGTGAATACGGTCGAAGGTGTTAAGCAGGTGCCAGCGCATGCCCCTGAAGGTCGGGTTGTCTAAATATCCGTGGTTGGTGATGAAGCCCAGAACGCCCTCACCGTTCTTCTCGATCAGGCTCTCGGAGAGGCGGATGAACTTCACATAGTCGTCGTGTAGCCAATGCTTGCGTTCGCCGAAATGAACGCCATCGACGTATTTGTAATCCTCGATCAGGTTGTTGATCCAATCGCCCATGTTGTGCGAGATACCCGAATAGGGCGGGTTCCCGATCACGCACATAATGGGCATGTCGCGCTTGATGGTGTTGGCGCCCTTGGCCTCGCGCGACAGCCATTGCGTGAAAGGCAGGGTTTGGTTGGCTGGTTCGCCTTCCTCCAAGCTGTTGGTCAGATAGACCGAGAGACGCGGCGGCTCTTTGGTAGGCTTATAGCCCATCTCGGTCAGGATCATATCGAGCTTCATGTGGCACATGGCGTATGAAGCCATGAGCAGCTCGAAGCCGTGCAGACGGGGGATAAGGTCCTGTTCGATGTATTGCGACCACATGCCCGGCGCGACGCCTTGCACCTTAGGGGCAATCTGCTTGATGACCTCGGCCAGAAAGGTGCCGGTGCCGGTTGCGGGGTCGAGGATTTGTACGCGGTGCACGTCCTTCTTGATGGTGACGGCCTTGCCCTTTTTATCGGTCTGGCCGGTGTCCCAATCCACCATGACCTTCGAGGTGTCGGCGAGGCCATCGGGCAGGCCGAACTCGGTTTGCAGAACCTCGTCCACGGCGCGCACAATGAAATTGACCACGGGTTCGGGCGTATACCAGACGCCCCGCGCCTTGCGCTTGGACGGGTTATAGGCGGCGAGGAAGGTTTCGTAGAAGTGCAGGAAGGGGTCGTTTTGCCCGGTCAGCTTACCAAAGCCCTGCATGATCTTGGCGACGTCACACGCCTGAAAGACGTGCGCCAGATCGTCGATGATCCAGACGATCCGGTCGTCCAGATCATAACCTGCAACATAGCTGAACAGGGACCGCAGAAAGGGGTTGGATTTGGGCAGGAGTTCGAGCGCCTCTTGGCGGCTGAAGGTGTCCAGTGTGGTGTCATGCAAACGGGCGGCGAACATGCCATAGGCGATGGTTTCGGCGTAGATATCCGCGAAATCCCAGGGAGTGATGTCGTGGATCAGATTTTGCTTGAAGGCGTGGTACTGCGCGGCCAGTTCTGTTTGTAGTTCCGCATCCTCGCGCAGCGTGTTGCCCAGAACGTCCTTGATCAGGTTGGCCTTGCCCGCCATGCGTTCGGCCAACTCGCGGGGCGATGTGATGGTCTGGGGGCGCTGGGCGATGAAGTCACGCAGCAGGTTTTCGAGCGTGTCGAACTGATCAGGCTTGGGCTGAGTGCCCATGACGAAATCGGCGATGGTTACAGAGGCCACCAGATCGCCATCACGGTAGAAATCCCAATCGAGTGCATTGGTATAGATGAGATTAGACAGTGCGGCGCGATAGCGGTCTTGCTGGTTCTTGTTCGCGTCCTTCATGCCGCGCAGACAGATATGAAGGTCCTTGGCCTCGACATGACCGATCACGATATCACCCTTGGTCACGATGAAATCCGGTGCACCGCATTTCACCCGCTTGGGTTCGTTCAAGGCGGCAACCTTGGGATCGAGCGCGGCGAACAGCGTCTCGAAGGTGGACCGGTAGGAATGTTCGGTGGCGTTGCCGGTGGCGTAAATCGCCTGAATTCTGGCAATGAAATCTGCAATCATTGACACGGTCTGTCCCCCAGCACAATTTGGGACAGTAAACAGGCTAGGAGGCGCAATCGCAAGGGTGAGCTTGCCCCCAACTTTGAACCAGGCCGGCCTGGAAAAATCCGGCTTCATCCGACGGTAAGCTGGACAGCCTGCTGGAAAGCGTTGACGATCCCGAGCTTAAGGCCGCCCTGCTCAATCTGGGCCGCGCGGTGGCGGGGGAGGGGTGACCTGCTAGGGGCCTTCCTTGGTAATTGGGGTCAGAGTCGCTTTTCCCACACGCGGGGACGGCTATCGGGGCAGCAAGGTCAGGCCGCCCGGGGGGTGATGGCGCGTGAAAAAACGACTCTGCCGCCAATTTCCTCTCAGCAAATAATGACCTAGACGCCATATGTCTTTTATGCCATAATCTATCATGTC
>PDZW01000003.1 GCA_002753155.1 Alphaproteobacteria bacterium WMHbin7
TCTGGTACGCGGGCTGGCCGATGTTCGGGAAAATCTGTCGTCAAAATTGGAACAGATGGTCGATGCCCGCCCGTTGCCCCGCTTCAAGGGGGAAACGCCCGAGCCGCGCCCCGTTCTGAAGCAGGGCCATATTCCGGGCAGTCTGCCCATGCCATTTCCCGTCTTCTTCGACAAGAAGGACGGGGTGATGAAAAACGCTCGCGAGTTGAATCAGGCTTTCGCCGAAGCCGGTATCGATCTTGGAAAGCCTCTCTTGTCCACTTGCGGTTCTGGCGTTACGGCCTGTGTGCCCGCTCTGGCGGCTTTCCTGCTGGGCTATGAGGATGTGGCGGTCTATGACGGCTCGTGGGCCGAGTGGGGCAACCGCGATGACACTCCGGCGGAGTTGGGCTGATGACGGACAAGATCAGAAAGCTCAAGCCCTCGACGCTTGCCGCCCATGTCGGACGTGGCCACGCAGATCATCAAGGTGCGGTCAATCCGCCGGTCTATCACGTCTCGACCATTCTTTATCCCGATGTCGCCACCATGGAGGAGCGCGGCACGCGCCCCTTCGATGGCATGACCTATGGCCGATTCGGAACCCCCACCACCTTCGCCCTGGAAGAAGCTGTTTGCGCGCTTGAGGGCGGCTATCGCTCGATTGCCGTGCCGTCGGGATTGGCGGCCATCACGCTGGTGTTGGAAAGCTTTCTGAAATGTGGCGATCACGTTCTGGTGAGCGATTCCGTCTATCAACCGACAAGGCGCTATTGCGACGGGCATCTGAAACGCCAGGGCGTCGAGACGACCTATTACGATCCTCTGATCGGGGCCGACATCGCCGATCTGATCCGCCCCAACACCAAGCTGGTCTTCGTTGAGGCGCCGGGATCGCTGACTTTTGAAATTCAAGACATCCCCGCCATCGCAGCCGAGGCTCACAAGAAGGGGGCTTTGGTGGCGATGGACAATACCTGGGCAACGCCGCTTTATTTCAAGCCCTTCGAAAAGGGCGTCGATCTGTCCATTCAGGCGGCGACGAAATACATCGTGGGCCATGCCGATGCCATGATGGGGGTCGTCACCTGCGCCAGTCAGGATTTATGGCAGACCGTGAAGGCGCATGCGGCGGCGCATGGGCTGGGTGTCGGGGCCGAGGAGGCCTATCTGGCGCTGCGCGGCCTGCGCACATTACCGGTGCGCCTGGAGCGTCATCGCGAGACGGCGATTCTGCTGGCGACCTGGCTCAAGCACCGCCCCGAGGTCTTGCGCGTTCTGCATCCCGCCCTGCCCGAAGACCCCGGCCACAAACTATGGCGGCGCGATTTTACCGGCAGTTGCGGACTGTTCGGTTTCATCTTCCAGCCGATCGGCAAGGACAGGGTCGATGCCTTCCTGAACGCGCTGGAATTGTTCGGCCTTGGCTATTCCTGGGGTGGCTTTGAAAGTCTGGCTATCCCCGCCGATTCCGGCATCAAGCGCACGGTGACGTCCTGGACTCCCGGTGGTCCCACCATCCGCCTTCACGCGGGACTGGAAGACGCAGATGATCTTATCGCCGATCTGGAACAGGCGCTGCGGCGGTTATGATCTTCTGACGCCAAGCGAGAGGACGAACAGCAAGACCGAAGCCGCAACAATGGCGGGACCGGCTGGAAGGTCGATGGACAGCGAAGCGAAGAGGCCCAGCAGAACCGACATCGTGCCAATCAGACTGGCGAGCAGCGCCATCGCTTCGGGTGAGCGGGCGAAGGGTCTGGCGGCGGCGGGCGGAATGACCAGCAGGGCGGTAATCAGAAGAACCCCCACCACCTTCATCGCCACGGCCACGGTGAGCGCCATCAGCATCAGGAAAAAAAAGCGCGTGCGCTGGACCTGAAGGCCATCCACGCGGGCCAGTTCCTCATGCGCGGTGATGGACAAAAGCGGACGCCAAAGCAGGGCCAGGCCAGCAAGCACGCCAAGCGCTCCGCCCCAGGCCCACAAAACATCGGCGAGACTGACCGACAGGACGTCGCCAAAGAGAAGGCCTTGCAGGTCCAGCTTCAAGGCCGGGGCCAGGGCCAGAGCGATCAGGCCCAATGCCAGGGAGCCATGTGCCAGGATCCCCAGAAGCGTATCCGCCTCCAGGCGTTTCTGACGCTCCAGAACGAAGAGAAGGAGGGCGAAGACGAGACCTCCCGCCACCACGCCCGCCATCAGGTCGATCTTCAAGATGAAGCCCAGGGCAAGGCCCAAAAGCGAGGCATGGGCCAGCGCATCACCGAAATAGGCCATCTTGCGCCAGACCACGAAGCAGCCCAGAGGCCCGGCAACCAGGGCCACGGCCAGGGCGGCAGCGCAGGAGCGAATCAGAAAGTCGTCGATAATCATACCGGCAAGTCCCTGAAGAGACTTGCCGTATTTGTCCCTCGCCGGGCGCGCCCGTGTGGGCGCTTGGCCGCCGCCTCAAACCCGAGTGCAGTCGAGGACGAAGGCCGTACTGCATGAGTGGTTCGGCGCAAGCCAATGGCGGCTTGCCATCGAGCGCGTATTTGTAAAATGTTGGTTAGAGCGCTCGCTGGAATCATCGGTGGGTGTGATCGTGATGATGGGGATAAAGCGCCATGGTCTCGGCGATGCGCGGGCCGAACAAAGCCACGAATTCCGGATGACGGCTGACCGCCTCGGGATGGCCGTGACAGCAGACATGGCCGTTCAAACACAGAACCTCGTCGGTGGCCTGCATGACCAGATGCAGATCGTGCGAAACCAAGAGGACGCCCAATCCCAACTGGTCGCGAAGCTGGGCGATCAGATCGTACAGATCGGCCTGGCCGGTCAGATCGACCCCACGCACGGGTTCGTCCAGAACCAAAAGCTCGGGCTGTCGTAACAGTGCCCGGGCCAGCAGGACACGTTGCAACTCGCCGCCGGAAAGGCCCTGCAAGGGCGTGTCCAAAACCTTGGGAGCGCCCACCTGATCCAGGGCCGCCTCGATGACGTTGGAAGATGCGGCAACGGTTGAACGATCATAGGCCAGTTGCAAGAAGCGCTTGACCGTGAGGGGGAGTGTCGTGGGGATTTCAAGCTTTTGCGGCACATAGCCGATACGAAGCAGGGGGCTTCGCGTGACATGTCCGGCGTCGGGCTCGATCAGCCCCAGCAGCACTTTCAGAAGCGTCGTCTTGCCCGCCCCGTTCGGTCCCACCACGGTAACGATGGCCTGCTTTCGCACCTTCAGCGACACCTGATCCAGCACCTTTAATGCGCCATAGGAGAGCGAAAGCTGGCTGGCCTCGATCAGAATGGATTCAGGCGGCATGACGGTTCTTGCTTTTGCAAGCGGGACATAGGCCCGACAATTCCACCGTCTGCTCCTCCAGCGAAAAGCCGCTCTTCTCGGCCAGCTTTTGAATGGCTCGGGACAGATCCTTGTCGCAAGCTTCTGCTGTTTGTCCGCAGGCCCGGCACATCAGGAATTGTCCGGCATGTTGTGCCGTTTCAAGATGGGCGCAGCCGATATAGGCATTCTTGCTTTCGATGCGATGGACCAGACCGTGGGCCTGCAGGAATTCCAAAGCCCGGTACACCGTGGGCGGAGCGGGCCGCCGCTCCCGGGAAGAAAGGGCGGCCAGGATCTCATAGGCCCCGATCGGGCTGTGGCTGTTCCAGATGATTCCCAGAACCTGGCGGCGCAGTCCGGTGAATTGAGCGCTCCGCTTGGCGCAGATTCCCTCGGCCTGTTCCAGCGCCCTGGCAACGCAGCGGGCGTGATCGTGGCGCGCGGGGGGAAATCCGTTTTGGTTGGAAGCGGGCGGCTTGGCCATGGACGACACCGTAATGTTATACTATAACATTAGATCGGTCGGTCGGATTATGCAAGGGGCGCCGTTTGTTCAAAAAGGCTTCGATGTTGCGTCATATCTTATTTGTCGCCTTGGGCTTGATCCCTTCCTTCTGGGCGATGGGGGGCGAAACACCCAGGGTCGTGGCCTCGATAGCGCCTCTTCATTCCCTGGCGGCGTCCGTCATGGCGGGAGCAGGCGAGCCCGAGTTGCTGTTGCAAGCCAATGCCTCGGCACATGATTTCAGCCTAAGGCCGTCTCAAGCCAGGATTTTGCAAAGAGCCGATCTGGTGCTTTGGGTTGGGCCGGAATTCGAAAGCTTTTTAGTAAAGCCGGTTTCCTCCCTCAGTGCCCAGGGACGTGTCCTGACCATGTCCGATCTCCCGGGCATGCTGAAACTGAATGTGCGCAAGGGCGACTTCTGGGAAAGCCATGCGCATGGGAAGGGGCATAACGTTGCTTCAAGTTTCGAGACGGACGGGCATCTCTGGCTTGATATCGGCAATGCCAAATTGCTTGCGGCTGCTTTAGCCGACAGGCTTTCGATCATCGATTCCAGGAATGCCGGTCTCTACCAAAGGAATGCAAGCGCGCTGGCTTCGCGCCTGGATCTCCTTGACAGCCATTTGAAGGCGCGACTGGCGCCGCTGGCCGCCAGGCCTTATGTCGTATTCCATGATGCCTTTCAATATTTCGAGAAGCGCTACGGCCTGTCTCCCCTGGGCTCGATCACACAGGACGAGCGCAAGCCATCCGCCAAGGCCTTGGCGGCATTGCGCGGCAAGATTTCAGATAGCGGAGGGGCTTGTATTTTCAAGGAACCGCAAGCATCGCCGCGTTTGGCCGAGATTCTGGTCGAGGGCCTTCCTGTGCGCATAGGATCGCTTGATGATTTGGGCGCTGGCCTGAAGCTTGGCCCCGACATGTTCAACTCTCTGATGAGCGGCTTGGCCGACAGCCTTAGGGAATGCCTGCTTGTGTCGGCTGGTGAATGATCTTGGGCAGCGAGAAGCGGAAGATGGCGCCCTGGCCGATGTCGCTTTCCACCCAGATGCGCCCGCCATGGCGCTCGATCACGCGCTGACATAGGGCAAGCCCGATGCCGTCGCCGGGATATTCCGTCCGACTGTGCAGGCGTTTGAAGATCAGGAAAATGCGGTCGAAATATTGCGGGTCGATGCCGATGCCATCATCCTTGACCGAGATAATCCAGTCCTCGGGGCGTTCCTCCGCCCAGATTCGCAAGTGGGGAACGGCTCCCACTTTCTGAAAGCGCAAGCCGTTGGCGATTAGCTGTTGGAAGACGGCCTCGATCTGTGATGCATCGACGGTAAGCGTCGGCAGGGTTTCGATCAGAACCTCGGCGCCGGATTGCTTGATGTCGCCGGAAAGCGTCAGAGCGGCCTTGCGGGCCTGTTCGGTAAGGTCGGTTTCGACGAAGGGCGAGCGGCGTGTGCCGACGCTGGAATAGGCCAGCAATTCGTGAATGAGGCCTTGCAGCCTTTTGACGCCGTCGACGGTATAGGCGATGAAGGTATTGGCATCGCTATCAAGCTTGTCCTTGTAGCGGCGCTCGAGAAGCTGGACGTAGCTGCCGATCTGACGCAATGGCTCTTGCAGATCGTGGGATGCGATATAGGCGAACTGCTCAAGATCGGCATTCGAACGCCTTAAGCTGTCGTTGGCGCGTTCCAGATCGTCGCGGGCCGTTTCTTCCTGGCGGATGGCGCGCAGCACCATCCAGGACAGGCCGGTCATCAACAAGATGGTCAGCACGCCGATGGCGGCATTGCGCATGGCGCGCCAGTACCATTCGGCCAGGGCGTCGTTCTCGGCAATACTCATCCAGACCAGCAGCGGCGGGGTTTCCACCTTGCGGTACGAGACCACGCGCTGCACGCCGTCATAAGCCGATTTTCCGCGATAGGTGCCGATGGGCGATATCGGAAGATACTTTACGTAAATCGGATTGGTCGCCATGTTGCGATTGATGACGTCGTCGTCCTTGAAAATGGGCTCGCGGATCAGGATCGATCCGTCCAGCTTGTAGACGCCAAGGGCAGGCGTCGAGCCCACGGCCAGATTGTGGTAGAATTCCTTGAAGTAGATGTTGGAAATGGAAGCGACGGCGATTCCAAGGAATCGGCCTTGGGAATCGATGATGCGCCTGGCCACCGGGAAGGTGAAATTGTTTGTAAAGGGGTCGCGTGCCACGCGACCGATGAAGAGGGTCTCGTGCCCTTGCTTCAGAACGGGGAAGAAGTCGCGGTCGGTGACGTCCAGAACTTGTTGCGGCAAGGGGCGCGATGCCAGCATGACGTGGCCTGTGGGATCAACCAGAAACAGCGTTTCCGTTTGGGGCGAGGCATTGGCCATCGACGACATGACGCGCCGTTCGGTCTCATGCTCTGCCAACATCGGCAGGCGCCCCTGCACGGCGATACGGTCCATCAGGCGCAACACCAGCAGGTCGGCGGAATCCAAGGTGCGCTTGGTATGTTCCTCCAGCAGGCGCACGTAATCGCGGGTCAGCTTCTCGGAATTGTCGAGGGTCTCGTTATAGTCGGTGATGGTGGCGAAGGTTCCGAATCCGCCGACAACCAGAACGTAAAAGCCCAGCATGGCGTACAGAAATCCGCGCGGTCCGCGCAGATGCCTTTTCATTCTCGATTGCCCGCCCCGCCCTTTCTTCATGCTCCCCTCTTTCGAGCGAGAATATCCTACACGATGTTTCTATAAAAGCGAGAGAAATGGTTATTTATCAGTACGATCAACAGTCATGATGCCGATCGCCATGCCGACGCTGCCAAAGGTGACGAAGAAGCCAAAAAATAGTAGAAAAAGAGCCAGCGCCATGTCGTTAGAGGCGAAGATCAGGCCGCGAAGCCCGCCAATATCCAAAGCCAGCAGAAGGGTGCCAAAGATAGCTCCCCCTACCGCGCCATACGTCAGGTGGCGAAGCATGAAAAGGAGGATGGGCTGTTCATGTGGCTTCATGGGAAGGCGCTTTTATGTCTGGAAGGGAGTCGAAATTGGGGGCAAGAGTAGTTACCTTGAGATCATTGCAGGGCCGCCAAGGGGGCGGATGACAGGATGAACGCATTCACCGAAATGTCTTTGTATATTAGCGGAAACTTAAGGTCGCGCCAATGGGGCATTGCCTTGTTTTTGGTGCTTGTCTTTCTGTTGCCCTGGCATTCGTCCTCGCCCGCCGCCTTGAGTGACCCACCCCAATCCTCTAGCAAGACCGAGGCTCCTGTCGCTGTGGATGCCCTGCTTCTTGCCATCCAAAGTCTGTTGGGTGAGATGGGGCTTTATCATGGCGCACTTGATGGCCGCATGAGTAAATCGACCCAGGAGGCCATTCGCCTGCACCAGAAGGCCTGGAATTTAAGACAGAACGGCCTTCCCAGTGAAGATTTGCTGCAGCATCTGGAAATGGTGGCGGGCATGCGCCGCATCGAGCGGCGTTTGAAGCAGACCAAGGCCGAGCAGATCACCGGCGCCAAAAGATTGATCGAGGAGTCGCCAGTCACGCGCCGCCTGCTCTTAGAGGCGGCGGCCCGTCCGCAGCCGTCCGTCGAGAATCCTCAAAGCTGTTTTGACGAGCCGCGCCCGGAATGTCTGGCCATTCTGGCCCGTCAGGCCGCACTGGCCGCCCCCGTCGGGTCGATGCGCGACTGGGCTCTGTCGGAAGTGGCGAGCGAGGCGGCCGAGGCCGGTGTTCCCCTGATGGCCTGGGAAGTGGCTTCACGCATTGATGATCCCAGAACCTTGATTGCTGCATTGGGTTCGGTTGCGCGCGCGTTGGCTGAGGGGGGCAATTTCCAGGCTGCGCTTGAGGCATTGGAGGCGATTCCCGATACCGCCCGACGCTGTGAGTCTGCCTTGAATCTGGCGCAAAGACAGGCCGAGGCGGGAAAGGATGCAGGAGCCCGCGCGGCTCGCAATCTGGCTGTGCAAATGCTAGACAGCCTTAAAATGCCCGAGGAAATTCTGGCGGCGCGATTGAAGCTGGCGGAAGTGGCCCTGCTTCTGGGCGAGAGCGGGGCGGCATCGCGCTGGCGCCTCGAAGCCGAGCAACGCCTGTTATCGCTTCCCGTCGATGCCAGACAGGGGGCCATGGCCAGCCTGTCGATGATCGAAACATCCCTCAAACGCTTTGATGCCAGTCGCCAATGGCTGTTGCAGGTGCAAGACGGATTGTTGCGCGTTCCCGCCGAGCTCAAGCTGATTGAGGCCATGGCTCTGGCCGGGCGCGGAGACGAGGCTGAAGCCCTGGCGGACTATATCGAGGCTCCGCGCTACCGCGTTCTGGCCCAGGTTCGCCTGGCCTCGGCAAAGATCAAGTTGGGTAACAAAGCCGAGGCCAAGCGTCATCTGCGTGATGCCGGAATTCAGGTGAGCGCCATCGACCTGCCCTTTGCCAAGGCTTATGGGGAAAGCCAGATCGCCTTGGCCTGGCAGGCTTTGGGCGAGAACGAGACGGCTGAGGCCATGGCCCGGGTCATTGAGGATGAAGCCATCAAGGCGCACACGCTTTGGCGTCTGTCTGACGTCGTTCCCCTGGGCCGACGCGACATATTGCGCATCGAGGCGGAACTGGCAACCAAGGCGCATGCCGACCCCTTTGGCCGGGTCTGGATGTATGCCGAACTGGTCCGCGAGCGCTCGCGCCAGGGGGACAAGGCCGGGGCTCTGGCTCATCTGGCCAGAGGGCTGACCGTGGCCGAGGCGATTTCCGACTCCTGGAGCCGTTCCCGCGCCCTGGCGGCCCTGGCCGGGGCCATGGCAGAAATGCAGAGGCCATAAGGGTTTTTTGACCCGGACTTAACAAAGATCAAGTCCGTTTCGGCCTGGGGCTTCTAGTCTAAGACTCCTTCTCTGCCCGTTAGGAGTGACGCGCATGGCCCTTCTTCCCTGGCACGATTCCTTCAGCGTCGGCGTTCGCGCCCTTGATGATGATCATCGACACTGGGTCGACATCCTGAACCAGTTGCACGAGGCCCGCCAGAAAGGCAAGGACAAGGAGTACATCGACAAAAGCATCGATGAGCTTTTGAGCCACATTCGCCAGCATTTCCAGCGCGAAGAGGGGATCATGAGCCAGGCTGGCTATCCCGGCTTTGGCCACCACAAGGAAATGCACGAACATTCCCTTGCCGAGATTACGTCCCTGGCAGAACGCCACAAGAATTTCGGGGACAAGGTCGATCCCAAACACATTCTCGAATTCGTCAAGAACTTCTTCGTCAATCACGTCTCGACCGAAGATTTGCGCATGCGCGAATTCTTCCGCGAGAAGGGCATCGCCGATGTGCCATTGCATGACAAGCAGAAGGGGCATTTGCGCCTGGGCGCACTCGACAAATTTTATGGCCTGTTCGATGCCGTAACCGTCAGAACGCGCATCATGCTGCTGGTCCTGTTGCCGCTGCTGGCCCTGACGGCCTATGCCGGCGTGGCCATCAATGGCCGCCTTGGCATCGCCAACGAGATGGAGAAGCTGGAGGATCTGGCCGGTTTCTCGGGCGATGCCAGTGCGCTTATTCACGAATTGCAAAAGGAACGCGGATCTTCCTCCCTGTTCCTGGGCAGCAAGGGCACCAAGTTCAAAGAGGAAGTGGGGGCCATCCGCAAGGAGGGCGACAAGCGCTTTGTTCCATTCAAGGCGGGGATGGAAAAGATTATGGCCTCCATGCCCGAATACAAGGAGCAGGGTGCTGCCGTTCTGAACGGTTTGGGCGGTCTGTCGGCCATTCGCACCAAGGTCGATGCGCTTGAGATTCCCATCCCGGAAACCCAGGCCTTCTATACGAAATCCATTGGCCAGATCGTCGACATGATCGACGCCATGGCGCTGGCGACAACGGACAGTTCCGTCACCCGTCAGGTGGCTGCCTATTCCAACTGGATCAAGCTGAAGGAACGCGCGGGCCAGGAACGCGCCATGGTCTCGGCGGGCTTTGCTGCGGCCAAGTTCTCAACCGAACTTTTCCAGCGCTTCCAGTCCAATGTGGGACAGCAGGTGGCCTTCGAGAATGCCTTCCAGGCCTTTGCCACGCCAGAGATGAAGGCGGCGGTAAAATCAACCGTCAGCGGCCCGGCGGTGGATGAGGTGTTGCGCCTGCGCAAGATCGCGGCCTCCAGCCTGGAAACCGGCAGCACCGAGGGGGTCGAGGCGCCCGCTTGGTTCGCGGCATCGACCGCGCGCATCGATCTCATGAAGAAAATCGAGGACCAGATCGGCGTGGAATTGAAGGATCAGGCCGCGAGGATTCATGCCAAGGCCATCGGCGACCTGACTTTCCTGGGCGTTGGATCGCTGGCCCTTCTATCGGTCATTGCCTTTCTGGGCTTTGCCATCGTCATGAGCATTTCGCCGCCATTGGTGCGCATGACCCAGACCATGCGCATGCTGGCGGATGGCGATTACGGGGTCGATGTCTTCGGCCAGCAACGCAAGGACGAGATCGGCGACATGGCGCGCAGCTTGCAATTCTTCAAGGAGACGCTGATCAAGGCCTCGGTCACCTCGTCCGAAGACTGGTTCGAGAACACGGCGCAGATCGAGAAACTGGCCCGCAAGCAGCGGCTGATCGAGGATTTCGAGAAGAAGGTCTCTCAGTTCCTGGAACAGATGGCGGGAGGTGCCGATGGTTTGGCCAGAACCGCCGTGCAGATGAGTGGAAATGCCAGCAACACCGCCCAGGAAAGTGAAGTGGTGAGTGCCGCCTCGCAGCAGGCCAGCGAGCGCGTTGAGGCTGCTGCTGCTGCGGCGGAGGAATTGCGCGCCTCGATTTCCGAGATCGGGCGCCAGGTCGATGGCGCTGCCCGTGCAACGCGCGATGCCGCCCAACAGGCCCAGGCCACGGACGCCAAGGTGGAGTCGCTTCTCAGCGCGGCCCAACGGATCGGCGAGGTGGTGCATCTGATCAATGACATCGCCTCGCAGACCAATCTGCTGGCGCTGAATGCCACCATCGAGGCTGCCAGGGCGGGCGAGGCAGGCAAGGGGTTCGCCGTGGTCGCCAACGAGGTTAAATCCCTGGCCAACCAAACGGCCAAGGCTACTGACGAGATTGCCGGACAGATCAAGGCCATGCAATTGGCAACCGACGAAACGGTGGCGGCCTTGCGCGAGATTTCCAACCGCATCTCCGAAATCGATCAGGTCTCGGCATCGGTTGCTGCGGCCATCGAGGAGCAGAGCAGTGCTACCGAGGAGATCAGCCGCAACGTCCACGACACGGCCAGAGCAGCCGCCGATGTCTCATCGTCGATTGAACGCGTCAGCGCCGCTGCCGCCGAAACCGGCAAGGCCTCGCAGAGCGTTCAGGCCGAAGCCGAGCAGATGAGCCACCAGGCTGGCAACATCCGCACCGAGGTCAAAGCCTTCCTGGCCGAGGTGAAGGCGGCGTAATTTCAATTTGCATTCATCGTTTCCAATGAATGCAAGCCTCAATCGCCGGGCGGGCGCTGTGCGCCCTTGGCTCCCGCTCGCCAGGAGGCTCGCGCGCGGGCCTTGCCCGCGAGAGGAATGAGCCTTTCTTTAGCCACAAGTCGTTTCAGTTTACATCCATTCCCTTAAGAGGGCCGTCAGGGGAATGTCGGCGGGCGGCATGGGATGGTCGTTCAGCCGGTCCTTGCCCACCCAGGCCAGGGTCTGGCCCTCGTGCGCCTGGGGCGTTCCCTGCCATTGGCGCAGCACGAAGAGCGGCATCAGAAGGTGAAAGCTGTCGTAATCATGCGAGGCGAAGGCCAGCGGCGCCAGGCAGCTTTGCGTGGCGTCGATGCCCAACTCCTCCTTGAGTTCGCGCAAGATTGCGGCTTCCGGTTTCTCCAGGGCATGCATCTTGCCGCCAGGAAATTCCCAAAGCCCCGCCATGGCTTTTCCTTCCGGCCGTTTGGCCAGAAGAACGCGCCCGTCGGCATCGATCAACGCCGCCGCGGTTACCAGCAGCAAGGGTTGATCCCCCCTTTGCTCGTCCCAGGCCTTTCGATCAAGCTGGAACTGCGTGATGGGTACGTCCTTGCATCGGCCGGAAAGCCCGCAGGAAGGAGTGTCGGAACCTGAGAAGCCAAGCTTCTCCAGCAGACGGCAGGAGGCGGTATTGGCCGTCATGACCTGCGCGGTGACGACGGACAGTCCCAGGGCCTGAAAGGCCAGCCGGGTCATGCGCCGTATGGATTGGGTGGCGTAGCCTCGTTTCCAGAAATCGCGGCCTATCCAGTAGCTGATACGGCCCTGTCCGTCTTCGATGGACAGGCTGATCGCCCCCACCAAAGCCCCATCGGCGATGCGTTCGATGATCAGGGAGATTTCCCGTCCCGAGGCATTGGCCTGAAGGGCCTTGGCAAGGAAGATTTCCGCGTCCTTGGTTTGATAGGGATGGGGCAGGTCCGCCGTCCAGCGCGCGATCTCGGCATCGTTGGCGGTCTCTGTCAGGGCCTGCACATCCAGGGCTTTGGGCGGGCGCAGTTTCAGTTCCGCCGTCGTCAGCGCTTCGCCCCGCCAGCCCGGATGGACCGACAGACAGCCGCTGTCATTCTTCACGGCACACATCCTTTGGCGTTTGAGGGTCGGAAATAGGGAGCGTAGCGACTGGCGCATTGAGCGCCCGCGCGAATTTTCGCGCGAAAGCCAAGCGAACACAGTGAGCGCCCGGCGTTTGAGGGTCGGAAATAGGGAGCGCAGCGACTGGCGCATTGAGCGCCCGCGCGAATTTTCGCGCGAAAGCCAAGCGAACACAGTGAGCGCCCGGCGTTTGAGGGTCGGAAATATGGCTCCTCGACGTTTCATGTGTATCTGCCAAACTCACAGAGGTCAGCAAATACATCGTCATGCCCGGCCTTGTGCCGGGCATCCACGCCTTGCCGCCTGATCTCTATGAAAGAAGATCGTGGATGGCCGGGTCAAGCCCGGCCATGACGGATTGAAATATGGGACAAATCCCACTTCCAATGTCGTAGAGCCGGAAATATTAAGTTCTATAAGACCCATTGATATCGATATAGCCGTGGGTGAGATCGCAGGTCCAGACTGTGAAGCGGCCCTTGCCGACGCCGACATCGATCTCGAATTTGACGTTCTGGCCCTTCATGTGATTGGCCACCGGCGTTTCGTCATAGCCGGGAACGGCAGCACCGTTGCAGGCGACGTCGAAGCCGCCGATGCGAATGGTCAAACGGTCGCGGTCGGCCTTTTCGCCTGCCTTGCCGACGGCCATCACGACGCGGCCCCAATTGGCATCCTCGCCAGCGATGGCGGTTTTCATCAAGGGCGAATTGGCCACCGAAAGCCCGATGCGCTTGGCGGCTTTGGCCGAGGCGGCGCCGGAAACCGTGATCTCGACGAATTTGGTGGCTCCCTCGCCATCCCTGACCACCAGATGGGCCAGTTCCAGCAGCACGGCATCGAGGCCGGCGCGGAAATCCTTAAGCTTGGGATCGTTGGTGTGCGTAATGCGCGGATGCTGCGCCTGTCCGGTTGCGAACAGGATCAGCGTGTCGCTGGTCGAGGTGTCGCTATCCACCGTGATGGCGTTGAAGCTTTTATCGGCCCCTCGGGTGAGCAGGCTTTGCAAGATGGGGGCGGGCAGTTTCGCATCGGTAAAGACATAGGCCAGCATGGTCGCCATGTCGGGTGCGATCATGCCCGATCCCTTGGCGATGCCGTTGATGGTGACGGTGGCGTCGCCGATGCGCACACGGCGCGAAGCCAGCTTGGGATAGGTGTCGGTGGTCATGATGGCCTTGGCGGCATCCAGCCAGGCATCGGCCTTCAGGTTCAACGCGGCCTTGGGCAGGGCCGCAGTGATTTTCTCATAGGGCAAGGGAACGCCGATGGTGCCGGTCGATGAGACGAACACCTCGGTTTCCTTGCAGCCGATCAGGCCAGCCGCTGCCTTCACGGTTGCGCCAACGGCTTCATCGCCTTGGCGTCCCGTAAAGGCGTTGGCATTGCCGGAATTGACCACCAGGGCCTGCGCCTTGCCCTTAGCACCCGCCTTGCGGCACCAGTCTACCGGGGCCGACGAGGCCAGCGAGCGGGTATAGACCCCCGCCATGCTGGTGCCGGGCGCTAGTTCGGCCAGCAGCAGATCGGTTCGTCCCTTGTAGCGCAATCCCGAGGCAAAGGTTGCCAGTCGCACCCCCGCCAGCGGCGGCAGGTGCGGAAAACTGTCGGGTGCCAGGGGCGAGATCGGCGGAGCCACGGGACTTACTTTCCGTGGGACGCAGGGGGCGGGGGCGCCATCGGCTTGCCTTCCAGATCGAATCTGGAAATCTTGGCGCCAGAGGTCAGATTCTGAATGATCTTGCTCAAGGATTCCTGGGCCAGTTGCGCCTTCAGATCCTCCTTGATCTCAGCCAGTTCCGGCGCTTTGCCAATGCGCTTGTCCTCGGACTTGATGACATGCCAGCCGAACTGAGTCTTGACCGGTGGCGACACCTGTCCGGGCTTCAGTTTGAAGGCAGCCTCCGAGAATTCGGGCACCATTTCCTCCTTGCGGAAATAGCCGAGATCGCCGCCATTCTCGCCGTTGTTGTCCTTCGACAGTTCCTTGGCCAGATCCTCGAACTTGCGGCCTTTCTTTAGGTCGGCCGCGACCTTCTTGGCGGCATCTTCGCTTTCCAGCAGGATGTGGCGGGCGCGCACTTCCTCTCCGGGCGGGTTGGCTTTCTTGAATTGTTCGTAGCGATCCTTGACCATCTGATCGGTTACGGATTTGGTGGCGCTGCGCAGAGCATAGGTCCTGGCGATCAGTCGGGTCTCGGCTTCCTTCATGGCCGCGATGACTTCGGAATCCTTGGCCAGACCATCCTTGCGTCCCGCCTCGGCCAGCAGAACTTCATTGATCAGATTGTCGAGCAGCATCGGATAGACGATCTTCAAGGGGGCCTGGGCCAGTTGCGGTGTTCCGTTTCGGGTCCGCTCGACATCCGAAAGCTTGATTTCCACGCCATTGACGGTGGCCGCTACAGGATCGGCGGCCAGAGCCGGTGAGATGAGGCCGAGGCCAAAGAGGGCGGCGGCAAGGCCAACGGGAATTCGGGACATGGAGGTATCCTTGAGGTGGGAATGGGTTTTTGCTTGTGGCATATCGCGCGTCCCGGGGCAAGTGCGGGGACACAAATCACCCACCTGCGCGCCCCTTTGCCAGGGGAGCGGAACGGATTTTCCGCTGGACTGTGTCCCCCCGGGGGGTGGCCCCGGGGGTGACAAATCTACTTGATACCCTTTGAATTCAGGTGAGGGGCGTATTTCTTGTCGGTGCCTTGGATGTGCTTGACCAGCCAATTCTTGAGGAAATTCATGACTTCCAGGGAAAGAACGCTGGTGGCGCCGGACTTGTACTTGGCTTGCACGTCAAGCACCTGCTTGACCAGATCGGCATGTTCCTTCTTGTGGGCCTCGGCGTCCGGGTAGCCCGTTTGGGCGAAATAAGTCTCTTCCTGCTTGAAATGTTCGGCCGTGTAGGAGATCAGGCCGTCCAGGATCTTGCCCAGAGCATCCTGCCCATGCCCCTTTTGAACGGCGTCGTAGAGATCGTTGACCATTCCGACCAGTTTCTTGTGCTGGGCGTCAATGAGGCTGATCCCCACGCTCAGTTTGTCGCTCCACTCCATCAAAGGCATTACTTCCTCCATTGTTAAGGCCGCTTTATCGCCTTCAAGCGGCCTTTGTTAGTCCACGCCCCCCTGTTCTGCGGGGTGCAGACCCTGAAGCAGCGAGCCCGCTTTGTCTGCGGTCGTGCTGGCGAAATCGACAATACGATCCAAAGTCCCGGCTATTTCCTCGACGCTGTCGGCGGCCTCGTTGCTGCAGGATTTGATCGTTTCAAACAACTGTGCCTGGGTTTCCACGGAACCGGCAATTCCATCCACCAGTTGGTGGATGGTCGTGAAATTCTCGTTGACCATGGTCACGGAGCGGACGACTTCGTTGGTCGCCTCCTTGATGGTGGCCAATTGCAGATTGATTTCCTCGGTTGCCTTTGCCGTCTGGCTGGCCAGTTCCTTCACTTCCTTGGCGACCACGGCAAAGCCGCGTCCGGCTTCTCCGGCCCTGGCGGCTTCGATGGTGGCGTTCAGGGCTAGCAAGTTGGTGTGATGGGCGATTTCCTTGATCAGTTTGGCAACCGAAGCAATCTGGGAAACGGTCGTGGCAAGCTGGGTGATTCGGTCGTTGGTGCGGCCCGATTCGGCAATGGCCTCATTGGCGCGCTCGCGCGATTGAACGACGCGGTTATTGATGTCATCCATGCCCCTGGCCACTTCGCCCATCATGCCGGTGACCATGCGGACATTCATAACGACCATCGAGGCATTGCCCGACGCGTTGCCTGCTTCATCGCTTGTGTGTTTGGCGCCATCGACGATGGAAGTAACCGTCTCGGAAATCTGAGCACAGCGGGAATCCGCGTCATTGGCCTGTGGGGCGGGCAGGGCGTCGATCAGAAGTTCCAGGCAGCGGGCGGCAAGCAGGTTGATCGCGTTGCCCGATTCGATGGCCTCGACTGCGGTTTGAAGATTGGCGGCGACTTGTTCGAAGAGCTTGAAACTTATCTGGGCATTGGCCAGCGCCATGCGCTTCAGCCCAACTCCCGCCGTCTGGGCCGCCTGGACCAAGGAGCCGATCGGCGTCTCCAGGGGGGATTCGGACAGAAGGGCTTTCCATAGCTCGGCCAGGCAGGCCGCCGTAGCCTGATGCGGCGGGGAATCACCGGAAGGGTCCAAAACACACACGGCATGTGTGTATAAGGCCGTCTCCGGAAAGGCCAAAAAAGGCGCCAGCCCGCTCATCTGAGCCGAGGGGGGGATTGACGAAATCTCTTGTTGAAGCCCTGCATAAGCCAAGGCCTTCACTCCTTTTCCCAGATTATTCCTCGCGTTATCGCTTTTCTTTTTGTTGTCTTATCGTCTATAGCACTCTTTTAGTCTAATTGGAACGACCTAGCAATATTCGCCTGTCATTATCAGAATAAAAACATAATATTGCTGTGCAAAATAACTTCAAATAACTCTAGTCTGTCTCCGTGCGCTTGCGCCAGGATCGCCTGATTGGTGAGGGCTCCAACATTGACAGGCAGGGGCTGGGGGACTATCTCTTGCGGGCCTTTTCTTGCCTTGTTCGAGGATTTTCCATGTTCGGTGCCTTAGTGCAGCGGCTCTTCGGAACCGCCAATGATCGCTTCATCAAGACCCTGAAGCCACAAGTGGATGCCATCAACGCGCTCGAACCCGACATCGAGAAACTGTCCAACGACGATTTGGGGGCTCAGACGCAGCGCTTCAAGGAGCGCCTGGAAAAAGGCGAAACCCTTGACGATCTTCTGCCCGAAGCCTTCGCCACCGTGCGCGAGGCGGCCAGACGCACACTGGGCCAGCGTCATTTTGATGTTCAGATGATGGGTGGCATCGTCTTGCACCGCGGCAAGATCGCCGAGATGAAGACCGGTGAAGGCAAGACCCTGGTAGCCACCCTGCCGGTTTATTTGAACGCGCTCACCGGTAAGGGCGTGCATGTGGTGACGGTCAACGACTATCTGGCCAGGCGCGACGCCGATTGGATGGGGCAGGTCTATCGCTTTTTGGGCTTGAGCGTGGGGTGCATCGTGCATGGGCTGGACGATCCCGAGCGACAGGCCGCCTATGCCTGCGACGTGACCTACGGCACCAACAATGAACTGGGTTTCGATTATCTTCGCGACAATATGAAGTTTCGCAAGAGCGAGATCGTGCAGCGTCCTTTCAACTACGCCATCGTCGACGAAGTCGATTCGATCCTGATCGACGAGGCCAGAACGCCCTTGATCATTTCGGGCCCCACCGAGGACAATTCCGAACTTTACATGCAGGTAGACAAGCTGATTCCCCAGCTTGATGCCTCGCACTACGAAAAGGACGAAAAGCAGCGCGCCGTCACCTTCACCGAGACGGGCGTCGAGCGCATGGAAGCGCTTCTGGCCGAGGCCGGGCTGATGAAGGGAACCAATCTATATGATCTGGCCAACCTGTCGCTGGTTCATCACGCCAATCAGGCTCTTCGGGCGCATGTTTTGTTCTCGCGTGATGTCGATTACATCGTCAAGGACGACAAGGTTGTCATTATCGACGAGTTCACCGGTCGCATGATGGAGGGACGGCGTTACTCCGAAGGCCTGCATCAGGCGCTGGAAGCCAAGGAAGGTGCCAGGATTCAAAACGAGAACCAGACGCTGGCCTCGATCACCTTTCAGAATCTGTTCCGTCTTTATCCCAAACTTTCCGGCATGACGGGTACCGCCATGACCGAGGCGGGGGAATTCTCGGAGATCTACAGTCTCGACGTGGTCGAGATGCCGACCAACGTCAAATGCATCCGCGCCGATCAGGACGACGAGGTTTATCGCACGGCCAGGGAAAAGAACGAGGCCATCTGCACCTTGATCGCCGAATGCCAAAGCCGCGGGCAGCCCGTGCTGGTGGGCACCGTCTCGATCGAGAAGAGCGAGGACTTGTCCGATCTTTTGAAGAAAAAGGGCATTTCCCACAAGGTTCTGAATGCGCGCTATCACGAGCAGGAGGCCTATATCGTTGCGCAGGCCGGGTCGCCTGGCGCCGTCACTATCGCCACCAATATGGCCGGTCGCGGCACGGATATTCAGATGGGCGGCAATTTGGATATGCGCTTGAAGCAGGAAATTTCCGGCCTCGAGCCTGAGGCGGCGGCGAAAAAGGCGGATGCCATTCGGGCCGAGGTGGCGGCGGGCAAGGAAATAGCCCTTAAGGCGGGCGGTCTTTATGTCATCGGCACCGAGCGCCATGAATCGAGGCGCGTCGACAACCAGTTGCGTGGTCGATCCGGCCGCCAGGGCGATCCCGGCGGGTCCAAATTCTTTCTGTCGCTTGAAGACGATCTGATGCGCATCTTCGGCACCGACCGTTTGGACGGCATGCTGCAGAAGCTGGGGCTTCAGGAGGGTGAGGCCATCGTCCATCCCTGGATCAACAAGGCGCTGGAAAAGGCGCAGCAGAAGGTCGAGGCGCGCAACTTCGAAATCCGCAAGAATTTGCTGAAGTTCGACGATGTGATGAACGATCAGCGCAAGGTGATCTACGAGCAGCGCCGCGAGTTGATGGAAACCACCGATGTCTCGGCCATGATTTCCGAATTCCGCCATGAAATCCTGGATGCCATGGTCACCCGTTGCATTCCCGAAAAGGCCTTCGCCGAAGAATGGGACGTGTCGGGCCTGCATGAGGAAATGCTGCGCGTTTACAATCTCGATCTGCCGGTTGCCGACTGGGCCAAGGAAGAGGGCATTGCGGACGGAGAGATCAAGGAGCGCCTGTCCGACGCCGTGGAACGCAAGATGGCGGAGAAGGTGGGCAATTACGGACCCGATCTGATGCGTCAGGTGGAACACAGCCTTCTGGTCCAGGTGCTGGATCAAAGCTGGAAGGAACATCTCTTGGCGCTCGATCACCTGCGTCAGGGCATTGGCCTGCGCGCCTACGGGCAGCGCGACCCCTTGAACGAATACAAGCGCGAAGCCTTCAATCTGTTCGGCACCATGCTGGAAGATGCCAAGGAGCGTGTGATTTCCCTGCTCTCGCATGTCGAATTGCGCTTCGAGGAGCCGCCCGAGGAATTGCTGCCGAAAAGTCCACGTCAGATGTTCGAGACCCGCCATGATCCGGCGCTGGGTCCCGTGGCCGAGGCGCCGCTTGATGTCAACGATCCCAACTCCTGGGCGCGAACCCCCAGGAATTCGCCCTGTCCCTGCGGATCGGGCAAAAAATACAAGCACTGCCACGGCAAAGCGGGGTAAGCGCTTTAGAACGGGCAGGGTATCCAGGTTGTTTATTTCCAGGAAACTGTCTGTCGGATCGTCATGACCGTTGTTTTTGAAATCGCCGTCATTGCTTTTCTCGTCGTCTTGAACGGCTGTTTTGCCATGTCCGAACTGGCCATCGTCTCGTCGCGCAAGTCCCGCCTGGCCGCCATGGCCGCGGATGGGAACAAGGGGGCGAAGGTTGCCTTGGGACTGGCGGCCAATCCGGGAAGATTTCTGTCTTCCGTTCAGATCGGCATCACGCTGGTGGGCATTCTGGCCGGGGCCTATTCTGGCGCCACCCTGGCCGAGCATCTCTCCGGCTGGTTCGACCAGTTCCCCCTGCTGGACAATTTCAACGAGGCCTTGTCGATTGCCCTGGTTGTCGGCGCCATTACCTATGCGTCCTTGATTATTGGCGAACTGGTTCCCAAACATATAGCGCTCTCCAACCCTGAGCGCGTTGCCGCCCTGGTCTCAAGGCCGATGGTCTTCATTGCGACCTTGGCCCATCCGCTTGTCTGGCTGCTTGAACTCTCCAGCCAGACCGCCTTGAAGCTGCTTCGTATCCGCAAGTCCGACAGTCAGACAGTGACCGAGGAAGAAGTGCGGGCGATGATCGCCGAGGGAACGGAAAGCGGCGTCTTCGAGCCTCAGGAAAAGGAATTGATCTCCGGCGTCATGCGTTTTGGCGACCGCAAGATTCGCGCCATCATGACGCCCCGCAACGATCTGATCTCGCTGGATCTCGATTGGGAGGCAGAGCGCATCGTGCAGACCCTGCGGGACTGCCCCCATTCCCGTCTGACCGTTCACAGGAGCGACCCGAACGAGATTCTAGGCGTCGTTCAGGCCAAGGACCTGCTTAATGAGTTTCTGGCGGGCAAGCCCTTCGATCTGGCAGCCTCGGTCAAGCCGGTCGAGGTGGTTCACGACAATGCGCCCGCCTTGCATGTTCTGGACATCCTCAAGCGCTCGCCCATCCATTTGGCCGTGGTGGTGGATGAATATGGAAGCCTGGAGGGCATCGTCACCGCATCCGACATCCTGTCTTCCATCGTCGGCAGTCTGTACGAGCATGGCGAGGAATATGAAGGGGTGATTGTCGAACGTGAAGACGGATCATGGCTGCTGGATGGCGACGCGGCGGTCGATCTGGCCCGGGACAAAACAGGCTGCCGCATCATGGATCGTCCCAACCAGGGTTTCTCCACCATTGCCGGGTTCATCCTGTCGCGTTCCAGGCGCATCCCCAAGACCGGCGATCACTTCACCTGGGAGGGCTGGCGTTTCGAGGTGGTGGATATGGATGGCCTGCGCATCGACAAGGTGCTGCTTTCCCGCGAAAGCGCTGCCCCTTAATCCCCGATCTTGAGCGCGGCCAGGAAAGCCGACTGGGGGACTCCAAAGGGCTTACTTGCCAAAGTTGTTTCGGCTATTCTGGTTGGAGGGAAGGGAGCGTGGACAGATGAATGAGAAACTTTCCATGCGGGACAGGATTGCGGCGCTGCTCATGGGGCCGGAAGCTGGGAGCGCTTCTTCTGGCAGCATTGATGAATACGTGCGCAAGCATCCAAAAGAAATTATTGATCGTTTGTATGGCATTCTAAACGTGCTGGATTCAAAAGCGAACGGACTTCTAAGAATCAATAGCCTGTTTATTGCAGCTGGGGTAGCCATAAAGACATTTTCTCTGAAAGATGTTGGTCTTATACCCTCTTTATGTGGCCTGATTAGCTTGTTGTTTCTTGTTATTTCTTGTGTGATGTGTATGAGCATTGTTAGGATCAAATGGCATTTTTTGGATAAAGTCGTAGAAAAGGATGGCTCCTTTGATTTCAAAAGAGAAGTAGAGGAGTTGTCCGGAGTTGCCGTTGAAAGAACCAAGTCATACATTGGGGCATGGTGGTTATCAGTTCTAGGCCTATCCATCTTTGTCGCGGCTTTGATGATTTTCCTCTATTTCTAGGCGCCTTCTACAGAGGGACGGGCATGAGAAGAAATCTTAAATTTCATGATTTGTCGCAGGTGGACCGTCAACTCGTCGAGATGGCTTTGTCGGCATCCCGATCCGCCTACGCTCCGTACTCTGGTTTTGCCGTTGGAGCAGCCGTTCGATGTTCATCGGGTGAGCTGTATGTTGGCGCTAATCTTGAGAATGCATCTTACGGCCTCAGCACATGCGCCGAAGTTTCTGCCATCGCTGCTGCGAATACCTCTGGATCACTGAATATTGACACAATTGCTGTTGTTGGACATCAGACGCGTCCCTCTGATGACGGGAGCAGAGTGGTTGTTCCTTGTGGACGGTGCAGACAGGTCATTGCAGAAGTTGCTCAGATTTCGAATTATGACATTCGAGTTCTTTCATGTAGCGGCGATTTAAGTCGTGTCGTTGAGGCAAGGATTTCCGAGTTGCTGCCAGAAGCTTTTGGCCCTGAGAGTCTTGGTCTCGTTGAGGCTGCTACAGTCAAAAAAGTTGCAATTGGTGGATAGTGTCTGAGCGGGGGGCAGATTCCTCTCGCTCCCGGGAGATGCCCCTTAATCCCCGATCTTCAAGGCGGCCAGGAAGGCCGACTGGGGAATTTCCACCTTGCCGAACTGGCGCATGCGCTTCTTGCCTTCCTTCTGCTTGTCCAGCAGCTTGCGCTTTCTGGAAACGTCGCCGCCATAGCATTTGGCCAGCACGTCCTTACGTAGCGCCGAAATGGTTTCACGGGCAATGATGCGCGATCCGATCGAGGCCTGGATGGCGATCTGGAACATTTGGCGCGGAATCAGCTCTTTCAGCTTGGCGCAGATGGCGCGCCCCCTGCTTTCGACCGCACTTTTGTGGCAGATGAAGGCCAGGGCGTCGACCGGCTCTTGATTGACCAGAATCGACAGCTTCAACAGGTCGCTTTCGGCGTACTCGTCCATGTCGTAATCGAAGCTGGCATAGCCCCGGCTGACCGATTTCAGGCGGTCGTAGAAATCAAAGACGATTTCGTTCAAGGGCAGGCGATAGACCGCCATGGCTCGCTTGCCAGCATAGGTCAGATTCACCTGCTGGCCGCGCCGCTGCGTGCACAGGGCCAGGATATCGCCCAGATAATCGTCGGGCACCAGGATGGTGGCCTTGATCCAGGGCTCTTCGATCTTGGCGATGCGGGCCGGGTCTGGCATGTCGGCGGGATTGTGCAATTCCTGCACTGAGCCATCGGTCAGATAGACCTTATAGACCACGCTGGGGGCGGTGGTGATGAGGTCGAGATTGAATTCGCGCTCCAGGCGCTCCTGAATGATTTCCAGGTGCAGCAGGCCCAGGAAGCCGCAGCGAAAGCCGAAGCCAAGGGCGGTCGAGGTTTCTGGCTGATAATTGAAGCTGGCGTCATTCAAGCGCAGTTTGGAGAGCGAATCGCGCAAATGCTCGTAGTCGGCGGCATCGATCGGAAAGAGGCCGCAGAACACCACCGGCACGCTGGGTTTGAAGCCGGGCAGGGCGGTGCTGGCGGGCATTTTATCGTCGGTCAGCGTGTCGCCCACTTCGCAATCGGCCACCGCCTTGATTCCGGCAGTCACGAATCCGATTTCGCCGGGACGCAGTTCGGGCAGATGCACCAGCTTGGGCGTGAAATAGCCCACGGCGTCCACTTCATAGACCGCACCTGTTGCCATCATGCGGATTCGCATGCCCTTTTTGACGACGCCATCAATGACGCGCACCAAGGTGATAACGCCCAGATAAGGGTCGTACCAGGAATCGACCAGCAAGGCCTTTAAGGGCGCCGTGTCGTCTCCCTGGGGTGGCGGCAGACGGGTGACCAGCGCTTCCAGAAGATCGTCGATTCCGATGCCGGTTTTGGCCGACACATGAACGGCATGCTCGGCATCGATGCCGATCACTTCCTCGATCTGCTCCTTGACTCGCTCGGGCTCGGCGGCAGGCAGGTCGATCTTGTTCAGCACCGGCACGATCTCGTGATTGTTCTCGATGGCCTGATAGACATTGGCCAGCGTCTGGGCCTCGACCCCCTGGCTGGCATCGACCACCAGAATCGATCCTTCGCAGGCAGCCAGCGAGCGCGAGACCTCGTAGGCGAAGTCGACATGGCCCGGCGTATCCATCAGGTTCAACTGATAGGTCCTGCCGTCCTTGGCCTTATAGGCCAGGCGCACGGTCTGGGCCTTGATGGTGATGCCGCGTTCGCGCTCGATATCCATCGAATCGAGGATCTGCTCGCGCATGTCGCGCGCCTCGACATTGCCGCAGCTTTGAATCAGCCGGTCGGCCAGGGTGGACTTCCCGTGGTCGATATGGGCGATGATGGCGAAATTGCGAATATGGCTAAGGTCGGTCATGGCGGGCGCAACATACGGCGAACGAGGTCTTGGCGCAACCCGTCGTCTTGTGCGGATCGTCTGAAATCGAAGCCAACTACTCGGCTTCGACTTCAGACGTGAATCCGCACTAGGAAATTGATTTTAGCGAACGATTCACGTTTTAATCCGTGTTACGATGGAACCCGGATTAAAATGATCGTGCGCTATGCCAAGTTATCCCCATGATTAAGGAAATGACCTATTCAGGGTCCGGAATCGAGCGGGCCGCGCATTTGCGCCGCGATTCCGCCCTTTTGGCCCGTCTGGCGGGCGAGACGAACGCTTTGCTGGTGCCCATGTGGAAGGGGCGCAACCTGGTCGTGACCGGGGCCGAGCCCCGGGCCGTCCTGTTGCCTGCCGCAACGCTTCGGGAAGCCATGGCGGCGGCCGCCGAGACGGTGTTCCTGGGCCTTCAAGAGGGGGCTCCGGTCTTTGCCAGCGACCTGACGCCCCTGTCCGACGGCGAGGGGGGGCCTGCCCTGGGCCCCGGCACCGCCTTCGTCAATCTGCGCGAATTCGGCCCCGTTCTGCCCCGGCGCGAGGCGGCCCTGCTGGCCCATGCCAAGGGGTTGTTGCATTGGCACCGTCAGGCCCTGTTCTGCGGTGTGTGCGGCTCGCCTACGATTTCCGCCCAGGGAGGGCATCAGCGCGGCTGCTCACGGGCGGGCTGCGAAACCGTGATTTTTCCCAGATGCGATCCCGCCGTGATCATGCTGGTGATCGATGAAAACTCCCATCGCGCCCTTCTGGGCCGCGCACCGCGTTTTCCTGGGGGGATGTATTCAACCCTGGCCGGTTACGTCGAGACCGGCGAAACGCTGGAGGAGGCGGTGGCCAGGGAGGTGGCGGAAGAGGCGGGGATAAAGTGCGATCGCGTCATCTATGTCGCCTCGCAGCCCTGGCCCTTTCCCTCCTCCCTGATGATGGGCTTCTTTGCCCGCGCTCTCAGTTTCGAGATCACGCGCGATCCCCACGAGTTGGAAGATGTGCGCTGGTTTTCCAGAGACGAGGTGCAGGCTTTCGAAAGTCAGGGCCTGTTCCTGCCCAGGCGCGATTCCATCGCCCACCAACTTATTTCCCTCTGGCTTGAGGAAGGGTGAGGGGGGGAAACCCCGGACCGGGGGCCGAGCCGTCGTACTGGGTGGCCGCCGTGCCCCAGGCAACCGCGATTTCAAGCGCCTTTGGCATAGGCAGGTTTCTGGCCAAGGCGTGGGTGAGACCGGCGGCGAAGGCGTCTCCGGCGCCTGTGCTGTCCACCACATCAACCTGCCTGGCGGGCTGGGTCAGATGAGCCCCGTCGGGGCCGAATGCTTCGGCCCCCTTGCTTCCCCTGGTGATGACGATCCAGGCAAGGCGCCCGGCGGAAACGGTCCTGCCCATCGCGAAGGGATCGGCCAGAAAGGCCTGGTCCAGATCCGATTCCGATCCCACCAGGATCTGGGCCGGAACGGAAGCGGGAGCCGTGGGCGGCACATGGGCCACCACGGTCATGCGGTCTGCCATCTTGCAGAGCAGGGGAGCCAGCCTCTCCTGGCGAGAGCGCACATACAGCGCATCTGCATCGGCCTTTAGAATCCGCCACGGAGGGTCGCTTTCCATCAGGCGCTGCAGATTGACGATGCTGCGCTCGCCCAATGTATCCGTCATGACGATTGACCGCGACGAGGCGTCTTCAAGCTGCAAGCTCAGGGACAGATCGACCCCAAGGGCCAAAAGCTCGCCTTTCAAGGCTTCTCCGGCAAGGTCGTTCCCCAGGGCGCTGACCAGAAGGGCGGTGTCGCCCGCCCGGGCCAGGGCCACGGCGGCATTGGCCCCACCGCCGCCCAGGCGCAAACCCCGGTCGGTGCCGTTCTGATGGCCCCCCGCAATCAGGGGCGCCTTCAGCCGGATCACATGATCGTAAGCGATGGTCCCCATCACCAGAATGCGCGCCATATCTTTGTGCCCTCTTTTCTTCCCAGGCAGTCTGGGTCATTTTAGGGGCATGGCAATCTTGAAGATAGCCCGCATGGGGCACCCGGTTCTGCGAGCGACGGCCCTGCCGGTTTCCGATCCCACGGCTCCCGAAATTCAGGGGTTGGTTGAGGATATGATCGAAACACTGGCCGATGCCGGCGGCGTGGGCTTGGCTGCTCCCCAGGTTCATGTGCCCCTGCGTTTGGTGATCTTTTTCGTGCCTACTGAGCGGGGCGAAGATGAGGTGCCGCTGACCGTCCTGATCAATCCGGTGATCGAACCTTTGGGCGATGAGGAAGAAGAGGGAGCCGAGGGCTGCCTGTCCCTGCCGGGGATGGTGGGGGTGGTGCCGCGCTTCAAATTCATCCGCTATTCCGGCCTGGATCTGGATGGACTGCCCATCGAGCGCTTGGCAGAGGGCTATCACGCCCGGGTGGTGCAGCATGAATGCGACCATCTGGACGGCATTCTCTATCCCGCCCGCATCCGCGATTTCTCTCGCTTCGGCTTTGCCGAGGAATTCAAGAAGCGGCAAGAAGAATAGCGCTTACTTGCGCCCGTAAGTATCGACGATGCGCACGATATCGTCCTCGCCCAGATAGCCGCCTGACTGCACCTCGATGATCGAGAGCGGCACCTTGCCGGGATTCTCGAGACGATGGACAACGCCCAGTGGAATGAAGGTCGATTGATTTTCGTGCAGCAGAATCGTCTCGTCGTCGCGCGTAACCTTGGCGGTTCCCTTCACCACCACCCAATGCTCGGCCCGGTGATGGTGCATTTGAAGTGACAGCGCCGCCCCCGGATTGACCCGGATCAGTTTGACCTGATAGCGCTCGCCTTCCTCCAGACTTTGGTAATATCCCCAGGGGCGATAGACCTTGGAGGGCGACAGATGTTCCTTGCGCCCCTGCTTCTTCAGGCTTTCCGCGATGCGCTTGACGTCCTGGGCCTTTTCCATCGACGAGACCAGAAGCGCGTCGTCGGTGGCCACCACCACCACATTGTCGAGCCCGACCACGGCCACCAGCGTGCCGTCGCCCCGGATGAAGGAATTGCTGACGCCATCGGTCAGCACGTCGCCCGAAATGGCGTTGCCGGACTCGTCCTTGCCGGCGATTTCCCACAAAGCGCGCCACGACCCCACATCGCTCCAGCCCATCTTGACCGGAATGACGGCGGCCTTTTTCGTGTGTTCCATGACCGCATAATCGATGGATTGCGCCGTTGCCTTGGCAAATGAATCAGCTTCGAGCCTAAGGAAGTCCAGATCGCGCGTGGCGTTGGCCAGCGAGATGCGGGTGGCGCGCACGATCTCGGGATGATGTTTCTTCAATTCCTCAAGATAGGTTCCCGCCGTCATGACGAAAATGCCGCTGTTCCAGGAGAAGGCGGGATCGGCCAGATAGGTCTTTGCTGTTTTCAGATCGGGCTTTTCGACGAAACGCTCGACGCAAGATACACCCTTCTGGTCCTTGATCGGGCTGCCCGCCTTGATATAGCCGTAACCGGTCTCAGGCGCCGTGGGGGCTATGCCGAAAGTGACCAGATAGCCCGCCCGCGCGGCAGTCGCCGCCGTGGTCATGGCCGAACGGAAGGCCTTGGTATCCAGCACGGAATGGTCGGAGGGCATGATGGCCATCACGGTGTCGGGCGACAGGGCGGCCAGCATATGGGCGGCCACAGCCACGGCGGGGGCGGTGTTGCGTCCCTCGGGCTCAAGGATGATGGCCGTCGGCTTGGCTTTCATGGCGCGGGCCTGCTCGGCCACGATGAAGCGATGTTCCTCGTTGCAGATGATCAGGGGATCGGCAAAGGCATCGCTGTTGATGCGCCTTAAGGTCTCTTCAAGCATGCTACGTTCGCTGACCAGGGCCAGAAGCTGCTTGGGGTAAAGGGCGCGCGACATCGGCCAGAGCCGGGTTCCGGCGCCGCCCGACAGGATGACGGGGTGAATGCGACCATCCGAGATTGATGCCGCCTGCGCCAAAGTTTTGCCGGGTGTTTTTTGAGCCTTCGTCTTGACCATTTTTATCCCCCCCAAACGCAAAGGGCGCCCAAAGGCGCCCTCTGGCCGGAAAACCGGACCGCTATCAATGTACGAACAGATGCACCTCGGGCGAGGTGGCGCTGTTGCTGGAGGATGCCGTCATGCGCACCCGAGTTGAAGGCAGACCCATATTGCTAAGCGAACGCATGACCTGATCGGCATTGCGCTTTGACATCGACGAGGTCAGTGCCGGCTGTGACACGACGCCCGGCGTCGGGCTGATGGCCACCAGATCGAATGTGGCGTTGGGCTTGCGCTCAAGCGCCCGGCTGACCGCCGTGTAAAGCTGCTGCTCGTAGGCCACGTTCTGATGGTCGAACTTGATGACCATCAAAGGCTTTCCACCTGCCACGGGGGCCGCATCGGCCACCGGGACGGAAACTTGCGGAATGGCGCTGCGGTTCGCCAGGCTGGTTCCGTAGAACTGGCCGTTCTTGACCGCGATGGCCAGCAGATTGAGGTTGCTGCGCTCGTTGCCGAGATAAGACTGCTGGCGGGTGATGTCCTGCGACAGTTCGGTCAGCACGCGCTCGATCAGAACCACCGTACGATTGGTTTCATCCTCAAGCACGGTCAATTGGCGATGATCCTCGTCCACGGCGCCGGAAAGCCCGCGGGTGGCGCGCACCGTATCCAGAAGATAGGCCGCCATGGTAGCGCCCTGGGTGGTGTCGTTGGCCAGGGCGTTCATGCGGGCGATGTCGTCGTTGATCTTGTCCAATTCGACCGAAGCCGAATTCCACTGCTGCAGCAGAATTGGATTGCCCGGCGTGGTGCCGACCTGAAGACGGGCGTTAATCGCCGACAGCGTCCCGTGATAAAGCTGCGAATCCTGCACCGTCTGGGCGCGGACCTGATGCAGCTTCTCGTTCATCTGCAGCATGTTGCCCTGAAGCTGGGTCAGATCGCCGCGCAACTGCGAGGCCTTCTGCCCGACATGGGTGCCGGTGGGCTGACCTGGCGTGACGCCGGGGGCCTCGAATGTGGTCGAACTGAGGGGCGGCGCACCAGAAACCGCGGTCGGCGCAGCCGTCACTTGCGCCCTGGCGGGCTGCTGGGCGGGCTGGTCGGACGATGCCTCGCCTGTCGGTTCGCTTCCGGTCAAAGACGGAAACAGGGCATCGGACGCAAAAGAACATCCCCCAAGCGCAAGCGCTGTCGTCAGGATGGCTGCCGTGACATTTGATCGGGCCATTGTTGTCATTCACCTTGGTAGCCAAACAGCTCATGCCGCCGTTCTTTAAGAATCGTTCCCCGGCATGAAATCGCAGGGAGTTTACCCACATCCCCCCCGCTCCGACAAGCTGGAATTCTGGCCCTCCCGGGGATTTTTCTTGAATTTCAGGCGATCAGGCGCCTTGGAATCGGTGAAAACAAGACGGCCATGCGTCAATCGGGGGTGGTTTTCTCTTGACCGGGCACGGGTCCTGGCGTATCTCACCCCCCTCGCGCACCCGTAGCTCAACTGGATAGAGCACTAGACTACGAATCTGGGGGTTGGGAGTTCGAATCTCTCCGGGTGCGCCAAAAAATTCAAGGGCTTAGATCAAAATCGGGCTAAGCCCTTTTTCTTTCGCCGAGGCCAGATCGCCTGATCGGGAAGGGAAGGGGGGAGAGCCCCTGGACATTCAACCCTTTGAAAGACAGGGCTTGCTTTGGCCCCTCAAGCCGGTGGCGCCGAGAGGGTGCCATCCCGTTTCTCTCTCTGGGTTATTGCCATAAATCCAGCGACACAGATGACCCCCAGCGTTACGACCACAGTCACCCCAACAACGGGCCCCACCATGACGGAAAGAGGCGCTCCGAACAGAGCGGCGACAGCGCTTTTGGAACTGAGAAGCTTGACCAAGGCCATTGACGAGCTTTCCATAGAACCTCCGCGGATGAATATGCTTAAAGTAAAAAATTCCAGCGTTTCTCTCTTTTAGGTAAGCGCTCTTACTGTTTTTTACAAGTGGCTCCCCGTCCCGAGCCTTAATAAACACGTACGTCTTGTTGTATGCTTGGTCTCAGGTGGTTGTCGAATCTGCTTTAATGAATTCTTAATAAATGAAACAATCAAGGGGATGGGCGTGAATTTTTTCCTTGTACCTATGGCGGAGGAACCGATGAGTAAGCTGATTGACCAGATGATGACTCTTGTCGCTCCGAATGCGCCCCAATATCACAGGATGCCAAAGACTTCGCGAATCGTAAAAACGGTTTCCCCAGGGACGAAAAAGCAATCGGCGCCATCCGAACAGGTCCGCGGGTTGGAAGCCAGGGTCAGGAAATTGGAGGCCCAGCTTAAGTCGGCAAATAATGAATTGAACAAGAAGAAGGCGACCTCTGCGGCGCTTTTGGCGCAGGCCAACGCCATGAAGAATGCCTTGAAGGTCGTTGATCCGGGTAGTCGGCTTTTGGGGCCAACCAAGGAAGTCTGGCGAAGCGGCGTTCTTGCAGGCCAACCCAAGACGGGGCTGCGGCTCATCTGGGAGCGGGCATTCGATGCGACGGCCAAGGAACTGGGGGTCGAGAATCCACTGTCGATGCGGCAGACTTGACCTGTGTTCAAGGCAAGCGTCAGGGACTAGATAATGGCTGAAAAGTCCACAGAACAGCATACCATCGCCGTGAAGGGTGATGACGGGATCGCATCGCCCAAAGTGCCGGATAGCGAACTGATGCAGGGACTTGTTCATGTCATGCTGCAAGAAGAGAAACGAGAGCGCGAGGATCTGGTGCGCAATCTGTTCGAATCGATCGGCAGCCTCAAGGCCCGCAACAGCAAGCGGCCCTCTTCGGCGGAAACTTTCTCCAGCCAGAATCCATCCCGCGCATCGGTCTCCATCACACCGGCTCAACGGGCATTCAAACGCACAACGCTTGGGGATCAAGCCGCACTGCTAAGTGCGTTTCGACCTAAAGAAAGATAGCCCACTGTCGCGCCTTGATCCGCGCTTTGCGTCTGAAGAAGCATTATTGTGCTATCATCTTCGTCGATTGGCATCTTCCAGGAAATAAGGGGCATCGCGCGATGACGCTCGTAAACAGGTCGGGTTGGGCAAAAACGCCCGAAGAGACCGTGGACTGGGAGCAGGTTTTTGAAGCGCCAGAAAACGGATTGATCGCCCTTCTTTCCAAGGCGCATTCCCCGCAAGCGCTGCGCCAGATCACCATGTTGATTATCCAGCAACTCTACATTCGAAAGGACGACCCGGCAGAAGTCGCCCGTTTTACCAAGGAGTTGGGGACGCTTATTCCCGATGACTTGCCTGCGGTCAGCCTGCCCCACATCGTGGTGGCGGTTACAGACATTCTTCGGAACATCAAAAACTATCGCATCAACAAGGCGGCAGAGTTCGCACGGGAAAAAGCCAGAGAGCGGGTGCAAAAGAGCAGGGACGGCAAGGAAGTCGGCAAGTCGGACGCGGCAATCGCAAGGCGGCGCGAGGCCGAGCGGACAGCCGATCGCAAGCGCAAACGCTTTCGCATGTTTGCCGTGGCAGCATCGCTTGTGGCACTCGCCGTTGTTGGGGGGATCGTCTACAAGATGGGCTCTGTTCCTGACCTTGAGAAAAAGCTGGAGCCCAACCGGCTGCTGGTTCAGCAAATGACCGAAGCGGCCAAGACCAGGAAGGCGACCGGCCCGAATGCCTTTGGCGGCAAAATTGGGGTTGATATCGTGTCGGATCGTGCTGCGGTGACCGTCGATGGCATTCCCCAGGATGCCTGTATGAGCGTTTCCTGGGTTCTTCTGAACCGTGGATTCATTGCGATCAACGGCAAGACCTCGAACAAATTCGGTCCAACCGTCATCAAGGAGCTTTGTTCGCTTTCTGGCGGTTTGACGACGATCACTTGGGTTTCCGTCCAGTGACGGATCATTCCTGATTTTTTTGGCTCCTCGAGACGATAAATGGAAATAGGCAAACATGATTCCTCACCCTGAGGAGCCTGCGGCGCACAGGCGTCTCGAAGGGTGGGCAGGGGAAATACCGAGAATAGACAGATATTCATCCTTCGAGACGGGCCTTCGGCCCTCTTCAGGATGAGGTGAAATTCACCTCGGCCATCTGGCTCAGTTCCAAATCACACGTCGAAGAGCCATTTTTTTATACATTCCAATCTGCCGCTCGGCTACTATCCCGGCCGGTAATGATCCATGGCGGAAGGATAGAGACATGAGCACGCAGGAAAATCTTAAGGAAGCCTTTGCCGGCGAAAGCCAGGCCAATCGCAAGTATTTGGCCTTTGGCGAGCAGGCCGCCCGCGACGGCAAGGCCATGGTGGCCAAGCTGTTTCGCGCCGTTGCCGCTGCCGAGACCTTGCATGCGCATGCCCATCTCAGGGCCATGGACGGGGTCAAGGATACGCTAGCCAATTTAAAGGAAGCCATGGCGGGCGAAGCGCATGAAGTCGCCCACATGTATCCGCCCATGCTGGCCACCGCCATCGCCGAAGGCCATAAGCGCGCCGAGCGCTCGATGTCTTATGCGTTGGAGGTCGAGAAGGTGCATTTTGGCTTGTTCCAGCAGGCTTTGTCCGCCGTTCAGGCCGGAGAGGATTTGGCGCCGGATGCCGTGCGCATTTGTCCGGTCTGCGGCCATACGGTGATCGGAGATGCTCCGGATGAATGTCCGGTCTGCAAGGTCAAGGGCGATAAATTCACAGAGATCTCCTGATCGGGTCGAGCCGGGCCTTCCTGCCGGATGAAAAAAAACGCCAGCCAAATGTGACAGGATTGTTCCTGATTCGCCGCCAATTGACTGTTGTTTCTTGTGGAAAATCAGTCGGATTTTCTTCTCTCAGGCCCATGATTTGCTATACTCGCATTGGGTGAAGCCGCCCCATCTTGCGAGATGGAAGGCGACGGACGTGGCGGCAGAACAATCGCCACAGGGAGCGAGCGGCGTGGGGAAGAAGGGCGACGACAGTCTGACCGATATCGTGATCGATGCCTTGACGGGGATCGATCAAGGCATCAGCGTCTTCGACAAGGACATGCGCCTTCTGTTGTGGAACCGGCGCATGCTTGAACTGCTCGATCTGCCCGACGATCTTCTCTATCGCGGCTATCCTCTGATCAATCTTCTCAGATTCAATGCATCCAGAGGCGAGTACGGCGAGGGCGATGTGGAAACCCTGGTTGCCAACCGCATGCAGGCCATTCGTCATTTTGAGGCGCATCGCTATCAGCGCCGTCGCCCCAATGGCGTGGTGATCGAGATTTCCGGTCGCCCGCTGCCCTCGGGCGGTTTTGTCAGCACCTTTACCGATGTTTCCGAGCGCAGCCTGCGCGAAGAGGAGCTTGAGCGCCGGGTCGCCGAACGCACGGCCAGGATCGAGGAGAATGAAAAGCGCTTCCGCGATTTTGCCGAAGCGGCGTCTGAATGGTTCTGGGAAATGGACGCCGCCTTGCGCTTTACCTTCATCTCGAAACGCTATTTCGATTTGAGCGGCGTTGAGCCCAAGGATGTGATCGGTCGCACCCGTCTGGAATTTGCCCGCCAGCGGCTGATGGGCGATGAAGCCGAGAAATGGGCGGCCCATATTTCCGATCTGGAAAGCCATCGGCCATTCCGCGAATTCGATTATGCCATTGCCAAGCCGGATGGCGGAAAGCTGCATATCCGCATCAGCGGCGTTCCTGTTTTCGACAGGGATTTGAATTTCGCGGGCTATCGCGGCAGCGGCACCGATGTGACGCGCGAGAAGACATTGGCCGAGGAAATCCTGCGCCAAGCCAAGACCGATCCCTTGACCGGCTTTGCCAATCGACGGGCCTTTTACGAGGTGGCATCGCTGGAGTCAGAGCGCGCCGCCAGATATTCGCGCCCCATGGTGGCGATGATGATCGATCTCGATCACTTCAAACGCATCAACGATAATTATGGGCATGATGGCGGCGATCTGGCTCTTAAACAATTTGCCGAAATATGCAAATCCCTGATCCGCAAAAACGATCTGATGGGGCGCATCGGCGGCGAGGAATTTGCGCTTTTGCTTCCGGAAACCGATATGGACGGAGCACTTGAGGCGGCGCGCAAGCTGCGCCAGCAGATTTCTCAGGCCGTGGTTAAGCATGGCAATCTCAGATTCTTCTTTACCATCAGCATCGGCATCGCCGAATTGAAGAGCGATCTCGACGATATGATGAAGCGGGCCGATCTGGCCCTCTACGAAGCCAAGGCCCAGGGGCGCAACCGCGAGTGTGTGGCGGCGTCGTGAGCTTTGAGTCATGATCCTGGCATCATGACGAAGCAGCCATCCTCCTCCCGAAGTCAGCCGGTTCTCTCAAGGCCCCTTAAGCCGGGAGTCCTGCCTCCGATTGGATTGACCCCAAAGGCTGAGGGCAATCCGACATCTCCGCCCGATAAGGCGGGGCTTGCATCAGATAAAGTCTCGGAAAACGGCGGCCCCCAAGGGGTCGAGCCGACGCGGTTCGGTGATTGGGAACGCAAAGGTCGTTGCAGCGATTTCTAGCTGCGCGTATTGCATAAATTCCTCAAATGTTCTATTTATAGCCCATGCCGCCCTTGACGGCAGTGCAAAAGCACGTTATATAATATGTCATGATTATGCATATCAAACTACGAGTAGCTGTGCCCCTGGTCTTGATTGGAGCAATTTTCAACTCGGCTGTGTGGGCGGCTGAACGTCTGGAAGGCCCCATTCCCGCCCAGGTGGTTCGCGTGGTCGATGGCGACACGCTGATGGTGCGCGCCCATATCTGGCTGGGTCAGGAGGTTGAAACCCTGGTCCGCCTTGAGGGGACGGATACGCCCGAGTTGAAGGCCCGCTGCGAGCAGGAGCGCGAGAAAGCCCTGGCGGCACGCGACTTCCTGGTGGCCCGCGTTGATGGAAAGCAGGTTCAATTGCACGATATTCTGACCGACAAATATGGCGGCAGGGTCAGGGCCCAGGTGCTGGATGAATCGGGAGCCGATCTATCGGTGGAATTGATCAAGCAGGGTCTGGCCCGGCGCTATGACGGCGGCCAGCGTCAATCCTGGTGTACGGGGGCGGAATAGCGAAGCAGAGTTTGGCCTCCTTGCGCCTGCCTTGTCGCTTCCGTTTCCTTGTCGAGCAGAAGAAGGGCGGGCTCCGTGGGCCAGCTTGTCAAAGGCATCGGCCGAAAGCGCACCAGATCGGCCGCGTCAGAGGCAATTTCAGCAGGAAGCGAGGGGTCGATATAAAGGGGCAGGGGGAAGAGCGTTTTGCGCTGAACTTCCTGAAGCTGCTCGTACATGGCGGCTCGCGTCATCAGATCGGGTTGGCTTGCGGGCAAAACGGCCATGCTGGAAAATATTTTCGGATCGATCCCTTGCATGACGAAATCTTGCACCTGACGGCGGCGTGTCTCGGGCGCGTGGCGGGCCAGATATTCCTTCTGTCCGGCCCTTGCAAGATCAAGGGCGTCGAGTGGGCGCGCCAGCAGGAGTTTCAGCAACGCCAGCAAATCATCGGCGTCATCGTAAAATGCTAGGTGGCGTCCATCCTGGAAGAGCTGCTCAAGCCCGGCCTGGGGCGAAAGCCGGTCGGTGACCAGGCAGCCGCCCGCCGCCAGAACTTCGAAGACGCGCATATTGATGTCGCCATTGAGGCTGCAATTAAAGACGATCTGCGCCTCGCCATAAAGCCTGGCGGCGTCCTCTGGCTCGGCCTGTCCTTCGATCAGGGGAAGCCCTGCCTGCTTGATGGCATCAAGAAGATAGCGCCGCCTGGGGTGGAAATCTCCGGCTTGACCCAGAAACAGCACGGTCGGCTCGCGCACCGCTTTGAAAGGCTGGGTATGACCCGCCACGTTGAAATTGGGAATGAGGGCGACCGGGCATCGCGCCAATTCCTCGAACCAATGAGCGAAATGAGCCCCGTGGGTGACGATGACGCCGTCGAAATTTTCCTGGGCCACATAGCGCAGCATCGAGGTAAGCGGTTTCGTGCCGTGATGCAGGTCGGCGATCACCAGGAATTTGCGCCCCGGTAACCGCGCAAGCCCGATCGGCCTGGCACAACGATAGCTGGAAGCCTGGATGAAGATGAGATCGGGTGTAAATCCATCCGGCAGGCAGGCAAGCAGACTTTCTGGCGTGATGTTGCCCGCCTCGATCCGGCGGCGGATGCGTCCATCCGCCGTGGTTCCATCTGGCATGTTGGGGCCCATCTCCACCTGATCGGCGCCAAGGCGCAAAGGCGGCATGTAGCTGGGGCTGCCATTGGTGATGTAAAGGACGCTGGGTTCGTTCATGTTCCCAGCATAACCAAAAACGGCGCAGGGATCACCCGCGCCGTTTCTTCTTCATACGCTTTCGCTCTTATGCCGGCATGCAGAAAGAATTACGCATGCCGGTCGCGGGCAAGGCCCGCGCGCGAGCCTCCCGGCGAGCGGGAGCCAAGGGCGCACAGCGCCCGCCCGGCGCTTGAGGCCTGCATTAATCGGTCACGATTAATGCAAACGGGTACTACGCCCGGTTCATGCGGTTCTCGATCAGATCCTCGACCACGGTAGGATCGGCCAGGGTCGAAGTGTCGCCCAGGGCGTCATACTCGTTGGCGGCGATCTTGCGCAAAATCCGGCGCATGATCTTGCCCGAACGGGTCTTGGGCAGGCCCGGCGCCCACTGAATGAGATCGGGCGAGGCAATGGGGCCGATTTCCTTACGGACCCAGTTCACCAGTTCCTTGCGCAATTCCTCGCTGGTGGTTTCACCCGATTTCAAGGTGACATAGGCATAGATGCCCTGGCCCTTGATGTCGTGCGGATAGCCCACCACGGCAGCCTCGGCCACCTTGGGATGGGCGACCAAAGCGCTTTCGACCTCGGCCGTGCCCATGCGATGGCCGGACACGTTGATCACGTCATCGACGCGCCCGGTGATCCAGTAATAGCCGTCGGCATCGCGCCTGCAGCCGTCGCCGGTGAAATATTTGCCGGGATAGGTCGAGAAATAGGTCTGCACGAAGCGTTCGTGATCGCCGAACACGGTGCGCATCTGGCCGGGCCAGGAATCGGTGATGCATAGATTGCCTTCGGTCGCCCCCGAAAGCACCTTGCCCTCGGCATCGACGATTTCAGGCTGTACGCCGAAGAAGGGCAGGGTGGCCGAGCCCGGCTTCTGGGCGATGGCGCCCGGAAGCGGCGTGATCAGAATGCCGCCGGTTTCGGTCTGCCACCAGGTATCGACGATGGGGCAGCGCCCGTCGCCGACATTCTTATGGTACCACAGCCAGGCCTCGGGATTGATCGGCTCGCCAACCGATCCCAGCAGGCGAAGCGAGGCGCGGCTGGTCTTCTTGACCGGCGCCTCGCCTTCGCGCATCAGGGCGCGGATGGCGGTGGGGGCCGTATAGAAGATGTTGACCTTGTGCTTGTCGACCACCTGCCAGAAGCGCGAGGCGTCGGGATAGTTGGGAATGCCCTCGAACATCAGCGAGATGGCGCCGTTGGCCAGCGGCCCATAGAGAATATAGCTGTGGCCGGTAACCCAGCCGACATCGGCCGTACACCAGTAGATGTCGCCGTCGTGATAATCGAAGACATATTGATGCGTCATCGAGGCATAGACCATATAGCCGCCGGTGGTGTGCAACACCCCCTTGGGCTTGCCGGTCGATCCCGAAGTATAGAGGATGAACAGCGGGTCCTCGGCGCTCAACTCGGCGGGGGGGCAATCGGGGGATGCGGCGGCGCAGACATCGTGATACCAGACATCGCGCCCGGCCTTCATGGTGACATTGCCGCCGGTGCGCTTGACCACGATCACGCTTTTGATGCTGGGGCAGCTTTCCAGCGCCTTGTCGGCATTGACCTTCAAGGGAACCTTGCGCCCGCCGCGCAGCCCCTCGTCCGAGGTGATCAGCATATTGGAATCGCAGTCTTGAATGCGGTTGGACAGCGAGTCTGGCGAGAAGCCGCCGAAGACCACCGAATGGATGGCGCCGATTCTGGCGCAGGCCAGCATGGCCACGGCGGCTTCGGGAATCATCGGCAGGTAAATGGTGACGCGGTCACCCTTCTTGACCCCCTGGGCCTTCATGGCATTGGCCAGGCGGCAGACGCGCTCGTGCAGATCGCGATAGGTGATGTTGGCACTTTCGCCCGGATCATCGCCTTCCCAGATGATGGCGGTCTGGTCGCCGCGCTTGGCCAGGTGGCGGTCAAGGCAGTTGGCCGAGGCGTTCAGCGTGCCATCGGCATACCATTTGATATGAACATTGCCGGTAAAGGAGACATCCTTGACCTGGGTGAAGGGCTTGATCCAGTCGATGCGCTTGCCCTGTTCACCCCAGAAGGCGGCGGGGTCCTTGACCGACTGCTCATACATGGACTTGTATTTGGCCTCGTCGATCCAAGCCTTTTTGGCGGCTTCGGGGCTGACCGGAAAAAGTAAATTGTCGGACATGATTGGAAGTTCTCCCTTCGTCCTTGTGATTCTGTTGGCTCCCAGGCTTTGAATGCCCGAGCCGGTGCGGTGCAGCGATTATGCCAGGAAAAGCGCTTAAGACAAGGGCCGGACGATGATCTTTCCGTGAGATATTTCAAAGGACAGCGGGGTCAGGTGCTTGCCTTTGCATGGCCCCAGCGTGCATTGCCCGCTGGCGGGAGTGAATCGGGCGCCGTGCAAGGTGCAGATGACCTCTGTCTGGGTGAAATCTAGGAAGCGGTCTTCCTGCCAGTTCAGAGGGGCTCCGGTATGGGGGCAGGAATTGACATAGGCCCGAATGATGGGGCCGATGCGGACCACGAAGCCGCCGATCTTTTCACCCCCGGCGGTTTCCAAAACGAAGGCTTTGGCGCCGGGATCGGGGATGTCGGCAAGCAAGATTTCGATCATGCCTTGGCCATGTCCAGCAGCAGCCTCCAGGCCTCCTGGTCGATGGGCGTCACCGACAGGCGCGATTGCCTGACCAGGGCGAGGTTACAAAGCTTGGGTTCGGCCTTGATGCTGTCCAGCGTGACCGGGCGGGGCAGGGGTTTGACCGTTTTCACATCGACACAGACCCATTTTCCGGTTTCGTCGGTGGGATCAGGATAGGCCTCACGCACGATCTCGACGATGCCCACGATGCTGCGCTCGGTAACCGAGTGGTAGAAGAAAGCCAGATCGCCCTTCTTCATGGATTTCAGATTCTTGGCGGCCTGGTGATTGCGCACCCCGGTCCAGGGTTCGATCCCTTTTTTGACCTGATCCTCCCAGCTCCAGCTTTCCGGCTCGGATTTCAACAGCCAGCAAGTCACGGAAAAACCTTCTTGTAAGGCCAGACCTCGACGCTTTCGAAAAGCCCTGCCTTGCCATAGGGATCACCCGCCAGATAGCGCTCGGCCTCGGCCCGGTCCTCAAGCTCCATGATCAGAAGACTTCCCGCCATGCTTTGCCCATCGGGTCCGAAAAGCGGTCCGGCGCTTGCGATCTTGGAAACCCAGGTCTCGCGGATATAGGTGAGATGGGCTTCCCGGTTGGCCAGGCGAATGGGCAATCCGTCCTTTTTGTCCTTGCACAGAATGGCGAACAGCATAATCAGACCTCGCTTTTGAAGGGGCGCGAGAGCAGGGCCTGGATGGTGGCGTCCAGGTCGGCTCCCTGATTCAGCACGGCATCGACGGACTGGGCGATGGGCAGCTCGATCCCCATCCTTTGCCCCAGGGCCACCGTACCGGCAGCACTAGCCACACCCTCGGCGACCGATGATTTGCCCGCCAGCGCCTGGGCCAGCGTCTTGCCCTGGCCCAGGGCAACCCCCACCGAGAAATTGCGCGACTGGGTGGAATTGGCCGTCAGGATCAGATCGCCCAGCCCCGAAAGCCCCATCAGTGTTTCCATCTTGGCTCCCTTGGCGAGTGCCAGGCGAACGATCTCGGCCAGGCCCCGGGTGATCAGAGCCGCCCTGGCATTGTCGCCAAAGCCCTTGCCCGACACGATGCCGCAGGCGATGGCCAGCACATTCTTGACCGCTCCTCCCACTTCTGCCCCGATCAGGTCATCGGAGAGATAGGGGCGGAAGGTGCGGGTGCCCAGGGCCTGGACGAGGCGGGCTCCCAGTTTGGCGTCACGGCAGGCCAAGGTAACCGCCGTGGGCAGCCCCCTCGCCACTTCGGCGGCGAAGGTGGGGCCGGAAAGAACGGCTTGCGGGGCTTGCGGCAGGATGTCGGTCACGACCTCCGACATCAGGGCCAGCGATCCCTGCTCGATGCCCTTGGCGCAGATCACGATGGGCAGACCCTGGGGCCAGCCGGGCTCGAATAGGCTCAGGGTGGGGCGCAGGAACTGGGCCGGGGCCACGGCCAGCACGGCATCGGCCTTTAGGATGTCTGCGGGATCGGTGGTGGCGCAGATGTTCGGATCAAGCTTGATTCCTGGCAGAAAGGTGCTGTTTTCCTGGTGGGTTTTGATCTCCTGGACAACCGCAGGCTCGTGGGCCCAAAGCGTCGTCTTCAGGCCCGAGCGGATGGCGGTGAGCGCCAGCGCCGTGCCCCAGGCCCCGGCTCCGATGATGCCGACATGTTCGATATTGCGCATTCCGGTACCGACTTGCCTAAAGTGTCAACCGCCGTCATGATTGCAGAAAAGCGGCTCCGAGGAAACATGGCTTCCCCAAGAAGGATTCATTACGGCTGGCTCATCGTTCCTATGGGCACATTGACCGTTTTCGTGGCCCTGGGTCTGGGGCGCTTTGCCTTGGGCATGCTTCTGCCCTCGATGGGGGCCTCGCTCGATCTGTCCTATGACGAGATGGGCTATATCGGAACCGCCAATTTCATCGGCTATCTGGGGGCGGTGTTGTTGGCGGGGCCGTTGGTGCAGAGGCTGGGGGCCAGATACGCCATTTCGCTGGGATTGTTGCTGGTTGCCCTTTCCATGCTGCTGGTGGGGCGCGCCCAGGATTTTCTGTCGGTGCTGTTGCTTTATGTGGCGACCGGAATCGGCTCGGGGGCTTCCAACGTGCCGATCATGGGCTTGGTTTCGCACTGGTTCCAGCGCCATGTGCGCGGGCGCGCCGCCGGTTTCATCGTCATCGGTTCGGGCTTTGCCATCATGTTCGCGGGCACGGTGATTCCCTATCTCAACCGGACGCTGGGGGCCGAGGGCTGGCGCATGGGCTGGACGCTTCTGGGCGGGCTTTCGCTGTTGGTGGCGGGGCTTGTCTTCGCTGTGTTGCGCAATCATCCCGAGGATATGGGATTGGAGCCGGTGGGTGGCGGGCCGCCGCCGCTATCCTCGGGCGCCTCGGCCCAGGCTCGGGAAGGGTCGGCGGCTCGCCTGCTGGCCCATCTGGGCGCCATCTATTTTCTCTATGGCGCCAGTTATGCCGTCTTTGCCACCTTTATCGTGACGACCCTGGTGCGCGATTTCGGATTTTCGGAAAGCCAGGCTGGCGGCTTTTGGATCTGGATCGGTGCCCTAAGCCTGCTTTCCGGCCCCCTGTTCGGAACACTTTCGGACCATCTGGGGCGCAAGCTGGGCCTGATGCTGCCCTATGGGCTGCATATGATTGCCTATGCCCTGGTGGCATCGCATCCCGATCTTTGGGGCATCTATCTGGCCATCGCCCTGTTCGGCGTTTCCGCCTGGGCGGTGCCGGGCATCATGGCCGTGGTGGTGGGCGATACGCTGGGGCCAAAACGCGCCGTCAAGGGCTTTGGCACTATCACTGTTGTCTTCGGCTTGGGCCAGATCGCAGGCCCCGCCCTGGCCGGCGAGATCGCCCAGGCCAATGGCAATTTCACCATGGCTTATTGGATGATCTCGGGCCTGGCCGGGCTGGCCGTTCTGCTGACCTCCTTTTTGAAGGTTCAGTCGAACCGATAGGCGTCGAGCGCCAGCACACCCCAGCCATAGGCCCGGTGCAGCAAAGATGCGGGAATGCCGGGCGTGGCCGCCCCCAGGGCCGTAAGCAAGGGCAGGAAATGCTCAGGGCTAGGGTGGTTGCGCAAGGCCTGGGGAGCCTTCTCCCAAGCCATCAGTTCATCGTCAGCCCGGGCTGTTGCCCTGTCTGCGACCCAGTCGGCGAAGGCCATGGCCCAGGGCTCGATAGGGGCATCGGGGGCGCGGACAAAATATTCCCGCAGATTATGCGTGATGCCGCCCGAAGCCAGAATCAGCACGCCCTCGCTTCGCAAGGAACGCAGCGCAGCCCCCATGCGGTAGTGAAAATCGCCCAAAGCACCCGGCAGAACGGCCAGCGGCACCACGGGAATATCGGCATCCGGATACATCAGGCGCAAGGGCGTCCAGACGGCATGGTCAAGCCCGCGCTTGTCGTCAAGCCCGGCCTTGATGCCGTTTTGATCCAACAGGAATTGCATGCGTGCAGCCAAGTCGGGATCGCCGGGAGCAGGGTAGTCGATCTCGTACAATTCTTCTGGAAATCCGAAGAAGTCGTGCAGCGTGGCGGGAGCCGAGGCGGCGCCGATCATGGGGGTGTTGGCACTCCAATGCGAGGAAACCACCACCACCGCTTTCGGCTTGGGAAAGTCCTTTCCCAGCGTTTCGATGAAATGCCGGGTGGGCGTATCCTCGATGGCCATGGTGGGTGCGCCGTGGGAGACGAACAGGACGGGCAGGGCGGTCATCGGGCGTGATCCTTGGTGCTGTTTGCATGAAGATGGCCCCTGGTGGCTTGCGAAACAATCTGGTGATTAGTCAATAGATTGTTGATAATCTTGCAACAGACGTCCGTGCTCAGCTAGCGCACGATCGCTTAACCCCGAGTCACTTGGATGACTCGGGGTTAAACGTGAATCGGCAGCTCAAAACAAATCTGTAGAGCGGATTCACGCCCTCAATCGAAGCCGCTTAACGGCTTCGATTTCAGACGACCCGCTCTAGGTTCCGGCTTCGGCTTGGGGAAAGGTAAAGCCCCTTGCCGATCAGGGCCTTGATGTGTAGCCTCGTTTCGGGTGCTTGCGCATGGGTCAAGTGAGCGTAGGCAGGTTTTCGTGCTGGTCGGGCCGCCGCGCGGGAGCCTTCGTGTCCGTGTTTTCCAATCGCGCCCGTTTCTCATCTTTGCAGCCTGTTCCAACAATCGGTGTTAATGACCGGTTGCCAGTGCCGCTGCGTCCCTGTCCCCGCACCCTTCTTCAGAGGGAGTTTGAATGATGCTGACCGCTCTTGTCGTCATTTTCGTCATCGCTTACGCAGCCATTGCCCTTGAGCATCCGATCAAGATCAACAAGTCCGCCTCCGCCCTTTTGGGAGCCGGACTGCTCTGGACCGTCTATGCGCTGGCAGCAGGCGAGGCGGACAGGGTCGGCGCCCAATTGGGTGAATCGGTGATGGCGACAGCCCAGATCGTCTTTTTCCTGATGGGCGCCATGACCATCGTCGAGGTCGTGGATGCCCATAACGGCTTCGAGGTCATCACCAAGCGCATTCGAACCTCGAACCTATCCAGGCTGATGTGGCTTGTGGGCTTCGTCACCTTTTTCCTAAGCGCCATTCTCGACAATCTGACGACCACCATCGTGATGGTTTCCCTGATGCGAAAGCTTCTGGCCAAGCATGAAGACCGGCTTTTCTTCGCAGGCATCATCGTCATCGCCGCCAATTCCGGCGGCGCCTGGTCGCCCATCGGCGATGTGACGACCACCATGCTGTGGATCGGCGGGCAGATTACGTCGCTGGCCATCATAGAAGGCGTGTTTCTGCCCTCAGTGGTAAGTCTGATCGTGCCCCTGGGGATGACGGCCTATGTTCTTCGGGGGCGCGCCGTGCTGTCCGTGGAAAATGTTGAGAACAGCCAGGACAGGCGCACCACCGAGTTCGAGCGCAATCTGATGTTCTTTTTCGGCCTGGGCATTCTGGTGGCGGTTCCGGCCTTCAAGACCATAACGCAGCTTCCCCCATTTATGGGCATCCTGTTCGGCCTGGGCATTTTATGGCTGGTGGGCGATCTGTTGCATCGTCGCAAGGAGGATGTCTTCAAGCAGCATCTGACTCTGGCTCATGCCTTAAGCCGAATTGATATGAGTTCGATTGTGTTTTTTGTCGGCATTCTTCTTGCTGTCGCAACATTGGAGCATACGCATATCCTGACATCCCTGGCCCAATGGCTGGATCAGGTTGTCGGGCGGCTGGATGTGATCGTTCTGATCATTGGCATTGCCAGCGCGATCGTTGACAACGTGCCTCTGGTGGCGGCGTCCATGGGCATGTACAGCCTGGATCAATATCCGACGGATCATTTCCTGTGGGAATTCCTGGCTTATTGTGCGGGCACCGGCGGATCGATTCTCATCATCGGCTCGGCAGCCGGTGTTGCCGCCATGGGGCTGGAGAAGATCCATTTCTTCTGGTACGTCAAAAAGATCAGCGGACTGGCCTTGATCGGCTATCTGGCGGGGGCTGGGGTCTATCTCGCCCAATACCAACTGCTGCATTAATCCTAATGCTGCTCGCGGGTTGCCAGGAATTTCACGTTGGGGAAATCCTGTATCAGGCGATTTAGCTGCCAGGCATTGCGGGCCAGATAAACCGGGGCACCGTCGCGGTCTTCGGCCATGTTGGCCTTGTTGCCTTCGCTTAGTTTCTTAAGCAGGGTCGAATCGTCCATTCTCAGCCAGCGCGCCGTATCGAAACCTGCTTCTTCGAAGCCGCATCTAAGGCCGTATTCGGCTTCGATGCGGGTGGTGATCACGTCGAACTGCAAGGGCCCCACCACGCCCACCACCCAGGCCGAGCCGTCCACCGGTTTGAAGAGCTGGCTCACCCCTTCTTCGGCCAGATCCTCCAGCGCCTTTTTCAATTGCTTGGCCTTCATGGGATCGTCAAGGCGGGCGCGCCGCAGCACTTCCGGAGCGAAGCTCGGAATGCCGGTGAACTGGATGTCCTCGCCCTCGGTCAACGCATCGCCGATGCGCAACTGGCCGTGATTGGGGATGCCCAAGATGTCGCCGGGAAAGGCCTCTTCGGCCAGTTCGCGCTCGCGGGCGAGAAAGAAGACCGGATTATAGATCGCCATCACTTTGCCGGAACGGATGTGTTTCAGCTTCATGCCGCGCTGGAAGCGGCCCGAACACAGGCGCAGGAAGGCGATGCGGTCGCGATGATTGGGGTCCATGTTGGCTTGAATCTTGAAAACGAAGCCGGTTACCTTTTCTTCCGATGCCTCGATATTGCGGGGGCTGGCAGGCTGACTGCGTGGAATGGGCGCATGGGCCGCAATCCCTTGCAGCAACTCGCGCACGCCGAAGGTTTTCAGCGCACTTCCGAAGAAGACGGGAGTCAGATGGCCTTCCAGGAAGGACTGAGGATCGAAGGGCTTGCAAGCCCCCCTGACCAGTTCCACCTCTTCTCGCAGTTTGGCGGCTGCGTCGGGGCCCAGCAGGCTCTCCAGCTTGGCGTCATCCAGCGAAATTTCGATGGTTTCCGAGGTTAAATGGTCGCCCTTGCCGGGATCGTACATCAGCACGCGGTCGTGGAGCAGATCGTAGCAGCCCTTGAGGTCGCGCCCCATGCCGATCGGCCAGGTGACCGGCGTGGCGTCAAGGGCCAGGGTTTTTTCGATCTCGTCGATCAGGTCGAAGGGGTCGCGGCCCTCGCGGTCCACCTTGTTGACGAAGGTGAGAATCGGCATGTCGCGCATGCGGCAGACCTCGAACAGCTTTCGGGTCTGCGTTTCGATGCCCTTGGCGGCATCCAGCACCATGATGGCGGAATCGACGGCGGTCAGCGTGCGGTAGGTGTCTTCGCTGAAATCCTCGTGGCCCGGCGTGTCCAGCAGATTCATCGAAAGCCCCTCGAACTCGAAGCTCATCACCGAGGCCGAGACGGAAATGCCGCGTTCCTTTTCGATGCTCATCCAGTCCGAGCGGGTGCGCCGCTGTTCGCCACGGGCGCGCACCGCACCCGCCAACTGAATGGCGCCGCCGAACAGCAAAAGCTTCTCGGTCAGGGTGGTCTTGCCCGCGTCGGGATGCGAGATGATGGCGAAGGTGCGCCGTTTGGGCAGCGCTTCTAGCAAAGCTGTCATGGGGATCAGACCAGGGTGAAGGGGCGGTCGTGGGTGAGGGCGGGAATCTTCTTGCGGGCGGCGATCACTTCGCCTGGGTCGATGGTGGCGGTAATGAAACCGGGCTGGTCGCCGGCATCGGCCAGCACCACGCCCCAGGGGCTTATGATCAGCGCATGGCCGTAGGTCTGGCGCCCGCCCGCATGGTCACCGCACTGGGCGGGCGAGAGCATATAGGCGCCGTTCTCGATGGCCCTGGCCCGTTGCAGAACATGCCAATGAGCCTGGCCGGTCTGGCGGGTGAAGGCGGCAGGGGCGCACAGCATGGAAGCACCCGCCTTGGAAAGGGTGCGAAACAGGTGGGGAAAGCGCAGATCGTAGCAGATGGCAAGGCCCAGACCGCCGAAATCGGTTTTTGCCACCACGGCGCGCTGGCCAGGCTTGAAGGTCTGCGATTCGCGGTAGCTTTCGCCGCCATCCAGGTCCACATCGAACATGTGGATCTTGTCGTACCAGGCCGCCACCTCGCCAGCAGGCGAGAAGACATAGGTCCGGTTGGCGACCATCTGGTCATCCAACAAGATTTGCAGCGAGCCGCCATGCAGCCAGAGGGACAATTCTTTCGCCAGGGCCGAGAAGGCGGGCAGGGCGGGGTGCTTATCCTCGGGGAAGGATTTGGCAAGAATATTGGGCCTGCCGAAATCCATCATGGCGACGTTTTCGGGCATCAAGACCAGTTTCGCCCCCTTGGCATGGGCGGCGCGCACCAGATCCGAAGCCGCCTGGATGTTGGTGGCGATGTCGGGCGTGGCGCTGGTCTGAATGCAGGCCGCGATGAAGGGGGGGGGCGAGGCGGTCATAGGCCCAGCAGCTTGTCCAGCTTGCCGTCATGGTCAAGTTCATACAGATCGTCGCAACCGCCGACATGATGATCGTCGATGAAAATCTGCGGCACCGTGCGCTTGCCATTCGCCCGTTGGGTCATGAAGGCGCGAAGCTGCTCGTCGGCGGAGACATCGATTTCCTCCCAACTCACGCCCTTTTTCTTAAGCAATCGCTTGGCGCGGTCGCAATAGGGGCAGATCTGGGTGGTGTAGAGTTCAATGCGGGCCATGGCAATCTCCGGTCTGTTGCCGGGAATATAGCGATTTGCCTGGAGAATTCTAGTCCAACACTGCCCTGGCCACGCACAGCACATCGACCTGGGCGGCTCCTGCCTTCAGGAGGGTGCGGGCGCATTCGGCCGCCGTGGCGCCCGAGGTCAGCACGTCATCGATCAGCAGCACGGATTTTCCCTTAAGTTTCGGGGCATGGCGGGGCCTGACGGCAAAGGCCCCTTTGACGTTGCCGAAGCGCTCGGATCGGTGCAGATGGCCCTGGCTTTGGGTGCGCCTGGTGCGGACCATCAGATCGCCCCTGACCGGCAGGCCGCTCAAATCTCCCAGGGCAAGGGCCAACAGGGCCGATTGGTTGAAGCGCCTGGTAAACAGGCGCATCCAATGCAGGGGCACCGGGGCGATCAGGTCGCACTCCGATAGCAGGTCGTCTCCGGCCCTTTTCATCCAGCGGGCCAGGGCGGGGGCCAGATCGGTGCGGTCGGCATGCTTCAAGCCCAGGACCAGCCCCTTGCTGGCCTCGTCATAGCGCAGCACGGCGCGGGCCTGGCGCCAGGGCGGGGGCGAATCGAGGCAGGGGGCGCATTCAAGCCCCGCTCCGTCCCCCTCGGCCTCGAAGGCAAAAGGCTGGCCGCATCGCTGGCAAAAGGGGGGCGCCAGAAAGGTCATGCTTTTCCAGCAATCGGGGCATAGTGTGCCGTTTTCCCCCACCAGGGCGCGGCAGGAGGGACATTGTGGCGGCAGCAGGAGGTCGATCAGGGGGGAAAGAATGCGCATCTGCCTATGCAAGGCGTCCCGGCATGTCTTGTCAATCCGTTCTGGCCCCCCTACCTTTGCAGCGGTTCAAATGACTTATGCTGGGTGTGTGATGCAAGTGACGGTGAATGGCGAACGGCGCGATCTGGCGGCTCCGGTATCGGTGACAGGATTTCTGGCCCAGCTTGGCCTGGATGCCAGGAAAGTGGCGGTCGAGCGTAATCTGGAAATCGTGCCCAAGTCGGCCTATGAGGCCACAGAGGTGCAAGAGGGCGACCGGCTGGAGATCGTGCATTTCATCGGGGGCGGCGCTCCCCAGGATGTCTGGCAAGTGGCCAAACACAGCTTTACCAGCCGCCTTTTGGTGGGAACCGGCAAATACAAGGATTTCGAGGAAACGGCCAAGGCCATCAAGGCCTCGGGTGCCGAGATCGTGACGGTGGCGGTGCGCCGCGTGAACCTGTCCGATCCCTCCCAGCCCATGCTGGTCGATTATGTCAGCCCCAAGGACTACACCTATCTGCCCAACACGGCGGGTTGTTTCACGGCCGACGATGCCGTGCGCACCCTGCGCTTGGCCCGCGAGGCCGGGGGCTGGGATCTGGTCAAGCTGGAAGTGCTGGGCGACCAGAAGACCCTCTACCCCAACATGCCCGAAACCCTGAAGGCCGCCGAGGCCCTGATTAAGGATGGGTTCAAGGTGATGGTCTATTGTTCCGACGATCCCATTCAGGCCAAGCGGCTTGAGGAAATGGGCTGTGTCGCCATCATGCCCCTGGGCTCGTTGATCGGCTCGGGGTTGGGCATTCAGAACCCGGTCAATATCCGCCTGATCAAGGAAAGCGTTTCGGTCCCGGTTCTGGTCGATGCCGGAGTCGGCACGGCCTCGGACGCCGCCATCGCTATGGAACTGGGCTGCGATGGTGTGCTGATGAACACGGCGATAGCCGCAGCGCGCGATCCCATCTTAATGGCGCGGGCCATGAAGGCGGCGGTGGAGGCGGGGCGCCTTTCTTATCTGGCGGGCCGCATGCCGAAGAAGCTCTATGCCGATCCGTCTTCGCCGCTGGCGGGGTTAATTTAGGCGTAGCCCAAAAAGACCAGAACGGCTTGTTGAAGGCGAAGCTGGTCGGCATGGCCAAGCCTGCCGATGCGCCTGCCCAACTTGGCCTTTGGCACGGTGGTGATCTTGTCGATCATCAATTGCGAAGGGTGCTCGAGGCCGTTCTCGGCTTCGGGCTGGATTGTCAGGCGCAGGATGGGCGCTTCCTGAAGGTTGCTTGTGAAGGCGCAGATGGTGACCGAGTTCAAATCTTGAAAGTGGTCATCTTGCAAGATGACGACAGGTCTTGGCTTTCCGGCATAGTCGGCGCCGCCTGAGGCCGTCCAAACCGCCCCCTTCTTCATTTAAAGGACAGTTCCGACAGGGCATCGATAAAGGCCTGATCTTGCACGTCGCTTTCGGCGATCAGGCGCGACTGGCGCTTGGCTTCGGCGGCGAAGACGCTCGAGCGGGTGTCGGGCACCCAAAGCTGAATCGGACGCAGGCCCATCGCCCGTAGACGCAGCCGATGGGCGCGCACCTTGGTCGCCGATGACGCGGGGTGATTGCGGGACTTGGAAGGGGAGGGCATGGCGTTCTCCGAAGATCGGTTACATGTAACCTATCCTCCTTAAGCGCTTAAAGCAATGTGAAAGCGGCGATTTCGCGCAAGCTTGAATGGCTGATTGAAACAATGGTGCAAAATTCAAGGAGCGCAGCAGAAGCGCCAGAGCAGCCAAGCTGTAATCCTTACCCGGCCAGATGCTTTTGCCGTTCCACCAGCACTACTTGCGGGATTGATTTAACGAAATGCGCAGTGCGTATTTGCTTGGATTTTTCAGGAATTCAATGCTTTTGCGTTGACGATTACCCCTGCGCCCCTCTTATAATCAGGACGCGGGTAATGGCTGTTTTTTCGTCGTTCTGGACTGGGTTTCATTGATCCTTAAAGGGGTTCCCATGCCGAACGTTACATTTTCCTCACCCATCATGAAACAGGATGTCACGGTCTATGCCGTGGCCGGAGACGCGCATACGCTGCTGGCGCTTGCCAAGAAAAACAAGGTTGCCATTCCCTGCCAGTGCGAGGATGGCAAGTGCGGTTCTTGCCTGGTCAAGATCACCGTCAAGAGCGGCAAGGCGCCCTTGGGACAGGTTCTGTCCGAGAAGGAGAAGCTGACTCTTTCCGTGAATGGGAAGCTGTCCAAAAAGCTGCTGGAGGAGGTTGAGTTGCACCACCGCACCCCGCCTCATCGCCTGGCCTGCCAGTATATCGTGCTGGACGAGGACATCCTGGTCGAGTTCTCGGGCGAGCCCGGAGTCGAGATCGAACTGCGGCGTTAATTTCCGCCTCACTTATTCCAACCCACCAGCGAGTCCGTTGCCTCGCTGGTGGGTTGTTTCATACTGATTCTTAAATCTCCATTTTCCATCCAATTTTTCAAAGTATTATCAAATTCATTGACTTTCGACATAAAGTGTCATGAAACTGCAATCACCTTATGGTCAATAGGGGAAATAAGTGCGGGGGCGCTTCCTTTCCTCAACGGTGGCTCGGGCCACGGAAATGGGTTGGGGTATATGTCTGGCGTAGCAGCACTGCAGACGGCCGCCCTTGCGACGGCGATTGACGAAGAAGAATCGGTTAGACTTGTCCGGGCCACCTTGAAGGGGCCGGTGGTTCAGACCTTGCGCAAGCTTGTGCCGGAACTGGCGCATGTGCAGGAGGCTTTGGCCTACGATCATACGCTGGGCAACATCCCTCTGCTTGAGACCTGCTTCAAAACCTTCCGCGAATATCGCCATCAGTTCAATCATGTGCTGGTCGATCCCAAGGGGCAGGTGGTCAAAGACGATACGGCCTTTCTGGCTTGCGGCCATAACCTCGAACAGGTTGTGGCGATGGTGGTGCGCACCTCGGCCAGACGCTATTTCCGCCATCATGTCCGCCCTTCCTCCGAGCCTGCCAACCCCTCCCTGGCATCTCCCCCGGTTCCTCTTAAGGGTCTCTTTGGGCGCATGAAGACGCATATCGTGCCGGGCAAGTCGAAATTGCGCACGGCGGCCGAGGAACTTTACGACAGCATCAAGGGCTATCTGCTCTTCGAGTGGCAGGTGCCGCTGGTTCCCACCTACGCCAAGCTTGCTCCGGCCCAGGTTGAGAGCTTGGGCAAGAAGCTCCTGGATTATGGCGATGTGATCGGCCTGTCTCGCGCGGCGGGCCTGCCCGTTCCCGACTCTGTCAAAAGCTTTGTTGCCATGCCGTCCTTGGCCGAGCGCAAGAAGGCGGTGTCGCTTAAGCCTTCCTCGAATTCCGCGGCACCCCAGCCTAAAATCGGCGCCGCAGCCCATCGATCCGCATCAGAAGCAGACGCTTCTCGCCTTTCTTCTTCCACTCCCAAGATCGCCCCAATATCGTCAAGCCCCTCAACCTATCAAATGATTCCTGCGCCAGCAGTCAAGCCTTCCGGCCAGATCGTGCCGATTGCCCCCTTGGGCCCCCGTCAGGTGGCGGGCTCCGCATCTCCCCGTGGGGCTGCGCCTGCTGCTTCCTCAGGCGGCAAGAAATTGAGTGGCGAGAGCTTCATGCCCATCTTAGAGCTTCCCCATGTGCAGGCTGTGCTGCATCCCAGCCTGATCGGGCCTCACAGCGCCGTTATCATCGATAAAGTCGCCCCCAAGGCCTGGGCTCTTTTGGTTCTGACCATGGGGTTGCGCCGCAAGGATCAGTTGGCCGTTCTATTGCTGACAGCCTATGGAACGCTGGGCAGGGAAGGGTTCGAGCGCTATTTCAGCCAGAATGCCGAGCCCGGCTTGCTGGAAGATCTGATCGAGAACACCCATCCCTCGGTGCTGGGGGCCGACAGTCAGCTGGCCGATGTGGTGGCCTTTTCCGTCAATGGATTGGGTGCCCGGAGCAAATCGGCCTGAGGTCTACTCTTGGTGATAGGCGATCAGTCGCTCGACCTCGTTCTTTGATCCCAGAATTACCGGGACGCGCTGGTGCAGGCCGCTGGGGGCTATCTCCATGATCCTCTGACGGCCCGTGGTCGCTAATCCGCCAGCCTGCTCAATGATGAAGGACATGGGATTGGCCTCGTACATCAGGCGCAATTTGCCGCCGGTTTTGGCGTTCTCGGTATCCATGGGATAGAGAAATACGCCGCCCCTGACCAGAATGCGATGGACCTCCGCCACCATCGAGGCGATCCAGCGCATGTTGAAATTCTTGCCTCGCGGACCTTCCTTGCCTGACAGGCATTCGTCGATATAGCGCTTGATGGGCGGCTCCCAGAAGCGCTGACGCGAGGCGTTGATGGAGAATTCCTGCGTATCGGCGGGAACTTGCATGTTGGGATGGGTCAGGAAGAACATGCCGACGCTGCGATCCAGCGTATAGCCATTGACGCCGCTGCCGGTGGTCAGCACCATCATGGTCGAAGGGCCGTAGAGGGCATAGCCTGCGGCGACCTGTTGAACCCCTGATTGCAAGAAGGTTTCTGCCGAACCGGGCTTAGCACCTTCGGGCAATCGCAGAATCGAAAAGATGGAGCCGACCGAAACATTGACGTCGATATTTGAAGAGCCGTCGAGGGGATCGAACAGCAACAGATAGCGGCCATCGGCGGACCCATGCACGGTATGCACGTCTTCCAATTCCTCCGAGGCCATGGCGGCATATTTCCCGCCCAGCGCATTCATGTGCAGGAAAATGTCGTTGGCCAGCACATCCAGTTTCTTCTGTTCCTCGCCTTGAACATTCTCGCTGCCGGCGACTCCCAGATTGCCCGCCAGGGCGCCGCGGCTGACCTCGTTAGAGACCATTTTGCAGGCGGTGATGATGTCGTTCATCAGCGAGGTGAAGGTACCTGAGCGGCCCAGGCGGCGCTGCTCTTGCAAAAGGGTGTGGCTCAGTGTCAGGCGATGATAGGACATGTCAGAACTTTCTCATTTTCCTGCGATGGGTGGCGTTTGGCTAATCGCTATTGGATCGTTACGGATACCCGTCGATTTCTGGGCTCGGATACGCCGTCGGGCGTTTTGAACAGTTGATTTCGCTTGCCGTGCGAGGAGACTTCGAAAGCTCCAGGCGGCGCTCCGGCCTTGACCAGAAGATCGCGCACCTTTTTGGCCCTGTCGCGCGAGACCACGATGTTGGCCTCGTCCGAGCCCACCGCATCGGCATGGCCCGCCACCACGATATGAAGAACCGGGCGCGATTTCATTTTGGCGATGATGTCCGGAAGGGCCTTTTCGGAAGCGTCGGTCAAATCGGAGGTCCCAGACATGAAATAGATGATGAAGGTTTCCGGCGGTGGGGGCATGGCTGACATGGCCTGGCCCCAGACCGACTGAATCTTGTCGTCTGAAATGGCCTCGGGCGCCTTGGGTGCTGATTTGGCGCTGCTGAAGCTGGAAACAGTCTTGGGTTGATCCAAAATCTGTGTTCCGCCCTGGGTGATGATCTCGACCTTACCCACCTTGCCGTCGGGATCGGGCAGCAGAACCACCCGATTGTTCGAGCAGGCGCTTAAGGCCAGCAGAATCAGAAGGGCCGGGAAAAGCCGGTTATTCATTGTCGCCTCCTTCTGCTTCGACCAGGAAGCGGGTGCCGCGAATGCCGATGGTTGCCACCGGTGTGCGCAAATTGGTTCTTTCCGGGGCGAGTTTGGCGATCTGGCCGGTCAGGACCGAAAACGTCCCCCTGGCCATCTTGAGACTCATGCCCATTTTGTCGGCAGCCGGATCGAAGATGAAATCGTCGAGCACCAGTTTGGAGTTGGGCCCCAGGGACAAGGTGGTGTCGTCTCTCAAGACAAGCCCCAAAGCGCCCTTGGCATCGGTGACGATTTGGTCATTCTTGAACAGGTCGTCGCCTGCCTTGAGGGGCGTCGATTTGCCTTCCCGGATGGCTGTGGCGGCTCCTTGGGTGGATTTGACCAGACCGATCGGCTCGCCTGCCCAGGCTTGGGAAGAAAGAAGGCCCCCGGCCATCGTTGCCGCCAGAAAAATGATTGGGAATCGCATGAGCCCTCCTTGACGGGGTCGCTGACGGATCGGCCCTTGGCTCATAAAGATCATGCCATTGCGCCGATCACCGCTATCAGGGATAGCACATTGAGAGAATTATGAAAAGGCTTCGCGAGGGCCTTCAATCGCTTGCGAATCGGTCCACGAGTAACTCATAGATTCCCGATGTGGTCTCGGTTCTGAAGTTCCTGTAAGGTCGCGCATCATATCGTGGGAACTTCTATTCAAAATCACCCTAAAGGTTCGTATATCTCATGCATGGTATTTCAGCGCTCATGCTGGGCATTACAGGGCTTCTGGCGCTAACGACGCTGATGGTTCCGGTGGCGGCCAAAGCCAACTTGGCCTTCTCGCTTATTCTGGCCGCTACGGGCATTGCCCTGGGGATTGTCATTAACAACCATTTCATGCTGGGCCTTGGGGGGCCCGTTGGCGATTTTTTTGCTGCCCTGGGGCATTTCGATCTGTCGTCGGAAGCCTTTATTCTGATCTTCCTGCCGGTGTTGCTTTTTGAAACCGCCGTGGTGATCGATGTCCGGCGATTGATGGATGATCTTGCCCCCATTCTGCTGCTGGCTGTGGTGGCCGTGCTGGTTTCCACCTTCGTTGTCGGCCTTTCTCTGGCGGCGGTTGTCGATATGGGCGTTATCGCCTGTTTGCTTCTGGCCGCGATTGTCTCGACCACAGATCCCATTGCCGTGGTCGGAATTTTCCGCGATCTGGGTGTTCCGCATCGTCTCAGCCTTTTGGTGGAAGGCGAAAGCCTGTTCAACGACGCTGCCGCGATTACCTTATTCACCCTGTTTCTGGGAATGCTGACCGGCGAGCGGCAGGCCGATGCGTTGACCGGGCTTTTGGTGTTCGGGCGCGGCTTTGTCGGTGGATTGGCCTTCGGCTATGCCTGCGGACGTTTGGTCTGCTGGAGCTTTATTCTGCTTCGGGGGCAAAGTACTGCCGAGATCACGCTGACGGTGGCTGCGGCCTATTTGGTTTTTCTGTTGGGTGAGCATTATCTGCATGTGTCCGGCGTGGTGGCGGTGGTCACCACCGCCTTGGTGATCAGTTATGAAGGCCGCACCCGCGTCTCTTCGGAAACATGGGCGAATCTGGACGAAGTCTGGCGGCAGATCGGTTATTGGGCCAGTTCGCTGATCTTCCTTCTGGCGACCATGCGGGTTCCTGACATGTTGGCGGGAATGGGGCAGGGCGATTTTGTGACCCTGGCCGTTGTGATCTTGTCGGCTCTGGTCGCCCGTGCCCTGGTGCTGTTCGGCCTGTTTCCCGGTCTGACTGCACTTGGCTGGGCCGAGCCGGTCAGTGTGCCTCTGCGCGCAGTTGTGCTTTGGGGAGGCTTGCGTGGCGCCATCTCGCTGGCTCTGGCTCTGGCGGTTGTGGAAAATCCCCAAATTTCTGCCGATGTGAAATCTTTCGTCTCCGTCATGTGCACGGCCTTCGTGTTGTTCACCTTGTTCGTCAATGCCCCCTTGTTGCGCCCGCTGATCCGCTTGCTTGACCTGGATCTGCTATCGCCCTCCGACTTGGCGGTAAGAAGCCGCGCCATCGCCACCGCGCTGGCCAAAGTGCGCCGGAAAGTAACCGTTGCAGCGGCGGATTATGGCATCGAGCGCGAGCTTGCCGCAGGGCTTGCCGATAATTATACCGAACGTCTTGGGGCTGCAGAAATCCACGTGGCGGGAGCAGCCATGCTTAGTCCCGAGGAGGATGTGCGCGGCGGTTTGATGATGTTGGCCGACCGTGAATATGCCATTTATCTGCGTCATTATAGCGATGGCACGGTTTCCGGGCACATTACCCGTTCCCTGCTGCTTGGCGTGGCCAGGCTTCAAGATAGCGTGAAGACCAGCGGCGCCAAGGGTTATGAAGACGCGCACACCTCGTTCATGGCCTTCTCGAAACACTTCCGGCTGGCTCTCGCCCTGCAGCGCCGCTTGGGGATGGAAGGGCCTTTGGCCTTGGAAATCGCCAATCGCTTCGAAGTTCTGTTGATGCTGCAGGCGGCCATCGGTGAATTGATGGAATTCGTGACGATTGATTTGCCACAGATGGCCAGCCAGGAAGCGACAAGTACCATAACCGCCATTATTGCCCGGCGCATGGAGTCAGTAGATACGGCGCTGACGGCTTTGCGGCTGCAATATGCCGATTTTTCCAAAGCACTTCAGCTTCAGTATTTGGAGCGCGCCGCCGTTCGCATTGAAGAGGCGGAATATCTCAAGTTGCGGGCCGACGCGGTGATCGGGCACGAGGTCCTTAATGACCTGCTGGCAGACCTTAAACTGCGCACCCGCCGCCTTGCCAGCCGTCCTCCCATCGACCTTCAGTTGGAGCCGGAGAAGATGATGGTAAAGGTGCCGATCTTCGATGGGCTTCCGTCGGCTCAGCTCTCTCAGGTCGCAGGCCTGCTGCGACCCGTCCTTGCCGTTCCCGGCGAGACCATCCTAAAAAAGAGCGATCCGGGAGATGCCATGTATTTTATTTCCTCTGGCGCTGTCGAGGTCAGGATATCGCCCAATCCGGTCCGGCTGGGCAGCGGCGATTTCTTCGGGGAAATGGCCCTAGTCACGCGTGGACGGCGCACTGCAGACGTTGTTGCTTTGGGATTCTGTTCGCTGCTGGTTTTGAAGGCAGGCGATTTTGAAGCCTTCTTGGAGGCAAGCCCCACGGTACGAGACTGTGTGCAGGAGACTTCGCGCAGGCGCGCCCAAGCCACGATGGACGAGGCGGTGCCCGCAGATCAGCCAAGCCCACATGGCAGTCTGGTATAAGCTCCGGTTCTGAACGGAAGTGGTGCGCCCGGCGGGATTCGAACCCACGGCCCCAGGATTAGGAATCCTATTATATAGGTTTTCATCGCCTTGCATCTGCATTCACCAACAAGCCAATAAGTATAGATTATTAAGGGGTTTTAGCTATTTTTAGCCCTGGAACATTGCACGGCCATTCACGGCCAATCAATTAAATCTGATGCCCAATGATGCCCAAGAGGGGAAGGGATACCAAAATTATTAAATCCGCACCGCGAATCCGGGGCTGCAAGTATGTTTTCAGCACCACCGGATTTTCGCCGATTTCAGGCTATTCGAGGGTAAAATCGGCACTCAATAAATCGATTTCGGCGGCCCGGAAAATGGCTGGACAGAAGGACTTGCAGCCCTGGAAGCTGCACGATTTACGCCGGACGTTCGCAACTCACGCGCACGAATCATTAAACGTCGAGCCGCACATAGTCGAAGCGATTCTCAATCACGTCAGCGGGTCAAAAGCTGGCGCTGCAAGCTTGGGCAGGTCGATTGACCCCCCTCGCTGAGGGTGGCGGGATTAGCCCCGCCCGCTCTCGACTGGCTTTCGCGGCATAAATCCGATCAAGTCAATCCCATCTACCGATAGAGACAATTGCATCGACTCTTTAGCCGCTCGATCAGCCGCAGCAATTAGAGACACGACCCTGTAGACGATGCGATCGACGGCAGCGCCTTCTAACCAGCCGATCAGGGCCTTGAACCCTTTGGGATCGTTGGCAAAGCGCTTGGCCTGCTTTTCCGGCAGGCGCAGGGCGTCGAGATGGTCTTTCGAGTTAAATGATCATGCACTTTGACCTGCCATGAAAATGCCGACAGACGCGCTGTGCATCCGTCGGCTTTTTCAGGCTATTGGCAGCAATCTCTTTGCCGCCGCAACGTGATCAGACACCCCAGTTGGCGTACTTTTCGCAGATCTTGTTGGTCTTTGCGCCCTTGGCGGTTTCGGAGAACTTGGCCAGGCTGCCCTTGAAGTCTTCCGGGGTCTCGTTCCACATGCAGGTACACCAGGCGTCTGCCTTGCTCTGTCCGGGAATCGGGCTCTTTTCTTCGCCGCCCTCATACGTCTTCATCGCATAGGTTTTGCAAGCCTTGTACTGGGCGTCTCCGGCGGGAACCTTGTTGTACTCGTCAACAGCGAAGGCCGCGCTTGAAATGCTCAGCGAAAACAGTGCCGCAAGCACAATCATCATCGACTTCATGTAACTCTCCTTTCTGCGTGTCGGCCACAGGGGCCAGCACGGATGATATGAACGGACAATCCGTTCACATTATTTTTGGAAGGAATCGCTTTCCTTTCCAATTTCGCCTTCAGAAGTTGCCCGCGCCTAGTCGCAAAAACTATCTGCGCCTTCTCGACGGATCCTTCTCGGATTTCCTTGCCTTCGACAGAGCGATCGCCGTCTTGTCCGTGATGCGTTCATCGGTAATCGTGTTGCCGTTGGTCATAAAGATGATCGCCGCCTGATGATCTGGGTAGTAGCGCACCTCGGCCTCGAATCCGTCTTCCATTCCATCATGGCCAACCCATCGGCCCCATCTTGTTTTGCCCAGTTGAACGCCCATCCCGTACGCGCTCTCATGTGCAGAAGGCCGGGTCATACGCGCCAGAGAGGATGGGTTGAGCAAAAGGCCATCCTTAAACAGCGCAAAGACAAACCGTTCCAGATCGCCCGCCGTCGTCACCAGCGGCCCGTCGCCAAGCGGGCTGTTCCAGGCAGACTGGCTGACATCCAGAAGTCCGGCACCATCGTCCAGATCGGCATAACCGCGAGCCAGCTTTGAATTTCCTGCCTTGGCGCCGATTGTCGTTTCGCTCATCCCGGCTCTGTCCAGCACGCGCTCCTGCATCACATTCTCAAAAGACATGCCTTCGGCATGCGCCATGATCTCGCCAAGCAACACATAATTGCTATTGCTGTACTCATATGCCGCACCGGGGCGCCCTGTCGCGGTCTCGCCAAACGCGAAGGGAAGCACAATGGCCGGTGTCAGCCGCTTTGTGTTGGCGTGATAATATTGGGCAAATTCATCGGTCAGGTAATCGGGAATGCCCGAACTATGATCAAGAAGTTGGCTCAACTTGGCCGTTCTCACATTGGGCAGCTTTTCAATGTGGGGCAGGTTTCCCACCAGCGTTACCACAGCAGCACCCTCGGCCAGCTTTCCTTCCTCGATCAATTGCAGCGTTGCCGTCGCCGTTGCCATTTTCCCAACCGATGCAACGTAAAAGCGGCTGTCAGGCAAGACTGGCGACTTTGAGCGCATGTCGGCTACGCCCGACACGACCAGGATGCGCTGGCCTGGCATCGATACCAGCAGCACGCCACCTGGAAGCTCCTCTTGCTCGATGTAATCATCGAGAAGCTTCTGGATGGTTCTTTCCTGAATAGGCTCAGCTTGAGCCGCAGTAATACTCAACAGTAAACCCAGCATGACAGAGAATGCTTTCGACATGGAGGAACCGAATGGTTTTTTTGCCAGTCGCAACCTGCTTGAATAGGCCATCATCGTCATTTCATAAATTCGTGTGCTGTCTTTTGCACCTGGGAGGCGGCATCCAACGACACCGATACATCGCCCCCCCGTAGTCGGGATTCGTGTCCAGGGGTTCCACTGTCCAAAGCGGCATGGCCAAGGAACCCCTGGGACTATTATTCCCCGGCAGGCGGTTGCAGGGCCTTGCCGGGCGCCATTTCGGTCAGCATGGCGCGGATATATTTGACGTCGCCTTCGATGATTGCCAGACGCATCTCGTTGGACTCCTCGGTAATCTCGACCCCGGCTTCAGCCATCTTGCTACGGGCATCCGCCTCCTTGGCCTGCTCCATGGCGTCAACAATGATGCCGAACAGCAGATTCAGGGTTGTGAAGGTCGTAAAGACGATGAAGATGACGAAGAATATCCAGGCCCTCGGATGATATTCCAGCACGTCGGAGGCGATATCCGGCCAGCCTTCCAGCGTCATCATCTTGAACAAGGTGAAGAAGGTCGTTCCCAGATCGCCGAAATGGGCGGGAACGGTCTTGCCGAAGAAGTTGGTGCCCATGATCGCAGCCACATAGTACATGACGAACAGCACGGCGGCCACCGAAGCGCCGCCAGGAATGGCGGCGAACATGCCGTTGATCACGCGGCGCATGGAAGGGATCGCCGAAGCCAGACGCATCAAACGAAGGACGCGCAGGGCTCGCAACACGGAAAGCTCGCCGGTGGCTGGCGCCAGGGCGATGCCAACCACGATGAGATCGAAAACGTTCCAACCATCTTTGAAGAAGTCCAAGCGCCTGACCAGCAGCTTCATGGCGATTTCGATGCAGAAAATGACCAGACAGGTGTTGTCTAGCACTTCCAGCAAGTGCTGGGTCTCGGGCGTCAACTCCATGGTCATCAAGCCAAGAATAGCCGCGTTGACCAGGATGACGCCGATGATGAACCATTGGAACGTCTTGTTATCGACAATCTTCTCGATGAACTGCATGGATTTTCCCCGGAACTTTGTTGTCAGGCAGATGGTTTACCCAAGCGGGCGCAGTGAAAGGGCCTCTCTTTTACGAGAGGCCGCTTCCACCAAAGCCGACTGTCATTAGTCGCAAGAAGATACGACGATCTTGCAGCCCGAGCCGCACTCATCCATCGCCTTGCTCTTCGCGGCGGCTTCCGTGCTGCCCCAGCCGATGCCGAAAGTGCTTTTCGATCCGGCATAGGCGCCGCAGGTGTCATACCTCACGGCAACCTTGCAGCTTGAATTTCCGGCCTTCTTGCATTCCTTCATCGCGTCTGCGGCGGCAGCTTCGCGGGTCGCACCCGTGCCGACGGCAAAGCCGACTTCGGAGGCCTTGACGCCCTCTTCGTCGTCAACCGCAATGGCGCCAGCCGCCATGACGGCGCCGGAATGCAGAATCAGAGCCGTCGCTGCGGCCAGAATCAATTTTTTCATTTCTTCAATCCTCCTGTAAGCCCGCTGTGAATTCGCGTGAATTCAAGCTGAGCGGCTAACTTGTCCTACAGACGGTAGATTCCCGCTATGGACAGTCTGTCGATGGAATATTGACGGCCATCCACAGGCCAACATTTCTACCTATTTCCTGCAATTTCATGCCGCCTGCGAAGGCAACAAGAGCTGTTGCCCCGAGCAAAACCCAAGTCGCTATTTATCGACCGATCTGTAAGTGAGCGAGCATTAGCATTTCCTTGTAAATAATATCTTGAAAAACTATAGTCTTTTCCAAAGAGGTCTGTTTGAGTGCAAAAAAATGTTTGAAAAGAACCTGCAACTATCGCGGGCGAGCAGAGAGGCTCGGCCCAGCCTTGTCGTGTTGGATGACGACCCGGTCACCCGATCGATGATAGGAAAGTACTTTTCGGGCGAAGGATTCGACGTTCAAGAAGCTGGAACAGCGTCGGAATGCCGCGTGATTCTGCGGCGCGGCCCGATCGATCTGCTGTTCGTCGATATTCGCCTTCCCGACGCCAACGGGATTTCCTTTTCTCAGGAGGTGCGCGCCGCCAGCCGGGTTGGCATCATTTTCGTTACTCAGAACGATAATGAAGTCGACCGCGTCGTCGGATTGGAATCGGCGGGCGACGATTATGTGATCAAGCCGGTCAATTTGCGCGAACTGATGGCGCGCGCACGGGCCTTGCTGCGCAGGCGTGAGCTGTATAGTACGCCCGGCAAGCGGCCCACCATTCTGTCTTTCGGACCTTATATTCTAGACCTGACCAGACGTGAACTGGCCGTCAATTCCGGCGAACAGATCGCCTTGACACGGGGCGAATTCGACCTGTTGGCGGCCCTGGTTGAGGCGGATGGGAGGCCCCTGTACCGTGATTTCCTGGCCGAGGTTGTCAGCACGCGTTCCGGTGAGGGTGATACGCGCACGGTCGATTCCCTGGTGTCCCGCTTACGACGAAAGCTGAACCTGTTGAACGGGTTAAGCTCTATCATCGTGACCGTTCCCGGCATCGGCTACAGGTTCGCGGCCCCCGCCGCTTCCTCCTGATCCACGCCAAGCCCGTGCGCCGCGGCGCCCAAAGCCTCCAGGCCAGAGCGGCGCGCCTTGCGAAGCTCGCCAACCAACGTCTGAAGATGTTCTTGCGAAGCGGTTGGGGACTCTTGCTCGACCTGACCCGCCTTGTCGGCCACATCAGCCAAGCCAAGAGGACCCGCAGCGCTGCGCATTCGGTGCGCCTGGGCTTCGACGGTCTGCCTGTCGCCAGCCAAGGCGGCAGCTTCCATTGCATCGATCATGAGGCGCGATGATTTTTGAAACAATCGCGCCAGACGAATCATTTCGCCAGACCCCAACATCTCCAACTGCACGCGAAGAAAGGCCTTATCCAGGGCGCGGCTGCGCGGATAGATCGGCAGATCAGGCAGGTCGGTCTCGTCAAGGGCCTCCTTCAACTTCGCCAACTGCACGGGTTTCGCTACGCCGCCATCCATGCCCGCTTCCTCGCACTGCCGCCAGACCTCCTTGGACAGATCGGCTGTCATTGCCAGAATCCGAAGCCTGCCCTGGCGGTCCTTTTCCCACTGCCTGATCCGGCGCGTCGCTTCCATGCCATCCATGGCAGGCATGCGCAAATCCATCAAAATCGCATCGACATCGGCGCCGGGCAGCGCCTTGATCGCATCCTTGCCGCATTTGAAGCATGTTGGGCTATGGCCAAGGCGCAACAGCAACTGCCTGGCAACGCGCAAATTGATCTCGTCATCATCCACCACGAAAACCCGCAAACTTGGCGTTGTCGACTGAACCTCGCTGACCTCTGCTTCAAGGTGGGGTTTTGCCGGTTCAACTTGAATGTCGAGATGGAATCTGCTTCCCATCCCCACATTGCTCTCTACGGTCAGCGTTCCCGCCATTTGTACGGCCATGCGCCTTGAAATGGCCAAGCCCAGTCCGGCGCCGCCATATTTTCTTGTTATCGAATCGTCGGCCTGCACGAAATCGCCAAAGATCGCTTCGCGCAGATCGTCGGTAATGCCGATGCCCGTGTCGATGACGGCGACAGACAGGCGCAAATGATCGCCTTCCTCTCGCACACAAAGGTCTGTCGTGATGCTTCCCGCATCGGTGAACTTGACCGCGTTGCCCAGCAGGTTAATCAGGATGCGCGACAGTTTGATGTGATCGCAGCGGATCCAAAGAGGCTGCTCTGGCTTTATCTTCAAGATCAGATCGAGCCCCTTCGCTTGCGCCTGGGGGCGGATCAGCGCCAGCGTGTCGGTTGCCAGTCGATGCAATTCGATATCACTTAAGACGATCTCGGGATCTTTGACGCTGCTGCGGCCATATTCCAAGATGCTCTCGACCAGATAGCGCAAATTGTTGCCGGCCTCTTTTGCCGTAGTCAGCAACTCGCGCGGGCCCTTCTCAAGCGAACGCGGATCTAGCAGTTGCAGCATGCCCAACAAACCGTTCAAGGGTGTGCGGATTTCATGGCCAATGATCGCCAGGAAGCGAGATTTCATTTGATCGGCGGATTCAGCCGTTTCCTTGGCGCGTCTTGCCTCCTCCTCGCCCGCCACGGCACGACGCATGGCGGTTTCCACTTCGCTCGTCTTGGCCGCCACCTGCAGGGTCAGTTCCCGCTCGCGGCGCAGATAATAGAGCTTGCGTCCGTGCCAAAACCCAACCAGGGCGGCAAGACAGGCCAGCGCGATCAACAACCTGAACCACCAGGTTTGATGCCAGGCGGGCATGACCTGAATTTCAAGGCTTACCGGGTCGGCGTTCATGTTGCCGACGCCATTACTTCCCTTAACCTCCAAGCGATAGCTGCCTGGCGACAAATTGGCGTAGCGGATAAAGCGTTGGCGCGCCTGAATGCTGACCCAATCCCGGTCGCTGCCCAGCAGACGATAGGCATAGCGGTTCTTTTCAGGCGCCGAAAAATCCAGGGCGGCGAATTCCACCGAGAAGCCCCGATTCTCGGGATCGATGGTGATGCCGCCTGATGTCGCGACCACCTTGCGGCCCACACGAACCTCGGTCAAAACCATGGGTGGCTTGAAAGTCCATTCGGGAAGAGGGCCTGGACGAATCACCACCATGCCGCCAAAGCCACCCAGCGCCAGCGTTCCATCAGTAAGGCGGGCAGCGGAATTTGCCCAGAAGGTGCCGATCTGTCCGCCCTGCGCCGGTTCGATGGTGCGAATTGAAAAATCCTGGGGATCGATGACCGCCAAGCCGCCCCCCGTTCCCGCAAACATTTTTCCATCGGCTCCTTCCGTTACCGACAATACCGTGTCATGAGGCAGCCCTTGCTCCACGCCTAATTGTATGAATTTTGGCTCATCCAGCTGCGTAGGATCGAAAATGGCAATGCCGTCACCTGTGCCCAGCCAGAATCTGCCGGAGCTATCCGATCCGATGCTTGAGACAATGTCACTATGCAAGCCATTGGGGTTGTCTGGATCAGCGAGGAAACGGCGGAATTTGCCTTCACCCTCATCCTCGAGAAGGTTAAGCCCCCTTTGCGTCGCCACCCATATTCGCCCCATCCTATCCTGGGCCAACGCCATTCCGCTGGCGTCGCTGATGCTGGTGGGATTGTCTCGTGAGGGCTGGAAGAGTTTCGGTGGCTCATTCTCAGACTTAATCAGCGCAAGACCTTCCGAGCCCGTCACCCAAAGTCCTCGCTTGTCCAAAAGCAGGGCGCGAACATCCGTATTGGCCAGGGGCATGTATTGTGTGGCCTGCTTGCTTACCTGATCGACCCGGTACAGACCCGAAGGAAGCCCGACCCACAGCTTGCCGTCGTTGCTGTCAACGATGGTCTGGACTGCGCCGACCGGCAAGTCGCCGGGTTGGTTGCCGGTTGGAATAGATTTAACCACATTGGCGATTGGGTCGAGCAGGGCGATGCCGGACCTTCTGTGACCAACCCACACCCGGCCCTTTTGCGAAGCGGCAAGGCTTCTGGCATCCATCCCCTGAAACCCCTTCGGTAAACTGGGAACGATGGTCATAATTTGACGATTGGCAGGAATGCTATAGCTGACCCCAGCCTGGGTGCTTGCCCAAACCATGCCTGATCGATCAACCAGCAGTCCACTGACAGAATTGTCGCCAAGACTGGCGGTCAGGGAAGGACTGTGCTGGAAGTGCCTGGTCTCGAACGACGCCGTGCGAAGCTCGCGTATTCCGTTTCCGAATTCGCCGAACCACAGCACGCCAGGTCGAACTTCAATGATGGCGGAAATCTGGTGTCCGGTCAGTGGCAGGGTAGGTTCAAAATTCAGATGGCCCCTTTCTTCATCTACCGTGCCAACGGCACCCTTGCCGGTTCCAAACCAGATGACATGGTGGCTATCTTCGAACAAGGCCGTCACCTTTCCGACCTTCGTTCGAGGCGGCATGACAATGCGCTGGAACGCTTGATGCGCGTCGTTCTTTCGCATCAAGCCTTCAGCACTTCCCGCCCATACGCGCCCAGCACTGTCGATCAGAAGGCTGGTCACCTCGCCGGGTGGCATGCCTTTAAGGGCGTCTTGGTAATCCCAAACGCCCGTATTGGAATCCAATCTGGCCAGGCCGCGCCTGCCTGCAATCCAAATTCCTCCCTTGTCATCGCTTGCCAGATCAAGCACCCGGCCAACGCCGCTGCCATTATCGCGATAGGAAATGAATTTGCGGCGTGATGCATCGAATCTGGAAACAACGCCGGATGCGCTACTATGCCATAATCTTCCCTGATGGTCCGTGTGCAGATGGGTAACGATATTTTCGGGCGGCGACCCTTCAACCTTTTCGTCGTGCCTGAACACGGTCAGGCGAAGACCGTCCCAGCGCGCCAGACCGCCGGGCGTGGCAACCCAGATATATCCTTCGCCGTCCTGCGCGATTGAGAACGCCACCGGATAAGGCAGGCCGTTGGTGGCATTCAAATGCTTAAAGACAGGTGGAACGACCCGATCCCAAGGCTCGGCATCGGCATGCACAGCCTGCCCCCAAAGAGCAATGCACAAGACAAGGCAAAGGAAGATACCTACGCGACGCACGGCGAACTCCATTTAGAAAAGCTATACAATGCTAGCGGCTTTGCAATCGCCGCGTCCAGAAAAAGGGCAGAAGATTATTGAATTGTGGATCACCATCCACAAGCCATTCATATGTCATCTATGTTCTACGCTTACGAACACAATCTGACTTGACCGCAGGAGACGCTAATGTCCCGCCCTGATTCCGACACGCAGGAATCACCCTTGGATCTAATTGAAGCGACGTCAGCCTTGCCAATTGCCGAGGCTTTCGACAGCCTTGATCAGGCAGTGCTAATTCTGGATGCCCGCGAAAGAATCGCTTTTGCAAGTTCGCGATATCGGCGCCTGTTTGACCTGAAGGAACGCGTCTGCCACGCCAGGGTCAATTATGCGAATATCGTTCGGATTTTTTCAGAACGCGGCCTGTATGGACAGGAGACTGGCGACGCCATCCAAGACGAACGAATGGCGCCGGTTCGCAACCGGCAAAAGATTTGCCGCCAGTGGCGCTTGCCGGATGGGCGTCTGCTGGAAGAGACGGGAGCGCCGCTATCAAGCGGCGGCTACACATTCAGCTATACCGAGGTGAAAGCGCAGCTTGCCCCGTCGGTACAACTTAAGAACGCCAAGCGCGCCACTGTGCTGGCCCTGGCTGATCTGGCCGAATTTCGCGATACCGACACTGGCGAGCATGTGATGCGCGTGGCGCGCCTGACCCAGGAAATTGCGCGCTCGCTCGACAATGCCAGGGCTTTTCCCAACGAGATTGATCAGGATTTTCGCGCTCAGGTCGGCTTGGCCAGCATTCTGCACGACGTGGGCAAGGTTGCGATTGGCGACGATCTCTTAAGAAAGCCTGGGCTGCTTGATGATGTCGAACGGTTGGCCATGCAGGAACACTCCGTCGCCGGTGCCGCCATTTTGATCAAGGCGCTTTCTCTGGCACCTGACAGCGACTATTTGCGCATCGCCGCCGAAATTGCCCGCTACCATCATGAGCGCTATGACGGAACGGGCTATCCCGAAGGCCTTCGCGGGAACAAGATACCCCTGTCGGCGCGCATCGTCGCCGTCGCCGACGTCTTTGACGCGCTGACCAGCCTTAGATCCTATAAGCGGGCCTGGTCCGAAGAGGAGGCGATCAATTATCTGGTCGAGCAGTCGGGCAGTCAGTTCGATCCGCAGATCATTTCAGCCACCCTGCTGGTTTTCGAAGAACGTCGCAAGACGCCGGTCATCCGCTGGTCTGAGGCGATGAGCGTTGGCCATCCTGTTCTTGACCGCGATCACCTGACACTGATCGGGCTGGTCAACCAAATGAGCCTGCCCGCCAATCGTGGCGACAAGACGGTTCTGGAATTCGTGCTGGACGAGTTGCTGGGCTATGCCGCTGCCCATTTCTCACGCGAGGAAGAGCATCTGCGCCGGATCGGCTTTGACAACATCGAGCGCCATGAAGCGATTCACCGCGATCTGGTCGATGAGCTAAGGACCATCCGGGCGAATTTCTACGAAGGCAATGTTAATCTGGGCGATACGGTTGCCAAATTCGTGGCCGATTGGCTGCGCAACCATATTTTACTTGAAGACAAGAATTACGCGATCTGATCTTGCCTGCACTATGCGAAGCACCCTGCCGGAAACATCCCGGCAGGGCGGCGCATCATTGCTTTAGAACATCGCCATCATCACCATGGCGGTTGCCGTGCATAGCACCAGCAAGGGAATCGCCCAATTCATGTAGACGAACAATTCGTTCTGCACATAATGGCCGGACATCTTCTTCACGGTATTGAAGCGATAGAAAATGATGCCGATGGCGATGCACAATCCCAGCAGGAAGTAGTTCAAGCCGAACAGCCGCATCACCGGATTGTCGCCAACCGCCAGATTGACGAAGCTGGAATTCACCGTGAAGTTCAAGCCGACGACGGCAAACAGACCGCCAATGCTGATATTGGTCAATTCTGTCGCATCAACGGTGAACTCTCCGTCTTCCATCTTGTTTAGCCACAATGCCAACAGAGGGATCAACAGCGAGGAGAAGAGAGGCACGAAAATGGTAGCCAGCAGACTGCCCTGATCGCGCTTGATCGCCAATCCCACCGTTACGCCGGTATTCATCTCGCCGCGCCAGGACGGCACAGGAGTCGGAGCCAGTTCAACCAGCCCCACCGTCCAACCGTCGATTTCCTTAATATAGCGGGTATTGCTGAATTCCAGCTCTTCCTGGCGGAAATCGAACTGCACCTTTTGCGTAGGTTCGATGCGCGACAGAATCTCCACCGTCAAAAGCTGGTTGTCGAAGGGAAACTTTTCCAGCGGAAAGTCGGTGTTGAAGGTGGCCGTGGTGCGCTGAAGCAATTCGGCTCGACCGTTGGGATAAATCCGCAGGCCTGTTTTCTTGAAGGTCGGCTCGCCGTTCATGTTTCCGAACTCGGAACGGGGGTTCCAAATCTCGCTTAGCTTCTTTTCAGCGGCGTCTTCCTTATAGTCGATATAGCCGGTTGAAGAGGCTTGCGACGCCGGATAGGCCAGACGCAGATCACGCCAGCGCAGGCGCATGTCCACCGTGGCGGTGAAATTGCCCTCGTTCTCGTTAATCGCCTTCACCTCGACGAAGCTGAGACCAGCACGCACCAGCACCGGAAAACCCTGGCCCCAGGGCAGTTGGGTTGGATCATCCTGGGCCGCTGCTGCAAAAGCCTGCAGCGAGAACAAGATTGCGATCAGCCAGCGGATCATTGTGCACCTGCCTTGCTGCCGTCCACCGACTGGCGCGCGCGCAGGCTTTCGTAATGTTCCGCTAACTCGCCGATCTCGCCATAGAAACCTTCGCTGCTTTCAATCGGCTGGGCGTCTTCGCCCTTGACCAGGCTTTGGAAGCGTTGGTTGAGGGCGGCCAGCGGACTGGCGATGGCGCCGCGCACGATCACGATGATCACGCCCGCCATGAAGACCAGACCGAACAAGGAGAACATGATCAGCCAGATCAGAGATTGGCCCAGCGTGCTGCGCGTCGGGCTGAAATCCTTGGCCGAGATGATGATTCCCAACATGTCGCCCGCTGAATTCAGCAGCGGAACCGCAACCACGCCATAAGCCGTGCCCTGGAATTCCGCAGTATAGGGATTGCTGGAGATGCTGGGATCGGACAGTTCGGAATCGGTCACCAGATTGCGCAGCAATTCCCAATTGGTCGAGCCGTATTTAATGAAGCGGCCCATGCGGTTCTTTTCGGAATAGACATCGCCGCCCAGATCGGGCGCTGCCGACTTGAGCCTGGCCTCATCCATGAACAGGGCCGATTCCAGCCCATAAGCCCGCTTGATGCCGTCTAGAACCAAATTGAAATTGCTGCCGAACTCGAAGCTGCCCACCGGCTTGCCTGCGCGGTCGAACACCGGCGCCACGCCGAACACGCCAGGCCCGGAGCGCGAAATCGACAGACCCTTGCGGGCCACATTATCCTTGTTCACCGCCACCACGATGGGGCGGTAGGAAGACAGATCGTCGCCGAACTTGGGCAGATTGTTCAGGCGCAACAGCGAAGTAGCGGGGGCGAGGTGGAACTGCGCCTGATCAACGCCGAACTTGTCGCGCTGAACCTCGAACATCAATTTCATTTCGGCGGCCAGGCCATCGCGGTTTTTGTTGGCGACCATGTCGCGCACATTGGGCAGGCTGGCCACCAGCTCGGCCCTGGCCAGGGCGCGGGTTTCAAGGCCCTGGATGTTGAATTCGACGATCTTTTTCATCAGCTCGTACTGGCTGGTCTCGGCCTTTTCGGTGCTTTGCACGAACAGATTGCTGGTCAGATAGGCGACCGCAGCAAAAATGATCAACAACGAGCCTAGCAGCGTGGCCAGCGCTTTACGCTGAAATGACATGAAACTTCCCCCTAAAGGATTGAATGCAGACATAGCGTGGACACAAAAGGCCCTGCCTTCAACAATGAGGGGGCGACTTGGACAGGATGTGGATTGAATGTGAACAGCCGTCCACATCATCGCGAAGCAGGCGATAAGGTCTTTATTTCATCAAGGCGAGGCGCATTAGCCTTTTGCCCGTGCGGGCTGGATGAGGCGCTTGATGATGACGGCCACTGCAAGTCCGGCAGCGATCAGGGCGGCGCCGATCAGGGGGCGGTGGATCAGCCAGGCTGCCGCGATAATGGTCAAGGTCAGCGGTGTGGCAATCATGAAGGCCACGCCGATGCTGGCGGCATTGACTAGGCTTTCCAGGAAAGGCAGCAGGCTGGCCAGCCAGGATAGCGGCCTCGTCATAAACACCAGTCCGAACAGCATGATGAAAAAACCGCCAGCCCGCAGAATCCAGGTCAGAATCGCCTCATCCGACTTGGCGTGTTCAATCATCGCTTCCGCGCCAAGGGTGCCATAGGAAACCATATTGATGGTCCGCTCCCTTTCGCCCCTGAAGCTCGCCAGGGTCGAACCGCGTTGCTGAGCGATAACGCTGATGGTCTGAACTGGCACGTTATGAAAGGTAACGCGCAAGTCGCTGATTTGGGGTTGGTCCGGCGCTTTGCCGCGATAGAGATACTCTCCCTCCCAGCGAAACCCACGCGGCAGGTTGCCATCCTCCGCTTCCACGGCCAGGGTCTCGAAATTTGAAAGCTGCGTAATCTGGCTTTGATCCAGCGTAAAGCCGCCTAGCCTGGCGCTTTTCACATCAAACATCTTGCTCTGATAGGGCATGGCGGGGTTTGCGTGTCCCTGCTGACTTTCAAAGGAACTGGAAGCGATCGGTTCGTCGGACCATTCCTTGATATAGGTATAGGTTGTCGTCTCTGTTTCGCCGCCGCCCATCTTTTTCTCGGTTCTGGTTTCCTTATTCTCGCGCCACTGGAACATTTCGACGCGACGTTGCAGGCGAATGGCATTGGTGGCTGTGACGTGGAAAGCCGGATCGACCAGGTTCGATGTAACATCGACCAGCCCCGAAAGGTGAATAAGCCGCCCTTCATTGGCGGGAACGACCGTCTCGGCGGAGACGGACACGACCTGCTTGGACGCGGCGTCGAGGGCTATGATCGCGTCCACCGCCCTTCCTTCATTCCAATAGAGCAGGACGAAGCTGGCAATGAACAAGATCAGGCCCACAAACGCACCGGCTATGGTGCCGCCGATGCGGCCAAGCCAGCTCGTGTGGGTCACTTTGGTAAAACTGTCATCGCCTTGCATCAGATCGTTTCGCATTCTCAATTGGGCAGTCGACTCTAGCGCAGATCGCAAGAAGGCGCAGCCACTATGTTAGGTCGTGTTCTGCCTTCGCCCAGGACGACGCAATTGCCGCCAGCGACCAAGGGCTAGCAGTCCACCCTCGCCCAGCTAATGAGTGAGCTTAAGCGGCAGCGCATGAATTATGCCGCCCGGAAGTGCTGAACTCGTCAATAAGCCGGGGACACGGAATTGAGATAGAGCGCTGAAGTAGGTCGTGCGAACGAAACTTTCCTAACCCCTAGTCAGCAATCTTGGGACCGAACTAACGATCCAGCAGGCCGACCGGCCGACAGAACTCAGGAAAAAATCGATTGACGAGGCCGTTCAACGCCAGATCGACGCCCACTATCTCACACGCTGTGGGGGTATTGCGCCGAGCAAGCAAATTTGGTGCATAAAACAGGATTTTGACCCAACAGACGCCGATTTCCCGGCAAAGAAAAACCCCATTAAATCGTTGATTTAGTGGGGTCTTTTTTTGGTGCGCCCGGCGGGATTCGAACCCACGGCCCCAGGATTAGGAATCCTTAAACGCAACTTTTCGCAGCCTTTCAATACCGTTCACCTATGGGCCGATAAGTGTAGATTATTAAGGGGTTTTCGCGTATTTTTAGCCCTAGAACATTTCACCGCATTTCACGGCCAATCACTTAAATCTGATGCCCAATGATGCCCAAGAGGGGGACGTGATGCCCAAATTAAAATTTAATGAGATATCGATCCAGCGCTTGCCGATCCCAAAGTCAGGTAGGGTTGATTTTTGGGATACTCTACTGCCCGGCTTCGGGTGCCGGGTTAACGAAACCGGCACCAAAACATGGATGGTGAACGTCCGCACTTTGACGGGAGGACAATGGTCAGCCGCCAAGCGAATCAGGATCGGGCGTTATCCCGATCTATCGCTTGCTAATGCCCGCAAGGCGGCATCGGCAGCCATGCAGGCAGCCAGGGCCGGGAATGACCCCGGCCAAGTGGAGCGCCGACAAAAGGCGGCTATCGTCGCCGAAAGCCGGGCGACATTTCGACAGGCCGTCGATGATTTTTTAGTGGGCTGGGTCGAGGCGAGGGGGCTCCGCCCTGCAACCGCCTACGATTACCGGGCCACGTTGCACGGCCAGGACGTGGCGGACTGGCAGGACCGCCCTCTCCGCTCAATCAGCCGCGCGGACATTCGGGACCGGCTGGCTGGGATAGCCAGCACGCGCCCAATTCGCGCCAATCGATATCTAGCTTATTGGGGGCGCTTCTTCGGCTGGTGCCTCGAACAAGACCGGATCGAAATCGACCCGACCACTGGCGTAAAAAAGCCATCCGCCGAGCGCCAGGGCGAACGCGTCCTGTCATTTTCCGAGATCGCCGAAGTTTTAGCCGCCCTCGACCCGGAAAAAATCCCCCATCAAATGTTCCGCCTTTTGCTTTTGACCGGCCAACGCCGGGACGAAATCGCCCGCCTGAAATGGGACGAAATCATCAACCTGAACGGCGCGGAACCAAGAATCGAACTGCCGGGCGAGCGGACGAAAAACCATCGCCCGCATATCATCCCGCTGTCAGATTTAGCGGCAAAAATCATCAAATCCGCCCCTCGCATCCGAGGGTGCGAGTACGTTTTTTCGACGACCGGAAAAACGCCAATTAGCGGCTACAGTCGCGCTAAGTCGGCGCTCGATAAATCGATCAAGACGGCCCGGAAACAAGCGGGCCAGAAGGACTTGCAGCCCTGGACGCTGCACGATTTTCGGCGCAGTTTTACCACCCATGCCCACGAGAATCTGGGCATCGAACCGCACGTAGTCGAAGCGATTTTGAATCACATTTCTGGGGCTAAATCGGGGGTGGCTGGCACATATAACCGCGCCCTGTATCTGCCGCAGAGGAGGGCGGCGCTACAGGCTTGGGCGGCAAAGTTGGACGCCATCGCTGATGGTGGGGAGGCGTAAGCCCCCCCACCATCAGCAAGGGGCGGTCCACCAGGGCCGCCCTTTCGCATGTTCGCGTCGCCATGAAGCGCAGGCCGCTACCGTGGATAAGTCCACACTCGCCAGACTCTTACGGTCGCTCGATTGGACTTACCCACCGTAGGCGGGAAGAGGCAATGAGTTGGCTAAGGGCGCTGCCCTCGCGCATCAAGGGGCAAGCATTTTTTCGGGGCCGTGGCTCGCTTCGCTGCGGGCCGCACCACCCCAAAAAATCCGGCTGCGCCCCATGCGCTTACTACCCCGCGCTCGCCGCTTGGGCAGGGGTGCATGACTCATGCACCCTATAATTAAGAGTACAAAAAGAAAGGGGCGGACTTGAAGCCGCCCCCTTGCGTGATTGGTCCGGAATGATTCGAGCAGCCCGAAAATAAATATATCTATTAATATCCAGGACGCCCAGCATGATAGAATTAATTGATTAAAATAGGATCGAGATTAAGCGCAACAGTCACTTTTTTTCGATCCAAGTTTGACCAAGAGAATCCCAAATCTGCCCCCGGCGATACCGCGCCACCCGCTCGAAGTTTTCGACCACCAGGCGGATATATTCTGTCCGGGTTATCTCTTTTTTGTCCGCCTCGATTTGCATAAAATCCATGGTCGATTCACGAAGTAGAAGCAGAACGCCCTTTAAATTTTCGCGGGCTGGGGGCTCGATAGAATCGAAATCAGCTTGCATGATTTTAGCGACATCACGGCCTTCCGGCGCATCGAATAATCGCGCATTTTGAGCCAGCTTTCCCCGCCCCCGGATGGTTCCAGGTGGCGGGGATTTCGTGGCTTTTTTGGGCTTGATTTTGGGCATGATTTGATCCTCGTGTGGGCTTAGAGATAGTGTGATTTTTAGGCCATCCCGTCAATCAGGGCGACGGTTCGGCGACGGAGGGGCATCCTCACCGCCGCCAGCATCCGGAGCAGTTGGAGCTGGCGGCTTAGGCAGGCTGACTCCACCGCGCTTGGCGAATGCCTGGCCCGCCAGCATCGTCGCCCCAGCCGTCGCGCCTGAAATCAAGCCCCCGACCACGGTTGACGACGCTTGCCTCGCCGGATCGAGGCCGTCCGACCCGCCGACGAGCATGGTTGCGATTCCGCTAGCGGCATTTTGAAGCACATAAATCGTTACACACGTTATAATCGTCGAAAAAAACAACGGACCAAAGCAGATCGACTTGACGAAAACGGCGAACGACCCGGCAGAATCAAGCATCCTACCACGTTCGACCCCGGCTGGAATCATCGCTGGATTCGCGGCCAGCAAATCAACATACCCCCTCCGAAACATCTCAAAGGTGATCAAAATCACGGCGGCCCAGCCGATTAGAACCGCCGCCGAATTTACAAGCGCCCGAATCAAACTGATAAGCGCCGGGCGGAAGGGCGGAAACGGCAGACCGAGGACGCAGAACGGGAAGAAAACGCCGAGCAGAATCACGCGAAAAAGCAGCATCAACATGGATAACATCAAAGACAAAACGACGACAAATCCAGCGGCATAGATGAGCCAGGAGGCGAGCATTAGCTTGATTTTGATCGACCATAATTCCGAGGACAAAGGCCAAACTGACCGATCCTCAACCCCCGCCATCGACGCAAAAATTTTATCGGGGGCGTCGGACAAAGCGTTAGCAAAATCGGCCAACGCGATGGGGAAAGCGACCACCGAAATAATCGAATTTAGGCTGCAACCAAGCGCCACGGCAGCACTTTGATATGACGACATGCCAGCGCCGCCACAGGTTGGGGGCGCTACGTCCGCCCCCATTTTAGACATCATCGAATTAATCGCGCCCGACACGTCATCATTTCCGGCCAAAATTTTATCCGAAATTCCCGCGCCAAGTTGCAGGGCGGGGGTAGAAAACCAATCCATGTAGAATGATTTTGTTTTTTCGGGGCTTGATAAAATCGAAGCCGCCAAAATCGAGAAAACAATAAACCACAGAACCTTATATTTTGATGGGGGCTGACCCTCCCCCGCCATCAATTTGATTCCCCATAGCACGGCGGCGATGATGCCGCCGCCGAGTAAAATAGACAGCGCGACCGGCTGAATCACAGGTAAAGCGACGTCGAGGACGCGCGACATCGCATTTAAAAGTGAGAACAGATAATCTTGTGAATGCTCCCGAATAAATTTTGTCCCCTGGCCGAAATCGGCGGTGCTGAAGTTAGCCATCTGATTCACGCGATTCTGTAAATCCTGCCCCAAAAAATATAGAGCCCCGATCCCGATCAAAAGCGGCACTATTGCGAGGGCCTGGGACGAAATCGCGCACAATCCCAGCCCGACTAAAACCGCCACACTTATATATTTATGCCGCCCGATCCACCCCAGCGCCCGAATTATAGCGGGGTGACGCGGGCCGAAATACGCGCCCGCCAGCAGCAGGCCGAACAACGCGCCCACCACAGGCGCAGGCAGCCAAGGGGCCGCACCAAACAACGCCACCGCAAAAAACAGCGCAACCACGACCGCCGAAAAATCAGAGCCCCTCACACCCATATAAATTTCAACCGCGCCCGCCCGCGCGGCTCTAACGAGCGGGCCGAGATCGGCGACAGCCCAGCCAGCAGACGGGAACAAAAATGAGGACGGCGAAAAGCGGCTCATGACTGACTCCTATTTTTGACGGACGGTGTTTTTTTGAGCGAGCTTTTTAGTTTCGGAACGCTCAAAATATTTTGGGAGAAAAAGTCGAATCGGATAATTCCGCCCGGCCTTTAATTTCATCAGCAAAATCATTTTACCAAATTCCAAATTCTGAATTTGAGACGGGCTGATTAGCGGCACGGTTTTGGTTTGCTCGGATTTACTAATATTTGCATTCGCCAAGGATTCGAGCCCGGCTTTCCTGCTGGTCGATTTATGTGTTTCGTCCAGATAAGTTGCCGTCCCGATTGACTGACTTAAACTTTTTGCGAATTCTGAATCGGCGGAGGAAACGCCGACGACTAGATTCAATTCAGCATTCGAGCACAGGGATTTCCAGCCGTTTACACCGTATAAATCGATCATACTGTAATGATCCTGCGCGAACAAAAAATATGAGACGCCAAATTTCGCGGCCAATCGGAACGCCAGGGGGACGACAGACAAATAACCGAACTGAGCCGCCTCATCCAGCATAACCAGGACGCGCGCGGGGGGAGGTTTTGTTCTGGCTAGGAACGCCGGGAGTGAGGCGACAATCCGAGTCCAGCCTCGGCAGAATTCAAAAGCCTCGGGGGGTATAATTACATGCACGTCTGAATTTTGATTCATTAATGAATCTGGGTGAATTGACGAGGCGGACGTATGATCGCGCATTCTCGGATCATCGAGCCAACTTAATGAATTCAGGGCTGTTTTAATTATGTCGGCCCTCCCTTTGATTCTCATGATTCCGCCAATTTCCTTGGCCGGGATTCCAAATCCGATGCTTGGATTTTTCAAAATCATTAAAAAAAGCTCGCCCAGGGTGGCGGGAAAAAGCGGGTCCGAGGGCGGATTTACGCCCTCGATTTGCAATTCGCCCGCCTCATCGAGCGGGAGGGGCGGAAGAGAAAGGAGGCGCTGCACCGAATATAAATTTCGAGATTCGGGGGGATAGACCGACAGCACCCAAATAATCATGGACTTAATCAAATCGCGCCCACTTTGATTAAAAAATTCGGAGCCCGATCCCGCCGATGATTTTCCGGCCAGCGCGGGGAGCAAACAATCGACCAAAGCCTGCACGTCACCCACCGACGCCGGATCGGGGGGGCGACGGCAGATTCGAGGATGCAGCGGATTTAGATTTATCGATTTTGCGCCGACGACGACGCCCAAAGGATCGATCAAAATTTGCTTTCGCCCGGCCATCGAGCGGGCCTGGGAAGCGACCCGGAACCCCTCACCCGTGGGGTCAAAAAGCCAGATCGACCCCGCCCATTTCATCGATAAAAGCTGAAAAATAATCCAGAGCCCCTTGCCCGATCTGGTTGGGGCCGTGATGATTCCGTGACCTTCGATTTCATGGACCAGCAATTGCGAGTTTTTCGATTCAGAAATTTGGCCGAGGATTAACCCAAATTTATCTCTAAATTTTCGCGCCATCATTGGGCGGGGCATCCAGTAGGCCTGAGATTCGGGAGATGAGAGGGCGCGGCGCTTGCCATCCTCATCTTTTTCGGCGGTGGTGGGGTCATGGGCTGCGGCGGCGGCAAGGGAGAGGGCGGCCACGACACATAGGCCGACAGCAGCACCCAGGCCTTTCAGCAGGTCGAGGATGACGGGGGCAGATACGTGAGTGATTCCGGAATTAGATAAAAGGGACGCCAGCATGCCGGTTAAATCGAGCGAATATTGATTCGAAAAAAAATCGAGGAATGAATAATAAGCGGCGGCGGCAGAGAATTTCAGCATCCAGAAAAAATCGAAAATATAAAGAGAGGACAGAATCAAAATCGAAATTGCGGAGAGGGCAAAATAAATTCGTGACCGGGGGTGGGAAGGGCGAATTGGAATCAAGGCGAGCAACGGCAGGGCGGCGCTGATCGCCGCCCCGCCGACCGCCAGGGGGCCGTACTTCATGTATATAGCCTCGCCCAGATTCTGCCTCAAAAAATAAACGCCGAGGATCGAGGCAGCCAGCGCCAGGCAAAAATACAGATCGGTAAACGGGGGGGCATAGCTGGTCAAGGGTGGGGCGTTGCTGGCCTCGGCCTCGGGTGCGTCGTCGTCTCCCCCCTCCGCCTGGAACGGCAGGGGCGCGGGCGCGGGCGGATCGACTTGCACAGGCGCAGCCTCGACCGGCTGGGGCGAATATTCGCCGAAATCAAAGTCTGGCTCACTCATGGGCTAGGCCGCCTGCTGCGCGGCCAGGGCTGACGCGATCACCGCCCTTTTTTCTGGGTCCATCGACGCCAGGCCGACCGCCAGTTTGACCGCCCGAATCAAGTCAGATTCAGGCAGCGAAGCGAGCGCCAAAAGCTCATCATTTTCTAAATTTTTTAGGCGTTTTGCGACCGCAAGCGTGGTGCGATTTTTGATTCGATAAACTTGCGCCGAAGCCCGCGCCAACCTGGCCTGGGCTCTTTGCAATTTTTCTTCAGGCGTTTGATGTTTTTTGACCATGGGTGGGCCTCATTTTTATCGCTTTGACCACAATAGATAGCGCGAAACTATATGTAAAGCAAGTCATAAAAGTAAAAAGCAGGGCTTAAGGCTTTTTAGGTAACGCGCACTAAAGGCGTTGCTCATCGCAGCGCCAGTTTGATAGGCCCTCGCGGCGCGTAAAACGACAATTTCATCCCGACTCAGCGGCGCAATATCATCATGAATCGATCATCCACATTATTTTGAACTAAATCGATCAAATCGACCATAGGGGTGGTGTACGATTCTGCGATTTGCGTTCGAATAAAAACGCGCATATAATCTAGCCGTAGGCTATCAATTAGCCGCCTAACACATGAAAGGAATCGACAATGACAGATGAATCAGAATCGACCCCCACTCCCACCCCCACCCCGAATCTCGACCATCTGACCGACTGGCTGGCCGAGGGGCAGGCCGAAATGCGAGGACGCCGTGCAGTTCTGGCTGAGTTAGGGCCTAAGTTTTTTAGGATGCGGGCCGCCTTGGCCCTGGCCCTTACGGCTTTGGCCCTGGGCGGGGGTGTCCTGGCCCTGGAATCGGGCCACACCCCCCGCCCGGCCCTGGAATCGGGCCAGACCGGGCCACACTTTCCATCGAATCAAGCCGCTATTCTAAGAAAGTGAGGATTTCTGCGGTCTTCATCGAAAGTATCATTTTAGAGCTTTTCAAAATGATACTTTCGATAATTTTTCAGATTTTTCGGCGGACTCTTATATTAGCAGTTATCGTAAGTATCGTTTTAGAACCATTAAAAATGATACTTACGAAATTTAAAGAAAGGATTCCAGATGGAGCTTACATATAACTCGGCGATAATTAAGAGAGATTCGGGGGACGGGCGGGGAAGCCGCTCCGTCGTCGGTCAGTCGGCTTATATTAGCCGGTCGAAATGTATCGACCGAGACGGGCAGAATTATGATTATCGTAGAGTCACCACCCAATCCGACTATGTGAATCGGAGGGGGGACTTCGAAGAAAAGGGCAAGGACTTAGGCGAGCGTGTGGCGGCCTCGGGCGTGATCCTGCCCGAGGGTCGCACCCTCGAATCTCTCGGTCTAAATAACGGAATCGATTTATGGACTCGAATCGAAAATGAAGAGGACCGAATTTTAGGTCAGAGATTCCGGCGCGATCAAAAACGCGCCGACCGTGAAATAATGTCGGCCAGCCCGGCTCATCGAATCATAATTTCGATTCATAATTCGATTCCGCCCGACCAGGCGGGCGAAATCATAGAAAATTTTATCCGCGAACATATAACTTCGCGGGGGATGGTGGCCGAATTTTCGATTCACGACAAGCCGGGCAACTTACACGCCCACATAATTCACTCGGCGCGAATTCTGGAATCTGACGGGACATTTTCAAAATCAAAATGCCGCAGCATCGCCGACCCAACCAACTACAGGGAATTTACCTTGGAGGGCCGGGCCACGATTGCCCGGCTTCAAAATGAAAAGTTAGCCGCGCTCGGAATCGAGGACCGGGTAGAATTTCAAAGTTATTCCGAAAGAGGAATCGAAAAAGAAAGGACAACGCACCGGGGCGTTGTCTTCAACACCGCCCAGGAGATCGGCGCGATATCGATGCCCGACTCTCTATATATAGAGTCAGAAAAACTAGCGCAGAACGTCGCCGCCAGCCTCGGGCAGCGGCATGCCGTCTGGACCGAGCGCCAGTTTTTGCGCTCGCTCGCCCAAGAATCAGGGGGCGATTCGATTCAGACCGAAGCCGGGCTGGATCATCTTTCCAAGCTGGTCGAATCTGGCGTCGTCGTTGAGCTTGACGCCGCCGCAGGAAAATTTACGACGGCGGATTACGTGACCGCCGAAAAATCGGCTTTCGAATCCGCAAAAAATTTAGCCGACCGCCAGAGCGTCAACATAGATTTGGCCGGGCTCGAATCCCGGCTGGATCGCGATTACGCTTTTTTATCCGCCGAGCAGAAATCCGCCGCCCTGCACATCGCCGGGGCGGGCGACCTCAAGCTTATGGTGGGCTTGGCCGGAAGCGGCAAGACGACCTTGCTAAAATCGTTGGTCGATCAAGCCCAAGCGGAAGGTAAGCGCGTGGTGGGCGTCAGCCTCGCCGGTGTCGCCGTCGATGGCCTGACTCGGGCCGCAGGCGTTGACGTGGCCGCCACGATAGCCGCCTGGAAATTCGCCGAGGGGCGGGCAGCCAGGGGGCAGACCGCCGAGAAAGCATTCCAGCCCGGCGACCTGATTTTGATCGACGAGGCGGGGATGATCGGGACGCGCGACATGCGCGACCTGTTGAATCGCGCCGAGAAAGTGGGCGCGAAAGTCGTCCTGATCGGCGACCCGGATCAGCTTAGCCCGATTGATGCTGGCTCGCCTTTCTCCGAGCTTTTGAGTCGGCACCCATCCGCGCGCGTCGAAGAGATTCGACGCCAGCGCGAAGGCTGGCAGCGTGAAGCGAGCCAGGCTTTCGCCGATGGCCGAATTTTAGACGGCTTGAAGGCCTACGCCGACCGCGGCCATGTCCACATAATCGATGACCCGATTCAAAAAATCACATCCGATTACGTGGCGGATTTGAGCGCCCGCCCGGACGGATCGCGCCTCGCCCTGGCCGGGCTGAAGGACGAGGTGGCTCAAATAAATGAGTCGATTCGGAATCGCCTCATCGAATCCGGCCACCTTTCTGAAGTGGCGGGCGAATTCCAAAAACGTACATATTATATCGGAGAAAGAGTTGCATTTACGTCTAACGATTCTGGCTCGCTGGTCCGTGAATCGAGCCAGGACGCCGCCGTGATGTTGGCGGCTGATTTTCAAGAAAAGGCCCTTCAAGCCGTGCGGAATCGGCACAGCCGCGAATGGGATGATTTCAAATCATCCCGAAGATTTATCACGCGCAACATGCCCTCGATTCTTGCGCCCTTCGCAAAAATGTATTTTGACGCCCGCTATCAGCGGCTAAAAAGATATCAAAAAAAAGAGATCGAGCATCGTAAATCCATGCTCGCAGAAGCTCAGAAACAAGCTCGCGGAATGGGCGTCCGCAACGGCGAATTCGGTTTGGTCGAGGGCTTGAATCAGGACGGCAGCTTGCGCGTCCGGCTCGACTCAGGCCGGACGGTCGATATCTCGGCGGCCCCCAATCAGTGGGGCCAGAAATACGACGGACTTTCTGCGGGCTATGCCGCAAGCGCGACCGTCCATAAAAATCAGGGCGCAACCGTCGATAAAACTTATGATTTATCCTCGAAAAACACGGACAGAAACGCGGCCTATGTAAGCGCGACCCGCCACCGGGACGAGCTAAATATTTACGCCGATTCGGCGCAATTCCGCGATTTTCAGGCCATCGCCGAATCATGGGATCGACGCGGCGGTAAGGAATCGATTGCCGATTTTGACCTAAAAATCAGCGTCAATCCGCTGGTGAATCGAATCAAAAAATTACGGGAATCGAGGCAAGAATACGCCCGCGAAATGGCCGGGCTGGCTCGCTCCGCCAAGGCCGAAAACTGTTTCGCCTGGGAACTCGACCCGGCTAAATGGCGGGCGCTGTCCGACCAGCGCCGACAGATTCGAAAAGAGGCCCGCGAAATCGGGGGCCTTGAATGGAAATCGATCAAGAATCACGCGCGGGCGGCTGGCGTGAATCAGGCTGAATTGATGAAGTGGAGCGGGCAATCCAGGCTCACTAACGAGCAGATCGCAGCCCAAGAAAGGGTCGAGAAATGGGCCGAAAAAGTGGAGCAATGCCGCGACGGCTGGAACGCGCTCAAGTCGGTTCCGAGCTACCAAAAAACGCCGGATTTCGCAGCTTGGCAGCGCCAAAAAATGGAGCGCGACCGCATGGCCGCCGCGATCATGGCCGATGAATCCGGCCACCGCCGCTTCATCGGCGAGGTTGGCCTCACCCTAGCCACGGCTAAAAAAATGAGCCAGGACCACGACCGACGCCAGCAGCGCCAGGCCGGGCAGTCCTGGCAGCCAGCCCAGGCCCCCAGACAGCAGGGCATGGGGCAGGCCATGCCCACCAGCCCCGCCCAGGCCAAGGCCAGGAAGCGCATCAACCGCTTCCAAAGCATCGAGCGGTGAACGGTCATGAAATGTCAGTCCAATTCAAGCCATGACAGTATTGGATTGATTTTAGACTGTTGACTTGCGATTTTTGCAATGAAAAACCCCCCGGCTGGAGGATGCCGGGGGGTTTTGTTTTGCGTTTCAAGCTGCCAAGCCATGTCCCGCACTCTTTATATATATGTGCCCGACGAATAAATCAAGACTCTTCTTGCATTACACTTGAGTTTGACCTAAATTTATTTCAGCCAAGCCACTCAAAGGTACGTTATGTTCCTCCCGCCCCCCCAATCCCCCCGCACACCCGACCCCATCCTGGGTCTGCCGATTGATGTCGATGGAATCCGCTTTCGCCTTCAACATTTATCAAAAAAACTTGCCCCCCGAGATCACCGTATTCATGTTTGTTTTCATGACGTTAACCCCCAGGCCGAGGGTGTAGAAATTCGCATCGGTGGCGGAAATCACCACTATTTCGCCGGTCAATGGACCTGCGGTAATGTCTGGGTCTGCCCGGTGTGCGCAGACCGAAAAGGCCGGTTAAATCAATCGCTTATCAACAAAGCGTATGGTTGGGCCGAGCAAAAACAATATCATCGGTTGCTTTTAACGCTGACCGCCGGGTTCGAAGGCTGGACCCGGCTTGAGCAGCGCCGCAAGGATTTCCGAGCCGCTAAAACACTGCTAACCCGCTGTAAAAGCTGGAAAGAGCTTGCAAAGCACCTCAAGGGCAGCATCACCAAAACGGACGTGCCGTTTTCGCGGGCCTGGGGCTGGCTGCCCCATGAGCATATATCATTATTTATCAATGCGGAATCTCTCGATGAGGCTGTCCAGCTTGTCCATGCCGTCAAGCTGGATTGGGTTAAGTGCCTGAAAAAGTGTAACTTAATGTGGTTCGGAGCGTCAGCAAAAGTCACCATGTCGGACCAGGACGCCGCCAAGTATTTTACAAAAGATTCAGATGTGATAAATAATCATGGCGGGCAAAGCCTGCAACCATTCGATGTTCTAAGGCGGGCTGGGTGCGCGGGTGCTGGCTATGACTGGGCTCGGCAAGCTTGGAGCGAATTCGTTAACGATATCAAAGATTTGAGGCAGCTTCGATTCTCAAACGACCTAAAAAAAGATTGCGGGATCATCGAAGAAAACGAAGAAAATCAAGAGGATGAAGAGCATCATATGTATCGGATCGCCGGCACCATCGACCGCGCCACTTGGACTCAAATATCTCGAAGAAATAAAGAAGTAAATGGTGCGTTGTTCGGTGCAATCTTGCGAAACTGCAAAGAGTTAGGCTTTAATTATATTTGGGAATGGCTCTATAACGAACATAGTATATTGCCACCCTTGCGAAATTGAAGCAATTGTCGGCTCAATAAAATCAAGTCAGGATTATCATTAGTGCGCCAGCATGCGTTTAATGTTGGCGTTGATGAATTATTATTGTGTTATTATTGTCTTAATCAAATAAACTGGCTTTAAGCAGTGGGATTCTTTGCTGGGATCGGCGGTGCGTTGGATTTGGTAGCGAGCAAAAAAGAGAGAAAGAAGGCGACAATGCGCGCGGAGGGTGTGGAAGAGAGGGGGGATGTGGGGGAATTGGTATCTAATATATTAATGAATAAACCTAGCCAGTCGATCACCCACGGACTCTATATATATAGAGTCTCTCGGATAGTTAACTAAAGTAATTATCCGGTCTGGCTGATTGACATGCCAATCAATATCCTGCATTATATAAACATATCAAGCACTTAGTCTTGATATTTGACAGTCAAACCGCTGCGTTTGACTTTGGATTAACTGTCGAAAGGATACGACAATGAGTAAAACTTCAAAAACTGCCAACATGGATGAGATATGCGCAATGGTAGACGTGAAGGCTAGGGCTGATCTTAATGCGTGTGTTGCCCTTGCTAACACAGTTGGTCGAGGTCTTGAAGTCCTTGAAAAACAATGCTTTTTGCATGATGAGGATGGGAATTATCTAACGCCTGAAATGGTTCAAGTTATCGAGCTTTTGCGCCAGAGCGTTGATAAAATTGACGATTCTCTCGATCAGATCGCTATGGCTGAGGAATTAGCTCGCGGGTTGGGGCTCGCAAACCCTGACTTTGACCAGTGCGAAAAAGACAAATGCGTCAAAGACTTCGGGGAGCATAAAGCGCATTTAGTGTTAATGCTTTGTGAGTTTGCAACTAGGGTGCGAAATGCAGCCATTGAAGGGCGTCAACTATTTGAATTTGAAGATGAAATTAACTATATGGAGAGGCGCCTACAGAGGTTTATGGGTCAAGATAAATGGGATAGGCAGGTCGAAGAAGTGCAGCGGGCCAAGGCTGTGCAGCAGGCCAAGCCTGTACATCACAAACCAGAGCGAGGCTCGCTCGATGATTTTCTGAATGTTATCAAGCACTAAGGAGGAATCGGACATGCGTAAAATTCTTCAGCAGGCGGCGGCTTGGTCCGCCACCCAAGCCGCCAACCAGGCCGGGGACGCCCTCAAGGGGGCGGTCGTCGAGTACATCGCCCCCGGCCTCGGCCCCGCCCTCGCCGTGGCCCCAGCCCTTAAAATCGCTTGCAAAAACAACGCGTTGGCCCAGGTCGAGCGTGATTTATACGCCGATAATCAGCGCGACCAGGAAGACCAAGAAATCGATTATTGACATATCCCCTGAATTGTGCTGGCATATCAAGACATGTCAGCCGGTGCGGCAACCAGCCCGCAGATGCGACGACCGGCATAAAAGCAAGCCAAATCAAGCGCTTGCAGTCGCAATAAACCGCCCTCCAAGCGAGCCCGTGCGGTTTACTCAACCAAATCAACCACATACGCCGCCAAGTGCGCCCGCGTCCCCTTTTCTCGAATGAAGAAGGAGGGCGAAATGCCTTCAAAAACAAAGACTTGTGATGATATAGACGCGCTTGTTAATTCTGCGGCGCTCAAGGAAGCCATTGGTAACATTAGCGAATCAACGCTTTGGCGTTGGATTCGAGACGGTCGATTCCCGAGGCCTATTTATCTGGGTCGTCGTAAATTCTGGTCAATAAGCCAGATAAACCAATGGCTTGACGCTGCCAGCACCACCCCAGCCCCAGCCCCTCAACGGAGTAAATAACATGAGTAATCAGTTGATCAGCGAGCTTAAATTACATGGTAAAACAGCGGCTTATGTGTCGCCTGTCCTGATTAGCGGGGTGGGTGGCATGGCAGTTTTTTGGTTTGCCCAGGGGGTCGAGCCGACCCTCGCCTTGCTGGGTGGCATGGCCGTGGCGGCCTGTCCCGTCGCCGCCCACTGGGGCTGGATTCCTTCGCCCCGATGGTGGCTCAAGTGGGGGGAGGAGATCAGGGCCGCGCGCGCCGCTCAGGCCGCCCAGGCCGCCCAGGCCCCGAAAAAGTACCTTATCGTCGAAATCAACGAATAGTGGGGAGCGCGGATCATGAGCAATAGATATAGCAATGACGACGACGAGGAAGCCCAAACCGAAGCCGCCAAGGCCCAGGCCGACAGGATCGCCGACCAACAAAAAAAAGCGCTCGATGAGGCCGAAAAACGGTTGATGAATTACTTTTATCCGCCTCGATGCGGGGGCTGTTGCCCCGACTGATGCCCAAGGTGATGCCCAAAACGTAATTTTCAGGCATCATTAGCTGGTTTCCCGGCAAAGAAAAACCCCATTAAATCGTTGATTTAGTGGGGTTTTTTCTTGGTGCGCCCGGCGGGATTCGAACCCACGGCCCCAGGATTAGGAATCCTGTGCTCTATCCTGCTGAGCTACGGGCGCGTATTTGAAATCAATGTGTTATGTGATGCGGCCTGATTAACTAGTCACTTGCCTTCTTGCTTCGTTCTTCTAGCCGCATCACAGCGGATGCGGCAAGGGCTTTCTTGCGGGTCTTCTGGCTTCTGCCCGCGCCAACTTGCATTCGTAAACGGATCAACGGTCCCGCAGATGGGCCTTTGCCAACCTGACAAGATGTTTCTCCTCGATCCTTTTGCCATCGAGAAGATGATGGCTGACCCCTGCCCGATACACCTTGTGGCCTGCAAGGCGTAGCGAGCGGACGGCTTGCCAGAATTCTGATGATTCCGGTGCTGCCTTGCGGGATTGAATTGGCTCTGGGAACAGGGGAAGCTGATCTGTTGGTTTCATGGCCTGCTTCGACAAAGGATTTTTCTGCCGCGAGATTATTCAAGCCTGACGGCGCAGGCAAGGGATTCGTTTTTACCTCGTGGTTTCTTTCTTTGCAAAGCCCATTCCCTGTCCTCAATACGACGTATCGACACGCTCTTGCTGACGGACTGCTCTGCCTGCTATTCTCTACCCAAGCCCGAACCGATTGATTATCTGGAAGAATGATGTTGGATGCCGTATGGGCCGGATGGAGCCGATTGTCTTGTCGCCTGAGGCTGTCGCTAACGCTTCTGGGCGCTTTCCTGTTGCTGAGCCTTCCGGCCCTTCTCATTTTGCCGGAAGTGGGCTTGCGCTGGGGTCTTGGCGAGGCGATGCGCCGGATGGGCATGAGCAACGTCAGCATTGCCGATACCAGAATCGAACTTCTTGACGGTAGGCTGGTCATTCGAAGCTTTCGCGCCACGCCGAAAATTGGCGAGGCTCTCGGCCTTAAGACACTCGATTTCGCTTTCCGCTGGCTTCCCTTGCTGCACCGTGAGGTGGCGGTGCAAAGCCTGGACCTCTCCGGCCTTTCGATCAGCCTCGTTCGCGACGGGGACAAGCTATTGGTCAATGGAGCCCCGATCGATCTTTCTTCAGGGGGCGAGGGGAGTGCCTGGAGCTTCGATATCGATCGCTTGAATCTCGCGGCAAGCCGTGTCGATCTGGCGGACGGCGCACTGAAATTGGGGATCGAGATCGAGCAGTTGGAACTGCGCTCGGTTAAAAGAGCTTCCCCGACCGCGCCACTCCATTTTCATTTCAAGGGCAAGGTTGATGGCAATCCGCTGGAGATGGCAGGCACGGCCACGCCCTTTGCAGGCAGCCCCGGATTCGAGCTGACGCTTTCCACCGACCAGCTTGATCTTGCTCTTTTTGCTCCTTTGCTGGCGGGGGCCGGGCTGGATGTCCTGAACGGGAAGCTAAGCAGCTCGCTGACGCTTTCGGGGGCTGGTCTTCCCCTAAAGCCAGAGATCAGAGCCGGAGGGAAACTTTCCTTCAGCGATCTGAAAGCCCAGGCGTCGGGACAGAGCTTCGAGGCTGAGGGGTTGGAGATTGTGGCAGAAAACCTTGCCTGGAGCGGCGAGGCAAGGCAGGTCGATTGGCAGGGCGGATTGACGTTGAATAGCGCTGGCATGCGCGGGGCGGGAATTGCTGCCCGCACAAAGGGACTTACCTGGCTGGGGCATGCCGTTCTTGGCCTTGGAGAGCAGGACATCTCGGCTCGTTTCGAAGGCAAGCTGTCAGACGCCGGAATTGGTCTGGATACCCCTTCCTTGCTTTATCGGCATGACCGCGCCATGACCTGGGGAGAAATCGATCTTGGGCAGAATCAGGACGGCGCTATTTTTGTTTCGGCAAAATTGGCGGTCGATGCGAATGGCCTTGCCATGCAAGATGCAGTGGCCAAGGCGGATATCCTTTCCGCCGAACGTTTCTTGTCCAAAGCCATCACCTTGGACCGCGCCCGGTTCGGCCCCGATGGCGCCATGGAGGCCGAGGGACTGACCTTCGATGGCTTGGCCTTGAAGATGAGTCGTCCAGCGTCTCCTTCGGGTGATAAGGGGCCCGCCAAAGCCGAAGGCAAAAAACAGGCCGAGACCGAGACTGCTGGCGCGATGGCTCCCTTGCAGCGGATCAGGCTTGGCCGTTTCGCCATCGCAGGCGACAGCCGGTTTGACTTCGTTGACAATACGCCGAAACAGCCGGTTGGAATCACCTTCGATAAGGTAAAGCTGTCTCTTTCAAATCTTGATTCGGCCGAGCCCGGCTCTGAAAGCCCGTTCGAGTTGGAGGCCAGGGCCGGGGCGGCGTTGATTTCGATTCAAGGCTCGGCCAAGCCCTTTGCGACGGGCATTTCCGCCAAATTCAGCAGCCGGGTCAAAGCGTTCGAATTGCCGCCGCTGTCGCCCTATACTTCCGAGACGCTGGGGGTCGAGCTTCAGACCGGCCATCTCGACGGCGAGATGACGGTGTCTCTCGAGAATGGCGCACTTTCCGGCAAGGTCGATCTGGCGCTGTCCAATCTGTTTGCCGCCCAGCCCGATCCCAACGCGCCCTTGGCCAAGCATGCCTCGATGCCGGTTTCCATGGTGCTGGATTTGCTGCGCGACGGCGATGATCGCATCCGGCTTTCCATCCCGGTCAGCGGCGATCTGGCCGATCCGCAATTCGATTTCAGCGACGCCATGTCGCAGGCCATCGGCGGCGCCATGCGCCAAACGGCTTTGACAACGCTTAAGGTGGTGTTTCCGGTGGTGATCCTGATCGAGAAGATGACCGATCAGCAAGCGCCGACCTTGGCGCCGATCACCTTCAGCCCCGGCGACGAGCGCATGGACGAGCAGGGGCTTTCCCGTCTGTCCGCCATCGCAGATTTGATGAAGGGCCGTCCCAAGCTGAAATTGTCGCTTTGTCCCGTCTCGGCATCCGGGGCCGACTGGCCCGTGCTGTTGGAGCGGCGCAAGCGCGACGAGTTGGGGCTGCTCTATTCGATGCAGAAGATTGTCAATGCCGAGGCCAAGCCCGAGAAAACACCGCCCGACGTGGCCGCCCTAAAGGCCCTGGCCGAGCGACGCGCCCAGACGGTCAAGCAGGAATTGATGGAGAGAGCAGGGGTTGATGCAGGAAGGCTGTTCGCCTGCCTGCCCAAGCTCGACGAGTCGGCTGGTGCGGCGGGCAGGGTCGATATCAGCCTGTGAGCGCCTGTCCAGGTGGTTGTCATGAAACGCTATGACAACCTTTCGGACGGACACTGGGGCAGATCCTCCGCAATCGCAGGCTCTTGTCTTCGGATAGGCTGGTGGGGGGCGCTTATTTACCTCGCGCCGGGTCTCCTTGTGCCGCTAGCGCAGGATCGTTTAACTCCGAGTCACCCCTGTGACACGGAGTTAAACGTGAATCCTTCGCTAAAACAAATTTCTAAAGCAGATTCAGACAGAAGTGCCTTGTTGGCTGCATTGCGATACGGTAACGTTCAAATCATTAGTGCTTTTGCTCTAACTGCGCCGTTGTTATAGCCTTCCGAAGGATTGGGGATGTTGCATGAGTTCACCTGACGCCATGGGCAAGCTCGGCCATCTCAGCGGGGGCGGCGCTGGTGCGACGAAAGTCAAATCTGCAGGCACCGCCGCTGTAAAGCTGGTTCCTCCGACTTCCAAGCTTTCCGGGATAAGTTCGGGGGCTGCCAAGGCTTCCTCCACCAGTATCGCTCTTGGCAAGATAAGCATCCCCTACACCAACCTTACTGGGGTCGGCTCTGGGTCTATCAACGCGACCTCAGCCGGGGTCACGAATGGGGTCAAGCTGATTTCATCCATGTTTTCTGGAAAAGGGCTGAGTCTTGGTCTTGGCTTGGGCCTCGGCGCTTGGGGGCCTGCATTGCTCGCGGGAACTGTATGCTTAGCTGGGTATGGGGCCTATCGGATGTATGCCGCCAATCCAAAGAGCAATCCCCGCTCTTGGACCAAGAGCAGTCAAGAGACCGCCACAATAGTCTCCCAGGTCGCGTCAATGGCTGATGCTGTATACGGAGCATTTAGAAAGCTGGTATCCTCACCGGACGATGAGGCGGCCCTGGCAGCGGAGCTTGCCGCCGAAATCGCGGCAGCAGAGAGGCTAATCGCCGAGGCCAACGAGGCTGAGAAGCGTGCATTAGCCGCCGGTGTCAATGCCAAGCAGGCCGCCAAGTTGGCCGCCGCCGCCAAGCGGAAGGCGAAAGCTGCATTGGACCTTCAGCATTCCACTGAATCCAAGCTGGCGGCCACTCGGGCACGAAAGCATAAAATTGCCGCCGCCATGGTATAGTCCATATTTACGGCAATACCGGCTGTGCTAATCTAAGCGAATATGGCCGTTAGCCATTTGAGGGGGATTATGCCGATACTTCTTATCGCTCTGTCAGCATGCGGGTTTTTGGCCGTCATGGTTGGCGTGTCCAAACTGGCTGATCGCGACAAGGCAAAACCAGTCCCCAAGGATAGCCGACCAATAAACTTTCAGGGTGCCGATGACGCTGGGAAGCTTACCCGGCAGAAGGCCGATCTTCAACTTCGGGTAAATGCGCTTGCCGCAAGAGAAGATGCGCTTCTCGCCTCTGTCCGTGAATTTGAGCAGGGAGTGGATGCCCGTAAAGCCGAGAAGCTGGCGGCCGAGCAAGCTGAAATCAACGCCGCCATCACTGCCAAGGTTGTGGCTGAAACCCGTGTGAACGAGCTTCGTGAGGTCGAGCAGAAGTTGGTAGAGCTAATCTCCGGCCTTCAGGAGGAGGTCGGTCGCAAGAGAACACATGCGGATGAATTGTCCTCTAATGTCACTGACCTCACCCGAACAAAGGACGCTCTCGACGAAAGAATCACCGCTCTCTTGGCTCGGCAGCGTGAGGTTGAGGCTGAGATGGCCGAACTGGATCGGGACATCGACGAGCGCCGCCGGGAAAAAGTAGCCGAAATGGAGGGGGCCATCGCCGCGCAAAAGGAACTGGCGCTGTCTAAGATCATGGCGTGGACGGAATCTGAAAAGTCGCGGCTTCAGGAACGGTTTGAGAGCAGCTATCAGACCGAGGTCACTGACTTGCGGCGTCAGCTGATCGAGAAAGTTACAGCCGAATTCGACAGTATCCATGAATATTTCTCGACCTTCGCCTCGGAGCGCAAGCTCATGGCCGAGACCGAGATCAAGGACTTCCTTGCGGAGAAGCGTTCGACCATTCTGTCCAACCTAGAATAGACGGGGGACGGACATGGTTGCTCGCATCCTTCTGGCTGCCGCCCTGATTGCCAGTGTTTTTCTTGGCCCTGTTCGTCCAGTTTCAGCCCAAGAGCAGCCGGACATCATCATCTTGTTCGATCAGTCGGGATCGGTTGGAAAGCATGATCCAAAACTCGCCTCCAAGGCCTGGCTGCTTACCTTCCTGAAGACCTTCGACAATCCGTATAAGATCGAAATCGTCGGGTTCGACGAAACCCTGTACCGCCACCTCGCCATCGATCGCGATCCCACCACCGACATCAATGCCGTGAATCGGGCCATCGACGGCATTGAAACGGTCGGCAAGGCGACGGATTTGGAGATGCCCTTTCGCTATCTGCTGAATTTCGCAAAATCCTCGACGAAACTGGCCGTGATCATATCCGATGGCGAGCCTGAGATTTGGGATGCCAAGCTGGGCTATCTCAGCAAGGAGGTTCAAGCGGACTCCCGCTATGACAATCTGAACAGTCAGTATCAACAAATGAAGGATGCCGGGATTTCAAAGCGCGAACAGTTTGAAAAGCTCGGTGCCTTGTACCACGCCCGTAATATCGATCTGATCGAAGGCCAGATGCCCGGCATCGCCAAACTGATCGGGGATCGGCTAATCATCTGGGATTTATCTGGAACCTCCTATTATTTGAAGACCTGGGCCAAGGCAGCGGGTGCCCAATATCTGCCGATGCGGGTGGCTGCTCAGGAAAACCCCGTTGAGCAATTGCAGAAGGCCATGACGGCCTTGCAGCAGCATTCCAGTGCCATTGTCAAGGAAGCCCTGCCGGACGACCACGAGCATCGAGCCGCTATAGCCCTGACCACAATTCCTGAGATCGCTTCGAAGATTCAGCCGAGTGAGCAACCCGCCCCCAAGCCGCTATCTCCCCCCATCGAAACCAGGGTGGCGGAGCCGGTTGCGCCGCAGTCCGTCGCTCCTGCGGATACGCAAGTCAGTCAGTTTCCCATATGGGGGATTGTTCTTGTGTTGTTGGGCGGTGTTATTGGCGTTTTGATTGTCTACCGTCGACGAGCGGCGGCCAAGGCCGAACCAGCCGTTCCAGTGGACCTTGCCTCCCAGTACATTGACGCCAAGGTCAAAGGCGCCCTTGATGACGCGGAGAAGTTGCGGCGGAAGCTTCTTATTGCGCAAAGCGAAGCTGTCAAGGTCGAGCGACGATTCTCATTGCGTGTTGCTGTGCCTTCCGGAGCCATGGAAATTCAATGGATCAGTGCTGATGGTGAGAAGATGGAAACGGCTGCCATCAATCTTTCCATGCACGGCGTCAAATTCGAGACTCATGGGGCCGAGGTCAAGGCCGTCACCAAGATTATCTGCCCGAATATGAATGTGGTTCTGGGGGTGAAGAAATTTCAGGAAATCCGCCGTGATGGAAGTAGCTCCGTTGCCCTTCTGATCGAGTTTGAGAACAATCTCGACGACTGGATGCGGTGGGTGGAAATCATCACCCGGATCGACCAGACCCCCACAAAACAGTGAGCAAGGGGCAGGATATCTCCATGATCAATTTGATTGATGACACCCTGGACTTCGTAGGACACGAACTTCAGGTTGCTCGAGATATATTTCTTTGGACAGATATCGCCTCAGCTTGCTATAACTTAATCACAATATACATAGGCGTATATTAGGTCTATGTAACATTGGCAAGATTAGGGGTATCTTCAGCAGATCGGCTTGTCGCTCTGCGTCATTGTATAGGGAGCAGTTAGCATGCTTGACCAAATGATCATGGCCAAGGTCGAGGGAACCACCCAGGCCGCTCTCCTGTCATCGATGACCGGGAATTCCTACACGGTAGGTCAGGTTACTGCTGCTGGAAATGGAATGGGACACTGGTTGTTCCTGAACCCAGCTGGCGCTACCGTTGGAAAGGGTGCCGTCGCCCTCAAGCTGGAAGGTGCCCGTCAAGTCGCGCAGTTGTCGGGGATGGTGGGCAAGACAGTCACCGTCGGCAAAGCCCCTCTCGTTGCAGACGGCATGAGCAAATGGCTTGTGCTGTGCCCCAAAGCCGGTGTTGCAGCAAAGGGCGCTGCCGTTGCTGCTGGCGCTGGTGGCCTGACGGCTGCCGCCACCCAGGGCGGCGGGAATGGCATGATCATGATGAAGCTCGAGGGCGCGAGACAGGCCGGGCAGGTCCAGATGATGACCGGCAAGACTTTCATGGTGGCGAAGACCACTGCCGCCGGGAATGGAGCCGCCAATTGGCTCTTCCTTCAGCCCGTTGGTGAAACCGCTGCCACTATGAAGGATCTGGTTGTCCTCAAGGTTCAACATGGAGCTGGGCAGTTGCCGTGGCTGGTTGGCAAGACCTTCGCTATTGGCGAGGCTCCTATGATGGCTGGTACAACGAGCAAATTCCTGGTTCTCAATCCTGTGACGGGTGTCGCCGCTAAGGGTGCAGTCGGAAGCGCTATCGCCGCCAAGGGTGCCATGCAGACTGTGGCATTGCAGACTGCCGGTAAAGCTGCTGTGGCGGGTTCAGTTGCCAAGGGCGCCGCTGCTGGTGCTGCCTCCAAGGGTGCCGCTGCGGTCGGCACTCTATGGACTGGTACCGGCATGAGCCTGGGCCTTGGCTTGGGGCTCGGCGCTGCTGGTCCTATCATCCTGGGTGGCGTCATCGCCGCAGCCGGTTACGGCATTTACCGCTACCGCAAGGCCCGGACCACCTCGGCAACATCCGAGTTAGATGACGCGATTTCGGACGCCGTGACGGCTTAAGCGCGGATATATGCTGGGCCTTTACGTGTTCTCAGATCGTGCCGTGTAAGCTTGGTATGAACAGGAGGATGTTGGTCTGTGACTAATATCCCCAAAAAAAGTCGAAAGCGGGCAAGCCCCAGATCCAAGACATCAGGTGAAATACCCTGCGCCGTGTCGTGTGCAAACGTTGGCGCACCCCCTTCAGAGCGTAAGGGCAGTGACACAGAGCGAGGAGAACGAGACACATTCATTGAAGAATGCCTCGTCCTCATGCCCAAAGTTGAAGCTGGTCTGAGTGCATACCGTTCTTCAACCATGGTCCATCTTGAAAGCCCACCAAGTAGCATCATCCGTTTTATGGCAAATGGTGCAACCGCCCATGCCCTGGCGGATTTAGCATGCTTTGCGACGGCTTTTGAAGCTGCCCTACTTTATGGGGAAACGGAGGGGTGGACGGAGAGTCTGACCGAAGTTTTCGATAAAAGCTTCGCCATGCTGTCATTTCACCTTGAGGTTGCTAAGGCCGGGGCGGCCTGGAACTCAGATTGGGACATTGATTTAGTGGCCGATTTGATGGTCACCGCCAGCCCATTGGACCAGATTGTGGATAAGGCTTTGGGTAACTCTCCGGATCAATTGGGTGTGAGTACAGACACAGAAGGTTTCTCCACCCATCATGGGGAAGCAACGGATGGTCCCACCATGGGGCCTTTTCTGCACCCCAGCCCACAGATGTCCCAGGTTCATTATCACAAGCAAGCCACCACCCTTTGGGATGGTCGGGAAAGTCTATTTCTTAAGCTTTGGGGCGTGTTGTCACGAACAACGGCGACATGGTCGAGTGTGAAATCGGGTAGGCCTGCCAGCGTGGTCAAACGCCCTCAAAAAGCAAGGCGCTCACGCGGCGAAGAAGATCCGATCCTGGAAGCTCTTCGCTAGGGCCAGAAGCACCTGCAGAAAACAATATTTCTGCGTCCCGCTTGGGGGGAAGCACACTTCCCGTGCGGTCAGCGCGCCCTGGGGCCGGGTGCGCTTTTCGCCGAAGCCGTCTCGATGCCCGTTTGCAGGGCGGCGGCCTGCGAGGCCTTGGAATTGCCACCCGGCGAGCGCCAGCTTGGAATCAGCTTGTGAACCGGCATCTGGTAGAACAGCAGCGCGGTTTCCTCGCCAGGATTGCGCTTATCCCACAGACCGGTGTTCGAGATGTGATAGATGCCGACACCCAGACGCGAACGGTCGTCGAAACGATAGGCGAGGTCGAGGCCCGAGCGGAATTCGATGGGGCTGCCCAGATTCGATTTGGCGCCGCCCCTGGAATAGAAGCCCACCGAGGTGCTGGGGGTGACGACGAAACGGTTGCCGAAATAGAAATCGATCAGGAAGCCGCCATAGCCGTAGATGGAACCGTCCGAGGTGCCCAGAATGCCGGCATGCGGCTTCAGCAGCCACAGCTTGTAATCCGAACGATAAGCCAGATCGAATTCGGCGGCGTGGTTGGCCGGGCGGTTAAAGTCCCACCAGCCGACGCCCATATGGATGAAGTCGGGATCGTCGGCGGCCAGAGCGGCCTGGCTGGAAAGGGCGACAAGCCCCAGCAGCAAGGCAATCGAACGAACGAGGCGGCGAATTGGCACGGCTCCAGGTCCCCACAGGAGTTGAAAGGCGCCAACATCTTAGGGGGTTATGCCGCCAAAGCAAGGCCAAACTAACGAAGTCTTAATATGTTAGGCTCTTTGACGTTAGACGTGGAATTCTACCTGCTTCCCGACCCGTCATGGCCGGACTTGATCCGGCCATCCACGATTTTCCATCAGGTATATCAAGCCTCAAGACGTGGATGCCCGGCACAAGGCCGGGCATGACGATTTACTTAGAAACTCGAGAGAATGCTATTCCACATGAAACGTCGAGGAGCCACAAGTTAAACCCTTTCGCGCAGCCTCTCAGCCGCTTTCAGCAAAGCCAGGGTGATCGGGGGGTCGAGGGCGGAATGGCCGCCATCGGGCACCGTTACCAGTTCCGCCTTTGGCCAGGCGGCCTTCAATTCCCAGGCGGCCAAGGGGGGGCAGATCACGTCATAGCGACCCTGGACCAGGAATCCCGGCAGGTGGCGGATGGCCTCCATCCCCTCCAGCAGGGCGTTCTCAGCCATGAATCCCCGGTTGATCATGTAATGGGCCTCAAGAAGGGCCATGGACAGGCTGGCCTCGTCGCTGCCCTTGGCATGGGGGATCAGGCGTGAGCAGGCCTCCTCATAGCGGCACCAGGCGCGGGCCGCCGGGCGGTGGACCGAGGCATCGGGATGGGCCAGTCGTTTGTAATAGGCCATCAGGGGATCGGAACGCTCGGCCTCGGGCAGAAAATCCAGAAAGGCCCGTTCCGCTTCGGGGAAGAAACGGCCCATGCCCCGCATGAACCAATCGACTTCGGATTGGCGGAACAGAAAAATGCCACGCAACACCAGGCCCAATACGCGATCTGGGTGTTTCTGGGCATAGGCCAGCGCCAGGGTGCTGCCCCAGGAACCGCCGAACAGGGCCCAGCGCTCGATGCCCAGATGCTCACGCAGCTTTTCGATATCTTCCACCAGATGGGGCGTGGTGTTGTCGGTGATGTCGGCATAGGGGCGCGAACGGCCTGAGCCTCTTTGGTCGAAAAGAACAATTCTCCAGCGTTCGGAATTGAAGAAGCAGCGGTGAATCTCGCCGCAACCGCCGCCGGGGCCGCCATGCAGGAACAGAATAGCCGGTTGATCCTTGCGCCCGCATTGTTCCCAGTAAAGGCGGTGTCGGCCATCCACAGGCAGCATGCCGTTCTCATAGGGCTCGATGGCGGGATAGAGATCCATCAGCGCCGCCCGAACAGGCGTTCGATGTCGGCCCGTTTCAGTTCCACCCAGGTCGGCCTGCCATGGCCGCATTGACCGGAATGGGGGGTGGCTTCCATGGCGCGCAGCAGGGCGTCCATTTCGCCCAAGGAAAGTCTGCGTCCTGCCCGCACGCTGCCGTGGCAGGCCAGACGCGAAACAACGTCGCCCAAGCGGTTTTCAAGCTGACGCAAATCGCCCCATTCAGCCATGCCCTCGGCCAGATCATGGATAAGGGCGCGCACATCGGTCTGGCCCAGATAGGCTGGCGTTTCCCGCACCAGAACGGCGGTCGATCCGAAGCCTTCCAGCACTAGGCCCAGCCTAACCAATTCCGGGGCGGCCTCGATCAGTCTGAGACGGCTGGCATCGTCCAACTCGACGATTTCCGGCACCAAAAGAAGCTGGCGCCTGACCGATCCCTCAGCCAGTTGGGCTTTGAGGCGCTCGAAGACCAGGCGCTCGTGGGCGGCATGCTGATCGACCAGTACCAGACCGTCCCTCGATTGGGCGACGATGTAGGTCTCGAACAGTTGCGAGCGGGCGAAAAGCTGGGGCGGAATCTCTGTCGGCATGGCCGATGAGTCATGCAATGGGGGCGCAGCATCGCTGTTGTGCATGGGCAGACCAAGACCCAGCGGTGCTTGGGCATACACGCCCTCGCGCAGCAGGCCGGGGCTGGTCCGTGCCCCTTCGTGCCTGAAGGCGCCGAAAGCCTGTTCTGAGGCGGTGCTGGTGGTGCGGTGTCCGGCCGATTGAAGAGCGGCTCGGATGGACGAGACGATCAAACCGCGCGCAAAGGCGGGATCACGGAAACGCACTTCTGCCTTGGCGGGATGGACATTGACATCCACCTCGCTGGGCGGAACATCCAGGAACAGGGCCACGACGGCATGGCGGTCATGCGCCATCATGTCCTGATAGGCCCCCCTGAGCGCTCCCAGCAGCAGGCGGTCGCGCACCGGCCTGCCATTGACGAACAGATATTGTCCCTGCGTGGTGGCGCGTCCGAAGCTGGGCAGACCGGCCAGACCCGAGAGGCGCCAGCCTTCGCGCTGGGCTTCGAGCGGCAGCACATTGTCCAGCACCTCGCGTCCCAGAACGGCGCCCAGGCGCAGACGCCTGGCTTCGGCCTCGTCCTCGTTCGCTTGAAAGGAGGGCAGATCGAAGCCCTTGCGCCCACCTTCGACCATCAGCTTGAAGCCGATCCTGGGATGGGCCAGGGCCAAGCGTTCGAGGACATCGACGATGTGGTCGGTTTCGGTATTGGCCGATTTCAGGAATTTCAGACGGGCCGGGGTGGCGTAGAACAATTCGCGCACCTCGACCTTTGTCCCCCTGGACAGCGAGGCGGGCTCGATCTGCCCCTTGGCGCCACCCTCGACACTGATTTTCCAGGCATCATCCGACCCAGAGCGGCGGCTTTGAATCTGAAGGCGGGCCACGGAACCGATGCTGGGCAGGGCTTCCCCGCGAAAGCCCAGCGTATGGATGTCCATCAGATCGTCATGGGGCAATTTCGAGGTGGCATGGCGCTCGACCGCCAGGGCCAATTCCTCAGCGGTCATGCCGATGCCGTCGTCTTCCACGGAAATCAGGGTGCGCCCGCCATCGGCGATGGTGACCTCGATGCGCGAAGCTTTCGCATCGATGGCGTTTTCCACCAGTTCCTTGACCGCCGAGGCCGGACGTTCGACCACCTCGCCTGCGGCGATGCGGTTGACCAGCGTGGGGGGAAGCAGGCGAAGGGTCATTTTTCGTTTCGCCAGGCCAGCAAGCGGTCCATCAGACCCTTGGTCGAGGAGTCCTGACTCTGACCGGGCTGGCCCGCCTTCAACTCGGCCAGGATCGGCTTGGCCAGTTGCTTGCCCAACTCCACGCCCCACTGGTCGAAGCTGTTGACCCCCCAGATGACGCCCTGCACGAAGACCTTGTGCTCATACATGGCGATCAGGGCGCCCAGTGTCGCGGGCGTCAATTGCTTCATCACGATGGTGCTGGTGGGACGGTTGCCGGAAAACTGCTTGTGGGTCAGCAGATCCTCCTCGCCCGGTTTCAATTCCCCCCGCACCTCGGCTTCGGTCTTGCCCATCATCAAGGCCTGGGTTTGCGCCAGCGCATTGGCCATCAGCATTAGATGATGCTCGCCCAAGGGATTATGGCTGATGGCGGGCAGGATGAAATCGCAAGGGACCGGGCGCGTGCCCTGGTGGATCAACTGGTGAAAGGAATGCTGGCCGTTGGTGCCGGGTTCGCCGAACAGAATGGGGCCGGTCTGCCAGGCGCAAGGGACACCTTCGCGCGTCACGCTCTTGCCGTTGCTTTCCATATCAAGCTGCTGGAGATAGGCGGGCAGGCGGTGCAGATACTGATCATAGGGCAGCACGGCATGGGCGGGAAAGCCCAGGACATTGGCATTCCACACGCCGATCAGGGCCAGCAAAACGGGCAGATTCTTTTCCAAGGGGGCAAGGCGGAAATGCTCGTCCATCTCGAAAGCGCCTTCCAACAGATTCTCGAATTCCTCGAAGCCGATGGAAAGGGCGATGGACAGGCCGATGGCTGACCACAGCGAATAACGCCCGCCCACCCAATCCCAGAATTCGAACATGTTGGCGGGATCGATGCCGAAGGCGGCGACCGCCTCGGTGTTGGTGGACAGGGCCACGAAATGCTGGGCCACGGCTTGCTTGTTGGGGGCTGCCTTCAGGAACCAGTCCTTGGCGGTGTTGGCATTGGCCAGGGTTTCCTGGGTGGTGAAGGTCTTGGAGGCGATGACGAACAGCGTGGTGGCGGGATTAAGCGGCTTTAAGACCTCGGCGGCATGGGTGCCATCGACATTCGAGATGAAATGCACCTTCAGGCGCTGGTGGGCATAGGGCTTCAAGGCCTCGGTCACCATGACGGGCCCCAGGTCCGAGCCGCCGATGCCGATATTGACCACATCGGTCATCATCTGGCCGCCATAGCCCTTCCATTCGCCCGAGCGTACGGCATGAGAGAAGGTCATCATCTTTTTCAAAACGGCATCGACCCCGGTCATGACATTCTGTCCATCGACGATAATGGGGCGGTCCTCGCAATTGCGCAGCGCGATATGCAGCACCGAACGCTTTTCGGTCAGGTTGATGCGCTCGCCTGCGAACATGCGATCCCGCCAGTCTTCCACTCCGCGTTCCTTGGCGAGCTGGACCAGCAGTTTCAGCGTCTCGTCGGTGATACGGTTCTTGGAAAGATCGGCCACCAGCCCCGCCGCCTCGAAGGTGAAGCGGGCGGCGCGCCCGGGATCGGTGGCGAAGGCTTCCCGCAGATGGAAGGATTCTTCGCGGGCGGCATGCGCGAACAGATTTTGCCAGGCCTTTGTGGTGTCGAGTGCGGTCATTGAAAAGCCCCCCGGAAATGTGTGGGGAGGAGTTTACAATCCTTTTGGCTGGCCCACCACGATCACGATCAGTTTTTCAGGCGCCATCAGGCGTTTGGCGACTCGGCGGACGTCGCCTAGGGTGACCTGTTCCACCAGGGCGTTGCGCTTTTCCAGATAGTCGAGCCCCAGCCGGTCCGACTGCACGGCCACCAGAAGGCCTGCTATATTGGGGCTGGAATCGAAGCGCAGCGGGAAGGAGCCGGTCAGAAAGGTCTTGGCGTCGGCCAGTTCCTTGGCCGAGACGCCCTTGCCCTGCATGCGGGCCAGTTCCCGGCGGATCAGAGAGAGGGATTGGGCAACCTTGGCATTCTCGGTGGCGACCCCGCCCAGCCAGAGGCCGCCATGGTCGAAGGGGTAGAAATAGCTGTAGACCGAATAGGCCAGCCCGCGCTTCTCGCGCACCTCGACGGTGAGGCGCGACGAGAATCCGCCGCCGCCCAGGATATAGTTCATGACATAGGCGGCAAACCAGTCGGGATCGTCGCGTTTGATTCCCTGAAAGGCGAACTGGACCACGCTTTGCGGAATCGGGCGCTTGATCACCAGGGGCTTGATGCCGGGCTGGGGAGTGCCGACATCCGCCTGGGGCAAGGGTTTTGTGTTTGATCGGGCGGGCAGGGGGGCGAAGGTGGAATCAAGCAGGCGTGACAATTCCTGGGGTGTGATGTCGCCCACCACGCCGATGATCAGATTATCGCGCCCCAGGCGCCCAAGCGCCGCTCTTAGATCACTCTCGGTAATGGCCCGCACGGTTTCCGGCGTTCCCTCGTTCTCGCGCCCATAGGCGTGATCAGGCAGGGAGGCGGCGAACAGGGCCTTTGAGGCTATGGAGGCGGGCTCTTCAGAAGATTGGGCCAGGCCGGCTTCGATCTGACCCTTGACGCGCAAGACGGCTTCGGGCTCGAAATGGGGCTGGCTCAAGGCCAGACGCAGCATCTCGAAGGCCTGTTCGCGGTTGCGCGACAGCGTGGTCAGGTGGCCCTGCACCATGTCCGCACCTGAGGAAAAAGACAGCTTGATCGAGAGGTCCTCAAGCCTGCGCTGGAAGGCTTGGGAATCGTAAGGCCCCGCTCCCTCGTCGAGCAGGCCCGCCATCAGGCGTCCCAGTCCTAGCTTGGCCGCGGGATCATGGGCCGAGCCGCTGTCGCGCCAGGCGACTTCCAGGCTCATGATCGGATTGGCGTGATCTTGAATAAGCCAAGCTTCGATGCCGCCCGGCGTGATCACGCGTTCGGGCGTTACGGCCAGGGCCGGGCGAAAGCTTGCGGCAAAAAGAAGAAGGGCAAGGCAGATCAGCCGCTTCATGGCTTGGTCTCGCTTAACAACAGCCCCAAGACGGCGCTCTTTTCGACCAGAACGGACTTGATGGCGGCATTGACCTCGGCTGCCGTTACGGCGCCGATGCGTTCCGGCCAGGATTCGATATCGTCGATGCTCTGACCGGTGCCCAGCGCGCGTCCCAGCGCGTAGGAGCCGGTGGAAAGCGAATCCCTGGCATAGACGGCGCCGTCGATCAGGCGGGTCTTGGCGCGCGCCACTTCCTGCTCGCTAACGCCTTCGGCCAGCAGGCGGGCGATTTCCGCTTCCAAAGCGGCTTCCAGGCGCTCCATCGACACTCCCGGATTGGGCGAGGCGTAAAAGCCGAATTCCGACCAGTCGAAGCTTTCGGCGTTATAGGAGGCTCCGGCGCTGGCGGCCAGCTTGCTTTTGACCACCAAAGATTCGTAAAGCCGCGAGGTTGCGCCTCCGCTGAGAATCATTTCCAGCACTTCCAGCGCGTGCGACTGCTTGAGGGCATCGAGGCGGCGCGAAGGTGCCCGGTATTCCTTGAGAAACAAAGGCTGGCGCACCGCCATGTCCCGCAATTCAACCCGCTTGGGACCTTTCAGGGGCGGTTCGTCAGGGCGCTTGCGTTCCTGCACATCGCGGGCGGGCAGGGGGCCGTAATATGTTTCAGAAAGTCGCCTGACCTCGGCCAATGTCACGTCGCCTGCCACGATCAGAATGGCGTTGTTGGGGGCGTACCAAGTTCTGTAGAAGGCCTGAAGATCGGCAGGCTTGATGGCGCGGATATCCGCCTCCCAGCCGATTACCGGATTGCGGTAGGGATGGCGCTCATACTGGGCGGCCCCCATCTTCTCGCGCAGACGCGCCGCCGGATCATTGTCGGTACGCGAGCGGCGCTCTTCCAGCACCACCTTGCGCTCGGTCTCGATCAGTTTGGGATCGAGAACCAAATTCGCCATGCGGTCGGCTTCCATCTTCATTACCAGTTCCAGCCGGTTTGCCGCGATGTTCTGGTAATAGGCCGTGAAATCGGAGCCGGTAAAGGCGTTGTCGCGCCCGCCATTTCGGGCCACGATTTTCGAGAACAGGCCGGGGCCGACCGATTTGGTGCCCTTGAACATCAGATGTTCCAAAAGATGCGGCATGCCGGAAAGGCCCGAGGGCGCGTCGGCGTCGCCCACCTTGTACCAGACCATGTGGCTGACGATGGGTGAGCGGTGGTTTTCGATCACCACCACCTGAAGCCCGTTGGCGAGCGTAAAGCTTTGCGGATTGAAGACGGCAGCATGGCTGACCAGCGGCGTCAGCAGAAGACCAAGAATCAGAAATAGGCGCGGTATCATGGTCATGCCCATATAGGCAGGGGGCTAGGCGAAACCAAGGGAGGCGTCAGTCCCAGATGCCTTCGAATATGGCCTTGTGCTTGCGGGCGATGGTGGGGGTGTCGCCCTCGCCGATCTCCTTGCCCAGCGCCTGATTCTCGCGAAGCCGCTTGTTTTCCTTGGTGGGGTCAAGCGCTTCGGAATATTCGGCAGGCTTGCCCCAGAACATGATCTTGTCGGTCAGGGGCCTGTCGGCTTCGGCCAGCTTGGTGCTTTCCTCGTTGACGATGCGCCGGATATTGGGAGCGATCTCGTCGGCGCCAGCCTGCTTCAGCACCGTCATCTCACCCTGGGTGCGCGCCCCTTTGACCAGGGGCTGGGTCGCCTTCAACTGGGTGCGTCCGCCCAGAATGGCCTGACGGGCCTGCTCGCTGGTCGAGCCTTCCTGCGGGCGCGCCGTTCCCGGCTGCGGCGGGCGCAGCGAATAATCGGGCGGCAGGCTTAAAGGGGCCCGGTTGACGACGGCGAATTCATCGGGTGGACTTTTGTCCAGACCGATCTGGCGACGTGCCTCGCCGCAACCGGCGACGGCCAGAACAAGACCGGCGGCCAGGAAAAAGCGGGCACAAGAGGAGCGTTGGTTCATCATGGTCCCCCTGTTTTAGGCGATTCCTTGCCTCTAAACAAGGCATCCCAGATCAGCATGACGGCGCCTATGGAAATTCCCGAATCTGCAAGGTTGAAGGCAGGCCAGTAAAATTCACCTAAATGGAAGTAGAGGAAGTCGGCCACGGCGCCAAAGCGTATCCGGTCGATGACATTGCCGATGGCACCTCCGATGATCAGGCCAAGGCTGGAGGGAATCCACCAACCCTCTGATTTTCTGAGCCAATTGACCAGAAAGCCCGAGATGACCAAGGCCAGGGCGGAGAGCAACGGGGCGTTCCAGGGGGACTCCTGGTTCAGCATGCCAAAGCTGACCCCCTTGTTCCAGGCCATGACGATATCAAGGAACGGCCCTATCGGAAGCAGGCGCGGCGGGTTCATCACAAGCTCGATGATCAGCCATTTGCTGATCTGGTCAAGAACCAGGACCAGGGCGGCAATGCCAAGACCCAGGCGCAAAGGCGGGCGGATCGTCATGCCGGTCGATACACCACATCGGCGCATCGGGGGCAGACGCCGCCCTCGGGCACATCGGGCAGTACCTTCCAGCAGCGCTGGCATTTCTTGCCTTCGGCCTTACGAACGCCCACTGCGTATTCATTCACAGAAGGGGCAGACGGGGTTACCTCGCGTGTTTGGGAGGAACCAGCAGAGGACGCGTTTGCCTGCAAACCTGTAAGAATAACTGTTGCGTCCCGTCTAATATCTTCTGTTGGGCAATTTGAAAGTGGTTCTATTGAGCTTGCTGAGACAATCGCCACCTCTGACCAGTCGATGCCTTGAACTGTGCGACTATCTTCGTCCCCAAGATACAGTGTAATAGCAGCTTCCAGGCTTGAGCGAATCTCCTTGGCAGCGCGTTTTTCCTCAAGACGCCCTGTAATCGTTTTTCTGATATCTCTCACCTTTTCCCAGCGCTTGGCCAGCGCCTCGTTCTGCCAGACATGGGGAATGTCGGGGAAGGTGCGCAGATGCACACTTTCCTGTTCCCCCGGATGGCGCGACAACCAAGCCTCTTCAGCGGTAAAGCAGATAAAGGGGGCCAGCCAGGCGGTCAGGCAATCATACAGGGTTTCCATCACCGTGCGGCAGGCCCGGCGCTTGGCGTCCTTCGGATGATCGCAATAAAGCGAATCCTTGCGGATATCGAAATAGAAGGCCGAGAGGTCCACCGTGCAGAAAGTGTGCAGTTCGGTAAAGAGGGGATGGAAGGTGAAGTCGTTGCAGGCTTGGCGCACCAGCCTGTCCATTTCAAAGATGCGGTGCAGAACCCAGCGTTCAAGCTCGGGCATGGCGCTGTGTTCGACGCGCTCGACCGGGGTGAGGCCATCGAGTGCACCCAGCAGATAGCGCAGGGTATTTCTCAGCCTGCGATAGACATCCACCTGCTGTTTCAAAATCTCAGGCCCGACGCGCAGGTCGAGCGAGGTGTCCGACGAGGCCACCCACAGGCGCAGAATGTCCGCACCCCATTGCGCCACGACGTCTTGCGGGGCGACCACATTGCCCAGCGACTTGCTCATCTTGCGGCCCTGCTCATCCAGCACGAAACCGTGGGTAAGCACGGCATCGTAGGGGGCGCGGCCTCGGGTGCCGCAGGCCTCCAGCAGCGAGGAATGGAACCAGCCCCGGTGCTGGTCCGAGCCTTCCAGATACAGCGAAGCGGGCCACTGTAAATCCCAGGGGCCGTTCTCGCAGACGAAGGCGTGGGTGCTTCCAGAATCGAACCAGACGTCCAGAATATCGTTCACGCGCTCATAGTCGTTGGCGTCGTAATCCGGGGCCAGGAAATCCGCCGGATCGCGGGCGAACCAGGCATCCGAGCCCTCGGCCTTGAAGATGTCGACGATGCGCTGCATCACACGCTCGTCCTTCAACAGCTCACCGGTCTTCTTGTGGGTAAACACGGCGATGGGCACACCCCAGGCGCGTTGGCGCGAAACGCACCAGTCGGGCCGCTGTTCTATCATCGCCCCGATGCGGTTGCGCCCGGCGTCGGGAACAAAGCGCGTCGCGTCGATAGCGCTCAACGCCTTTTTGCGCAAATCGTTGGTGTCCATCGAGATGAACCACTGCGGGGTGGTGCGGAAAATCAAGGGCGCTTTCGAGCGCCAGGAATGCGGGTAGGAGTGCTTAATTTTATCATGAGCAAGCAAGGCGCCTGCTTTTTGCATGGCCTCGATCACCGGCCCATGCGCCTTGAAAACATGCAGGCCCGCGAACATCGGCACATGGTCGTAATAGGTGCCGTCGTCACCGACCGTTTCCGGCACTTTGATCTTGTGCTGACGGCAAAGCAGCCAGTCGTCCTCGCCATGGCCGGGCGCCATATGCACGAAGCCCGTGCCCTGGTCGGTGGTGACGAAATCTCCCGCGAGCAGCGGCACGTCGAAATCATAGCCCTGGCCGCGCCAGGGATGGGCGCAGACGGTGCCCGCGAGGTCAGAGCCCTTGAATCCGGCAATCACCTTGTGGCCTTCGATCTTGGCGTCCTGGATCACCTGCTCCAGAAGCTCCTTGGCCACCACGATGCGGCCCAGGCTGCCGCCGATTTCGATCAACACATAATCGACCTCGGCGCCATAGGCGATGGCGCGGTTGCCGGGCATGGTCCAGGGCGTGGTCGTCCAGATGACGATCCTGGCTCCTTCCAATTCCGGGCGGCTGGGCTTGACGACCGGGAAACCGATCCAGATCGTATAGCTGGTGTGGTCGTGATATTCGACCTCGGCCTCGGCCAGCGCGGTTTTCTCGACCACGCTCCACATCACCGGCTTGGCGCCTTTGTACAGGCCGCCGTTTAGCGTGAACTTCCAGATTTCAGCCGCGATGGCGGCTTCGGCCTCGAAGCTCATGGTGGAATAGGGATGGTCCCAGTCGCCCTCGACGCCCAGGCGCTTGAATTCCTCGCGCTGCACGTCCAGCCAATGGGCCGCGAAATTGCGGCACTCGGCGCGGAAGGCGACGATGGGCACCTGATCCTTGTCCTTGCCCGCTTCCCGGTACTTCTCTTCGATCTTCCATTCAATGGGCAGGCCGTGGCAATCCCAGCCCGGCACATAATTGGCGTCCTTGCCCATCATCTGCTGGCCGCGATTGATGATGTCTTTCAGGATTTTGTTCAGCGCATGGCCGATATGCAGATGCCCATTGGCATAGGGGGGGCCATCATGCAGCACGAATTTTTCGCGCCCCTTCGATGTGTCGCGCAGGCGCTGGAACAAGCCCATGGCCTGCCAGCGGGCCAAATGCTTTGGCTCGTTCTCGGGCAGGCCGGCCTTCATCGGAAAGTCGGTCTTGGGCAGGAAGACGGTGCTTTTGTAGTCGCGGGTCATGGTCCTACCTTAGGCGAGGGAGAGGTGGTCGGTCTAGGCGGCATATCGGGGATGTTCGCCAGAATCTGCCTGGCTGCCTGGGCATCCTGGGCGATCTGGGCCTTCAGGGCGTCGATGTCGGCAAAGCGCATCTCGGGGCGCAGATAATCGATCAGACGCACACGCAGGTGGCGTCCGTACAGGTCTTCCTGATAGTCGAACAAATGGACTTCGAAGACCAGTTCGCCGTCGCTGGCGATGGTGGGGCGCTTGCCGAAATTGGCAACACCCTTATGCCAGTGCGTGGCGTCACCCATATCGATACCCGCCCTGACGGCGTAAACACCGGGCGCCGGGGACAGAATGCCCGTCAGTTTCAGATTGGCCGTGGGATAGCCGATTTTACCACCTTTGGCCTGGCCATGTTCGACCCGGGCTTCCAACTCCCACCAATGGCCCAGGATGGCGGCGGCCTCGGCGGGGCGCCCAGAGGACAGGGCGGCCCTGACGGCGGTCGAGGAATAGAGCCCACCTTCGCCGGTCACTGGCTGCACGCTGGTCACGGCGAAGCCCCGTTCGGCCCCCATCTTCTGCAACAGGGCGACATCGCCCTGGCGCTTGCTTCCGAATTGGAAATCATAGCCCACGACGACATGACTGGCCCCCAGCCCGGCGACCAGAATGTCGCTGACGAACTGCTGGGGCGAGAGATTGGCGAAATCGCGATCGAAATGCTGAACATAGAGAAAATCGACGCCCAGGGCCTCGATCAGCCGGGCCTTGATGCGCAAGGGGGTCAGGCGGAAGGGCTCGCCCAAAGGGTTGAAGACCTCGCGCGGATAGGGCTCGAAGGTCATCACGGCCAGGGGCACCCCTGAGGCCTGGGCCAAACCGCAGGCCGCCCCGATCACCGCCTGATGGCCCCGGTGTACGCCGTCAAAATTGCCGATGGCCACCACGGCGCCCAGGGCGTCGGCGGGAATATCGGCGGTATGGCGAAACAAGCGCATCGCTGGGGCTGACCTTTGGGAAAAACGGGAAAGCGAAGGGTTAACCGATGCCAGCCCACGGCGCAACGGATTTGGTGATGTTTTTCCTTAAATTACCCCCGTTTGGGGATGAAGACCTCGGCTTCGCCGTCGATGACCACGGTTTCACCGCAATGGCAGGTGGTTTTCAGCTTGAGGCGGCGCTTTTCAGGGTTCAACTCGGTCACCTCGGCCCGGGCGATCACGGTGTCTCCGATCTTCACCGGAGCCTTGAATCGCAAGGACTGGCTGACATAGATGCAGCCCGGGCCGGGCAGCTTGGTGCCGATGACGGTGGAAATGAAGCTGGCCGAGAGCATGCCGTGGGCGATGCGGGTCTTGAACATGGTGGGACGCACAAACTCCTCGTTCAGATGGACGGGGTTGGTGTCGCCCGAGACGGCGGCAAAGGTCAGGATATCGGCTTCGGTCACGGTTTTGCCGAAAATGGCCGTCTGGCCCAGCTTGATCTCGTCGAAATCGAGGCCTTGCAGCTGGCTTAGGTCGATGGCGCTCATGGTGCGGTCCTTGTTTTGGGTTCAGTTAGAAGGATGATAGCAGACGGGCGACGAAATCGGGCACGATTTGGCTGGCCGGGCCGTGAATCCGCTCTTGAAAATGCGAACTGCCCTCAGAGGGTTCGAGATTTAGCTCAACCGTGTGGGCGCGGCCCCAGCGCTTGACCTCGGCCACGAACCCGGCCGCCGGATAAACATTCCCCGAGGTGCCGATGGACACGAACAGCTCGCATTGGGCCAGTTCCTCGTAAATGCGGTCCATCATCAAGGGCAATTCACCGAACCAGACCACATGGGGGCGAAGCCCTCCTTCGCGGGCGCAGGCCGGGCAGGGGGTGAAAAGCTCAATATCGCCCTGCCAGGTCAGGACCGAGCCGCACATGTCGCAGCGGATTTTCAGCATTTCGCCGTGCATGTGAATGAGATTGGTCGAGCCCGCGCGCTCGTGCAGATCGTCGATATTCTGGGTGACGATCAAGACCCGCCCTGCGTTTTGGCGTTCCAGATGGGCCAGCGCTTCATGGGCCGGATTGGGCTTGATGGCGGGGTCTTGCAACTGGCGCCGCCTGGCATTGTAGAAGTCGTGGACCAGTTGGGGATTTGCCCTGAATCCTTCAGGTGTCGCCACATCCTCAAGACGCACCTTCGACCAGATGCCGCCCGCGTCGCGGAAGGTATCAAGCCCCGATTCCTTCGAGATGCCGGCTCCGGTCAGGATGACGATGCGTTTCATGATGCTGCATGATATCGTCCTCTCGGTTCATGGGAAATGGAAAGAAATCATGCGGTCCAATTTCGATTACGCCGTTCTGTTCGTTTGCACGGGCAATATCTGCCGCTCGCCCACCGCCGACGGGGTGTTCCGCCGTCTGGTCGCCGAGGCCGGGCTGGACGGTCGAATTCGCATCGATTCCGCGGGCGTGTCGGGCTGGCATGCCGGAGAACCCCCTGACCTGCGCACACAGGAAGCCGCCCGGGACCGCGGCTATGATCTGTCGGGCCTCAGGGCCAGGGCGGTCGAACCCAGCGATTTCAGCAAGTTTGATCTTCTTCTGGCCATGGATAGCGGGCACGAGGAAACGCTGAAGCGCCAGGCACCCAACGGCACCCGGGAGCGGATCCGCCTGTTCATGAGCTTTGCGCCCGAGATGGGGGCCAGGGATGTGCCCGATCCTTATTACGGCGGGGCCGACGGCTTTACGCATGTGCTCGATCTGATCGAGGCGGCGTGCCGGGGGCTTTTGCGCCATGTCCGGGCTGAACTCAAGGCTTGAACGGGCGCTGGGCGCCCGTGTGATCGAGACGCGTCCCCTTTCGGGTGGATGCGTCGCCCAAGTGATGCGGGCACGCTTGTCGAACGGCGAAAGCGTGGTCATCAAGCAAGGCGGCTCAGGCCTGGCCCTGGAAGGCTGGATGCTTGGCTATCTCAAGGGGCGCCTGCCGGCGCCCCAGCTGCTGATTGCCGACCCCGATCTTCTGGTCATGAGCTGGCTGGATGCCGGTCCCGGTGGTTTCGACGAGCTGGCGCAGGAACATTGCGCCGAATTGATCGCGGCCCTGCACGGCCACTCGGCCCCGCTGTTCGGCCTTGATCGCCCAACCGTGATTGGAGGTCTTTCCCAACCCAACAGCCAGACATCGACATGGCTGGATTTCTTTCGCGATCAGCGTCTGCTTTTCATGGCGCGTCTGGCCTATGACGAGGGGCAATTGCCCGCCGCAACGCTTTCTGGCATCGAAAGCCTTGCCGCGCACTTGGATCGATGGATCGAGGAGCCAGCAAAGCCCGCCCTGATTCACGGCGATCTCTGGGGCGGAAATATTCTGGCGGGCAGGGGCCGCGTGGCGGGCTTCGTCGATCCGGCCCTTTATTACGCCCATCCCGAAATCGAACTGGCCTTCGGGACGCTGTTCGGAACGCTTGGCCCAGCCTTTTTTAGAAAATATAATGAATTGAGGCCAATATCGCCCGGCTTTTTTGAAATTCGGCGCGATCTTTACAATCTCTATCCCCTGCTTGTTCACCTTCGTCTGTTTGGAAAGTCTTATCTTGGACAGGTGAAAACGCTTCTCCAACGCCTCGGCCTATAACCGCTCTTTAAGGTTGCTCCTTTTGCTCTTGCCCCGTATTTTGGGACGTCAGGGAGAAAATCATCATGCCAGACGCATCGGAGCAATCGGCGTCGCGGTTTGTGGTGCGGCGTGGCAAGCTGTGGATGCTGTTTTTCGGCGTCTTGGCCTTGTCGGCGACGGTGCTGCTGTGGGTGCGCGAGTTGCACCAAGACGAGCTTCTGGCCCAGGATCTGTTCAATCATCAATCACGGCTGGTTGCGGGCGAGATCGGCGAGCAATTAAGCCGGTATGAAATGCTGTTGCGTTCCGGCGCCGGTTTCTTCCTTCACAACAAAAACGTTCGGCGTGATGAATGGCGCCGCTTCGTCGAGGCGCTAGGGCTCGATCGCCATTTTCCGGGGGCCGACGGCATCGGTTTGGTCCGGCGCGTCCGTGCATCCGAGCGCAGTGCCTTTCTGACCGAGGCGCGCAAGGATAAGCCGGATTTTCGCATTCTTCCCGAAAGTGATCGCACCGAGTATTTCGTCAATTTCCTCCTTGAGCCCGAGCGCGTCCACAATGCCGAGGGGCTTGATGTCGCCAGCCGGAAAGACAGGAGGGAAGCCGCCTTGAAGGCCATGGAGAGCGGCCAGATGGCGATTACGGCCAAGACCACCCTGGTTACGCAAGGTGCCAGTGGTTCCGACCTTGTGATGTATCTGCCGCTCTATCGCCAGGGTGTCATGCTGGAATCGGTTGAAGCGCGGCGCAACGCCCTGTGGGGCTGGGTTGCCGGTGGGCTTTCCGTTTCCAAGATGATGCTGGAAATCCAGGAACGTTCTGGCTCTTGGGCGAATATTTCCATCTATGACGGACGCGAAGACAAGACCGAGGCGCTTTTATTCAACAGCGAGCGGCTGCAGCGCGGGCGCGGGCTGGAACGCTATCGCTTCGAGACCGTTCAAATGATCGGAGGACGGCCCTGGCTTTTGCGCTTCTCGTCGCGTCAGCAATTCGAAGAGCAGGTGCGTTCCGGGCGCGCCATCATCATTCTGGCGGCGGGTTTGGCGGCCAGCTTTCTCATGACTTTGGCGGCCTGGCTGTTTCTCTCGTCTCGCGCCCGCTACGAAGCGCAAGCCAAACGCCAGATAGCCGATCTTGCCAGCCAATTGGGCGCGGAAAAAGCGCTTCTGGAGGCGGCTCCGGTCTGTGTTCTGGCGCTGGATTCACAAGGCACGATCACAAAGGCCAATGCCGGAGCCGGATTGATGACGGGCATGGCTGTGGAAGCTCTTGTGGGAAGAAACTTCGCTGAAATCTTCGTGCTTGCCAAGGACAGAGCGACTTTTTCCTGGGGGTTGCATACCTTGAAAAGCGGGGGTGGCCCGCTCAATCTTGAAATGGCTCTTGAAAAGTCGGGAGAAAGGCGGCTTGTCAGTTGGACCTTTTCCGTTCTGCATGATGCTGGCAAGGCTTCGACCCAACTGGTTGCTGTGGGAAGCGATGTGACGGGCTATCGTCAGGTTGAGGAGACGTTGCAGGCCGAGCGGGCCTTGTTCGTTTCGGGGCATGTCGTGGTTTTTCGCTGGAAGGCTGAAACAGGCTGGCCGGTGATCTATGTTTCGCCCAACGTGTCGCAATTCGGCTGTTCGTCAGGCGCCCTGCTCTCGGGCGATCTGCCCTATATCGATCTGATTCATCCCGACGATTTGGGACGCGTTGCCGCCGAGGTCTCGCGCTTTACCGCCCAGGGCATGACGGTCTTCGAACAAAAGTACCGTCTGGTGCGGCCCAGCGACGGCGAGGTCCGCTGGGTGGATGACCGCACGGTGGTCGAGCGCGATGCCAGCGGAAAGCCGGTTTCCTATCTCGGCTATCTGGTCGATGTCACGGATCGGGAGCGAGCCTGGGAGGCCAGCCGCGCCACCGAGGCCCGTATTTCGCGCGTCCTGGCCACCTCTTCCGAGGGCTATTGGGAACTCGATGCAGGCTGGCGCACCATTGCGGTCAATCCGTCCCTGCTGAAAATGCTGGAAGTCGCCGAAGTCGATATCATGGGAAAAACGCCCATTGAATTCGTGGCTCCGGGCTGGGAGGAGAGGCTTCAAGCCGTAGCCCAGGACAGGCTTAAATGCGCCAATCGCAGTTTTGAAATGGGCTACAGATCGGCCAAGGGACGCATTTTTCTGGCCCGTGTCAACGCCACCAGCCTGTTTGATTCCCAAGGGCACTTCCTTGGCTCGTTCGGCCTGCTGACCGACATTACCGCCGAGAAACTGGCCGAAGAAGCCTTGAAGAACGAGGAGGGGCGCCTTCGCCTGATCGTCGATTCCGTTCCCTTGGCCTTGATCATCAGCCGTATCGACGAAGCTGTGGTCGTCAACGCCAATAACGCGGCGCATCTTTTGTTCGGTTTGGATGCCGAGGGCATGAAGGGGATGCTTTCGTCGGAATTCTATGCCGATCCCGACGACCGCAAACAGTTCATCGTTCAACTGCGCGAGTTTGGCGTGGTGACGGATTTTGAAGCCAGAATGAAACGCAGGGACGGCAGTCTCTTTTGGGCACAACTGAATGGGCGTTTGATCAGCTTTGAGAATGCGGAATGCGTTCTGATCGGGGCCAGGGACATTTCAACCCGCAAGGAGGCCGAATTTCAACTGGCGGCCATGGCGGATGAATTGGCTAGGTCGAATTCAGAACTGGAGCAGTTCGCCTATGTCGCCTCGCACGATCTGCAAGAGCCTTTGCGCATGATCGCAAGCTATGTCCAACTGCTTGAGCGCAGATACAAGGAGCAATTGGGCGACGATGCCAGGGAATATATCGCCTATGCCGTCGATGGCGCCAAGCGCATGCAGACCCTGATCACCGACCTTCTAGAATTTTCGCGCATCACCCGCATGGGCAGCCCCTTCAGCCGGGTTTCCCTGCAAGGGATCGTTGATGAGGCTTTGGGAAATCTGACCTTGGCCATCCGTGAAACAGGTGCGGATATTCGCATCGACGCTCTGCCAGAAGTCGAGGGTGATCCTGTTCAGCTTGTCCGCCTGTTTCAGAATCTGATCGGCAATGCCCTCAAATACCGCCATCCCGACCGGGCGCCCGTGATCCGCATCTCGTCTTGCCGACTGGATGGGCATCATGAAATTCGTATCGAAGATAATGGCATCGGCATTAACGAAGCATATTTTGAACGCATCTTCGTCATTTTCCAAAGGCTGCACACCAGGGCAGACTATCCTGGGACAGGCATCGGCCTGGCGCTTTGCAAGAAGATCGTCGAGCGCCATGGAGGACACATACGGGTCGATTCAAAAGAGGGCGAACATTCCGCCTTCATTTTCACCCTTCCGGTTCACTGACGATTTAACGGTTGGCAAGTGTTATTTCGATAGAGCCATGACGATATTGCAGGTTACGCCCAAGTGATAATGGGATAAAATAACCCCCAACGAGTAAGGTTATTGTTAGAGATGGAGGGGGTTATGTCGACAGGCAGCTTTACGGGCCGGTTCAAAATTGGAACCAGGATATGGTCGGGATTCATCTTTGTTTTGATCCTGTTGGCTGCGGTGGCCGGGGTTGGCTATTTCGGTCTGGCTGGGGTTGGCAGCCATCTTGATGAGTTCGAGGACAGCGCTCAAGAAACCATCCAGATGGTCGATATCGACCGAAACTTCGTTGGCATTCGGCGCAACCAATTGGTTGTTGTCCAGATGGGCGATGAAAGCGGGGTTGCCCAGTTGGAGAAGAGACGCGCCCAGGTGCGCCAGGAGCTTGCCGACTTTCTGAAGAATCCCCTTCTGACCAAGGAAGAAAAAGACGAACTGGCGATTCTTCAGTCCAGTTATGACGCCTTTGATAAGATTCTTTCTGGGGCCTTGGCCGAACGCAAGCTTTTGGGTTACGGCGCTGCCGCCAAGGGTCCGATCGATCCTAAATGGAATGCCGAGCTTTCAAAAGCCGGTGATGCAACTCGCGATCTATTGGCCGCGTTCGTGACACGGAACAAGAAGGAACTCGAAGTGATCATGGCCGAGGCAGATCACTACGAACAGTCTGCCGTCACCCAGATATTGGCTGTTTCGCTGCTTGCCTTTGCGGCAGGCCTTCTGCTGTCTTTTGTCACCAGTTCGGGCATTACGAAACCCGTGCGTTCCATGACCGATGTCATGAACCGCCTGAAGGAAGGCGAGCGCAATGTCGTCGTGCCCAGCATTGAGAACAAGGACGAGGTGGGCGAGATGGCCCGCGCGGTCGAGGTCTTCAAGCAAAACCTGCTCAAGGTCGAGCAGATGCAGGCCGAGCAGGAACGCCTGAAACATCAGGCCGAAATTGATCATCGTAATACGATGCTTCAAATGGCCGATAATTTCGAACAAAGCGTCATGGGCATCGTGTCTGCGGTTTCAGGCTCGGCGACCGAGTTGCATGCCTCGGCTCAGTCTCTGGCCGCCATGGCCGAACAGACCCAGCGTCAGGCCACCGCCGTTGCGGCCGCCTCCGACGAGGCTTCCACCAATGTGCAGACGGTGGCTGCGGCGGCCGAGGAACTGTCTAGTTCGATCAGCGAGATCGGCCGTCAGGTCGAGGAATCGGCCAAGGTGACGTCGGGGGCGGTGGAAGAGGCCAACCGCGTCAACGGTATGGTCCAGGGTCTGGCCCATGCCGCCAGCAAGATCGGCGAGGTGGTTAATCTGATCACGGATATCGCTTCGCAGACCAATCTTCTGGCGCTCAATGCCACCATCGAGGCGGCGCGGGCGGGCGATGCCGGCAAGGGATTTGCCGTTGTCGCCAACGAGGTGAAGAGTCTTGCCAACCAGACAGCCAGGGCAACGGATGAGATCGCTTCCCAGATTTCCTCGGTGCAACACGCCACCCAGGATGCCGTGCAAGGGATTGAAGGGATCACCAGCACGATCGGCAGGATCAGCGAGATTTCGTCGGCCATCGCCAGCGCCGTCGAGGAGCAAGGGGCTGCCACCGGCGAAATCAGCCGCAACGTCCAGCAGGCGGCTGCGGGCACCAACGAGGTGTCGTCGAACATCTCGGGCGTGACCCAGGCCTCTACCGAAACCGGCCATGCGGCCAGTCAGGTGCTGGAGGCGGCGTCTGAGCTGTCGGTTCAGTCCGAGCATCTGAGGACAGATGTCGGGCGCTTCATCGCCCATCTCAAGGAATAGACGCTAAAAGCCCCTTCTTCAGGAGTCCGAGTCGGAATGCCGTAACCGCAAGGTTACGGCATTCTGACAACCTGGGGGTAAATTAAACACCTTCACTTTCCCCTTAATATATAGGATCGATGCCACACGATGTCATATGACAACGCATAATTAACACTTTATGCATTATATCCACATAATTGAATGGTTTTTTTCGCTAATGCGGTAAGCCGGATTGCGTTGGTGTCGCACTTGGCACATGATCCGGCACGGTCAGTCCGGTTTATTGATGATTCCGGAGTGGGGGAGGTCTGTATGGCACTTATCAAGGCAGCGCCTTCGGGAATCGAAAGAACCTTTCCCGAGGATGAGTTTATTGTGAGTAAGACCGACCTTAAAGGTCGGATCACTTACGTCAACGAGGTCTTTTGCAAGGTTGCGCATTACACCGAACAGGAGGCGTTGGGGCAGCCCCATTCCCTCGTGCGTCATCCCGACATGCCGCGTTGCGTCTTCAAATTGCTCTGGGACACCCTTGAATCAGGCAACGAAATCTTTGCCTATGTGGTCAATCTGGCCAAGGATGGGGCCCATTACTGGGTGTTTGCCCATGTCACGCCGACCTTCGGCAACGACGGCAAGATCATCGGTTACCATTCCAACCGGCGCAAGCCCAGGCCAGATGCCGTGGCCGCTGCCGCTGGTCTTTATCGCACGCTGCTGGAAATCGAGAACAAGCATGCCGACCGCAAGGAAGGCATGAATGCCGCTCTTTCGACCGTGGTGAACCTTCTCAAAGACAAGGGGACGACCTATGAAGAATTTGTCCTCACTCTCTAAGGCGCTCTATGCCGGAGGGGCGGCGATCATCCTGATCGCGATCGACGCCTTGCACACGCTTTTCTTCTCCGGTGAGGGGGTGCATTTCGGTCTTGTCTTTGAACTGGCCGCCATTGTGCTGGGGGTTCCCTCCATGCTTTGGCTGAGAAAGGCCGAGCGTTTTATCGCCTGGACGGCCCGCGTTTGCGACGAAGCCGCCAGGGGCAATATGGAATCACGCATCATCGATATTCGCGAGCAGGGCGAGTTTGGCCATATGCTGCATAATATCAACAACGTGCTGGACATCATTGACGCTTATTTGCGTGAAGCCGCAGCCTCGATGCAGCATGTCAGCCAAGACAAGCTGTTTCGCAAAATCATCCCCACCGGTTTGAAGGGGGGCTTTCGCAATTCGGCCAATCTGATCAATGCTGCGATCGATCACATGCACGGCAAGCTGGAGGCCTCGCAGCAACTGGCCAACAGCTTCGAAGGCAGCGTGAAGTCGGTTGTTGAGGGGGTTGGAACCGATGTGCAGGCCATGCTGGGGCAGGCTCAGTCGATGAGCAACAATCTGGAAGAAACCAGTCGCAGTTCAATCGTGGTGGCGCAGGCAGCCGATTCGGCTGCGGGCAATGTGCAGACCGTGGCGGCGGCGGCCGAGGAATTGGCGGCTTCGATTTCCGAGGTGCGCCGTCAGGTGTCGCAATCGACCGTCATCGCCCAGAACGCGGTGGAAGAGGCCAGCAAGGCCAATGAGATGATTGGCGGCCTGTCCAGTGCCGCTGGGCGCATCGGTGAGGTTGTTCAACTCATCAACGATATCGCCTCTCAGACCAATCTTCTGGCGCTGAACGCCACTATTGAGGCCGCCCGTGCTGGCGAAGCCGGCAAGGGCTTTGCCGTGGTCGCCAACGAGGTCAAGCATCTGGCCAACCAGACAGCCAAGGCGGCCGAGGAAATCGTGCAACTGATCGGCAGCGTTCAGGGTGCTACCAGCAATGCCGTGGGCGGCATTCAGCGCATTGCCACCACGATCAGCGAGATTCACGATCTGTCCACCGGCATTGAAACCGCCGTCGAGCAGCAAAGCCAGGCGACCAGCGAGATTGCGCGCAGCGTCGAGCAAGCTGCCAGCGGGACGCGCGATGTTTCAAGCCATATCGCCGAAATCACGCGGGCCACGTCGGACAACCAATCCGCCGCCAACGATCTGTTCGAGGCGGCCAAGAGCCTGAACGGCAAGACGGATCATCTGGCGGGCAGCGTCGATCAATTCATGCAGAAGATACACACTCTGTAGGAATTGGCGTAAGGAAGGCGGGCCTGTCCTTACCCTGGATGGGCTTGATTTCCGATCCATACCGCCGTCAGATCGTCTTCCCAAGGCGGCGGGAAACGGGCTTCGAAGCGGCTCATCAGGCTGTTGAGCGGGGCGGGCTCCTGTGCCGAGCTTTGCGCCAGTTCCAAAAGCCCCTCATCCCCCAGCATCTGGCCGTCTCTGCCTTGCGTTTCGGTCAGGGCATCGCTGTAGAGCAGCAGTTGGGCTCCGGCGGGGAAGGGGGCTGACAGGTTATCGTAGTCAGCCTTGGCCGTAGCCCCCAGGAACAATCCGCTGGCATCAAGAAGCTGCGCCTGCCCGTTGGGAGGCATCAATATGGGCGAAGGGGCGCCACCCGCAGCATAGTCGATACGCTCTTGCTTGGCATCGACGATGGCATAAAGAACGGTGGCGAACTGCCCCACGGGCAGCAGCGGTTTCAACAGGCTGTTCAGTTGCGAAAGCCAGAGAGAGGGGTCGTTTCCCGGCGGAAGCTGATCGAGCAGCGTGTGCAGGCGAAAAGCGTTGAGTGAGGCCGCAACGCCGTGGCCCGAGAAATCGACGAGAATGATTCCCAGGCGACCATCTTGCAAGTCGCGCACCTGCCAGAAATCGCCGCCCAACTCGCTGGAGGTTTCGAACCGAGACGAGATGACAAGGCCGAATTGTTCCGACAGTGCCTTCAGGCGTGCTTGATCGGGAAGCAGAGAGTGTTGCATGGCCGAGGCCATCGAAAGTTCCTGGGCGACGCGCTCATGGAATTGCCTGAGGGCTCCCAGCAGCAGCCTGTTTTCGAGGTGGATGCGCACGCGGGCGATCACCTCGGGCGCGTTCAGGGGCTTGACCACCATGTCGGTGGCTCCTGCATCGAAGCATTCCACGCGTTCCCTGGGCTCGGAGAGCGCTGTGTTGACCAGGACGGGCAGATCTTTCCAGGCGGGATTCTGGCGAAGTCTGCGGCACATCTCGAAGCCGTCCATATTGGGCATCATGATGTCCAGAAGCACGAGATCGGGCTGAAAGCTTTCCATCTTGGACAAACCTTCGACACCGTCCCTGGCATGCTCGATATGGCCCACGCCCATGGACTGGACCAGGGCGGCCAGCAGTTTGCGGTTCGGCTCCTGGTCGTCGACGATCAGGACGCGAGAATTCATCAGGTCCTGTTTGCCGGGAAGATGGATACTTCCCTCTGTCATGGTTCAAAGCTCATCTTGAGGCCGCGTCCATGATTGACCAGCGTGACGCTACGCGTCAATTCGCGGATAAGAGAGAAGCCGCGCCCGCACTTCGCTTCGATGTGCGGAAGCGTGCTGACATTCGAAATGTCGAAGCCGCGCCCTTCGTCGCGAACTTCGATTTCCAGGCCCTTGGCCGACCACGTGGCCAGCATTTCAATACGCCGGTTCGCGTAAAGCGGGGTTGCCAGTCGCTGGTTGACCAGATCGCAATACAAGCCGAAATCGGCGGGATTGTTTCGAAGCGCACTGGCGACATCGAGATTGCCATGGACCATGGCATTCGAGAGCGCTTCGCCCAACGCCGTTTCGACATCAAAGCACTTTTGCTGGCAAAGGGGAATGCGTTGGCAAAGGCAGGAACAGATCAGGCTGGCAATTTCCATGTGAAAGGCGGCGCAAGTCGACAGGGAAAGGAAAAGGCCCTTTCGTGCGATGGCCTGCCTTAAGCGTTTCCCGAACAGCTTGGTTGGGGACGGCGTTTCCATCAGGGCGTAAGGCGGGTGTTTGGTGAGCAGGCGCTCTAGTTGGAGGCGGTCGGGCTTTGCGATCAGGACGACATCGGAACTTTCCACATCCGCCACTGTCCGAAATCCCCAGCGAGCGGCAATCGTCTCAATTTCGTCCGAATCAACGCCCACGCCGACAAGGCAAGGCAGTTCTGACACGCTGGGCTTAATCTTCCATCACGAACAATTTGTTGAACTTTGCCACTTCCATGATGCGTTTCACCTGACCCCTGGCGCCCTTGAGGACAAGGCTGACCCCCTTGCTGATGGCGGTGTCGCGGGCCAGGAGAACCATGCCGAGTGCGGCCGAATCGATGAATTCAACCCCCGAAAGATCCAGAACGAAGCGCTTGTTTCCAGGCTCTTGGAACATGGCGATGACTGAACGGAATCCGTTATGGTCCGCGAATGTCAGGCGTCCCGTCAGAACGACTTCCTTGCCGTCCGCAATGGATCGGACTGTATGTTCCATGGCTAAGTCTCCTTCTTCATTCTCCGTGGAGAAACGGACCAATGTCCGCAACCCAACTCGCTATGACATGAGAGAGTTCCCAGAGGTCAATGTCAAGGCCAGAGCGTTCATAAATAGGACAAAAGGAAAAAAGAATAATGACAACCGCCTCAGAATTGGTTTGTTGGGCAAAGGGATGTGAAAGCCGATGGATGGATGGGCCGGTCTTGGCGCCCCTTCCCTTATTCGTCTTGCCATACAGGCGGTCGTTTGCCCAGGAAGGCCTCAATTCCCTCGCAGGCATCTTTGGTTTCCAGATTTTTCACCATTACCTGTCCCGCATAGGCATAAGCGGCATTATAATCCATTTCCGCCTGGCGATAGAAGGCTTCCTTGCCGATGGCCAGGGTCGAGGCGGATTTGGCAGCGATGGTCAAAGCCAGTTCATTGACCGCCTCGTCCAATTTGTCTTCGGGCACAGCTTGGTTGATCAGCCCCAGGGCCAGGGCCTGATCGGCCGAAACGGGGGTTCCGGTCAGCAGCATTTCCATGGCTCGCTTTCGTGGAATGGCCCGTGAAAGCGCTACCATCGGAGTAGAACAGAAAAGGCCGATATTAACGCCAGGGGTGGCAAATTGGGCGGTGTTGGCGGCAATGGCCAGGTCACAACTGGCGACCAACTGGCACCCGGCGGCAGTGGCCATGGCGTGAACGCGGGCGATAACCGGTTGGGGCAGGCGCACCACCGACAGCATCAGCTTCGAGCAGCGATCAAAAAGGTCCTGATAGGCTTCCCGGCTGGGGGCTGCGCTGACTTCCTTGAGGTCGTGCCCGGCGGAAAAGGCCGGACCATTGGCCCCGATCACGACCACTCGGACCGAACGATCCTGGGCGATGGCGTCCAATTCGCTCTGCAGGGCGTCGATCAGGGCCAGGGAAAGGGCGTTGCGGGCCTGGGGGCGGTTCAGCGTGAGGTGGGCAACTCCCTGCTGATCACGGCGCAAGAGAATCCGTTCCATCGTCATGGTGCATGTTCCCGGTCAATTATTCGCTTCCGCCAATGTGCCCCTTGCCGAAAGCCACTTCAAGGAGCGATCCTGACTAGGGCCAAGACTCATTAACCCCGCGTCCGTGGCGTTAATGGGTCTTGGCCCTAGTGTCCCGATTCGGAAGTTCGTAAGATTTGAACCGAGCGATTTTCGAACTTGCCGATAGATAAGGGCACTAGCAACTATTTGATTGGAAGTGTGGTTTCGGTTTTGAAGTTCCTGTAAGGCCGAGCCGCATAATAGCAGGAACTTCAAAACCACCACACTTGCCGCCCTCGCTTGGAAGGAACCCCATGCCACGTATCGACCTTTCCGAATTTCAGGCCTTGATCGAAGAGGGGCTGCCCCTGGTCGAGACGTTCAGAATAAGGACAGAAGCCTTGGGCAAGGGAACTTGCCGCATGCGCATGGTTTACAGCCCCGAACTGGTCCGCCCTGGCGGCACCATTGCCGGGCCTGCTCTGATGGCTTTGGCCGATGCTTGCATGTATGGCGTGGTGTTAAGCCAGATCGGCAAGGTGGCCCTGGCCGTCACCACCAATTTCAACATCAATTTTCTACGCAAGCCCGCCAATACCGACGTGATCGCCGAAGGCCGCACGATCAAACTGGGAAAAAGGCTGGCGGTCAGTGAAGTCAGCCTGATTTCGGACGAGGATGGCGAGTTGGTGGCGCATGCAACCGGAACCTATTCCATTCCCCCTAATATCTGAAGGGGAATGCTTGCCCTAAGGGTCGGTCAAGACTAGGCTGTTGTTTGGTTAAAGAGCGCTGATCGGAACGGTACGTGGCCTATTTCACCTGGCAGGACAAATTCGATACGGGTATCGAGGCGGTCGATCACGATCACCATGTTCTGGCGGATTTGATCAGCCAACTGCACGATGCCTTCGCTTCCGGCAAGGGAGAGGCCTCGATTGGGCCTGTTCTGGCCGTTCTTGTCGACTACTCCGATTACCACTTCAAGCGCGAGGAAGCGCTGATGTTCGGTCATGGTTATCCCGATGCCGAAGCCCACAAGGCCGAACATGATTCCTTAAAAGCCAAGGTTCTCGATATCCGTCACCGCTTCGAGGCGGGCGAGGGTAGCGCCATTGGAAACGAGTTGCTGGCCTTTCTGCATTTCTGGCTCTACTTCCACATCCTGGACGTGGACATGGCCTTCAAGGGCTTCTTCATTGAAAAGGGTGTTGCCAAGCCTCATCCGCGCCCCTCTTCCTGATTAGGACGGAATGTCAGGTTGCCAGCTGATTTCAGGGGCATATCTGACAGAATGGCGTTAGCAGGGCCTTCCAAGATATAGATAACTCATTGATTCGTAAGCCTCTTGCTGCGCAAGCAGGTGTGGCACGGTCTTTGCGTTCTGTCGGGCTGAGATTGATCGCAGCGGGAGCCTTCCGTCTCATAAAAACGGGAAAAGGAACGGGTTGACGTCAACGCAGCCGGTTCGGAACCGTCCTGACCAGGGGGGGCTTGTGGCCAGGGATACGGTCTTGGATCCATAGAACGGGGCGCTGCCTGAGGGCGGCGCCCCGAGGCCGCGTCATGAGGAGTGTGTTTTGAAAGTGCTTACTGATTTTCATCGGGCTCTCGCACAGGATCTGGCGCTTCTGGCGCGCATGACCAGCGGCGAGCTTGATCGCCCCTTGTTGGAATGGCTGCGCGTCAGCCGCTTTCCTGAAAGTCTGGCTCTTGACCTGCGGGGCGAGACGGCAAGTTCGGCCTATGAAATGCTGGGAGAGGCTGTTGTTCTGCTTCCAAAGTTTGGCGAGCAGGAGGGCCGTGACGCGTTGTCCGCCGACTATGCCGGTCTTTTTCTGCCCGATGGTTATGGCGTACAGGCGATCGAGACATGTTGGATCGAGGCAAGTCTGGGCGAGGAAATCATGACCGTTGCCAAAGTCGAGGCCTGGTATCGCCAGCATGACTATACCGTGCTCGACCGCCTGAATCGCCCCGCGGACACCCTGGCTTTCGAGTTGGGATTCCTGGCGCATTTGCTGGATGGTCCCGAGAAGGAAGGTGCTGAAAGGGTCCTTCAGGCCCGACTCTTCTTGCAGCAACATCCCTTGTGCTGGGTTCCCCGTTTTGCCCAAAAGGCTGCCGGGGTCAGCAAAACCCCCTTCTACGCGGGCCTTTCTCAATTGCTTGGGGTTTATTTGGAATCCCTGGATGGCGCCCTTCGTCAGGCAGAGGATGACAGTTTGTCAGTTCTGGCATAAGCTCTTATGTCTTATCAAGGAACTGGCGGCCATGTCTCTCCTGGGGGCGCGCCGGGGGAAGTCGTGCCGGGAGGGCTGGGGAGCGGCTCATTCTTACGGTTCTTTCGATTGGTGGCGTTGCCGCCCTGATGCTGGTTGCGGGGACATGGTGGATTCTGAACCGGCATGTCCGCAATTCTGTGGCGCATTCGGCTTTGGCTGATGACAAGCCCAGAGACAGCGACATCGAGGCCGACGCCCTGGCTAGCAGTCTGAAGACAACGCTGAACAAGCTTAGCGATCAAGAGACCTTTCTACAGGCCCTGATCGATGCCGATCCCGATGGTTTGCGCGTGATGGCCTTCGACGGCACCATTCAGATGGCAAATCAGGCCTATTGCCGAATTTTTGGCATCACGATGGAAGAGGCGGTGGGCCAGCGCTGCTATGCCTCAAGCCATGGGCGCAGCGAGCCCTGCGCGCCGACGCTCATCACCTGTCCCTTGCATGAAATCGCCGTCAATGGCAGTGCTGTCAAAACCGTTCAGGCCATTCGCCTTCAAGACGCAAGCGAGCGCCATGTCGAGATTCACGCCGCTCCGCTGACGGCGCCCGATGGCAGATTGCTTGTTGTCGAATCGATTCGCGATCTGGCCAGCGACATTCGCTTCTCGCACGAACAGAAACTGTCGGCCATCGGCGAACTGGCCGCAGGCGTTGCCCACGAGATTCGCAATCCCCTGGCTTCGGTGCGTCTTGCCCTGCAAAGCCTGATCCGGTTGGGTGAAGCGGGGCGCCTGCAGGAAAGCAGCCTGATGGATTATCTGAAGCTGGTGGACAGCCAGGTCGACAAATGCATCGACGTCACCAGTCGTCTCTTGCGTCTGTCTGCCAATCAAAGCGGCCAGTTGCAGATTGTTCCCGTGCGCTCGGCCATCGAGGAAACCGTGTCGCTGCTGGCCTTCGAGGCAGAAGAATCGCAGATACGCATCGATCTGCATCTTCCGGCAAAAGACATTGCCGTCATGGTGGCGGATGGCGATTTTCGTCTGGTCGTTCTCAACCTTGTGCAAAATGCCTTCCACGCCATGCCGACAGGCGGCGGGCTGACCGTATCGGCCCGCGCCGATGAGAAGTGGGTCGATATCGAGGTGGCCGATACCGGCATCGGCATCAAGTCCGATGTCATGAGCCGCATCTTTCAACCCTTCTTTTCATCTCGGGCCGATGGCGTTCAGGGAACTGGCATTGGGCTGACCATCTGCAAGGGCATCGTCGAGCGTTCGGGGGGCGCCATTCATGCCATCAGTCAACCGGGCGAGGGGGCGCGCTTCATCGTTCGCCTGCCTCGTGCCGCGATGAATTAGGGGGGGGGCGATCTTGCGTCACCGCATTCTTGTTCTCGAAGACGACAAGGTTCTCAACCGCCTGCTGGTCGATCAGCTTGACCGCTTCGGTTATGACGTGGAAGGCCGCCATAAGTGGAGCGATGCCGAAAAATTCATCGAGGAGAACGAGCCGGAGCTGCTGATCCTGGATTGCCGCCTGCCGGATGCCGATGGGCTGGAGCTTCTGGTGCGTCTGCAAGGGCAGTTTCCGGTGGTGATGCTGACGGCCTTTGCTTCGGTCGAGAGTGCCGTACGCGCCATCAAGAACGGGGCGGCGGAATATCTGGTCAAGCCGGTCAATATCGACGAGTTGGAAGTGGTGGTGAAGCGGGCCTTGGATAATGCCGCCATCAAGCGCGAGCATCAGTTCCTTAAAAGTCGGCTGACCTCTTCGATGCCGATGGTGGGGGCTTCGCCTGCCTTAAGCGAAGTCAACCGCTTGATCGATGCCGTGGCCAAAAGCGACATGACGGTTCTCATTCAAGGAGAAAGCGGCGTCGGCAAGGAACTGGTGGCCAACGCCATTCACGAGCGATCTGGCCGACATGAACGCAATTTCGTCGCCGTCGATTGCTGCACATTGCAAAAACATCTCTTCGAATCAGAGCTGTTCGGCCATGAGAAGGGATCGTTCACCAGTGCCGACCGGATGAAGAAGGGTCTGATCGAAGGAGCCTTCGAAGGCACGCTGTTTTTGGACGAGATTGGCGAAATCGACCCAGCGGTTCAGGCCAAGCTGTTGCGTGTTTTGGAAACCGGGCGCTATCGGCGCGTGGGTGGTACGCGCGACCATGTGGCCAATGTGCGCATCGTGGCCGCCACCAACCGGGATTTGGCGCAGATGTCGGCCATCGGCCAGTTCCGCGCAGATCTCTATTACCGCCTGAATGCCTTTGCCCTTACTGTCCCCACTCTGCGCGAACGCAGGGGCGACATCTCCTCCCTGGCCATGCATTTCGTGCGCAATCACGATTTTTCCCGCCGGGTCGAAAAGACGCTGACGCAAAAGGCCCTTTCGCGGCTTGAGGCCTATTCCTGGCCGGGCAATATCCGGGAACTGAAAAACGTGGTCGAGCGTGCCATCATCCTGTCTGGCGATTCTTCTATGATCGACGAGTGCCATCTGGCCATGCCCGTCGATTTGTCTTCCTATTCTTCCGATATGGCTTCATCGGGAGGTGTTCCTTATCTGGGGCTTGGCCTCGAACCCTCGCTTGAGGAAATCAAGAAGGCCTATCTGGTCGAATTGCTGCACCGTCACGATGGACACCGGGCCCGCGTCGCCCGGGCGCTGGGCATCAGCGAACGCAATACCTACCGATTGATTCGAAAGTTCGGACTGGAATAAAAATATGCCTCTTCGACTTTTGAAGTGGAATTGAGCCAGATGGCCGACATGAATTTTACCTCATCCTTGTAACTTGAATCCCGCTGTTTCGGCTACACTGTCGGAAGCGGTAGCGGGAGAGATGCCGTCTCATCCTAGGGATTTGAAGCCCGTTCCTCAGCTCGGCAACTCTCCTGTTTTTCTTC
>PDZW01000025.1 GCA_002753155.1 Alphaproteobacteria bacterium WMHbin7
GTTCTGACCTGCCGCACCATCAGCCGGGCCGGAACCGCCGCCGGTCTGTTGAAGAATGCCGGTTTTTCCGATCTGGCCGTTCTGTCGGGCGGCATGGCCCGCTGGTGCCGGGAAAACAGGCCGGTCAGTAAAATCTGAACGCTAAGACTGCAGAAGAAAAGATCATGACCAGGAAAAACCATTATGTGGTGGGCGGCGAATATGCCGACACCAGTTTTACCGCCATCGCTTCCGGCAAAAGCAAGGAACGTCACGGCCCCTTCGACGAGAAGGAAGCCTATGATTTCTGGCGAGGCATTACCGGGCGCACGGTCGATAATGCGCTGATGCGCTTTACCATTGAGGCCGAGACGGATGCTGAACTGGCCGTCTGGTATGTGGTGGGCGGCGAATTTTCCGATGCGGGCTTTACCCGCATGGCCGAGGGCAGGCCCCTGGAAATCTACGGCCCCTATATCCGAAAAGACGCCATGGATCATTGGCGCGCCATCACCGGGCGCACGGTGGACAACGCCCTGGCTCGCTATACGGTCGAGCATCAGGGCGAGATGGATTTAAGGCGACTGGCGGGGGGCTAAGACTTCCGCTTTTCTCGCATTTGGGGTAGAATGCGCCCCATGATACGAAGCGAACTGGAACATACGCTGGCAAGTAACGCCGCAGAACTGCGCCGCATGCATGTGGCCAGGCTGGATGCGTTCGGCTCGCTCGTGCGCAAAGAGGCAGGGCCAGAGAGCGATATCGACCTGCTGGTCGAGTTCGACGAGGCGGTCGATCTGTTCGATTTTGTCGCCGTCCAAGACCGGTTGAGCGAGTTGCTGGGCAGCAAGGTAGATCTGGTCACCCGGCCTGCGCTGCATCCCCGCCTACGGGAACGTATCCTGTCCGAAGCAGTTCAGGTTTTTGGTGCTGCCTTCAATGCCGCCGCGTGATTGGCTGCATCGTATCGACGACATCAGGGAATCGTTGGAATTGATCCTGACATTTGCCCAAGGGCAAAGCTTGGCAGGACTGCGCGCTGACCGCATGCGCTGTGACGCCATCCTTCGCAATTTGGAAATCATGGGCGAGGCGGCCAGACACGTGCCCGACGAGGTGGTTTCAAAATATCCCGAAATCCCCTGGCAACAGATGCGCGGGCTTCGCAATGTGTTGGCCCACGAATATCACGGCGTCGATGTCGCCGTGGTCTGGCAGCTGATTGAGAAGCGCCTGCCGGAATTGAAACGAATGTTGGATGAGGGATTTGGGGCGTAGATACCCCCTGCCGCTTTCGTAAGCTGGGATCACCCGCCGGCCTTGGCTGCCAAGGCCTTCAGCCAGGATTCGAGCAATCTGGCGTAAGCTGGCAGCTTGATAAGAATTTCCCGCGCCGTCGTTTCGCTGTAGGTGTGTGCCGTTAAATTTCGATCATCGATCATGCGCAGGGCCAATTCGCTTTGCTCGTCGGTGAGAAGCAGGGCGTCGCGGGCGGCGCGGATCGTCGCTTTTGGCGAGCGACCTTCCAGCCCCTCATGTTCTTCAAGATAGGCTTGGCAGGCCTTCCAGGTCACCTCGACGGTGAATTCGAACCTTTGAATCGCAGCGTCCCGCTCGACATCGGTAAAGAGCTTCAGAAAGGCAAGTTCCTTTAGGGCGGATAGGGCGCGTCCGGCTGTTTCGAATCTTTCCCTCACGCGCGCCATAGGACAGCCTCCTCCAGAACCCTTTTTCTGAACTCCGGGCTGGCCTTGCTGAGATCGGCGATCTCGACCTGCAAAGGCACCGGGCATTCCTCCAGCGATTCTTGCAGGTCGGACAAGGTTTCGGGTGGAAGGGCGGCATGGGGGTCGATGGCGATATCGACATCGCTCAAGCGCTTCCAGTCACCCCTGGCGCGCGAGCCATAGAGATAGACGGCGGCATCGTAAGGCTCCAGCGACTTCAGCACCAGAGCGCGGATCTCACTCATCCATCGGTTATGCAAGGCCATATCCATAACCGGAATATTAGCTCGATTTCAGTTTCCCGTCACGAGTGATCATGACCTCTTCTTCAAGCACGGCTTCAGATATTTTCCGGTATAGCTGGCCGGTGTGGCGGCCACCTCCTCGGGTGTGCCTGCGGCTACGATCTCGCCGCCCTTGGTGCCGCCCTCAGGCCCCAGATCGATGATCCAGTCGGCGGTCTTGATGACTTCCAGGTTATGCTCGATCACCAGCACCGTGTTGCCCTGATCGACCAGGGCATGCAGCACTTCCAACAGCTTCTTCACATCGTCGAAATGCAGCCCCGTGGTCGGCTCGTCCAGGATGTAGAGGGTGCGTCCGGTGGCGCGGCGCGACAATTCCTTGGCCAGTTTCACGCGCTGGGCCTCGCCGCCCGACAACGTGGTGGCCTGCTGGCCGAGATGGATATAGCCCAGCCCCACGCGCTTTAAGGTTTCCAGCTTGTCGCGGATCACGGGCACGGCCTGGAAGAAATCGGCGCCTTCCTCGACGGTCATGTCCAGCACGTCGGCGATGGATTTTCCCTTGAACTTGATGTCCAGCGTTTCGCGGTTGTAGCGCTTGCCCTTGCATTCGTCGCAGGTGACATAGACGTCGGGCAGGAAATGCATTTCGATCTTGATCAGGCCGTCGCCCTGGCAGGCCTCGCAGCGCCCGCCCTTGACGTTGAAGCTGAAACGTCCGGCCTTGTAGCCCCTGGTCTTGGCTTCCGGCAATTCGGTAAACCAGTCGCGGATGGGGGTGAAGGCCCCGGTATAGGTGGCCGGGTTCGAGCGCGGTGTGCGTCCGATCGGCGACTGGTCGATATCGACGATCTTGTCGATATGTTCGATGCCGTCGATGCGTTCGTGCGCTCCCGCATGTTCGCGGGCATTGTGCAGGCGCCGAGCCAGGGCCTTGTAGAGTGTCTCGATGATCAGGGTCGATTTGCCCCCGCCCGAAACGCCGGTAACGCAGGTGAAGGTGCCTAAGGGAATCTTCGCCGTGATGCTCTTCAAGTTGTTGGCCGAGGCCTTCACCACCGAGAGCTTCTTGCCCGAGCCCGAACGCCTGCGCTTGGGAACGACGATGCTGCGCTTGCCGCACAGATACTGGCCGGTCAGGCTTTCGGGATTCTTCATCACCTGATCGGGTGTTCCCTCTGCGATGACGCGCCCGCCATGGGCGCCAGCCCCCGGCCCCATATCGATCAGATAATCGGCGGCTCGGATGGCGTCTTCGTCATGCTCGACCACGATCACGCTGTTGCCGATATCACGCAGGCGGCGCAGTGTCGTCAGTAGGCGGTCATTGTCGCGCTGATGCAGGCCGATCGAAGGCTCGTCCAGCACGTAGAGAACGCCGGTCAGGCCCGATCCGATCTGCGAGGCCAGGCGGATGCGCTGGCTTTCGCCGCCGGAAAGCGTGCCCGAGGTGCGTGACAGCGTCAGATATTCCAGGCCCACGCTGTCCAGGAATCCCAGGCGCTCGTTGATCTCGCGCAGGATTCTGCGGGCGATCTCGCGGTCCTTGGGCTTCAGATGCGATTCCAGGTCTCTAAACCAGGGTACCAGTTCGGCAATCGAGAAATCATTGATCTCGCCGATATGCAGGCCCCGCACCTTGACCGCCAGGGCTTCGGGCTTTAAGCGAAATCCGGTGCAGGTTTCGCAAGGAGCGCTGCTTTGAAAGCGCTCGAGGTCTTCGCGCACCCAATTGCTTTCGGTTTCCTTCCAGCGCCGGTCCATGTTGGGGATGACGCCCTCGAAGGGCTTGTTGACCCACCACGAGCTTTTGCCGTCGGAATAGTGGATGCGCAAGGGCTCCTCGCCCGAGCCCATGAGCAGGGTTTCACGCACCTTCTTCGGCAGTTCGCGAAAGGGGGTGGAAAGGCGCACCTTGAACAGGCTGGCGATGCCTTCCAAGGTCTGCTGCACATAGCCCGAGGTGGAATTGGCCCAGGGCGCCAAAGCCCCTTCGGCCAGGGAAAGCCGGTCGTCGGGCACCACCAGTTCGGGATCGAAATAGAGCTTCACGCCCAGCCCGTCGCAGGAGGGACAAGCGCCGTAGGGGTTGTTGAAGGAGAAGAGGCGGGGCTCGATCTCGTCGATGGTGAAGCCCGAGACCGGACAGGCGAATTTGGCCGAGAAGGTGGTGCGTTCCTTGCTGTCGGCGTTTTCCGCGAAGACCAGGCCCTCGGCCAGCTCCAGCGCCGTTTCAAGCGAATCGGCCAGGCGCTGTGCCAAGCCTTCCTTGATCACCACGCGGTCCACCACCACCTCGATCTCGTGCTTCAGCTTCTTATTAAGCGTGGGTACGGCATCGATTTCATACATCTGGCCATCGACCTTGAGACGCTGGAAGCCCTTTTTGCGCAGCTCGTCGATTTCCTTTTTGTATTCGCCCTTGCGCCCGCGCACCACCGGGGCCAGCAGAAGCAGGCGCGTGCCCGAGGGCATGGCCATGAGACGGTCCACCATCTGGCTGACCGTTTGGCTTTCGATGGGCAGCCCGGTGGCGGGCGAGTGGGGCACGCCGATTCTGGCGAACAGCAGGCGCATGTAATCATGGATCTCGGTGACCGTGCCCACGGTCGAACGTGGATTGCGGCTGGTGGTTTTCTGCTCGATGGAAATGGCAGGCGACAGGCCTTCGATGCTTTCCACATCGGGTTTTTGCATCAGTTCCAGGAATTGGCGGGCATAGGCCGACAGCGATTCGACATAGCGCCGCTGCCCTTCCGCATAGATGGTGTCAAAGGCCAGCGACGACTTGCCCGATCCTGAAAGGCCGGTGATGACCACCAGCCTGTCCCTGGGAATGTCGAGGTCGATGTTTTTAAGGTTATGTTCGCGGGCGCCGCGTACTTTGATCATGGGGTCCATGGGCGAAGGGATAGCCCTTTTTTGTAAGGTTATAAAGCGAAATGACCGGTTGAAAAGCGCAAATGTTCATGCTATGTTCCCTCGTCGAGCAGCCTGTTCGGCGAAATTTGATTCCAGGTCGTTATCGTGTAGGCTGGCGCAGATTTTTTAACCGGGGGTAGGACCATGGCAGGCAGCGTGAACAAGGTAATTCTGATCGGCAATCTGGGCCGCGACCCCGAGGTGCGCAATTCCCAGAACGGCGACAAGATCGTAACGCTCAACCTCGCCACCTCCGAATCCTGGAAGGATCGCCAGTCGGGCGAGCGCAAGGAAAAGACCGAGTGGCATCGTGTGGTCATTTTCAATCCCAATCTGGCCGACATCGCCGAGCGCTACTGCAAGAAGGGGTCGAAACTGTATATCGAGGGTGCCTTGCAAACCCGCAAATGGACCGACAAGGACGGCAACGAGAAATATACGACCGAGGTCGTGATTGGACGCTTCAAGGGCGAGATTGGACTGCTGGACGGCAAGGGTGGCGGTGGCGGCAGCGCCTCTGCTGGGGGCGATTTCGACGAGGATTCCTATGGCCAGCCCTCGCAGCCTGCTGCCTCTTCGGGGCAGGGCAAGGCGGGCGGCGGCGGGTCCGCCGGATGGGACCGCTCGCCCCCGGGTGGCGATCTCGACGACGAAATTCCGTTCTAAGCAGTGAGCGGAAGCGCCGGAGGTCAGCCGCCTGCTGGCAAAGATGAGATTCCGCGTGGTTTTGGTCTTTGGTGGCGGGCCGTTCGTCCGCGCACCTTGACCCTGGCCTTTGCTCCTGTTCTTGCCGGTTCAGCCCTGGCCTATGCCGAGGTTGGGCAGTTAAACCCCCTCATTCTGATCTGCACCCTGATCGGCGCGCTGGCCATTCAGGCTGGGACCAATCTTCATAATGATGCCGCCGATTTTCTAAAGGGCGCCGATCTGCCTGTGCGCCAGGGGCCGCAGCGCGTGTCCGCCATGGGTTGGGCCACGCCCGGGCAGGTGCGCCTGGCCGCTGGGATCAGTTTCTTTCTGGCAAGCCTGTGCGGCTCGGTTCTCGCCTTCTTTGGCGGAATTCCGATTCTGCTGCTGGGTGTGGCGTCGATGCTGTCGGGTTGGGCCTATTCCTTTGGCCCCTGGCCGATTGCCTACACGCCTCTGGGCGAACTGTTCGTCATCGCCTTCTTCGGACTGGGGGCGGTGGGGGGCAGCTTCTATCTGCAAACGCAGGATATATCCGCAGCGGCGCTGATTGTCGGCTTGGCATTGGGGTTGGTTGCCGCAGGCGTTTTGATGGTCAACAACTACCGCGATATGGAGCCCGACCGTCTGGCCGGGCGGAAGACCCTGGCAATTCTGGCCGGACCCAGGGCGGCCAAGGCATTCTTTGCTCTTTTCATGTTGGCGCCTGCCTTACTGCTGCTTCTGCCCGAGGGGCCGAAGGGCGGCTGGCTGGCCCTTCTGCTTCTGCCTCTCGCCGCCCGGTTGGCCTATCGCTTCCAGACGGAGCCCAGAGGACCCGCCTTCAACCGAATATTGGGTGCCACTTCTGGCTACCAGCTGCTGCTGGCCGTTCTGATCGCGCTCGGGGTTTTGGTGTGAGGAAAGCAACGGATCGGTGCCGTTTCTTCAGCTCAGTCCGCCTGAGGTGCTTCACCTGATTCGATGCCGCTAACCAGCGGCAGGCGCACGGTAAAAGTCGATCCCTGGCCCAGCACGCTGGCAGCTTCGATCCGCCCCCCATGCAGTTCGATAATTCTTTTTACCAGATGCAGGCCAAGGCCGGCGCCCGCAATGCCCTTGGCCCCTGGGGCGCGGTAATATTTGTCGAAGATGCGGGGCAGTTCGGAATCGGGAATGCCCATGCCGCTGTCGGCCACTTGCACCACGGCCTGATCTCCGTAAGGGGTCAGGCGCAGCGTCACCTGCCCGTCGGTCTTGGTGTATTTCTCGGCATTGTCGACAAGGTTGGCCAAAGCGATCTTGATCAGGGCCTTGTCGCCGGTGACGGTCAGGGGAGATTCGTGCAGAATCGCTTCGATGCGCGGCGCGTTCGAGCCGCCGCGGCTGTCTTGCACCACCTTATGGACAAGGCTGGTCAGATTGAAGGGCTCGCGGGTCAGGCTTCCGCCGATTTCGCCCAGCCGGTCTTCGTTCAGACAGGTTTCGATCAGGCGGACCAGGCGTTCGGTGGCGCGCCGGATGCGCTTGAAGGCCAGCTCCTTCTCGGGCGATTGCGTGTCCGCCGTCATGTCGAGGACATCAAGCGTCGTCGAAATGATCGAAAGCGGCGTTCTGAATTCATGCGCCACCATGGCCAGGAAGTGGCGCTGTTCTTCAACGGCGCGCCGTTCGGTGGTAAGGGCCGATTCGGCAGCCAGGCGTGCTGCAACCTGCGCTTTTTGCAATTCCTTGTCCTGGGTGACGTCGCGAACGGTCAGCATCAGCATCTCTTCGCCCTCGATTTCCAAAGGCAGAAGCGAGAGATGAGTCAGCAGATGACGTCCCGGCCTTGGTGACAGGATCACCTCGTGGTTTTCGACCAAGTCCAGACGGCGCAGTTCGTTGGTCAGGGCATCGCGATCCTCGCGACGTGCCACGATATTCCACAGCTTGCTGCTCAACAACTCGTCCGCCTTCAGACCGAGAAGGTCGGCCAGCCTGCTGTTGGCGAAGAGAAAGCTGCTGTCTTTTCTTCGGATAACCGCCGAGGGAATGGGATTGGCCTCGGCGATCAGGCGAAAGCGCGATTCATTGGCGGTCAGCCTGAGCCTGAGTTCCAATTCGGCCAAAGCGGAACGACCGATCGTATGGGCAAGAATCGCGATCATGGCGAAGCTGACCCAGGTTAGGGCCATGAGGCCCGGTGAGAAGGGAGTCCAGTGCGTCAAATAGACGAGCGACACACCCAGACTGGTGGCCAGGGGGAAGGCCAGGGCGGCGGGAAGCCAGATACCCATCAGAACGGAAGTAAAAGAAGTCAGGCCGATGCCCAGGATGCCGATGACGAGATCCCAGGAAACCGAGGAGTTATAGGTGTCGCGAAACAGGCCCGTCCAGACGATTCCCGTGGCAAAACTGATCCCTGCCGCCGCCCAGGTGAAGCTGATCGGGGAAAGCCCCCCCCAGCGGCGCCGATAAAGAAGGAAAAGCCCCAGGCGCGCAGAGGCCAGAAGCAGGATGCCTGAGACAAAGAACAGGCGGGTCGTTGTCGCGACTTCAGGGGACAGCATGGCCAGGATGACAAGGCCGAGAACGGCATTTCCGGCGCCAATCTGCGCGTGAACCTGAAAAATCGCGTCTATTCTGGCCTTTAGGGAACGCGTCGCCATGTCCTGTTCGGAAGGACGCGGCAGGCGTTCCGGAATGGCTGCTGCAAATGGCATGGCCGTGACAGAATACGGCATGGAAAGATGTTTTCCAGAGATTAATCAGGGCTGAATTTGCTCAAACCCAAGGGTGGAGACATCGAATCTTGTCGAAACCCATCAATTCGGGTGGCTGGATTGATGATTAGCGGCATGATATTTCACATATGCAACCTATCAGTTCCGGTGCATCTTGAGGGTCGGAATGAGAAAAGAAGGGATAAGACCATGGCGAAGGTAATCGTCGTCGAAGACGATTCAGACCTTCGGGAGACAGTTCTCAATTGTCTGCACCTGTCCGGCCACGAGGCATTGGGCGTTGGAAGCGGCAGTGAGATGTGGCGCCGTCTGGCGGTGGCGCCCCACGATATCGTTGTGCTTGATATCGGACTTCCCGACGAAGACGGGTTCAGCATCGCAGCGCATCTCAGGCGCGAGACCTCGATGGGCATCATCATGCTGACCGCGCGCGGTCAGGCCGAGGACCGCGTTCAGGGCTTCGAGGTGGGGGCTGACATCTATTTGGTCAAGCCGGTCAGTTGTCGTGAATTGGCTGCTGCCGTGGCCAATCTGGCGCGTCGCCTGGAGACGCCGACCACGACCATGCGCGCGCCCCCCCAGCAGACGTGGCGCCTGGACGGATTCGAATGGCGTCTGGTTACGCCGTCGGGCCGCACGGTGAAGCTGACGCCCAAGGAATTGCAGCTCATGAAACGTCTGACCAGCCAGGCGGGCGAGCCGGTGGGGCGGGTCGAGCTTCTGGCCTCGGTGGGCTATGAGGATGCCGATCCCGGAAACCGCAATCTCGATGCCCTGGTGCGCCGCCTGCGCCGCAAGGTGGAAGAGGAAACCGAGCAACTGCTGCCCATTCAGACCGTTCATTCGGTGGGCTATGTCTTTTCGGCTCCGGTTCTGGTGGACTGATTCTTCGCTGCCCGGACTGTTCGCACCGCCATGGTGACGATGAACAGCAGAATGGCCATTTCCCCCAGCGCGCCGCCGATCTGGCGGATGGGCGCGATTTCGTTGTGATCGCCGATCAGGCGCAGGATCAGGCTTAGGTGCAATAGCCCCAGCCAGACCAGCAAAAGCGGGTGATAGGGTGCTTCACGCTTAAGAACGGCGGGCAGAATCACTGGCGCGTGCCCGAAGATCATGGAAAAGACGAATCCCAGGAACAGGATGTGCAGGACAGCATCGTATTCGTAGCCGCCTGTTGGCATGCCGTGATGCAAAAGGGCGAAACCGCCCAGGCCCAGCCAGAAATAGCCCGCCGACAAGGCCAGCCCGATGAATCGGGAAAGCCCCGTTTGCATGAGATTGCGCCTGGCGATGTCGAAGACCAGAAGCCAAACGGCAAGCCCCAGGAAGGCTGATCCCAGGAGGCGGGGGGCGATGTCGCTGCCAGGCGTTGAGGCGGTTGCGCCGATCAGGATAAGGGCGACCAGCAGCAAAAGGCTGGGCGTACGTCCGCGTCGCGGGGGCAGGAAACGGGTGAGTTCCAGGCGCTCGCCCGCGATGGTGAGCGTAAGAAAAGCCATCCATAATCCCATCGCCTGGGGAAGGGGAAGGCCCAAAGCCCAGGCCAGGCTGCCCGCCGCCCCGCAAAGGGCGCCCAAGGCCATGATGGCGGCATGGAGGCTCTGCTGGCGGCGCAGCCCTTCCAGGGCTGAGAGGGACAGGATCACAGCACCTCCCGCCATCAGAAGGGGGGCATGGGGAAGTCCGGCCAGATAGAGCAGGGCGCCAACGCCGCTGAGCAGGGGGGCCCAAAAGGCCCAGCCCGTCTGAAGGGCAACGGCACGTTCAAGCCCGATCACCGTGGTCAAAAACCCCACGATCATCAAAGGGCCGTGTTGCAGGGCAAGATTGGGCGGACTGACGGGCAGAGTAAAACCCAGGCGCTCCAGTCCCGCCAGCAGCCCCGCCATCAGGGCGACGGCGCCAGGCGCCAGGAAAATCAGGCGGGGCCAACGGTTCAAGGCTTTTTCCCCCAGCCAAGCTGCGCTTTGGCGGCTGGGCTCATGCGGTCTTGCGACCAGAAAGGCTGTGCGAGCAGGCGCGCCGTGACCGCGATGCCGGGGGCGGCCTTCTCCAACACACGTTGCGCTTCGCATAAAAGGCTGTGGCCTTGCGGACAGGTGGGCGTGGTCATGATCAGGTCGATCTCGATTCCGTTGTGTCCGGATTCCAGCCGCTCCACCAGCCCCAGATCGACGATATTGACCCCCAGTTCAGGATCCTGCACCTGGGACTTCAAGGCATCGAGCAACCGGCTGCGTTCAAGAATTTGGGGCATGGTTTTTCCTATTTTGTGGGGCTGTTATAGTCCGCTTGGTCTTATCAAGCCTTGATTGTGGTGAAGTCTTGAAAAAATATCTTCTCTTCAGGCCCTTGCCCGCTGGCCGGTTCTCCCGGAAGATAAGCCGGAACGATCAAGGGGGGTTCGTCATGACTGCCGCCAATGCTGTTTCACATGTCTGGCGTTTTTTCAGGGCGGGTGGTTTCGATCAGGTCCGCCTGGAGAGTGGCGCCGATTTGAAAGCGCTGGCCAGTCTGGATCAAAAATTATGGGTGGCCCTGAGTTGCCCCACGCGCGGCGTCGAATTTGACGTCCGCACACTTGATCTGATCGATTCCGATCATGACGGTCGCATTCGGGCCGGAGAAATCCTGACCGCCGTCTCCTGGGCGCTAGATCGTCTGTCCGATCCCGAAGTGTTGCTAAAGGAAGGCGACAGCCTGCCCCTGTCGGCCATCGACGCCAGCCGTCCCGAGGGGGCGCGCATTCTGGCCTCGGCCAAGCGCATTCTGGCCAATATGGGCCGCAAGGATGCCGACAGCATTTCGCCTGACGATACGATGGATACCGAGCGGATTTTCGCCCAGACCCGCTTCAACGGTGACGGCGTGCTGCCGCCCGAGGCGACGGACGATGAGGAGGTTGCGGGCTTCATTCGCGCCATCATGGATCTGTGCGGCAGTCAGCCCGATCGTTCCGGCGCTCCGGGAATTACCCGAGAAGCCTTCGATCGATTCAGCACCGAGGTTCAGGCCTTTGCAGACTGGTGGAAACAGTCAAGAACCGATGCCGCCATTCTTCCCTTGGGCGAGGCAACCATTGCCGCCCATGCCGCTTTCCTGGCGGTCAGGGACAAGATCGAGGATTACGTCACCCGCTGCCATCTGGCGGCTTATGATTCCAGGGCCGAAGGGGCTTTGAACCGCTCCGAGGCGGATTATGTGGCCTTGGCGGGGCATCTGTTGTCAGCCACGGCGGACGAAGTGGGCGAGTTTCCCCTGGCCCGGGTGGCTGCTTTGCGGTCTCTGCCTTTGGCCGAGGGGGTCAATCCGGCCTGGACAGAGCGCATGCAGACTTTCAGCGATCTGGTGGTGACTCCCCTTTTGGGAAAGACAGGCGAGCTGGATTTCTTAGGCTGGAAGAAGATCAAGGACGCCTTCGCGCCGTTCGATTCCTGGCTGGCCGCCAAGCAGGGGGGGCTCGTCGAGAGCCTGCAGATCGAGCGCATCAACGCCTATCTTGATCATGGCGTTGCCGACAAGATCAGCGCTCTGATCGCCCAAGACGAGGCGGTAGAGGCCGAGGCCGACGCCATCGCCGAAGTGGACCGCCTTGTCCGCTACCGGCGCGATCTTCTCACGCTGCTCAACAACTTCATCTCGTTTCGCGATTTCTATACGGGCCACAAGCGGGCCATTTTCCAGATTGGCACCTTGTATCTGGATGGCCGCAGTTGCGATCTGGTAGTCCGGGCGGACGATCCGGAAAAGCACGCCAAGCTGGCGACCTTGAGCCGTATCTGTCTGGTCTATTGCGATTGTGTGCGCCCTGCCAGCGACGAGCGCATGACCATTGCCGCAGCCTTCACGGCGGGCGATGCCGACCAGATCGTGGTGGGGCGCAACGGCTTGTTCTATGATCAGCGGGGCCGCGACTGGGAAGCGACCGTCGTCAAGATCATCGATCATCCGATCAGCCTGCGTCAGGCCTTTTGGATGCCCTATCGCAAGGTGGGACAGACCATCAGCGCACAGATCGAAAAGGCAGCCGCGGCAAGGGCCGCCGCCCAGCAGCAGCGTGTGGTGGTGGTTTCGTCGAATCCTCTGGCTGGCGCAAAGCCTGCATCCGCTCCCACGCCTGCCGCGGCTCCCGCAGCAGGCGCACCTGCTCCCGCTCCGGCGCCGGGCGGCTTCGATGCCGGTCGCTTTGCTGGCATCTTCGCTGCCATCGGATTGGCCATCGGCGCCATCGGCACCGCCATCGCCTCGGTGGTGTCGAGTTTCTTAAGTCTTTCCTGGTGGCAGATGCCGCTGGCCCTGATCGGCGTGGTGGCCCTGTTCAGCGGGCCTTCCATCCTGATCGCCTTCATGAAGCTGCGTCAGCGTAATCTGGGGCCCATTCTGGATGCCAACGGCTGGGCGGTGAATTCCAGAGCCAAGATCAACATCCCCTTCGGAACCTCGCTGACACATCTGGCCAAACTGCCCGAGGGGTCCGAGCGCGCTCTAAGCGATCCCTATGCCGAGAAACAGCCGCCCTGGAAGCTTTATCTGGTTCTGGGCTTCGTGGCGGCGGGTCTGGTCGGGCTGTGGTTTGCGGGTGGCGGCGACTGGCTGCGCCATTTCCTCAAGATCTGAAGCGGGCTGGCGATCAGATCGTATTCTTGGGTGCGCAGCACTTCGGCATCGACCAAGTCGCCAGGTTCGAGGGCGAGGTCGCTGGAAAGATGGACCACGCCGTCCACTTCCGGGGAATCGGCGATGCCTCTGCCGATGGCGCCCCATTTGTCCACTTCATCGACCAGCACCTCGATCCGCTTGCCCATCTTGTCCTTGAGCTTGGCGGCGCTGATGCGCTGACTGGCCGCCATCAATCGTTCCCAGCGTTCCTGCTTGATCTTCTCGGGCACGGCGCCCGGCAGATCGTTGGCGGGTGCGCCCGAAACTGCCTCGTAGGTGAAGCAGCCCACGCGGTCCAGCCTGGCCGCTTCCAGCCATTCCAGCAGGAATCGGAAATCCTCGTCGGTTTCGCCGGGAAATCCCACGATGAAGGTCGAGCGCAAGACAAGTTCGGGAACGCGTTTACGCCAGTTTTGAATGCGCTCCAACGTGCGGTCTTGAAATCGGGGGCGGCGCATGGCCTTTAGAACGCGGGGGCTGGCATGCTGGAAGGGCATGTCGAGATAGGGCAGCACCAGTTCCTCTTCCATCAGCCCGATCAACTCGTCCGCCAGAGGATGAGGATAGACGTAATGCAGACGCACCCAAACGCCCAGACGGCCCAGTTCGCGGGCCAGTTCGGGCAGGCGGGCTCTTACGGATCGGCCCTTCCAGTCGCTGGCGGCGTGTTTGAGGTCGCTGCCGTAGCTGGTGAGATCCTGGGCAATCACCAGCAGTTCGCGCACGCCTGAGGCCGCCAGGGCCTGGGCCTCGGCCAGAATGTCATTGGCCGGGCGGCTGACCTGGGGACCGCGCAGCTTGGGGATGATGCAAAAGCTGCAGGCATGATCGCAGCCTTCCGAAATCTTGAGATAGGCGTAATGCTTAGGCGTGAGGCGCAGGCCCTGAGCTGGCACCAGATCGAGATAGGGGGCGTGGGGTGCAGGCACTGCCCTGTGGACGGCATCGACCACCCGCTCGAACTGGCCCGGCCCGGTGACCGACAGGATATGCGGATAGCGCTCGCGCAAGGCCCCTTCGTCGCCTCCCATGCAGCCGGTCACGATGACCTTGCCATTCTCGGCCAGGGCTTCGGCGATGGCCTCGAAACTTTCGGCCCGCGCACTGTCCAGAAAGCCGCAGGTGTTGACGATGACGGCCTGGGCGCCCGCGTAATCCTTGGCGATCTCATACCCTTCTGCTCGAAGCAGGGTGAGAATGCGCTCGGAATCGACCAGGGCCTTGGCGCAGCCCAGACTGATGATGCCGATACGGGCGGGTTTTTGCCTTGTTTTCATGTCGCTTTTTTAGCCTCTGATCTGTGTGGGCAGGTGCATGCGTTCGTGGGAATGACTTGACAAAAACCCGCCAAGCGTGTGATCCTCACAGAGTGGCAAGCGCGGGATTTACTAGAGGCCGCTTCTCGTAGGTGGCAGCCCGAATGGGTCGGATCCTCGTAACCCGGGGCCATGTTTACAGCAAGCGCTCGAGATTGTTTGTCTCGGGCGCTTTCGTTTTCAAGGTTGCGAAATCTTCGGGCCAAAGCTTAATTCCATAACCGAGGACAGATTTCTGTCGACGATAGAGTGTTTGCTTCAAATATGGCAAATACGAAGGCTCTGTCTCGCCATAGCGGTTGACCTTCACGCCAAAATGCAATCCTGAAGCAATGGCGTCGGCGACCTGTAGTCCAGCCATTCTTGAATGTTCGATGGAAGAAATCCGGGAAGGATCAATCACTGTTCTATCGACCTGCACTTGCTGAGGTGTGTTTTCGGACTGGGAAAGGAGCAGTCGCAGATAGCTCCTGATTTCGTCATAGGACATATTGCTTCTGTTCGAAAAGATGATCCGGGCAAACCCGTCTCCCTCTCCGTCGTTTCGGTAGTCGCGGCAAAGCCAGGAAACCCTCTCTAGCAGCATTCTTGTGGCATAGCGATAAAGCAGATATTTCCTGTTTTGAAACTTTTCAGGCTCGGAAATGGCTGGCTTGTAAATCAGGATGCTGACGCTTCGCAAGGGAAGCTCACCAACCCGTCTGACATACGGTACGCGCTGTTCGTGTTTCAAATCGACAAAGTGCAGAGGAGTCTTATGAGGCTTTCCCAATAGTTCGCGAACCTCTTTGAGGCAAGAAACCATTTTCAGGTCATTGCTTCTGCGAACGATGGCAGCAGATAGAGCGAACCACCGGGAGCTGCCGCTTCCATCGCTGTTAAAGACAAAGCCTTCGTCACCGGATTCGTCAATATACACAACGAAGCTGGATTCCATCATCAGGCCCCAAGTTCTTTCAGAGGACAATCATATAACAAGGCAGAAGGGTATCTTCCTTAATGGAGTCTTGCTCATGGTGGCCTTTATAAGGCAGAACTATCCCCATGATGAAGCGCTTCGTTCGCCTTTTTGCGGCCTTTGGGCTGATCCTCGTTTTTCTGCCTCAACCAGCGGCGGGCGAGGGGCCTTATCGCCGCCTGCCCTGGCATCTGGTGGATGTGTACTGGACGCTGGACCCGTCCGTTGAGGAACAGACCTTCCAGGAAATCACCATGGACGTGACCATCGAGGGCGACCCCTTGGCCAGCCCGCCCCTGTTCATTTCGCCGATCAGCGTGCTAAGGCTGGGCGAAGCCAGGGCCTATGCCGGATTGCAGACCTGGGTCAAACACGATCCCGAGGGACATCGGGGGCCGGGCCTTATCTTCTCGCGCTTTGGCGAGCGCAGGCTGGACCGCTTGCGGGTGGCGCCCGGCGGCACCTTCGAAAGTGCGGGCTATGAGGGCGATTTCATCAGTGTGCGCCACGGCATGCCCTGGGGTGCTGGGCAATATGTCGCCAAGCTGCAATCCGAGCCCAAGCCCACGGCACCCGACGGCGAACGCTGGCTGACCTTCCAGGTCTGTCTGAAGATCGAGGCCAGTTGCGGCAAGGCGGGCGATCTCGCTTTTCCCAATCCGAACGTGGCGATGCAGCGCAAATTCTATTCCTTCGTCGAGATCTACGACAAGCTGATCGACGAAAGCCAGATCACCCCCGTCACCGTCACCTTTGGACCGCCCCGGGTGAATGGCAAACCGGTCAATGTGGTAAAGGCGCTGGCGATCTATCCGGCCAATGTGCCCTTTCGGGCGCGCTCCTTTAGAACCAGCGATGGCGGGGTCAAGGTGATCATCGGCGAGCGTCGTTCGCCCCTGGAACTGCCCGAGCAGGGGGGCTACCGGCGCGAACAGGTGTTGCCGTGACGCTTTGGGCGCCAGCCCTGCCCATCGACGCCTGTCTTCCCGATCTGTCCAAGGCCCTGGCTGGCACTTCCGCAGTCGTGCTGGAAGCCCCTCCGGGGGCGGGCAAAAGTACCCGCGTTCCCCTGGCTCTGCTGGACCAGCCCTGGCTTTCAGGGAACCGCATTCTGATGCTGGAGCCCAGGCGTCTGGCCGCGCGCGCCGTGGCTTCGCGCATGAGTGCGACACTGGGCGAGGCGGTGGGCGGCACGGTGGGCTATCGGGTGCGCCTGGAGTCCAAACTATCGGCCAGAACCCGTATCGAGGTGGTGACCGAGGGAATCCTGACCAGGCGCATGCAGACCGATCCTGATCTGGTGGGTGTCGGGCTGGTGATCTTTGACGAATTTCACGAACGCTCGCTGGATGCCGATCTGGGCCTCGCCTTGTGTCTTGAGGCGCAGGCCGCCTTGCGGCCGGACCTGAAAATCCTGGTCATGTCGGCGACCCTGGATGGCGAGCGGATCGCAGGGCTGCTGAAGGGGGCACCGGTCGTGCGCTCAGAGGGCAGGCTGTTTGCCGTCGAGACGCGCTATCTCGAGCGGCCCATGAAGGAGCGCTTCGAAGACGAGATGGCCCGCCTGATCCGCCGCGCCCTGGCAGAGGAAGGCGAGGGCGACGCGTTGGCCTTTCTGCCCGGCGAGGCCGAGATCAAGCGCGTGGCCGAGCGCCTGGGCGATGTCGGGGCTGAAGTGATGCCGCTGTATGGCGCTCTGCCCATCGAGGCGCAGGACCGTGCCCTGGCGCCCAGCCCGCCGGGAAGGCGCAAGCTGGTGCTGGCGACCACGATCGCCGAGACCAGCCTGACCATCGAAGGGGTGCGCATCGTCATCGATGGCGGGCTGAAACGCGCCTCGCGTTTCGATCCGGCCTCGGGCATGGGCCGACTTGAAACAGTGCGTGTTTCCAGAGCCTCGGCCACCCAGCGCCAAGGTCGTGCCGGACGCCTTGGTCCGGGTGTCTGCTATCGCTTGTGGCTCGAGCCCGAGGACAGGGCGCTGGCCCCCTTCGATCTGCCGGAAATGCTGGAAGCCGATCTGGCACCCCTGGCCCTGGCCCTGGCGGAATGGGGTGTCAACGATCCCGCCACCCTCTCATGGCTCGATTCACCGCCTGCCGCCGCCTATGCCCAGGCGGTTTCGCTGCTGAAAAGTCTCGAAGCCCTGGATGGGCAAGGCCGCATTACGGCGCTTGGGCGTGCGATGGCGCGCTTGCCCGTGCATCCGCGTCTGGCCCATATGATCTGCCGGGGCAGAGAGATGGGCGAGGGAGGGACAGCCTGCCTGCTGGCCGCCCTGATGTCCGAGCGCGATATTCTTTCGGGCGGGCGCGATGCCGATCTGCGCTTGCGTCTTGATCTGGCTTCTGATCGCAAGGCGGCGGCACCCCCTGGATTTCATCTGCATCGAGGCGCCGTGCAGCGCGTACGTGACATGGCGGCTCAGTTGCGGCGTTCGGCAGGCGTTGAAGGGGCTGAGGTTAATGCCGACTCCTGCGGCAGGCTGGTGGCCCTGGCCTATCCCGACCGCATCGCACAGCGCCGGGGTGGTCGCGGACTTTATCGCCTCTCGGGCGGGCGCGGCGGCAAGCTGAACGAGGAAGATCCCCTGGCGGGCTCTGACTTCCTGGCGGTGGCGCATCTGGATGGAGCCGGGGCGGACGGGCGCATCTTCCTGGCAGCACCATTGGCCTTGGCGGAGTTGGAACAGGCCTTCGAGCGCGAGATGGAAGAAAGCGCCTTTGTTGAATGGGATGCCCGCGAGGAAGCCGTGAAGGCGCGCCGTCAGAAGCGTCTGGGCCAGTTGGTGCTGTCCGACAAACCGCTTCCCGATCCCGAACCGTCCCTGGTGGTCGCGGCCCTGATCGAGGGAATTCGCAGGATGGGGCTGGTGGTGCTGCCCTGGAGCAAGGAGGCCTCGCGCTTTCGCTCGCGTCTTCGCTTCATTGCCCGGCATCGGCCCGGCGAGGATTGGCCCGACGCTTCCGACGAGGGGTTGCTGGGGAATTTGGAAAACTGGCTGGCCCCCTATCTGGCGGGCATGACACGCAGGCCTGAACTGGCCAAGCTTGACCTTCTGGAAGCTCTGAAGGCCCAACTGCCCTGGGAGATGCAACGCAGGCTGGACCAGCAAGCACCCGAGCGCATCGAGGTTCCCTCGGGCAACGCGCATGCCGTCGATTACGGCGATGGCGAGGCGCCGCTGCTGGCCGTCAAGCTGCAAGAGATGTTCGGAGCCGAAGAGGGGCCGTCGGTGTTGGAGGGACAGGTCCCGATCACGCTGCATCTGCTTTCACCCTCGCAGCGACCGCTGGCGGTGACGCAGGATCTTAAAAGCTTTTGGGCGAACGCTTACCCTTCGGTGAAGGGCGAGATGCGCGGGCGCTATCCGCGCCATCCCTGGCCGGACGATCCACTGACCGCACCTGCGACCGCGCGGACGAAGAAGCGGATGTGAAATTCAGGGATATTCCTGCCTAGCATGCAGGATGCCCAATATTTCGATCAACTGCGTGACCCGGTAGACGATCAGATAGTTGGGATGGACGACGATTTCCCGGGTTCCAGCCACCCGCCCCTGGCGATAAAGATAGGGATGTTCGGGTAAAGACTGAATGGCCGCTTCGATCGCCTGAAACAATCTGTCGGCGGCGGCGGGATTGCGTTCGTCGATATAGTCGAGGATAGCCCAGAGATCGGCCAGCGCCTCGGCGCGCCACTCAACCCGCATTCCGCATCATGCGCTTGGTTGCAAGCCGCTCCTGCAACTCCGCCGTGACTTGGTCGTGCGAGATGCTTGGCTGCTTGCTGTCGAGGGCAGCCTGAATCTTGTCCCGGTACCAGCGGTCGTAGCTGGCTTCCTGTTCTTCGCTTTCGAATTCTGAAACGATGGGGGACAAGGGCTTGCTCAAGAAAACCTCCGTTTTCCGGCGCCTATTCTAGTTAAAAAGGCTATTGCCGTCCAGCGGGTTGAATTTCTCGCCACTCGCCGGGCTGCAAATCCTCCAGTTTCCAATCGCCGATGGCGGCACGGATCAGGCGCAGCGTGGGAAATCCCACCGCCGCCGTCATGCGCCGGACCTGGCGGTTTTTACCTTCGGTGATGGTCAGTTCGATCCAGCTTGTCGGAATGGCGGCGCGATGGCGGATGGGCGGATCGCGTGTCCACAGCCCAATCGGTTCTGGAATGATCCAGGCCTTGGCCGGGCGCGTCTTGCCGTCCTTCAATTCGATCCCACGGCTGAGTTTCTGAAGGGCGTCCTGATCAGGCAGCCCCTCCACCTGCGCCCAATAGGTCTTGGGCGTCTTGTGGGCGGGGTCGGACAGTTTCTTGATCAGCTTGCCGTCGTCGGTCAGCGCCAGCAGGCCTTCGCTGTCGGTATCCAGCCGTCCGGCGGCATAGACGCCTTTCACCTTCACGTAATCGGCCAGGGTTGGCCGCCCCTCGGGATCGGTGAATTGGCACAGGACGCCATAAGGCTTGTTGAGAAGGATGAGTGTCATGGTAGAAGAGGAGTATGCCACAAAAACCGCACCGCACCGCCAAGCAAATCCACCGCCCTCCGATTCCCGAGGCCGAGCGCGATCTGGTGCGCATTGCGGGCTTTGCGGCGGTGGCGGCCCTGGTGGAAAAAGACCCCAACCGTCTGGTCCGCCTGTTCATGGACGAGCGCACGGCCAAGAAGGCCGAGGCCTTGTGCGCCAAGCTGGCCCCGCTTCACAAGCCCTACCGCACCATCGACGCCGAGGAATTGGCCAAGCTGGCGGGCACACCGATGCATGGCGGCCTGCTCGCCCTGGCCAAGCCCAAGCCCCTGGGGCTGTTCGATCCCAACGCCGCCAGGGACTGGGTGAAGGAGGGCAAGCCCCTCATGGTGTTGGATGGGGTGGGCAATCCGCATAATCTGGGCGCCATCGCGCGCAGCCTGGCCTTCTTCGGCATTCCCCGCCTGCTGCTGTCGGATCATCCCGGGCAGGCCCAGCCTTCCGAGGCGGCCTATCGCATAGCCGAGGGTGGGTTGGAATGGGTCGAGGTGATGTCGGCGCCGCGCTTTCCGCTTCCCTTGAAGCGTCTGAAGGAAGCCGGGTTCTTCGTGCTGGGCACGGCGCTGGGCGAGGGAGCCAAGCCCTTGAAAGAGGTGCTGCCTTGGGCCAGGAAGCGCCCCATCGCCCTGGTGCTGGGCAATGAGGAAACCGGCCTGCCCAAACATAGCCAGGCCGAATGCGACGCTCTGGCGGTGATCTCGGGATCGGGTCAGGTGCAGTCGCTCAACGTGGCGGCGACAGCGGCGATCCTGGCTTATTTGGCGGGTTAGCGACTACATGCCCTTTTTGTGTATGTACGCCAAGTCTTGCATTCTCGACATCTTGTGCATACAATAACTTCTATGAGAATCGCTTTCGATCCCGCCAAGGACGCTGTCAATGTCGTCAAACATGGCGTGTCTCTGGCTGAGGCCCGGAAGATTGAATGGGAGACGCTTTGGGCCATGCCGGATAGGCGGCGCGATTACGGAGAGGAACGGATCGTCGGCTTTGCCTATGTGGGACTGCGCTTATATAGCGTCGTATTCACGGATCGCGGCGATGTGCGACGCATCATCAGTCTGCGCAAGGCGAATGGCAGGGAGATTAAACGCTATGCCGAAGCTTAAACGAGGAACCATTCACCCCTCGGCCAAGGAGGAGGCGGCGATTGCCAGTGGCATTGCCGCCGACCCCGATTCCTATGAACCAAGCGATGCCGAGTGGAAGCGGATGAAGCCCTATGCCCGCCTGGGGCGCCCGCCTGCCGCCGTCACCAAGGAACGCATCACCATCCGGCTGTCGCGCGAGGTGCTCAATCACTTCAGGGCTGGTGGCCCGGGCTGGCAAACCCGCATCGATGAGCTGCTCAAGAAGGCGGCGGGGTTGTAGGGACTGCGCGAGTTACATGCGTGTGAAAAGATCGTAAAGAGACGGGACGGATAAAAACCGGGAGAGTTGGAGTGCTGCCAGCCTGGGCTTTCACATACACGATGCAGAAACCCGCGTTGACCAGTTACAGGCATCATTTCTTCCTTGATGAAGGTCTAGCCGCGTAGTGTCGCCCCCGTCGCCTTCGACACCGCTTCCACCACCTTGGCCGCCACGGCTTCGATCTCGGCATCGGTCAGCGTACGTTCGGTGGGCAGTAGCGTGACCGCGATGGCCAGCGACTTCTTGCCCTCCTCGACCCCCTTGCCTTCGTATAGATCGAAGACCCCTGCCGCCACGATCAGAGCCTTGTCAGCCGAGCGAGCCGCCTTGATCAGCGACTGGGCCGTCACCGCCCGATCCACCAGGAAGGCGAAATCGCGCACCACCGCCTGGAAGGGCGACGCCTTCAGGGCCTGACGCGCCTTGGTCGGGCGCGCCTTGGCGGGCGGCAGATTGTCTAAGAACAACTCGAAGCCCACGACAGGTCCCTTGACGTCAAGCGACTTCAACACGCGTGGATGAAGTTCGCCGAACCAGGCCAGCACCTTGGGTCCCAGCTTCAGTGAGCCCGAACGGCCGGGATGATACCAGCCGGGTGCGTCGGCCTCGATCTGCAGATTATCGGTCGGCACCTGCGCGATCGAGAGAGCGGCCAGGGCATCGGCCTTGGCGTCGAAGGCATCGACGGCGCGGGAAGGGGCCGCCCAGTTGCGCTCGACCATGACTCCCGCCCTGACGCCCGAAGCCATGGAAGCCTGGTCCTCCGGCTTCGTTCCGGCATATTGCGGGCCGATCTCGAACAGGGCGAGATCGGGTGTGCCGCGATCTGCATTGCGTCCCAGGGCCTGGATCAGATTGCCAAGCAGGCTGGGGCGCATCTGGTCGAGATCGGAACTGATGGGATTGGCCAGTGTCAGTGCATCGGCCCCACCCCCGAACAGGCAGGAAAGTGTCTTGGGCATGAAGGACCAAGTGACGCATTCATTCATGCCGCGTCCGGCCAGGGTGCGGCGCACCAGCGAGCGGCGCTTCTGACCTTGAGTCAGAACGGGCGTCGTGATGGCCGACAGTTTGGGAACGGAGGCGGCGGGCACATGGTCATAGCCATAGACGCGGATGACTTCTTCCACCAGATCATGCTCGGCCCCGATATCGGCCCGCCAGGAGGGCGGCGAAACCAGGATGCCGTTGCCATGCTCGGCCACCGTGCAGCCCAGCCCCATCAGAATGCGCTCGATCGCTTCCTTGACGATATGGATGCCGCCATGCTGGGCCACGCGCTCTGGGCGCAGCACGAAGCTTTTCTTCCAGTCGGGAACAGAGCCTGCGATCACCAGCTCCGAGGCTTCGCCGCCGCATAGATCGAGGATCATGCGCGTCGCGATCTCCATGCCGATTTGGGCGAATTCGGGATCGACATGGCGCTCGAAGCGATAGCGCGCATCCGAATCGGCCTGCAGCTTGCGCCCGGTATTGGCGGTGCGGATGGAATCGAACAGGGCCGATTCCACGAAGACGTCGGTGGTGGCATCGGTGCAGCCCGAGCGCACACCGCCAATAACGCCGCCCAGGGCTTCCGGCCCGTGATCGTCGGCGATCACCGTCATTTCCTGATCAAGCGCGTAGGTCTTGCCGTTCAGGGCTTCCAGCGTTTCGCCTGCCTTGGCTAGGCGGGGATGGATGGTGCCCTTCACCTTGGCTGCGTCAAAGACGTGCAGCGGGCGGGCCAGATCGAAGGTGATGTAGTTGGTGACATCAACCAGGGCCGAGATGGGGCGCAATCCGATGGCGGTGAGTCTGTCTTTGAGCCATTTCGGGCTCTCGCCATTTTTCACGTCTCGGATATAGCGGCCTACGAACAGTGGGCAGGCGTGGCTGGAATCGATGCGCACATCAATCGGGCTTTTGAACTTGCCCGGCACATGCACAGTGTCGAGGGGCTTCAAGCTGCCAAGGCCGGCAGCAGCCAGATCGCGCGCGATGCCGCGCACCCCCAGGCAGTCGGCGCGGTTGGGGGTGATGGCGATCTCGATCATGGGATCGAGCGACAGCACACTCACAAGCGGCGCACCCACCGGGGCCGAGGCCTCCAGCTCGATGATGCCGTCATGATCTTCGCCCAGCTTCAACTCGCGGTTCGAGCACATCATGCCCTGGCTTTCCTGGCCCCGGATGGCGCCCTTCTTCAAGGCTTCGCCGCTGGCGGGGATGACGGTGCCGGGCAGGGCCAGCGCCACCTTGATGCCGGCCCGCGCATTGGGGGCGCCGCAGACCACCTGGATGGTGCCCTTGCCGGTATCGACCTTGCAGACGCGCAAGCGATCGGCATTGGGATGCTGATTAGCCTCGATTACATGGCCGACGATGAAGCCCGTAAGGGCCGAGGCGGGATCATCGACCCCTTCGACCTCAAGCCCCAGCATGGTCAGGCGTTCCAGGATCTCGGGCAACTGGGCAGTGGTGTCGAGATGGTCTTTGAGCCAAGAGAGGGTGAATTTCATCGGGCCAGCCCTCCGGCCAGACTTGGCACATCCTGGGCAGCGAAACCGTAATGCTTCAGCCAGCGCAGATCAGCCTCGAAGAAGGTGCGCAGATCAGGGATGCCGTATTTCAGCATGGCCAGGCGCTCGACCCCCATGCCGAAGGCGAAGCCCTGATACTTGTCGGGATCGATGCCGCAATTCTTCAGCACATTGGGATGCACCATGCCGCAGCCCAGAATTTCCAGCCAGCCTGCACCTCTGCCAATGCGCAATTCGCCGCCCTCGCGCGAGCAGCCGATATCGACCTCGGCCGAGGGCTCGGTGAAGGGAAAGAAGGAGGGACGGAAGCGCACCGGCACGTCGTCAACCTCGAAGAAGGCGCGCACGAAATCGATCAGGCAGCCCTTGAGATGGCCGAAATGCGTGGTCTCGTCGATCAAGAGACCCTCGACCTGATGGAACATGGGGGTGTGCGTCATGTCGGAATCGCAGCGGAAGGTGCGCCCTGGAATGATGACGCGGATGGGTGGTTTTTGCGTCAGCATGGTGCGCACTTGCACCGGCGAGGTATGGGTGCGCAAAAGCAGGCGTTCGCCCGGCGCATGTTCGCCGAAAAAGAAGGTGTCGTGCATCTGGCGCGCCGGATGGTCTGGCGGAAAGTTGAGCGCCGTGAAATTGTGGAAATCGTCCTCGATGTCGGGGCCTTCGGCTACGGTGAATCCCATTTCGGCAAAGATGGCCGTGACCTCGTCGATGGTCTGGCTGATGGGATGGATGCGCCCCTCGGTCTCGGGGCGGACGGGCAGGGTGATGTCGATCTTCTCGGCGGCCAGACGGGCGTCGATGGCTGCACTTTCCAGAACCTCCCGGCGCTCGGCCAGAGCACTTTCCAGCACGGCCTTGACCTCGTTGATGCTGGCACCGAAGGCTTTGCGCTCGTCGGGGCTCATGCCCCCCAGCTTCTTCATCTCTTCGGTCAAAGAACCCTTCTTGCCCAGCGCCTTCACGCGCACGGCTTCCAGGGCTTCCAGATTCTCTGCCCCGGCGATGTCGGCCAGGGTTTGCGACTTCAACGCGTCCATCGTTCTTTCCCCAAATGAAAAGGGGGCCTGTTTGGATCAGGCCCCCTTCGCAAACTGATAGCGATTTCTCGCTTAACTTACGCGGCCAAGGCGGCCTGGGCCTGGGTGACCAGTTCCTTGAAGGCCTCGGGTTCCTTGATCGCCATGTCGGACAGCACCTTGCGGTCCAACTCGATCCCGGCCTTCTTCAGACCGTCGATAAATCGGCTGTAGGTCAGGCCGAACTCGCGCACACCGGCATTGATGCGCTGAATCCACAAAGCACGGAAGGTGCGCTTCTTGGCCCGACGGTCGCGATAGGCATATTGCAGCCCCTTCTCGACCTTTTCGATGGCGACCCGAAAGCAGGTGCTGGAACGGCCGCGATAGCCCTTGGCCAGCTTGAGAATCTTCTTGTGACGGGCATGCGTGGTAACGCCGCGCTTGACATGTGCCATGACTGAATCTCCTTAGCGGGCGTAGGGCATGAAGGTTTTGACGAGTCTCTCGTCACCATCGAACAGCACGAAGGTGCCGCGCGACGAACGCTTCATCTTCTGGGGGCGTTTGATCAGGCCGTGACGCTTGCAGGCGACACCGGCCTTGAGCTTGCCGCTGGCCGTGACTTTAAAGCGCTTCTTGACCGAGCTTTTGGTCTTCATCTTGGGCATTTTTCTATCCTTTTCAAAAGGTTGCGCAAGGTCGCCTAGGCAATGCCCGAGGAGTCGCAAAAGCGCTCCATCCGCCCGGCGGCCGGATAAGAGCGCGCGTTATACCAGAGTTTGCAGGGATTGCAAGGGGCGGGAGGCGTTCGGCGATCCTGGACAAACTGAAGATATTATGTCTAAAATAGACAAAATAGACAGGAGATTTCGATGCGTTATGTTTCGGCCACCGATGCCAAGCAGGCTTTGGCGGCGGTTTTGGACGATGCCCAGCGCGAGCCCGTGGTCATTCGCCGCCAGAAGCGCGAAATCGCCGTCGTGATGTCGATGCAGGAATATGAGCGCCTGACGGCTGTGCATCTGGATGCGTTCGACCGCTTTTGCGACCAAGTTGGGGCCCGGGCGGATGTCTTGGGTTTGGATGAGGCGAAGCTGGCTGCGATCCTAAACGATGCCTGAAAAGCCTGTTTTCGTCGTCGATACCAATGTCCTGGTCAGCCGCTTGTTATTGCCGAACTCGGTTTCGGCCAAGGCGGTGCGACTGGTCATGGCGCGCGGCCGCTTGCTGGTGTCCGACGAAACCTTGGCCGAGTTGGCCGATGTGCTGGCGCGTCCCAAGTTTGACGCTTATGTCAGCGTGGACGAGCGCAAGGAATTCCTGCGGCTGTTGATCCGCGTGGCCCAATTCGTGCCGCATGTCGTGCCGGTTCAGGCCTGTCGCGATCCAAAGGACGACAAATTTCTGGCCTTGGCCTTGAGCGGAGGCGCCAAAACAATCGTCACCGGCGATGCCGATCTGTTGGCGCTTCATCCATTCAGGGGCGTTCAGATTGTCAAGCCAAGCGTGTTTGAAAGCTAGAGCATATTCCGACCATATACGGTCGCCTGCGTTTCGATCTCGTTATCAAGCCGGGCTGCAAGCAAGGTCTCTGACAGTTGCCGGATATTGCCTGGGCTCTTCTCGCTGTCCAGCCAGGGCTCGACCGTTCTGTAAAGCGTTTCGAGCCTTTCTGCCGTTTTCAACTCGTTGCGTTCGATTTGTTGGTGGAAACTTTCGGAGAAAGCGTGTTCAAGAGCGGCTTGAAACGCAAAGGCATGGGTTCCTGTTTTATCCCAGTGCTGGTCTTTGTCGGCAAAGCGTTGCGCCAGCGACATGTCGCCTTCAAGGAGGCGAAGATGGGCCAGGGCAAGACCCTGCGTGGGCGCTTTCTTTTCTGAGACATCCTCATTCATCGTAGGCCTTTGTGCTTTGTTCCCACCGCCATCATGTCGCTCAGGAATGGCGCGGTCCATTGGGAATATGCGACATATTACGCGAAGGTCAGGTTACCCCCGCCTCAGCGAGGGGCGAGGCATGCCCAACCAGCATGCCTGCCAAGCGGCCATCGTGTTAATCTTTCCATTACGATATGCCCCGGGCGAATGGGGTGGTGCGCCCAGGCCCAAGTTTTGGGAGGTGACGATGAAGCCGCTTGAGACACATCTGGAACTGAGCTGCCACCAGGCCCTTCTAAGCCGCGTCAAGGAAGTGCTGGATCGTGAAGGCTTTCTGCCTCCCCATGCGGGAATCGAGGAGGTGAAATCGGCCCTGTCGGCATGGGTCGATTTCGTCGAGACGGCTCGCCATGGGCGGCCCTGCACCGATGAGTCCGTGATGGAGCCTTATAAGCCCCTGCACTGAGAATTGACCGTTTGCCCGGCACCCCTTAGCTTGCCTCGAGAGAGAGATAGCGCACGATCGTTTTAATCCGAGTCACATTGTGACTCGGATTAAAACGTGAATCGTTCGCTAAAACAAATTGGTAGAGCAGATTCACGCCAGAATCGAAGCCGTTTAGCGGCTTCGATTTCAGGCGACCTGCTCTAGGCTTGGAGGGGTGCTTTGTCCGTTTTAGTTCCCATACCCATCGGCGTCGTCACCGTATCCGACCGCGCCAGTCAGGGCGTTTATGAAGACAAGGGCGGCCCGGCCATTCTGTCCGAGCTGGGCCGTTACCTCGCCTGCCCCTGGCGGGCGGTGTCCCGCCTCATTCCCGACGAGCAGGCCGTCATCGAAGCCACCTTGATTGAACTGGCCGATAGCGAGGGCTGTCCGCTGATTGTCACCACCGGGGGAACCGGTCCCGCCCTTCGTGACGTCACTCCAGAGGCCACCGAGGCGGTGTGCGAAAAAATGATGCCGGGTTTCGGCGAATTGATGCGGCTTGAGAGCTTGAAGGTGGTGCCCACGGCTATTCTGTCGCGTCAGACGGCGGGCATTCGGGGCAAAAGCCTGATCCTTAATCTTCCGGGCAAGCCCTCGGCGATCGCCGACTGCCTGAAGGTGGTTTTTCCGGCCATTCCCTATTGCGTCGATTTGATCGGCGGAGCCAGGCTGGAAACCGATCCCTCGGTTTGCATGGCTTTCCGCCCCAAGAGCGGATCGCCTAAAATCTAAGCCGGCTACCGGCTCAGATTTCAGGCGTGAATCCGCTCTTCCTATTTGTTCTAGCGAACGATTCACGTTTTAATCCGTGCCACAAAGTGACTCGGATTAAAACGATCGTGCGCTAGGTGGATGAGACATACGCCCCATGCCTTGCGGCAGGGCCACCACGCTACGTTTCTTGGCCGTGGCCTCGCGGGTCAGGCCCGCCGCGTAAACCTGCTTGGCGGCTTCGGCCATCAAGACGCCGGAAAGTCCTTGAAACCAGCGCCGCCCCACCTCTTCGACCGCCGAGGCCGAGGCCAGCAGCATGCGCGAATGCGAGGGCGGCAGGTAAAGCGCCCCGGTCGATTGGGTGGGGGTAAACAGGGCGTCGCGCAGCAAGGATTGCAATTGCAGCCGCGAATAGGGACGCCCAACGGCAAAGGGTGTGCGCTCCAGATGCGACCAGACCCCCATGCGGTTGGGCACGACGACCAGAATGCGCCCGGAATCCTTCAAAACCCGCCAGGCTTCGCGCAGGAAGGCATGGGGATGATGGGTCGATTCCAGCGCATGGACGATCAGCACGCGGTCGAACATCAGATCGGGGAAGGGCAGGGAAATCTCGTCGGCCAGCACCGAGCGGCAGGGGCTTTCGCTGGGCCAGCGCAAGACACCCATGGCGGGCGGCATGACGGCGGCGACATGGCGCGCCTCGTCAAGGCCAGCCCTGAGAAGAGGTGGGGCGAAGCCCAGGCCCAAGACCGCCTCTCCGGTCAGATTGGGCCAAACCTCGCGGATGCGACGGCGCAGCAATCTGGCCGTCATCTGGCCCAGGCTGGAGGCGTAAAAGTCGCGCAGATCAACAATATCGGTCCACATCAGGTGATAATATCACAGGCCGGGCAAAAATTCGAAGGCGGACAAAAGGTTGCATCTAAATTGGACCCGATGGGCCGATTGGGCTACAATCGACACTTCCCAGCAGAATAATGGAGATTCCGTCATGAGAACTCTCCCCAAACTGTCCGCCCTGTTGGCGGGTCTTCTTCTGACGTTAATCTCGATGACGGCTTATGGCGCCGATGCGGTCGGTTCGGTCGAGCGCGTCGGCGTTTACGCCTATGGGACGGTGCCTGCGAAATCTCGCCAGCCGATCTATCTGCGTGATGATGTTTTCTTCGGCGAACGGCTGGAGACCGTGGATAAGGGCTCCTTGAAGGTCGTCTTCATCGATGAGACGCAGGTGTTTCTGGGCTCGAAAAGCAACTTGGTGATCGACGCCTATGTCTATGATCCCAAGGCGGCCAATGAGTCGGCCATTCTGAAAATGACGGTCGGAAACTTCCGCTATGTCAGTGGGAAATTGTCAAAGAATGTCGTGAAGATCGATACGCCCCTGGCCATTCTAGGTATTCGCGGCACCGATATTACCGTGGGAATCGAGGAAAGCGGCAAAACGGTGATCAGTGTTACCTCTGGCGAAATCACCGTCTCGCCCAAGGACGGCAGCCCTTCGGCCGTCGTCGGCAAAGATGCGCCGGTTGGCCTGTCTCCCGGTGTCGCAGGTGTCCATTCCGTGGCCGCTTCAAGTGCCCCCGGCGACCCTGGCTTGGCAGATCCGGGAACAGGCGCCGGACCCGGCAGCGATGGCGGCGGTGGCGATGGCGGGGGCGGCGGGGGATCGTCCTGCTTTGCCGCCGGAACGGAAGTCTTGATGGCCGACGGCAGCGTAAAACCCATCGAAGCCGTGTTGATCGGCGAGAAACTGGCCGGAGAGAACGGCGCGGTCAACGAGGTCCTGGACTATGAACGGCCCCTTTTGGCGGGAAGGAAGCTTTACGCGCTGAACGGCGGCGCCTTCTTCGTGACCTCCGAACATCCCTTCAGGACCAAGGAGGGCTGGAAGTCCATCGATCCTGCGGCAACGAAAAAAGAGAATCCAAGCATGGAGGTCTCGGCCTTGCGGGTAGGCGACGTTCTTGTGACCAAGGACGGCGATATTCCGCTTACCTCGCTTGATGCAAGCGAGGTCAATCCCTCTGAGCAGGTCTTCAATTTCAAGCTGACCGGCAACAAGACCTATTTCGTGAGGGAAAAGGGCCGTCCCAGCACCCCCTCAGCCTGGGGCAAAAAGGGTGCGCCATTCTTGTTGGTTCACAACTGTGGCTAGGGTTTGAGCGTCGTTGGGCTTTTGAAGCTGGCCACCAGGGGCGCGTGGTAGCTTTCGCCGGTTGCCGGAGTGAGGGTTGGCGAAATGGCCTCGTCGCCCAGGGCTTCGTTGTGGATGTCAATGCCGCGATTCCAGCCCAGAAGCGGCCTTGAAACCAGCAGGTGATCGAGCAGGGCGGGTCTGCCGTGATGGATCACCGAAAAGCGCTGCGCCTCGGGCAGGCCGCGCTCCAACGAAATCAACGAACGCGCCGCCAGATGGGCGTTGCCCGTATCGTCGGCTTCGGCTCGCAATATCTTCAAGGGGGTTTCGTTATCGTCGGCGTTCAGGTCGCCCGCCACGGCGATCAGGGCGTCGGGATTGGCGTCGAACAGGGCTTCCACCTGAAGGCGGGCTTCCAGCGCCTGTCCCGTTCGTTTGATCGAGGCGATATAAAACCCCTCGGCCCAGCCTGCAATCGTTTTCCAGCGGTCGGGTGTTTCCTTGGCTCCTTCGACGAAGGCAGCGCGCGGCGCCTTCAGATGCAGATTCAGAACATGCAATATTCTGCCGTCTTTCAGATCGATACGGGCATAGAGAAACGGACGGTCCCATTCGACCGGCTGGGGATCGGCGGTGCCCTGAGACGCAAAGTGCAGGGGGGCAGGAACGAGCTGGTGCCAGATTTGACGCTCTTCCAGAATGGGAAAGCGCGAGAGAATAGCCAGATTATGGCGATCCGCCATGCGCAGGCCTGCCCGGTTGCGGCTGACGGCCAGATGAAACGCATGATAGCCAGTCCCCTCGATCAAGCGCTCAAGGGCGATGGCGCGCCGCTCGCCATGCTTTTCGATCTCCTCGGCATTCACTTCCTGCAGGCACAGAATATCGGCATCAAGCCGCTCGATCTGGGGGCGCAAAATCTTGAGGCGGTCGTCAAGCTGCGCGCCACCGGAATGGTCGGGCCGCGTATCCAGGTTTTCCAGGTTAAAACTTGCCAGGCGAAAGGAAAGGGTCATATCTCAGTGGGATTAAGGGTGGAAAAATGCAAAGTGACCGTCGTGCCCTTGCCCAGAATGCTGGACAGCTCCAGGTTGCCGCCATGCAGTTCGACCAGGGACTTGGCCAGGGGCAGCCCCAGGCCTGATCCTTGATAGCGCCTGGAGGCCACGCTGTCGACCTGCGTGAAGGGGGCCAGCGCCCTTGGGATATCCTTTTCCGCAATGCCGATACCTGAATCGATGACGCGCAGCATCAAGCGACCATCGAGAACGGTCTTGGCCTCGACGACGATCTGCCCGCCCCTGGGGGTGAATTTGATGGCGTTGCCCAGCAAATTGATCATCACCTGTTTCAAGCGCCGCTCGTCACCCATTATTTTGGGCAGTTTTGGCGCGATCTTGGTTGAAAGAACCAACCCGGAATGCGAGATGCGCTGATGCAACAAACGCATCGAGCCTTCGATGACGGAGCTGATATCCAGAGGTGCCGGTTTGAACTCGGTTTGTCCCGCTTCCATGCGGGCCATTTCCAAAATGTCGGTGATGATATCCAGAAGATGGCTGGCCGAGGCCAGGATGTCGCCAGCATATTCGACATATTTGGGAACGCCAGCCGGGCCAAGAAGTTGTGCGTGAATCATCTCCGAAAAGCCGATGATGGCGTTCAGAGGAGTTCGCAACTCGTGGCTCATGGCAGCTAGGAAGTCGGATTTCGCCCGGTTGGCGGCTTCAGTCTGGGCCAGGGCTTCGCGCAGCTTAAGTTCTGAATCCGACGTCTCGGGCAGCCTGCGAAGGATGGCGATGAAACCATGCTTTTGCGCCAGGGAGACTTCCAGCACCGTCCATTCGGCAAGAAACGGCGTTCCATCCTTGCGCCTTGCCGAAATCCAACTTAGGGGAACGGCAACGGTGCCCGTGCCCTTGGAAACATCCAATTTGACTGTCTTTTCAAACAGATCGCCCTCGTCATCGGCCAATAGCGTGGTGATTGGTCGCCCGACAAGCTCATCTTCCGACCATCCCAGCAGGGCCAGGGCCGCAGCATTGGCGTTAAGGATGGTGCCGTTGGGATCGAAAGTCAGAAGTGTGTCAGATAGAACATTTTGCAGGAATTGTGGCAACATAACGCTAACATCCGATGCCTGCCCTCCATGCCTGTTTGGAGAGGTCTGACGGGGCCAAGTTGGAAAGAAGCGCTTGTCCATCTGCATCTATGCTCGGATAGCCATGATCCATTATGGGGATTGCTGGGGCGCTGATTCAAGGAGCTATACACAGAAGTCTCTTGCCGGATTCGCAATGGGTGATGTATCGATTAGGGATCGTGGGCGGGCCTATATCCTGTCCATGGGCCGGGGGTCGGCAGTTGGGGAAGGAACAAGGCTTTCCGGGGGGTATGAGGCATATGGCGATCAACGTGACGCAGACCGCAGGCCGCAAGCTATTTACCGCAGAAATCCAGCGCATGAAGCGTGATGGGCAATCGACTGGCGCGCAGCGCTCAGTCGGTGGCAGTGTCGATTCCGTGGAAATTCTGGAAGCGATCGCGGCCTTGCGCGGGGACGTCAAGGACCTTCAGAAGGTTCTGGCGGGCACGGCAAGCCTTGACGACGACACGCGCCAGCGTCTCACTCATGAAAAAGTGGCTCTGGAAAACGAAAAGGCCGAGATGGATATTCTGCGCACCGAGGTGCGCGCTCTTAGCCGCTGCATTCAGCAGACCAAGGCTGAAATCGCCGCCCTGCGTCCGGTCAACAGTGATGACGATCACATCATCGTCGTGACCAATGAATTGGATGCCGTGGTCGAAGCGACCGAACATGCCACGAATGGCATTCTTGAAAAGGCCGAGCAGATTGAAAACGTGGTTCATAACTTGCAGTCGCATCTGCAGGACAACCATGCTCGCAATCTGGCCGACCAGATTTCCGATCATGTGGTGGGGATCTTCGAAGCCTGCAACTTCCAAGATATTACCGGACAGCGCATCACCAAGGTGGTCAACACGCTGAAATTCATCGAGACGCGCGTTGCCGCCATGGTTGAGATTTGGGGCGACGACAGCTTCGCCCAGCTTGGCCCCTCCGCCGCGCCGGATCAATTGCATACGGATGATCATCTGGTTTCCGGTCCCGCCCTGGTGGGCAAGGGCATCAGCCAGGACGATATCGACAAGATGTTTGGATAAAAAGGCGTCCCATCGAAGGGCGCCGTAGCACCAGTAAGTTTAAGGAGTTTTTTCGTTGAAGAAGAAAACGCTGCCCGCTGCCGGAACCCGCCTCATGATGTCCGGCAATGAGGCCGTGGCGCGCGCCGCCTGGGAGGCGGGGCTGGCCCTGGCTTCGGCCTATCCCGGAACGCCGTCCACGGAAATTCTGGAAGAACTGACGGGCTATCCCGATCTGATCGCGCAATGGGCGGTCAATGAAAAGGTGGCACTTGAAGTTGCCATCGGCGCTGCCGTCGCCGGATCGCGCTCGATGGCCGCCATGAAGCAGGTGGGTGTCAATGTCGCGGCCGATCCCCTGATGAGCCAATCCCTGGCGGGCGTCGTCGGCGGACTGGTGCTGGTGGTGGCCGACGATGTGGGGCTGTCCTCGTCGCAGAACGAACAGGATTCGCGTTTCTGGGGGCGCTTTGCGCATATTCCGGTGATGGAACCGGCCGATGCCCAGGAAGCCTATGAGATGATGAAGCAGGCTTTCGATCTTTCGGAAAAGTTCGAGACCATCGTTCTCTTGCGCATGACCACAAGGGTTTGCCACGTCAAATCGATGGTGACGGTGGGCGAGCGCAGGCCGCCCAATTCCGAAGGTGGCTTTACGTATGATCCCAATCGCTGGGTTCTGGTGCCATCGACCGCCAAGCGCCGCCTGCCCATTCAGGCCGAACGCGAAAAGGCGCTTTTGGCAGAGAGCGAGAAGAGCCCCTTGAGCCGGTTGGAGCCGGGCTCGGACAAACGTGTCGGCTTCGTCACCTCGGGCCCCGGCTATCTGCATGTAAAAGAGGCCTTCCCCGACGCTCCCGTCTTCAAGCTGGGACTTTCGCATCCGGCCCCCTTCGAGGCCATTCGCGCCTTTGCCGCCACGGTCGAGCGGCTGGTGGTGGTCGAGGAAACCGAGAAGATTCTGGAAACCGAGTTGAAGGCCGAGGGCATCGGCTGCACGGGCAAGGACATTCTGCCCTCGAACGGCGAACTGGCGCCCGAGATTCTAGCACCCGCCATCGCGAAAATGCTGGGTGAGCCCGTGCCAGTGCGCAAACTTGTCCATGATGCGCAGTCGGTCTTTCCGCGCCCGCCCACCATGTGCGTGGGCTGCCCGCATCTGGGCGTCTATTACACGTTGGCCCGCTTGCGCCGTCAGGTCACCATCTCTGGCGATATCGGTTGCTATACGCTGGGTGCTCTTCATCCCTGGAAGGCTTTGGATACCACGACCTGCATGGGCGCATCGCTGACCATGGCGCTGGGGCTGGACAAGGGCCGTTTGCCCAAGGATGCTGAGAAATCCGTGGTTGCCGTTATCGGCGATTCCACCTTCCTGCATATGGGCATTCAGGGGCTTTTGAATCTGGTCTACAACAAGGGCAATGCCACGGTGCTGATTCTTGATAACGGCACGGTCGGCATGACCGGCGGTCAGGATCATCCCGGCACCGGCAAGGATGCCTATGGCATGCCGGCCCCTCGGGTCGATTTCATGAAGTTGGTTGAAGCCCTGGGTGTGAAGCCTGAACGCATCCGCAAGGTCAATCCCTATTTGATGCCGGTTCTCTTCAAGACCTTGAAGGAAGAGATCGCCATTCCCGAAGTTTCGGTCATCATAACCGACCAGCCCTGTGTGCTGATCGAGGATCACGAGCGCTTCGCTCCCTTCCAGGTCATCGAGGATCTCTGCACGGGGTGCGGCAACTGCCTGAAGACGGGCTGTCCGGCCATTCTGGTGCGTAAGCGCGAGCAGGTGGTCAAGGCAGGCAAAAGCCAGGAACTGGCCTTCGTCGATATCGACATCTCGGGATGCACCGGCTGCGGGCTGTGTACGGAAACCTGTGGACCCGATGCCATCAAGCGCATGAGTCCCCAATCGGCCAAGGAGGCCCAGGCCCATGGCTGAGACGGCGATCATGAATGTCCTTTTGTGCGGCATCGGAGGCCAGGGCGTTCTGACGGCCTCGGAAATTCTGGCCGAAGCGGCCATTGCCGCCGGGCACGATGTGAAAAAAACCGAGGTGGCGGGCATGGCCCAGCGCGGCGGCGTTGTCACCTCGCACCTGCGCTTCGGACCCAAGGTCTATTCCCCCGCCATTCCGCCTGGCCAGGCAGACGTGCTGCTGGCCTTCGAACTGGCCGAGGGTCTGCGTTGGATAACTCATTTGAAACCTTCAGGAATCGCTTTGGTCAATACGCTGCGCATCATCCCCCCGGTGGTTTCGACCGGCTTGTTTCGCTATCCCGACGACCCGCTGGCCGATATTCGCGACTCTGGCACGCGCATGATTCCCATCGATGCCGGGGGAATCGCCAAGGAAATGGGCAATCTGCGCCTGGTCAATTCGGTCATGCTGGGGGCGGTGGCCGATTCGCTGCCTCTGGAAGCCTTGACGATCAAAACCGCGCTGACCAAGCGTTTTTCCGCCAGGAAGCCCGAGCTTGGGGCCTTGAATGCCCAGGCTTTCGAGGCGGGTAGGGCGGCGGCTCTTGCAGGTGCGAAGGCGGCCTAGCCGCCTGCGAAGGGCCATGTTAAGATAGCCTCCTCCCGAAGCTTAACCGGTCACTAAAATAAGGAATTTCCGCACCATGCCCAATTTCCAAAGCGCTCTTCAGGCTATCGTCTCCTCGGTTGCCATTCCCGGAGAGGGACAGGAGGCCAAGGAAGGCCAGCGTTATGTGGTTTGTATTTCCCGCGACTATGGTTGCCGGGGCGAACTGATCGGCAAGAAGCTGGCCGAGCGCTTGGGTGTGCGCTATTTCTCGAAGGAAATTCTCGAGAAGATCATCGAGCGCACCCATATGGATCCCGAGGTCGTGAAGACCCTGGAAGAGAAGGTCCACAAGGCTCGCGATCTTTGGCTCTATTCGCTTTTCACTGGCAAGGACGCCAGCGCCGACACCTACAAGCGCCACATGGTCAACATCATGCTGTCCTTAAGCCGCGTCGGCGGCGTTATCGTGGGGCGTGGCAGCCACGTCGTTCTGGGTCACACCAAGGCGCTGCGCGTGCGTCTGATCGGCACACTGGACAAATGCGCCGCCCGCGTTGCCGAGGAAGACAAGATCAGCTTCGATGAGGCCAAACACCGCATCCAGGAACACAACGCCCAGCGCGGCCAGTATGTCTGGGAGATGTTCCATTCCCGCCTGAACGATTCCTCTTCCTTCGATCTGGTGGTGAATGTGGATAGGCTGGGCGATATCGACCATGTGACCGACATGCTGGTGAATGCCGCCAAGGCCGTCACCGAAGGAACGAATATCTAGGGAGCTAGGGGAAAAGTCATGGATGCTGCTGAATTGAAGGTCGTCCTCGAGCAGCATACGTTGTGGCTGAAGGGGGGATTGGCCGGACAGGACGGGAAGCGGGCCGATTTCACCGGCCAGGACCTGCGCGGCGCCGATCTGGTGGGGTGCGATCTGCGCCATGCCGATTTCCGCGAGGCCGACATGTCCAACTGCAAACTGGATCGCGCCACCCTGTCTGGATGCAATCTGACCGGAACGCTTTTGCGCAACGTCTCCATGCGGGGCACGATCCTTGAGGGGGCGGATCTTTCGAACGCCGATCTGCGCATGGCCGATCTGATGGGGGCGCAGTTGCAAGGTGCCGATTTCTGGCGGACCAATTTGAATGGCTGTCGTATTTCGCCTGTCAATCTGCATGCCGTTCTGCGCTGCCGTCACTGAGCCGGCATGACGCAAACCGGCCAGCTATTCCAAGATGAAATCGAGCGGCATGCCCATGCCCTGAAGGCCGTGCGCGACCATCTGGCCGTTCCCTTCCAGGCTCTTGTGGCGGTTTGCCAGAAGTCTCTCTCGAACGGCGGCAAGCTGTTCTTTTTCGGCAATGGCGGCAGTGCCGCCGATGCCCAGCATCTGGCCACCGAACTGACCATCCGCTATAAGCGCAACCGCAAGGCCATCGCCGCCCTATCCTTGTCGACCGACACTTCTGCACTGACCGCCTGCGCCAATGATTTCGGCTTCGAGCAGGTGTTTTCCCGCCAGATCGAGGCCCTGGCCCGACCGGGTGACGTGGCCATCGGCATCACGACATCGGGCAACAGCCCCAACGTGACCCTGGCCCTTAAAACCGCCAAGGCGATGGGCTGTGTCGCCGTTGGCCTTTCGGGCCGCGACGGCGGTGCCCTCAAGGGACTGGCCGACCCTTTGCTGATCGTTCCGGTGGAAGAGACGGCGCGCATTCAGGAGATGCATATCCTGTTGGGTCATATGCTCTGCGAAGCCCTGGAGAGGGCACAATCGTGACCGATCAATCGCAATTGGCCGACTATGTCGGCTTGCTCAAGGACATCCCCGTGCTGGTCGTGGGCGATGTCATGCTGGACCGTTATGTCTATGGCGATGCCAGTCGGATCTCTCCCGAAGCGCCTATTCCCGTGCTGGCCATCGATCACGAGACGGCGATGCTGGGCGGTGCTGGCAATGTCGTGCGCAATCTGGTCGCCCTGGGTGCCAAGGTCGAATTCATAAGCGCCATCGGCGACGACCAGGCCGGGCGGGAAGTGCGCCATCTTTTGGAAAGCGAAGAGGGGGTAACCCCTCGTCTGGCCGTCGAGAGCGGTCGGCGCACTTCGATCAAGACCCGCTTCTGTGCCGGCTCGCAGCAATTGCTGAGAGCCGATCACGAGACCGTGGGGCCTTTGTCGAAGGGCGGTTGCGACGATATCCTGGAGGCCGTGGCCCGGGGGCTGACGCAGGCGCGCATTCTGATTTTGTCTGATTACGGCAAGGGCGTTCTGTCCGCCCAGACATTGCCCGCGCTGATCGACCTGGCCAGCCAGGCGGGAAGGCCCGTGGTGGCCGATCCCAAGGGCATCGACTATGCCCGCTACCGGGGGGCGACCCTGCTCACCCCCAACCGGCGTGAATTGGCCGAAGCTACGCAGATGCCGGTCAAGGACGATGCGGCGGTGCTGGCGGCGGCCAACCATCTGATCAAGACATCGGGCGTTCAGAACGTGCTGGTGACGCGCAGCCAGGATGGCATGAGCCTGGTCGAAGGGGCGGGGGCCGTGCATCACTTGAGCGCCGAGGCCAGGGAAGTATTTGACGTGTCGGGGGCGGGCGATACCGTGATCGCCACCTTGTCGGCAGCCCTGGCGGCAGGAGTGCCCTTGGTGGCGGCGGCGCGTCTGGCCAATGCGGCGGCGGGCATCGTTGTCGGTAAGGTGGGCACCGCCGTCGTTCATCCCGAGGAATTGGTGGCCGCCTTCCATCATCAGGATTTGTGGCAGGCCGAATCCAATCTGGCCAGCCTGGATCAAGCCCGAGAGCGCGTGGCCGCCTGGAAGCGCAAGGGCTTCAAGGTGGGCTTCACCAACGGCTGCTTCGATCTGTTGCATCCGGGTCATGTTTCCCTGCTGGCCCAGGCCAGGGCCGCCTGCGACAAGCTGGTGGTGGGCTTGAACAGCGATGCCTCGGTCGCCCGCCTCAAGGGCCCCACGCGCCCCGTTCAGTCGGAGGCGGCCCGGGCCGCCGTGCTGGCCTCGCTGGCCTCGGTCGATCTGGTGGTCATCTTCGGCGAGGATACGCCGCTTAAGACCATCGAGAGCCTAAGGCCCGATCTCTTGGTCAAGGGGGCCGACTACAGCGTTGACAAGGTGGTGGGGGCGGATTTGGTGCAGGGCTGGGGCGGGCGCGTTCTGCTGGCCGATCTGGCTCAGGGCCACAGCACCTCGGCCACCATAGCCCGCTTAAAATCATGAGTTAAAACAGGCGATTGTCGCCAGGAAGCCCCGTCAAGCCCTTTTAGATCATGACTTGGGAAGGGATCGGGAACATAATAACCCTCAGCCTCTGTTCAAGAGGCGTTGCCTTCCTACCGGTCATGGGGTAAAGAGTTCCGCCCTTTAAGACCCCGAGGGAAGGCAGAATCCAGTTCCAAGGAGACGTTGATGCAGAATTCCGTGCAAATCGCATTTCACGGCATTGATCATTCCGACGCGGTTGAAACCCGTATCCGTGAGAAAGTCGCCAAGCTCGAACAGTTCTGTGACCGTATCACGAATTGCCGGGTCGTCGTCGAGATGCATCACCGCAACACCTCCAGCCTGCATCACAAGGGTGAGCCTTACCACATCAACATCGACATCACGGTGCCGGGCGACAAGATCGTCGTCAAGCGCGCCCCTAAGGATCCGCATGTACACGAGGACATCGGCGTGGCCCTGCGCGACGCTTTTTCCATCGCGGAACGCCAGTTGAAGGACTATACCCGCAAGCTGCGCGGCGAGTGATCCTTGAAGAATGACTGTCGGGGGCGGGGGCCGGGGTGGCCCTCGCCCCCGATGCGTTTGGGGGGCGTCACTTCATATTGAAGGTGGGTTGGGGATTGCATGAAACCCCGTCGAGGCGCCATCGATTCCCCTCTCGGATCATCTTGTATGTCGCAAGGATTTCGGGGAATTGAGGCCATTTGTACGAGATCAGAGCGAAATCGCTCATCGCCTTTTCCGTCTTGTACTCATACTGCCCATTGTTGATGTCCTGGCTACAGGTAACAGGGTTTATGTCGAGTCCGCAAATCTCGCCGTTTCGATAAACGCCTTCGCAATTCTTCTGGACTTCCTTCTTCTCCGTCTCGGCCCAGGAATCTTGCAAGGAGGAACTGAAGAAGCGAGAGAAGCGCCGATCCAACTTTCTGTCGCGCCAGGGCGCTTTGATGGCAAACTCGAATAAACCGTCCTCCTGCTCTGCCAGGATGATGATTGAATGCAAGGCGCTCTCAGCAGGCGTTGTTGCAGGATGGAAGTTCGCTGAGGCGATGGAGGAAGATAGATGTTCGCCCGCTTGAACACCGGGTGTCAGAAGGCAAGCGAGCAGCAAGAGGCTAAGGGATGCGGCGATAGACGGTATGGGACGGCTGATGGTTTCGAGCTTCGCCCCAGCAGAAACGTCGTCGTGCGATAGCGTCACTTCAGCTCCAGTGCGGGCACTTGCGCGTCGTCAGAGATGCACCAGACGTCGAGCCATTCCAGCGGTTTCTTTCTTGAATCGTAATTATGCATGGCTGCTGACCGTGATCGTCAGCGTATCACCATCATCCCAGCTATAGATCGTGCTGTCGCCCAAATCGTTTTGATATTGATCCATGGCGCCCTCCCTCAGAAATGTTTCACGGTCTGGGTTTTCGGATCAATCAGCATCAAGAGATTGCCGTCAGGATCGTGCAACAGGTAGGAATACCAACGCTGGCGCTTCGTGCCCGGCGAACAGCCGAACCAGTCGGCATATTCCCTAGAGCAACTTCCTTTGATACAGACCAGCTCATCAATCGGAAAATAGCGGCAGAGACCGAGCAGCATTTCCTCGATATGTCGAAGCTGGTTAACATCGACCTTCTTAGGATCGATGAGAATGGTTAAACCTCCTCCCGACACCTGATTAGTGCGTTGCAATTTCTCAAAATATTTCCATTCGCCACTTAAAATAAAGCAATTTTGTTGCCATTCAGGAATTCTTGGGTCGACACTACATTTTTTGTTCCCTAATAAGCGGTTTACTTCCGAGACGGTAAGTTCGGATGTATTCTTCCTTTCTGGATAAAAGTGAGCAAATTCAGGAAGAGCTAATTCAGCGTTTATAATACGGAGTTCCATTCCTGAATAACTTGGCCTCTCCATAGCCATCCCCACCGGCCCACATCCTGAAATCATCACCATCATCAGCAACATCAACGCCACGCCCACGCCGCCGATGTTGTTGCGCGCCGCCGCGATGATACCCAGCACGCTGGTGGCGTGGTTCTGATCATCGGGTGCTGTGGCCATGGGATCATTATCGCCCGTGGTAAAATCGTAATCGCGTGTGGTGTCGTAATTGGCGATCAGGTCGGGATTGCTGACTTCGGCGGCGCCATCCAGATTGCCCACCAGCACGCCCGCACCGGTGTAATCCTCCCAAACGGCGGGGGCATCTTTTCCCCGCCTGGGTGCAACAGGCTCAAGCTGAGACCTAAGGGCGTCACCGGGACTGAAAGCGCTTCCCCTGCGCTGCCCAGAGGGGGCCAAAGGATCATTGTCGGCATAAATCAGGCTCATGGCGTCACCACAGGCAAAGATTACGACGAACCGACGAATAAACCCGCGAAAGGCGATAGTCAAGCAGGACATTCCTAATGGAGACAATAATCATACTGCGGCAACCGGGGGTAGTTTAAGGGGCATGTAAAGTAGAGACGTCCCTGTCAGAGGAGAGGGGATTGAGGGGGGAGAAGAACAGCATAAGCAGGAATAAGGCTTCACGCGGGATGTGGCTTGGGTAAACTCCTGCCATGCCTTTGCCCTTCAAGCCCTCGCCCGTCACCCGCCGTCGTTTCGCCCAGTTCGCAGCCAACCGGCGCGGCTCGTGGTCGCTGGGCCTGTTCCTGATTCTGTTCGCACTTACCTTGTTCGCTGAACTGATTGCCAACGACCGGCCTTTGCTGGTGCGCTATGATGAGGCCTTTTACCTGCCGGTGCTGGTGGATTATCCCGAAACCACCTTCGGCGGCGATTTCCCCACCGATGCCGATTTCCGCGATCCCTTCATCAAGGACAGAATCGAGGCCAAGGGCTGGGCCGTCTGGCCGCCCGTCCGATTCAGCTTTGATACCATCAATCACGACCTGCCGGTTCCGGCACCAGCACCACCTTCGGCGGAAAATTGGCTGGGCACCGACGATCAGGGGCGCGATGTGATGGCTCGCCTGATCTATGGCTTGCGCGTCTCGATCCTGTTCGGCCTGCTGCTGACCGTGATCTCCTCGGCGGTGGGGGTGGCGGCGGGCGCCGTGCAGGGCTATTTCGCGTCCTCACTTACGGTAAGGAATATTCTCGAATTTCCTGATCCGTGTTTCGACGGCACGAAAACGATCCTCGGTGCTTCTGGTCACATTTCCTTTGCCTAGTCACTTCTGCTCCGGTGCGGGCACTTGCGCGTCGTCAGAGATGCACCAGACGTCGAGCCATTCCGTGGGCTTTCTTGGATCAATGTCGTTGATTGTTTTTCCACAGCGGATCAAATAACCAGGTATTGGAATCTCGATTCTCGACCTGTCCTTGAACTCGCACATCAGCACAGCCTTGTTGGTGCGATAGCTCGCGAATTCATACACTACGTATCTGAGGCCCTTATTATTATTTTCCCTATCCGCCTCAGTGCGCGTTGGGTATCCGTCTGGGTAGGGCTCCCCATAATGAAAGCGAATTTCGGGATTGCCCTGTTTGCGAAGAGGGCATGACGTTTTGATCTCTCCGGCAAAAGCAGGGCCGTCGTTAAAGGCCATCAGGATTGAAAAAGAAAGGAGAAGTTTCAGGGTCACATCACGAACTCCCTAAGGTCTATTTTCCCTTACGGATAACGGAATAGTTATCCATCCGGCTCGAATACACTCTCGATGGATCATTGAATGAAAAAAATCTTTTATCCGCAGCATCATTCTTATTCTGATCCAGCACCCAATAATCCTTCTTACCGTTCTGTTCGCCGGGTTTGATGACAATGGCGGCATGGTTTCCGGTGTCGTTATTCTGATACTTGCCGTCCTTGAAGGTAGCGATTGCCGTGCCCGGGGCAAGAGGAGGATCGTCCGGTCCCTTGATTTTCTCACCCTCCTTCCAGTCTTTTGCGGCTCCGATGTCGGGTATGGCATGCTTGACCAGCGCCACGCATTGCTTGCTGCCCGCATCGGGGCCAGAGGACAGATACCCATCCTTGGTTTCCTTCAGCAGGTCATCGACGCTCTTTCCTGCCACCCATCCGTCAGCGGGCTTTCGGGCGGTTCCTGCGTCCTTGCCCGGCGCTCCATCACCATTTTCAGGCGGCTGGGTCGAGGCAGGTTCGTTGGCGTCATTCCCGCTGCCGCCGTCCTTGCCGTTCCCGCCGCTCGCGGCGTCCCCACCAGCACCACCGCCTTCGCCCGCGTCGTTCAGAGCCATGCGATGATTCCCCGTGTCCTTGTCGGGATAATAAGGCTCTGCTTTTGGCGGCGGGACGGGTTCTTTGATATTGAGAACCATCTTTTGCCGCCAATCCTCCTTGCGAATACCCACGGGCGGAACATCCGGCACCTCGCCGCCCAGAAAATCGCGCGCCTTGTCGGCAGGCAGATGACTGAGGATACCCCAGGCGAAGCTGTGGGCGCGTTTGGGGTCAAGTTCGTTGATCTGCAAAACCAGATCGCGATTGCGCAAGATGCCTGCCTCGCCATTGTCTTGGATATCGCGCGCCACGAATTGATCGAGCCCGTCATCCGAGGCCCTGCCCAGCAGAAACTGCGCGGTACGTCGGTTGGCCGCCTGTGTGCCCTCCGCCACGCCCTCGGGAGGAGTGATGTCCAAGGGCGGCGGTTTATGGGTGAGTAATCCGGGCTCACCCAGCTTCAACGCATCATGGTGGGCATCGATCTCGGCCAGCGAAGGCACCGCGAAGCCCTTGAAGGAATCGGCCAGATCGCCTTCCAGGCTGGCGATGGTGGGGCCGCCCGGATTGAGCAGACCGTCAACCTTCAAGCCCTTGCGCTTCTGATAGGTCCGCACCGCCCCCTCGGCCCGGCTGCCCCACCAGCCGGTGGGGCCATCGGTGCGTCCGATATCGTAATCGCCCGCCCGGCCCAGCAGGGTCTCCACCCGCAACACATCAGGGCGCCGGTTGGGGGCCGGATGCGGCCCCACCGGAGAGCCCAAGGAAAACCAGCCCTCATTGGGAGTATCTTTTCCCGGCCTGGGCGCAACCGGCTCAAGCTGGGAACGAAGGATATCTCCCGGACTGAAAGCGCGGCCCCTCTGCTGTCCAGCCGGGGCTAAAGGATCGTTGTCGGCATAAATCAGGCTCATGGCGTCACCACAGGCAAAGATTACGACGAACCGACGAATAAACCCGCGAAAGGCGATAGTCAAGCAGGACATTCCTAATGGAGACAATAAT
>PDZW01000026.1 GCA_002753155.1 Alphaproteobacteria bacterium WMHbin7
GAAGAAAAACAGGAGAGTTGCCGAGCTGAGGAACGGGCTTCAAATCCCTAGGATGAGACGGCATCTCTCCCGCTACCGCTTCCGACAGTGTAGCCGAAACAGCGGGATTCAAGTTACAAGGGTGAGGAATCATGTTTGCCTTTTTCCATATGTCGCGTCGAAGTGCCAAAGGCAGCTAGCCGCGGTTCTGGCGTCCTTGGCCTCTTGAGGCTATCTTGCATCCCATGAACATCGACCCCTTTCTTCAGGGCCTCGTGCCCGAGATGACGGCTTGGCGGCAGGATTTCCACGCCCATCCCGAAATCGCCTGGGAAGAGCGGCGCAGCTCGGCCTGCATCACCCAGCTTCTGACCGAGTTCGGTTATGAGGTGACGACAGGGCTGGCCGGAACGGGCGTGGTCGGCACGCTGAGGCGGGGAGGCGGCAAAAGCGTCATGTTGCGCGCCGACATGGATGCGCTGGCGATGACGGAAGCGGCGCCGGAACGCCCCCACCGCTCGCTTCACCCAGGATGCATGCATGGTTGCGGGCATGATGGGCATATGGCCATGCTGCTGGGGGCTGCCAAGGCACTGGTGCGAGAGCCGGGTCTTTCCGGCACGATCCATCTATTGTTCCAGCCCGCCGAGGAAAACGAAGCCGGAGCCAGACGGCTGGTCGAGGAAGGCCTGTTCCAGCGCTTTCCCTCCGATGCCGTTTTCGGCCTGCACAACTGGCCCGGGCTGCCTGCGGGCGTCATGGCGGTGCGCCCCGGCCCCATGATGGCTTCTTGCGATCTGTTCGAGATCGGGCTTTCCGGCAAGGGGGCGCACGCCGCCATGCCGCATCTGGGCCAGGATGTGGTGTTGGCTGCCGCCCAACTGGTCTCGGCTCTGCAAGCCATCGTGGCCCGCCAGATCGATCCTTTGGATTCAGCTGTGGTCAGCGTCACCCAGATCGAGGCGGGATCGACCTGGAACGTCATGCCCGCCTCAGCCCTTCTTAGAGGCACGGCGCGAGCTTTAAAGGCTGAAACCAGGGCCTTTCTGGCACAGAGGATCGAAGAGATCGCAAGCACCCAGGCGCAAGCAGCCGGTCTTCACCTAAGTTGGCGCTATGACCAGCGCTATCCCCCCACCGTGAACAGCCGGGCAGAAGCCCTTATTGCCCGAGAAGCGGCCGCCCTGGTGGTGGGCGAGGCCCATGTTCAAGACGATGTCGCACCCTCCATGGGGGCCGAGGATTTCGCCTTCCTGCTGGCTGAGCGCCCCGGCGCCTATGCCTGGCTGGGGGCTGGTAAAGCGGGTGCGGCAGGGCTACATAACGAATCCTATGATTTTAACGATGCGATCCTGGCCATCGGCGCCCAGTGGTGGGTAAGGGTGGCAAAATTGGTCTGCCGTAATGAACCGGTATAATCAGAGTCGGTCGATCCGTAGAAACGGCCCGCCGGTCAAAGCAAGTGGAACTAATGATTTTCCGAATCGTGCGCTCTGTTCAGTATAGACACGATTCAATTGAGCTATATCAATTCAATTTACTGGCTGTGCTGTATAATTTCTCACCCTGATTGAGTCGAAAGCGCGATGAATCGGATATCACAACGATTGGGCGCCGTCTTGCTGGCCGGGGTTTATGCCCTGGCGGGGGTCGTTTGGATTTTCTTCAGCGACCAGTATTCGGCACGCATGGCCGAAAACGCTTATGAGCTCACTCATTATCAGACCTATAAGGGCTGGGGCTTTGTCAGCGCCACCACGCTGCTCGTCTACGGGCTGATTCGTCTGGCGCAATTTCATCATGAGGCGCTTGAGAGCAGGTCCAGACGCTTCGAACGCATTCGCGGCCTTCTCAGCGATGCCAGCCATACCATCATTCAAACGCGCAAAATGCCCGAGCTGTTTCAGAAAGTCTGCGATATTGCCGCCCGATACGGCGGCTTCCAACTGGTTTGGATCGGGCGCGTCAACGAAGCAGGGACAAAAATCGATATCAAGGCCCTGTCGCCCGACAGAATGCCTCTGGCCGACGCCGTCGCCCTTAGCCTGACGCCCGGACCCGAGAATGATTGCGCGCTGACGGCGACTTTGCTGGAGGGAAAGCCCTTCGTTTGCACCGACTTCGAGCCCACGTCTTGCCGCAACTCCTGGCACCAGATCACGCTTTTGCAAGGCTACAAATCCGTCCTGGCTTTGCCGATTCAGATGTTCGGCGAACTGGCGGGCGCCATCGCCTTCTATTCCCAAGAAGCGGATGCCTTCGATTCCGCCGAAGTCAGCCTGCTGGAAACGTTGACCGCCGATCTTGGCATGGCCCTGGCGCATGCCCAAAGCGAAGAGCGCTGGATTCTGGCCCTCGAAGCGGCGGGACATGGCGTGTGGGATTACAATGTCGCCAGCAAGAAGGTTTTTTATTCGCACCAATGGAAGGCGATGCTGGGCCACGCACCGCACGAAATCGGTGACGATTACAGCGATTGGTCTGTTCGCGTCCACCCCAACGACAGGGACCTGTGCTTCAATCAGCTTGATCGTTTGGAGCGCAACCAAGCCTCGAGCCTCAGAGTCGAATACCGCCTGAGATGCAAGGACGGCAGCTATAAATGGATTCTGGCTCAAGGCACGGTGTTTTCCCGCGATTCCGAGGGCAGGGCCTTGCGTATCCTGGGCACCAACACCGACATCACCGAAACCAGGAACCGCGAGCGAGCGTTGGCAGAGGCGCAGAAGGTGGCGCGCATCGGCAGCTATATCTACGATGTTCCGGCGGACAACTTCGCCTGCTCGGATGCCGTCGACGACCTTTTCGGCATCGGGGCCGACTATCCGCGCACCTCCGAAAGCTGGCTGGCGCTGGTGCGCTCGGACTGGCGCGAAATCATGCGGACCTATCTTGCCGACGTCATCCACAACTTGAGGCGCTTCGACAAGGAATATCCCATCGTGCGCCCGATAGATGGCACCGAACTCTGGCTGCACGGATTGGGCGAGGTAGAGTCCGATGAGCAAGGTGCCGCCCTGCGCATGGTAGGCACCATCCAGGACGTGACCGACAACCGAAGAAACCACCTGATTCTGAAATCCCGACTTGAGCTGTCGGAGCTGGCACAGCAGGGCAGCACAGAGGCGTTGCTGCAAGGTGCTCTGGACAGGGCCGAGGAACTGACCGGCAGCAAGATCGGCTTCTTCCATTTTGTCAACTCCGACAGAGAGACGCTGACCCTTCAGACCTGGTCATCGAACACGCTGGCCCATATGTGCAATGCCTCCGGCCACGACACGCATTATCCCATCAGCCAGGCTGGCGTCTGGGCGGATTGCATCAAAACCATGGCCCCGATCATTCATAATGACTATGCAACCCTGCCCAATCGCAAGGGACTGCCTGAGGGCCATGCCGCCATTCATCGCGAACTGACCGTCCCCGTGATACGCCAGGGCCATGTGGTGGCGATTGCGGGTGTTGGAAACAAGGAGAATGCCTATACCGACGGCGATGCCCACCTGGTTCAGGAACTGGCCGGTTTCGTCATGGATCTGGTTTCCAATATCGAGGCGGAGAAGTCGCTGCGGCTAAGCGAATCCAAATTGCGCAAGACCACCGACAATCTGCAGGCCGCCGTGGACAATCTGACACAACTGAACACCGAGCTTGAGCGCTTCGCCTTCATTGCCTCGCACGATCTGCAGGAACCCCTGCGCAACATCACCACCTACACCCAACTGATCGACAGGAAGTATCGCGACAAGGTGGGGCCGGAGGCCAAGGAATATTTCGATCTGGTCATCAGCGGCGCCAAGCACATGTACGCCCTGATCAACGATCTGATGACCTATTCCCGCACGACATCGGTCACGCATCCCTATCATCTGATTTCTTCCGCCCAAGCCTGCAAGGCGGCCCTGGACAATCTTTACAGCGCCGTTCGTGAGGCCAAGGCGGAGATCGTCGTGGGCGACCTGCCCAGCGTGACTGGCGATGAAATTCAAGTAATGCAATTGTTCCAGAATCTGATCGCCAACGCGCTGAAATTCAGGGACGCCAGCCGCGCCGCCCATATCGAGATTTCCGCCAATCGCATCAATGGTAGCTGGCAATTCACGGTCAAGGACAACGGCATCGGCTTCGATCCGACCCAGCAGGATATTTTCGAACTCTTCCGCCGCCTGCATCCGGGCAAGGGCTATGCCGGCACCGGCGCCGGTCTGGCCATCTGCAAGCGCATCGTTTTAAGAAATGGTGGACGCATCTGGGCCGAATCCGTTCCAGGCGAGGGTAGCAGCTTCCACTTCACCCTGCCGGGAGCTGAAGAAGAGGTGGTTTAAGCCAGCGGCGGGCGGAAAATACCGGCCAGCAATTCATCGACCCGCAAGATCAACTGCTCGGTCATTTCCTTGTAGAACTCCTCGAGATTGGTCGCCCTGGCATGGCTGAAGCGCACCTGCGGGCCGATATGCTCGACCACATAATCCCGAAGCGATTGGCGCACGATTTCCTGGCCCTGCTCGCGCGTGACGCCCCATTGACGGGCATGCCAGGCGATCCGCTCATCCACATTCTCGGTGGCGAAATGCCAGAATTTGATGTCGCCGAACATCTCGGCGAAATCCTCGCTGGAAAGAATTTCGATGGCCTCCCACAAGCCCACGCGCAACAGATACACGCCTTCGGGTCCCATCAGGTCTTCCAGACGCACGCCATTCCTGGGCTCGTCCTCCTGATTGCCCACCGCCTTGCAAAAGACTTTGCCCGCCACCATGCGCTCCAGCTCGTCTTTGTCGACGTAATGCAGCCAGGCCTTGCCCTTGGCCGCCGGATTGATCGAAATCCTCGGCACGATGCGCACCAAAGGGGCCAAGGGATAGTCGCCCGTGCGCATCATCTCGCCCAGGCGCCAAAGCGCTGCGGCGGCGCCGGTAACATGAGGCTGGGTCGGGTCAGCCGGATCGCCGCCCAACAACAGAACCAGAACCCGCTTGGCCGGGCCGCGCGGCAGCATCTGACCCGGCTTTATCTGGCAGCGGGTGCGATCATAGCTGACGCGCTGCGCAACCAGTGGCCCGCCCGCCCGGGCCTTGGCCAGCGCCGCCTTGACGTAATCAAGATCGTCAGCGTTCAGATTGGGCCGACTGCGCTGAAAGACGATTCCTGCAACATAATGCGCGAAGTTGGCCGCCTCATTCAGCTTGAAGCGTTCGGGGCCGGACAGGAAATAGGCCGCGATGGAAGCGGCAAAACTGTCACCACAGCCGGTGTCCTCGCGAATGGCGGAATCGACCTGAACCACATTCTCGTGGATCAGCGGCGAATAGACGAAATCGACCTGCCCGCCCCTGGCCTTGCGGGCCAGGCTAGCACCCTTGGCGCCGTCGGTGATGACGACATGCCATGCCCCCAATTCCAAGGTGCGCCGGCTGATTTCGCGCGCCACCATCTTGCGCAGCTCCGAGGCGTCGCGGTGGTGCTTGCGCAAGGGCTCGAAGCCGAAAAAGCCCGTCGCCTCGGCCAGATTGAAGCTGACCACATCCACCACCGACAGAAAATCACGGTATTCGGTGTAAAGCTGCTTCAATTGATTGCCGCCCACCAGCCAGAACACCTTGAGTGAGGGATTGCCCAGCTTGGCCTTGCGCACCAGATCGAATTTGTGCGAATCGACGGGCTCCTGCCCGATGAAGATGAAGGCGTTGCGATTGCCATAAAAGTCGCGCTCGACCTGAAAGGGATCGATTTGATTGCGCTCCCAACTGGGGCCCTTTTCGGTCAGGATCAGTTTGGCAAAGCCCTTTTCTTGCAAAATAAGCGATGTCCGGGACCGACCAGGCACTGGAATGGCGCCGAAATGAGCGGCCGAATCTTCCCAGGACAAATGCTCGATGGGTGGAATGTCGAACTCGGCGCCGAAGGCGGCCAGCAGCACCTTCATGTCGCTGGCCAGATTGGCCAGTCCGCCGCCGGGTGTGCGCACGATCTCGCCGACAGCGGCGTCGGGCAGGAGGATTTCCTCGCCCATGCCCCCATCCAGGGTCACGCGCCAGCCTTGTTCGTCATGCAAAATGCTTTCGACCGGCACCTTCACCCCATCGGGGGCAGAGCGGCGCAAGCGATCCAATTGCGGGCGCAATTCGTCGGCAACGCGGGTGGCGAACAGATCGACCGTCTGCGACCACAAAAGCGAAATGGCCACCACCTCGCGCTTGCGGTTGATGTGCCTGATCGCCGCTTCGCGGTCCTGCATTCCGGGATCGGTCATTTTTCCTCCACCCCATGCCTTGTCTTTTTTGAAAGGATACATTTATTCTAAACGCAAGGCTATCCCTGCCAACGACCGGGAATGTGCGAGGTTTCGATGAAATGCGATGGACTGAGCGATCAGGCGCCTTGCGACGGCAAGGCTTCCGTGACGACCAAAAGCGGGCTTCATTTGTGCAGGGATTGCGCCGTCGATTACGGCGGCGAATTCGCGACACCTGAGGATGAAAACCGGGTCAAATGGTTCATCGATTCCCTGATGGAAAGCGACGACGGCTCCTGATTACCCCTCGTCACCGGGGATGAGCCGCGCATCCCGTTTCAGGCGGATCTGAATGTCGTGACCCTTGGCGCTGTAATAACGCCGCCAAAGTACGGCAGCGGCAACGGCCAGCCAGGCCCCCATGACCGTGTCAGACAGATAATGCACCGTGATCATCACCCGGCTGAGTGCTATCAGGAAAGCCAGGGCCAGATAGGCCGCGTCATAGCGCGGATAGATGAAATATAGCGCCATCATGGCGGCGAAAATGGCCTGCGAATGGCCCGAGGGAAACGAGTTCATGCCCCAGTCGGTATTGAAGGGCTTGAATCCGTAGAGCCCTTCCTCGAAGAGATGCCGGGGCCGGATGCGCCCGATCAGGAATTTCAGCAGATTGACCAGAATGCCCGACGAGGCCATGACCAGCAGGGCATAGAGCGCCGAACGTCCCCAGGCGCGGTAGCGCTGGAAGTGCGTGGTCTTAAGCGATGAATGCGCCAGGGTGCGCAGAATCAGCAAAGCCACCGCCGCCACCACCAGATAGCCCGTGGCGTCGCCCAGCACGGTGATCGACTTGAAGAAATTTTCCGTCTCGGGCCGGATGGCGCCCTTGATGGCCAGGGCCAGCGGACGATCGATGAACAGATAGGAGAAAACGCAGAAGATCAGCACATAGACAAAGGAGGCCGACAAGGGCCAGGTGCGCGTCAGTGATAAGAGGATGGCAAGGGCTTGGCGCAGGCGAATCACGGGGCACTCTCTTTTTGGTAAAGCCTTAGGATCACGGGTTTGCCGCGCGAATAATTTAGCCCGTCAATGCTTGCCAGCTCTTTAACCGATGCCCCCTTCAGCGCTGCCCGGAAGGCCGCCTCCTCGCGACCCTCGACCAAAGCCAGCGCGGCTGGCGTGTTCAGAAGATGGTCAGCCGCCGAAGCGCCGCCATCGACCAGCCGGGTTTGTGTGCCCAGCAGGAAAACCAGGCTGGGCTCGTGATAGCCTGCCGAGGCCACGACAAGCCCGGCACCCTGCGCCGCCACGGCATCCGCCGCCCGCCTGCTGATCGCCAATTGATCGAGGCCGGGCAGAAGGGTCGATAGAATCAGAACGACAGCCAAAGCGCCTGCCAGTCCGCCCTGCACCAGCGCCCGGGCCTGATGACCCGCCCACAGGGATTTGATCGCCAGGGCCGATGCCAAAAGAGCCGCCAGTGCTGCCGGAGCCGACCAGAAGCCGATCCCCGACCCGTAACGTGCCGGGGCGATGAAGCAAGCCGCCGCCAGAACAAGGCCGATCAAACCCCAGGCCAGTCCCCAGCCCTTCAGCCATTTGCCGGAACGCCCCTCATGCTCGAAGGCCCAGACGGCAATCAGCAAAGCCAAAGCCGGATAGAGCGGCAGGACATAATGGGGCAGCTTGGTGGGAATCAGCTCGAACATGATCCAGGCGGGAACGATCCAGGCCAGCAGGAATCGGCTCGAAGCTGTGGTGCGTGTGCTCCAGGCCGAAGCCAGGGCGGGCCACAGCAGAGCCGAACCCGGCCACAGAAAGACAGGAAGCAGCAGCAGATAAAGCCCTGGGAATCCGCCGTGCGATTCCTGTGCGCCCAGCAGTTTGGGCAAAAGATCGCGCCCCACCGCCTCGCCCATAAAGGCACCCTGGGTGGCGCTGTTGATCGAAACCAGCCAGGGGCCGACCATGGCAGCCGTGACCAGCACCCCCATCAACGGGCGCAGTTTCAAAAACCAGCCCAGGCCTTTGTCAAGGATGGCCAGGCTGACCAGGGTCAAGCCCACCACCATGGGCAGCACGGGGCCTTTCAGCAGAATACCCGCCCCCAGGGCCAACCAGAAAACCAGCGCCGCACCCTGCCCCGGCGGGGTTACGGCGCGCCCCTTGGCCTGCACATAAAACCAGCCGAGCGCGCCCATGGCGGCAATCGAGGAGGCCATCAGGGCGGCATCCGTCTTGGCCTGATGACCCTCGAGAATCACCAGCAGACTGGTGGCCAGAACTCCGGCCCCCAGCAACGCCGCCGGAGGCGATACGAGGCGGCTCCCGAAATGATAAAGCATCAGAACACCCAGCCAGACGGCCAGGGCCGAGGGCAGGCGGTAGGGCCAGATGGCCTTGCTTTCGGGGCTTGAGAAAAGGTTTACCGAAGCCGCCTGCAGCCAGTAGATCCCCACTGGCTTCTTATTGCGCGCCTCGTCTTGATACATGATGCGGATGTAATCGCCTGATTCCACCATCTGGCGCGACGCCTGGGCGAAACGCGATTCGTCGCGGTCCAGGGGCGGTATCTGGGCCAGACCGGGAACCAGCAGGCCCAGGCAGAGCAGGCTTAGGATCAGATAAGGCTTCAGGCCCTGGAACACGCAACATCCTCGCAAAAAAACAGCCCCTTTCGGGGCTGTTTTCCTACAGGAAAACACGTCCCTTAGCGGGTGGGCACCGGCTTTTCGCCCGAATAGTCGTAAAAGCCGCGCCCGGTCTTGCGGCCCAACCAGCCCGCCTCGACATATTTCACCAGCAGCGGGCAGGGACGGTACTTGGTATCGGCCAAGCCGTCGAAGAGAACTTGCATGACGGCAAGGCAGGTGTCCAGACCGATGAAGTCGGCCAGTTCCAGAGGACCCATGGGATGATTGGCCCCCAGCCGCATGGCGGTATCGATGGCCTCGACCCCGCCCACGCCCTCATAAAGCGTATAGACCGCCTCGTTCAGCATGGGCAACAGGATGCGGTTGACGATGAAGGCCGGGAAATCCTCGGCGCTGACCGGGGTCTTGCCCATTTTCAAGGTCAGGGTCTGCACGGCCTCGAAGGTGCCGGGATCGGTGGCGATGCCCCGGATCAGCTCGACCAGATGCATGAGCGGCACCGGATTCATGAAATGCATGCCCATGAACTTGCCGGGGCGGTCGGTGGAGGAGCCCAGGCGCGTGATCGAAATCGACGAGGTATTGGAGGCGATCAGGGCTTCCGGCTTCAGATGGGGGCAAAGCTTGGCGAAGATTTCCTTCTTCACCGCCTTCGACTCGGTAGCGGCCTCGATGACCAGATCGCACTCAGCAAAGGCGGCATAATCAGTGCCGGTGGTGATGAGCGACAATCCCTTGGCCTTGTCGGCCTCGGTGATCTTTTCCTTGCTCACCTGACGGGTCATGTTCTTGTCGATGACCTTAAGGCCCGACTGCAGGCGCTCTTCGGAAATATCGACCAGCTTGACGGAAAAACCGGACAAAGCCGCCACATGGGCGATGCCCGAACCCATCTGTCCCGCGCCGATGACGCCGATATTCTTGATCATGATGACCGATCCTTGCGATGAGGTAGGAGAGATGTGGTTCATAGAGGTCAGAGAGCCTTGTTGAGTTCGGGGATGGCTTGGAAGAGATCAGCCACCAGACCGTAATCGGCCACCTGGAAGATGGGGGCCTCTTCATCCTTGTTGATGGCGACGATGACCTTCGAATCCTTCATGCCCGCCAGATGCTGAATGGCGCCGGAAATGCCGATGGCGACATAAAGCTCGGGGGCTACGATCTTGCCAGTCTGTCCAACCTGAAGATCGTTGGGGGCGAAGCCCGCATCGACGGCGGCGCGCGAGGCGCCAACGGCAGCACCCAACTTGTCGGCCAGTTCTTCCAGCATCTTGAAATTCTCGGCGCTTGCCATGCCGCGTCCGCCCGAAACGATAATGCGGGCTGCCGTCAGCTCGGGCCGCTCGCTCTTGGTGATTTCAGCGGAAACGAAGCTGGATAGGCCCACGTCGGGGCTGGCCGCCACGGTCTCAATCACGGCATTTCCCCCCGAAGCCGAAGCTGCATCGAAGGCGGTGCCGCGCACGGTCATCACCTTGATGGCATCCGACGAGCGCACGGTGGCCAGGGCATTGCCAGCATAAATGGGGCGCACGAAGGTGTCGGGCGAGTCGACGGCGCAAATTTCGGAAATCTGCGCCACATCCAAAAGGGCGGCCACGCGGGGCAGGATATTCTTGCCGGTCGTGGTGGCGGGTGCCAGAACATGGCTATAGCCCTTGGCAAGGCCAGTCACCAGGGGCGCCAGCGCCTCGGCCAGGGGATGGGCCAGGGCCGCATCGTCGGCCATCAGAACCTTGGCGATGCCCGTGACTTGGCAAGCCGCCTCGGCAACCGGGCGGCAATTGTGCCCAGCCACCAGCAGATCGACGGAGCCTCCAATCTGCAGTGCTGCCGTCACGGCATTGAGCGTTGCAGGCTTGAGGATGGCGTTGTCATGTTCGGCGACGACAAGAAGAGCCATGTCAGATCACCTTCGCTTCGTTCTTGAGTTTGTCGATCAATTGGGCGATGTCGGCCACCTTGACGCCGGCCTGGCGCTTGGGCGGCTCGGTCACCTTCAGGATCGTAAGCCGGGGCTTCGTATCCAGCCCCAGATCGGCAGGCGTCACCACCTCGATAGGCTTCTTCTTGGCCTTCATGATGTTGGGAAGGCTGGCATAGCGCGGCTCGTTGAGGCGCAGATCAGTGGTGACCACAGAGGGCAGCTTGACCTTCAAGGTCTCAAGCCCGCCATCGATTTCACGCGTCACCAGGACATGCCCCTCTTCGGGTGTCAGTTTGGAGGCAAAGGTCGCCTGACCCCAGCCCAAGAGGGCCGCCAGCATCTGGCCGGTCTGATTGCAATCATCGTCGATGGCCTGCTTGCCCAGAAGAACAAGGCTTGGCTGCTCCTTGTCGCACAGGGCCTTGAGGCCCTTGGCGACTGCCAGCGGCTCCAGAATATCGTCGGTCTGCACCAGGATGCCGCGATCAGCCCCCATGGCCAGCGCCGTGCGGATGGTTTCCTGACAGGCGACCGGCCCCATGGAGACAGCGACGATCTCGGTTGCTTTGCCCGCCTCTTTCAGGCGCACGGCCTCTTCGACGGCGATTTCGTCGAACGGATTCATCGACATCTTGACGTTGGCCGTCTCGACACCTGTTTGATCGGATTTGACGCGGATCTTGACGTTGTAATCGACCACGCGTTTGACGGCGACCAGGACTTTCATGTCTCCCCGCAGCGTTCTGAGATAAGGGTCCGCCCAGGCTGGTGCCGACCTGGAAAGCGGCATTCGAGTACCAGTATATGCACCGCACAATAACCCCGGCCCCACAGCCTGTCAACGCGCCTCAAGAAGCCGAAGGGGCCTTGGGAGAGGGGGCGCTGTCCGCCAGGGGCTGACTATCCTGAATTTCCTGCGCTTTGCGCTCCAGATCGCGGTAGGACTTCAGCGCGAAGGGGATCGAGGCGGCATAGGACAGGCCGATGGCGGGCAAGGTCACCCAAGGCGCTGTGATCGAGAAGGCCGCCACCAGGGCGAGGCCCAAAAGGGCAGGCAGAACATAGGGATGCGGAATGCGCACGCCCTTGAAGGAAAAGGTGGGCAGGCGGCTGACCATCAGAAAGGCGACCAGAACCAAAACCGCCCCGACCAGGACCCGACTGCCGAAAAAGGCATTTCCCAGCTCGAAGGACAGCATGAGGGGCAGGAGCGCCATGCCAGCCGCCGCCGGGGCGGGCACGCCTGTAAAGAAATTATAGGCATAGGGGGGCAGGTCGGCCTGACCGATCATGGTGTTGAAACGGGCCAGACGCAGGGCCGAACAGACCGGGAAAAGCAGGGCCAGGGCCCAGCCCAGGCTGCCCGCGTCCTTTAGGGTCCATTGATACATCAGAATGGCCGGAGCGACCCCGAAGCAGACGAAATCGGACAGCGAATCGAGCTCGGCTCCGAATTTCGAGGTGCCTTTGAGCAGCCGGGCAACCCGGCCATCCAATCCATCCAGAATGCCCGCCAGAACGATGGCGATCACCGCATGTTCCCATTTTTCCTGCAAACCAAAGCGGATCGAGGTCAGTCCGGCGCACAATGCCAACAGAGTCAGCATGTTGGGAATCATATGGTTGAGCGAAAGCCCCTTTAGCCGGGGAATGCCGCGCCGCTTCTTGCGCCGAGACCAGCCGCCCCCTTCCCGATCAGCATCGGTCTGCATCAGCGGATCTCGCCAGCCCTGACGGATTCGGTTCCGGTCAGATCGGCCAGGACGGTCTCGCCCGCGATGGCGCGTTGCCCCACGGCCACCAGCGGCGCAACCCCCTCGGGCAGATAGACATCAACCCGGCTGCCGAAGCGGATGAGCCCGAACCGCTCGCCGGTGCGCACCTTCTGGCCTTCCGAAAGCGGGCAGACGATGCGCCGGGCCACCAGCCCCGCAATCTGCACGAAAGCCAGATCGCGCCCATCTTCCAGGGCCAGCTTGACGGCCATGCGCTCGTTGTCGTCGCTTGCCTTGTCGAGACTGGCATTCAGGAAAAGGCCGGGGCGGTAGAATTTCACCGCCACCTCGCCCGAGACCGGAATGCGGTTCACATGCACGTCAAAGACCGACATGAAGACGCAGACGCGCGGGCGCAGGGCATCGCCCATACCCAGCTCGGCGGGCGGCTTGGCCTGATCAACCAGTTGCACGAAGCCGTCGGCAGGGCTGATCACCAGCCCTTCGCGCGTCGGCGTGACACGGTCGGGATTGCGAAAGAAGTAGACGCACCACAAGGTGGCGACGGCGCCGACCCAGCCCAGCGGGGCCCACAGCCAGTGCAAAACCAGCGTGCAGACGGCAAAAAGGGTGATGAAGGGCCAGCCTTCGGGATGGATGGGAACCAGGAGATATCGTTTCAGCATGCTGGCTTTATAAAGCAAGTTCGGCCTGCTGAGTAGAGGTGAATTCAGGCCAATCAGTCGTTTTCATGTGGGAAAACCCTGTGTTAAGGTGTCGCCGTCATGACATCCTCCGACCTTTCCGGCGAAGTTGTCCGTCACGCCATCCCCCTGCACCGCCTGGGCAAAGACGCCGAAGGCCGGGTGATTCTGCGTGAGCGCAAGGGACCGGTGCGCTTTCAGTTCCAGTATTTGGGCCAGGTCGTTCACGGCGATATCGAGGACAGCGAAACCCATTCGCGTTTGCGTTTGCGGGCCGAGCTTGGGCGCGTTCCCTATACGGCGGAATCCGGAGACTGGCGTTTCAACGTCCTGGCCCTGGCCGAGGCGGCCAACGAGGCCCTGGGTGGGGTGGTGCGCATCACGCCCGACCAGCGCATCATCGCCGTCTATGACGATGAGATGATGTCGCCGCTGACCGGCGCCTTGCTGATCGGCGCCATCACGCAATTTCTGCTCCATATCAGACCCTATCTGGAGCTGATCTTGATGATAGCGCCGCGCGTCAAGAAGCGCCGTGTGCCCTTTACCTTCCCGGCACAGCCCGTCAAGCGGGGCTGAGCTCCCCCAAACCGGTCAGAAACACGCCGCTGGCCAGAAAGGCCAGAAACCGGTCGCCGATTCCCATCGTATCGGCCTGACGCAGCACCTTGGCGGCCTGACGGCGGGTGCAGGGCATGACCAGGGTTTTTTCCGGCCGATCCGGCAGATCGTTGCGTTCGGCCAGGGCGGCGACAATTCTTCTGGCCCCGTCGAGCTTATCAGCCACGACAACGGCAACAAGGCGATGATCGGTAAAGACCGTCCATAATGTACGCTTCATGTGTGTAATTCCCTATCTTTGAGGATCTTGAGCGGCTTCCTCCGAATGGGCCGGAGGGGCCGGATGGCTTCAAGACGTCAAAGAACGGGGGGAGCCCGGGGGGCGGCCTGACGATAAGGATCAAGCGGCGGGGCGAAGGTCTGGGCTAAGGACAAATAGCCGGTTTTGGTCACCGGATGCAGCCGGTCGGTCAGCGCCAGGGAAGCGGGCTGGTCGAGCCCACCCTGCATCAAAGGCAGGCAGAAAACGCACAGACCAGCCGATTCGGCATCGGCGCCGGGAAGGGTGAGACCGCCATCCGGACCGATGGACTTAAGGCCCAGGGTGGTACAGATCAGCCCCCGGCCTTCCAAAACATCCGCGACCGACTGACCCAAGGGGTCGGCGGCCTGGACAGGCATCAAGGTTCCGGCGATCAGATTGAAAGCCAGAAGAACCAGTCCAGTCCAGGACATAACGCGGCGGCGCATGGTTACCATGCCGTCAAGTTAGGCATGCCCTGGCGGGCTGTCAATGGCGGGGCAGAAGAATTTCCTTACTTCCCCAGCAGGAAGAGGCCGTTCTCGCCCATCAGATTGGCTTTCCAGTCGGGCGGCGTGAAAGGCCTGATCTGGCCCGAAGAATCGATAGCCAGACCCCGCTCGATACGCGCCCCGATGGCCTGAGCCAGATCGATGAAATCGTCGATGGTGCATAGATGGATGTTGGGCGTGTCGTACCAGGCAAAGCCCAGAGACGAGGTGACCGGCATGCGTCCATGCGCCAGCAGGCTCAGGCGCACGCGCCAATGGCCGAAATTGGGCAGGCTGACGATGGCGTGCTTGCCGATGCGCAGCATCTGCTCCAGCACCTCTCTGGGGTTGCGGGTGGCCTGCAAGGTCTGCGACAGGATCACATAATCGAAAGCACCCGCGGGATAGTCCTTAAGGTCGGTATCGGCATCGCCCTGAATGACCGAGAGGCCTTGGCGCACCGCCGCCGCAACACCCGCCATCGACAGCTCGATGCCGCGACCATCCACCTTCTTGGTGTCGCGCAGGAATTTCAGCAATTCGCCCTCGCCGCAGCCGACATCAAGCACGCGCGTCTTGGGGGCCACCATGTCGGCGATCAGGCGCAGATCAAAGCGCAGTTGTGAGGGGCTCATGAGTCCACGCTCCGTCCCGGCAGCAGGCCCCGATGCTCGGCCGCTCCATCCAGGAAACCTTGCAGCGTCTTGTGGAATTCGGGTTCGTCGAGCAGAAAGGCGTCGTGGCCTTTGTCTGACTCGATTTCGACGAAGCTGACATTGGCCGCCACGGCATTCAGCGCATGCACGATGGCCCTGGATTCCCGCGTGGGAAACAGCCAGTCGCTGGTAAAAGAGATCACGCAGAAGCGGACGGGCGTGCCCTTGAAGGCATTGGCCAGCTTGCCGCCATGCTCGGCCGCCAAGTCGAAATAATCCATCGCCCGCGTGATATACAGATAGGAATTGGCGTCGAAGCGTTCGACAAAGGTCGAGCCCTGATGGCGCAAATAGCTTTCGATCTGGAAATCGGCCTCAAAACCATAGGTCACGTTCTGACGATTCTGCAGCTTGCGCCCGAATTTCTTGTGCAGCGCCGGTTCCGAGAGATAGGTGATGTGGGCCGCCATGCGCGCCACCGCCAGGCCGCGATGCGGGTTGGTGCCTTTCGAATGATAGTCGCCCTCATGCCAGTCGGGATCGGCCATGATAGCCTGGCGTCCAACCTCGCCGAAGGCGATGTTCTGGGCAGAGTGGCGAGACGAGGTGGCGATGGGCAGAGCGGCAAAGACCCTTCTCGGATGGCTGGCCGCCCATTCCAGAACCTGCATGCCGCCCATTGATCCGCCGACGACGCAGAAAAGCTGCTCGATGCCCAAATGGTCCAGCAACAAGGCCTGGGCGTTCACCATGTCGCCGATGGTGATGACAGGAAAGCCAAGACCCCAGGGTTTGCCGGTCTGGGGATTGATCTCGACGGGTCCCGTGGTCCCCATGCATCCGCCCAACACATTGGAACAGATCAGAAAATAGCGGTCGGTATCGAACAGGTTGCCAGGCCCCACCAGCGTATGCCACCAGCCCGGCTTGCCGGTGACGGGGTGGGAATCGGCCAGATACTGATCACCGGTCAGGGCGTGACAGACCAGAATGGCATTGGATTTGTCGGCATTCAGGGTGCCGTAGGTGCGCCAGGCCACCGTGATGCGCTCCAACACCACCCCGCAGTCGAGCTTCAGGGGGCCAAGCTCGGCGGTCGAGCAGGCCTGGGTGCGCGGATCTATGCCGCCGGGGGCGAGGACTGGAGGCAGATTCATGGTCGCAAACACCTAGGACCGGGCCACCCCCCTGTCAATCCCTTTGATTTCAGAGCCAACGGCGGCTAAAACGGTTTTGTCTTTGATAAAGATGGACCAATGCCCAAAACGCCCACCCTTGCCCAGCTGCGCGGCCGCATCGACAGCATCGACAGCAAATTGCACGATTTGCTGATGAAGCGCGCCTTGGTCGTCGAATCCGTGGGTAAGCTCAAACATGCCGCCGGAGGCGGTCCCCCCTTTCGCCTGGGCCGCGAGGCCGAAATTCTGCGCCGTCTGGCCAGCCGCCACCAGGGTCCGCTGCCCTTTGGGGTGATTGCCAGGCTTTGGCGCGAGATCATCGCCAGCTTCACCCAGCTCGAACTGGCCTATGCCGTGGCCCTCTGTCTGCCCTCTCCCGACTCGCCGGTCAAGGATCTGGCCAGGGATCATTACGGCGGCGGCGTCACTCTTTTGCCCTTTGCCCAGCCTGGTGCCGCCCTGGCCGCCCTCACCGAGGGCAAGGCCCTGCAGGCCGTGCTTCCCTGGCCCCGGCCCGATGAGGAAGCCCCTTGGTGGCCCTTGCTGATGGATGGCGGGCAACCGCCGCGCATCGTTGCCCGCCTGCCCTTCGTGGGTCAGCCCCAGCCGGGTCGGGAAGCCCTGGTCGTGGCCCGTTTTGCCCCCGAGCCTTCGGGCGATGACCTGACCCTGATCGGCCTGGAAACCCGGGAACCGGCCAGCCGCTCCAGTCTGAAGTCCGAGTTCGAAAAGGCCGGATTTACCGTCCGTCCGATTTTTGCCGGTCCGGTCAGAGGCAAGCCCCTGGCTTTGATCGAGCTTGACGGCTATGTAGAGGCCAGCGACGAGCGTCTGGACAAAATGGCCCTGCCCCGCCTTCAGGTGCTGGGAGCCTATGCCCGACCCATCACCGACTGAAAAACGTAGAGAGAGACGCATGACCCTGCCCCAGCCCCGCCCCGGCATCATGGATATCGCCCCCTATATCGGCGGCGAATCGAAGATTCCCGGTGTCGAACGCGTGATCAAGCTGGCCTCGAACGAAGGGGCTCTGGGCCCCAGCCCGCGCGCAGTCCTGGCCTATCGGGCGATGGCCGAAGATCTGCACCGCTATCCCGATGGCGCCTGCGCCGACTTGCGCGCCGCCCTGGGGGCTCGCTGGGGCCTCGATCCCGCCCGCATCGTCTGCGGCGCCGGATCGGACGAATTGCTGGGCCTATTGTGCCGCGCCTATGCCGGACCCGGCGACGAGGTTCTCTATTCCCAGCACGGCTTCCTGATGTATCCCATCGCCGCCAAGACGGCGGGAGCGACACCGGTTACCGCGCCCGAAAAGAATCTGACCATGGATATCGACGCCATGCTGGCGAAGGTGACCGAGCGGACCAAGATCGTCTTCGTGGCCAATCCGAACAATCCGACCGGCACCTATGTGCCGATCGACGAGATCAAGCGTCTGCGCGCCGGCCTGCCCCAGCATGTGCTGCTGGTCATCGATGCCGCCTATGCGGAATTCGTCAGCCGCAACGACTATGCGCCCGGCAACGATCTGGTCGAGGCGGGATCCAACACCGTGGTCACGCGCACCTTCTCGAAAATCTACGCCCTGGGCGCGGTGCGCCTGGGCTGGGCCTATTGTCCGGCCAATGTCGCCGACGTGCTGAACCGTGTGCGCAATCCCTTCAATGTTCCCGCCCCGGCGCAGGTGGCGGGACTGGCGGCGCTGAAGGACGATTCGTTCTTCGCCCTGGCCAAGGCGCACAACGACATGTGGCTGCCCTGGCTGTCGGACCAGTTGAAAGCCCTGGGCCTGGAATTGACCGACAGTGTCGGCAATTTCGTGCTGGTGCGCTTTCCCAAGACAAGCGGCAAGGATGCCGATCAGGCCGACAAATTTCTGACCTCGAAGGGGATCATCGCCCGCAAGATGGGCGGCTATGGCCTGCCTGATGCGCTGCGCATCACCATCGGGCGCGACGACGAGATGAAGGCCGTGGTGGCGGCCATGACGGAGTTTATGCAGCCGTGACCGCAGCCCCCCTGTTTGACAAGATCGCCGTAATCGGCATCGGGCTTATCGGCTCGTCGATTGCCCGGGCGGCAAGAAAGCAAGGCCTTGCCCGCAGCATCGCGGTGGGTGACATTCGGGAAGATCATTGCGCCAAGGCGCTGCAACTTGGCTTGTGTGAGACGGCGACCACCGATCTGCGCCAGGCGGTGAAGGGGGCCGATCTGGTCTTGTTCTGCGTGCCCATCGGCGCCAATGCCGAAGTGGCCGAGAAGACCGTTCCCTTTTTGAAGGCGGGAGCCATCGTTTCCGACGTGGGCTCGGTCAAGCAGGCCGTCGTGCGCGATATCGGACCCTTGCTGCCGGAAGGTGTGCATTTCGTGCCCGGCCACCCCATCGCGGGCACCGAGTTTTCAGGCCCCGAGGCCGGGTTCGCCGAGTTGTTCCAGGGCCGCTGGTGCATTCTGACTCCCCCCAGCGGCACCGACGAGGCGGCCACCGCCAAGCTTTGCGCCTTTTGGAAGGGCATGGGATCGCTGATCGAGATCATGGACCCGGCGCATCACGACATGGTGCTGGCCATCACCTCACATCTGCCGCATCTGATCGCCTATACCATCGTGGGCACGGCGACCAATCTTGAAGAATCGGTCAAGGGCGAGGTCATCCGCTACTCGGCCAGCGGCTTTCGCGATTTCACCCGCATCGCCGCCTCCGACCCCGTTATGTGGCGCGACGTGTTCTTGAACAACCGTGATGCGGTGCTGGAAATGCTGCAACGCTTTACCGAGGACCTGACCGCCCTTCAGCGCGCCATCCGCTGGGGCGAGGGCCAGGTGTTGGAAGATTTGTTCACGCGAACCCGGGCCATCCGCCGCGGCATCATCGACGCCAAGCAGGATAGTTGAGATTATTTGCGACACTCAAGCGCCGTGCGGGCGCTGTGCGCCCTAGGCTCACGCTCGCCAGGAGGCTCGCGGGCGCTCAACGCGCCAGTCGCTTCGCTCCATAGTCTATTCTTCCACCCAAGGCGGAACGGGCAGGCGGGCCAGACGGGCCGGGCCGACGAACAGATCCTGCCCCTGAAGTGTCAGCGGCAGACGCATCGATCCGGTCTCGGGATCGGGCGGTTCCTTGGCCAGCACGGCCAGCGCCAGCTTGACCACCATATTGTTTGCGGGCTCGATCAGGCCCCGCTCGGCCAAGGCGTCCAGCGCCTCGGCAGCGCCCCTGACCTTGAGGCCGAAGGGAGCAATCGGCATCAAGGCGCGATCCAGGGCCAACGTGCCATCACCGTCCAGAAGCAGCGGCCCCCATTCCAGGTGCAAGGCTTTCAAATCGAGAACCCCGCCCGCCTCGCTCCAGACCTTCAAGGAGTCAGCTTTCAGATTTTCCAGCACCGGACCGAACAACGCCAGGGACATGTTGAGTTGCGAAACGCTTTCCCCCAGAGAGACCTTGAGGTCCGGCGGCAGGGAAATCCGCTCGGCAAAAAGAGCCAGCGACGCCGAGGGAGTTTGCAGATCGTCTGCGGCCACATCGAAACGCCTTGCGGCATCCAGCGTCAGGCGGGCCAAGCGCAGTGGCTGTGCAGAAGCGCTAACCACCTCAACCCCCTCCAGCGCCAGATGCAAGGCGGCAAATCCCTGCATCGCCATATCAAGACTGCCATCGGCCTTGGCAAGCGTGAGAGAAATCCTTTTGCCTCCGGCTTCGATCACATGCGCGCCTTCGGCCTGCATCCTCAACAGGCCGGGGGCCTGCGCCGTGATGTGCGCCATCAGCTTTTCCGGCCCCTGCCAGGAGAAGGGGTGCGCCCCGGCCCAGGCAAGCCTGGGATTGGCGACAGCCAGTTCGAGCTTGAGCGGAAAGCCTGCCGTCGTGATCCCGTGGTGGCTGATCTCGATGCCCTCCTGGCGCCTGACCTCGATCCAGCGTTCAAGTTCGGCCTTGGAGGCATTGGCGGCGCGCTCCCACCACAGGCCATAAAGCCCCGCCGAGATGAGCAGGGCGGCCAAAACCAGACCGGCGGCGCGCCCGGGTCTGGTCATGGCTTGCTGCCCGGCTTCCTGGCATATTGCGGCCAGTGCAGAGCCACCACATTGCCATCACCCTTAAGCGCATGGCAGCGGTCGATGATGCTGGGCTTCTTGCGATCCGCCCTGGAAGCTTCCTTGGCTTCGCGCACACTCCAAAGCGTTTGATAGGCCGTGGTCAGCACCACCGCCATCAGCTCGTTCAGATGTGTGCAGCCCTTGGGGCCGCCGAACATGTCCTCCACCACTTCCAGAAAATCCGAGCCCAGGCGCATGCCGGTCAGGCGGGCGAAACCGGGTGCGGCGGCAGCACAGACCGCAAAGGGCGAATGATCGGTCGAGGCGGCGGCATCATGGATCAGGAAATTCTCGTCCACCGTGACCCGCACCGACATGCCGTGCAGTAGTTCGCCGGGCGGCAGAACGCCCTTTTCCATATTCTCGTAGGCAACATCCTTCACGTCATTGAGTTCCGCCTCGATATCCCAAAGCCCGTCATGACGCCTGAATCCTTGCGCGGTGATGCGCCTGGTATGATGACGATCTCTGGGGGCGGGCGGGGGAAGCGGCATCGGGTCCTCGACAGGCAGACGTAGCAAAGTTATGTTCAGACTATAGGTCGCTATCCACGCCGGTCAAGGAAGCCAGATCGCATGACAGACACGCCCGATCCCGAAATCCTGGTCGCTCGCCTGCTTGAAAGGGACGCCCTGGCCAGCTTACTTGGCGTAGAACTGATCGAGGCAGAGCTTGGGCGCTGCGTTCTTCGGATGACGGTCCGCCCTGAGCATCTGAATGGTTATGGCGGCGGGCACGGGGGGATACTCTTCTCTCTGGCCGATATCGCTTTTGCCATGGCGTCGAACTCGCGAGGCCATATCGCGGTCGGCATCAACGCCAGCATTTCCTATTTTGTGGGCACCAAGGAAGGCGACGTGCTGTATGCCCGGGCCGTTGAACTGAACCGCTCGCGCCGCTTGGGCAGCTATCGCATCGATGTCGAGCGGGCTGATGGCACCTTGGTCGCCGCTTTCACCGGCACTGTGCATATCACGGAGAAACCGGTGGCTTAATTTCCGGGCCGCTGGCGGGCAGGGTGAAATGGAAGACCGAGCCCTGGCCCAAGGTCGATTCAACCCAGATGCGCCCGCCATGCCGCTCGATCATGCGTTTGCACAGCGACAATCCAATGCCTTCGCCCGTTGCGTGGCTGGGGGGATTTAGGCGTCTGAAAACCTGAAAGACGTCGGAAGCATAGCGCGGATCGATGCCGATGCCGTTATCCCTGACCGAAATCACCCATTCTTCGCCCCGCCTGTCCGCTTCAATGGTGACGACGGGGGCAACGCCCGGTCGGTGAAACTTCAAGGCATTGTCCAACAGATTGCGAAACACATTGGCGATCTGGTCGGCGTTGACGAAGACGCTGGGCAGGGGCTTGACGATCACCTCGGCCTGCGTCAGACGAACCGATTCCCGCATATGGGCCACGGCCTTTTGTGCCAGATCGGTTAGGTTTGCTTCCTCCCGGTTAGCAACGCCTTCGCCTATGCGGGCATAATCCTGAAGACCTTGCACCTGAGCCTGCATGCGCTTGGCGGCTGCGATCAGAAAATCCAGATTTTCCATAATTTTCGCGTCATGAGTGTCACGCAGATGACGTGCGAGAAGCTGGCTGAAACTGACGACACTGCGCACGGGCTCCAGCAGATCGTGCGCCGCCGCATGCGTAAAGCGCTCAAGCTCGCTGTTGGCATCCATCAAACGTTCGACCGTGATGGAGAGCGTGTGGCGCGCCTCGACGCTTTCCGTGATGTCTTCTTGCGAGACGATGACCCGGTCCAGGCTGTCATGGCTGGCCGGTGGAACCATCAGATGAATGACGATGTTGCGCACCTCGCCCGACAGGGATTTGATTTCACTCTCAAAGGCCTGCTCGGTCTGGCCCTTCATCAAGGCCACGAGCTCCGAGCGGAAGGCATGCCAGGAAACGTCGGTGAATATCTGGGGCAGCCCCCTCAACAGCTCCTCTTTCGATTCGGCATCATGCATGCGCAGCGTACTGCCATTGACATCGATCACGCGCACCATGGCCGCACATTCTGTCACCAATTGGGGCTGTTCCGCCAGGATGGCCTCCAAACCCCGGGGGTCCTCAAGAAGCGGCGCCAGTCGCCGCTTGACGGCGGAAAAGTCCTCCTCCCACAGCGAGATGGGTGAACTGGTGAACAGATCGCGGTAGCGGGCTTCGCTGGCCTTGAGGTCGAGCAGTGTCGCCGCGATCTTGGCCTGCATTTCCGAAAAAGACCTCAGAAGGTCGGAAAATTCATTGTCGGAGTGGTAGAGATCGAGGCTGGGTGGCGCCGTCTCGGACAGGGCGCTGTGTCCTAGGCCGCGCGCATAGATCGCCAACCTTTCAAGAGGGCGGGCGATCAGCGATTGCACCATCAGGAAAATAAAGGCGGATGCGGCCAGGATAAGAATCAGACTGGTCGCTCCGATGATCCAGGCGCGATTGAGCGCCTTTGCCCGAATCTGGTCCAAGGTGACCGCTATGTTTAAGCTTCCGATGGGCGTGGGACGTCCCTTATAGTCCTTGATCAGCGGAATGGTTTTCCAGACGCGCTCGGCGTCAAGCGAGCTTCCGGCCGCGCTGAGAAGCGCATTGGCGGGATCGCGCACCTCAACCCTTTCGATATTCGGCAGACGGGCAAGTCCCATGGTCAAAAGGGCCAGACGGTCCCGGTCTTCCAGCCAGACGGCTTCAGTCGCGCTGCCCAGATAGCCTTCTTCGATCTGCGACAGAACGGCGTCGATCTGCCCAAGATCGCGCCGGTATTCGACGGCAACGGCTATGGCCGTGGTGACCAGCGCAAACAGGCTGCCCACTGCAGCCAGACGCAGCATGAGCTGACGGGCAACGGATCGGCGAGGGGGAACGGAGACCATGGGCATGGCTGGGCCTAGGGCTCCAGACGCGCTGGCTGCCCAAGCCCCTTGAAGGCCTGATCGGCGATCGCCTGATAGGAACCATCGGCTTTCATGGCGGCCAGCTCCCTGGCCAGGCGCGGCACCAGATTGGCGTGCCGTTGATGCAGATAAATGAACATCTCGACGCGCGCCAGCGGCGGCTCGACCGTCTTTAAGCGCAGCCCGATCTGGCTGGCCTGCCACAGGGCCTGCCAGCGCTCGTGCAAAATCAACTCGGCCTTTCCGGCTTTCAGAAGCGCGAAAAGCTGCTCCGAATCCTTGGCCAGCAAAAGCTCGCGCACCGGCTTTAGATTCTTTTCGAAAATCTGCCAGCCGATGATGTGGCTGACGCTGAAGGGGGCGATGCTGTTCCAGTCGGCCCGGGGCGGACCCTTGTCCAGCGTACAGGCCACGAAGTCATTGACGAAAATGGGCTCGGGCACGCGCACGAGATTGGGGTATTTTTCCTCCAGCCCGATGATGCGGGCCGCGATGCCGTCGTCAACACCGTCATTTGCCAGCGAAATCGCCCGCGCGGCGGCCCGGTTGACCACGACATCCGCCTCAAGCCCGATGCGCTTGAACAGGCTGGGAACCAATAGCTCGGTAAATCCTTTGTGATCGTCCGTGGTCCAGGGTTCTGCCATGCCGGTGGAAAGGGTCAGGCGTTCGGCAGCCAGCGGGGATGACATTCCCGGCAACGAAAGCAGCAAAGCGGTGGCAAGAAGCGCCCTCATGCCGAATGTTTTTTTCTTTTTTGCGGTCATGGCCGTCTCCTTGCGTTACCTGACAAGACTACTCTTTTCATTCCAAGATGAAAAGAATCATGAGGTTCGGGTGAGAATTAGAAAAAAACAGCGCTGCCGCTTTTTTGATCAGGACATCGGCGTGGCAATATCCTCGGCACGAAGCAAGGTCAGATCCTCGCGCGACGGCTTCGCATTGGCCGCCAGACGGTTGGCGTGCCCGGTCAGCGCTGCTTCGAAGGCGTTGCGCACGGTTCTGCCGTTTCCGAAGTTCCGGTCGCGCCGTTGATGAAGGGTTTTAAACATCTCTTCGGCCTTCTGCCTGGCCTCCGGGGCCAGCCGGTAGCCGCCTTCGCGGATATATTTCTCGAAAATCGCCAGAAGATCTGCTGGCTCGTAATCCGGGAAATTGAAATAGCGCGAAAAGCGCGAGCGCAAGCCCGGATTGGCCTCGATAAAACCTTCCATCGGCTTGGAATAGCCGGCCACGATGACGGCCAGATTGCCCCGCCGATCCTCCATCGCCTTCAAAAGAACGGCGATGGCCTCGTTGCCGAAATCGTTCGATCCGCCCCCGTTCTTGGCCAGGGCATAGGCCTCGTCGATGAAGAGAATGCCGCCCATCGCCTTCTCGATGGCCTCCCGGGTCTTGACCTCGGTCTGGCCTATATATTGGCCAACCAGGCCGGAACGATCAGTCTCGACCATCACCCCGGACGAAAGAATGCCCATATGGGCGTAGATACGGCCCAGCAAACGGGCCACCGTGGTCTTGCCGGTGCCGGGGTTGCCCGTGAAGACCAGATGCAGCGAGATGTCGGGGGCGGGCATGCCCTGGCTTTGGCGCAATTGGCGCACGCGCAGCAGATTGACCAGGGTCGACACCTCGTTCTTGACGCTGGCAAGGCCGATCAGAGCCTCAAGCTCGGCCCGGCATTTATCCAGGCTGTCGCCCGTTTGCGCTTCCTGCAACTTGGCGGCGGGCGCAGCACTGCCCACCCCCTCGGACATGATAGGCTTGCGCTTGCCGAAGACGGGCCGCGAAAGGCCAGGCGGGTTAAGCGGCTGAGAGGGTGCTGATGGTTGCGCGGACGGGCCAAGAATTGCCGCAGCAACATTGCGGGCACGGCTTATATAGCCGGTCAGCGCCTCGGTTTCGCTGCCAGAAACCTGCTCGTCAGCGGCCAGAGCCAGAAGACCCAGCGTTTCGAAAGCTTCGATCATGCGCTTGGCCATGCCGACATTTCCGGCCTGATCCCTTTGGATGGCGCATTCGATGAGAAACGGCACCTGGTTCGAAAAACTGATCATGGTCTTCTGGTGACGCTGCATCTGGCTGGTCAGAGAGACGATCGATTCCTGGCGGCCTAAAACGGCGTTGAAAATGCCGACCTCGCCCGGATGGATCTTTCCGTCCACCGCAAACAGCCAAAGCAGGAAAAGCTGCAGATCGGTCTCGATCAGTTCCTCAGGCGTGGGCCTGGGCGTGAAGGGGACCCAGCAATTCGCCGCCTCGAGCTGGCGGGCGTCACTCAGCATCTCTTTGGCCAGAAACAGGGCTTGCTGGGCAAGGCTGGTCGTCATGAGCGCCATCCGGATGAATTGCGAGACGGACCCAGTGTGAACCGCCCGCTCTCGGGACGCAACCCACAGACCCCTTAGCAATTGATCAATAACTTCAAGCGGTTACGAAAAAGGCCCGGCATGAAGCCGGGCCTTGGTCTGGTAGCGGAGGAGGGATTTGAACCCCCGACCAAGGGATTATGATTCCCCTGCTCTACCACTGAGCTACCCCGCCGCGGCGTCCCTGAGACGGGTCGCCAGAAAGTGCGACCGGCCTATAGCCCCTATGCCCCCACCTGTCAAGCCATGCGGATGACGGTTGCAAGACAAGCCTTTTGTCGCCTTGCTAATTCTTAACGCAGGGGCGTAGTCTTAAGGCCAGGAATTGCCGGGACAGGGCATGCAAGGGAGAGCCAGGGCATGATCGAAATCCGAATTCACGGCCGCGGCGGCCAGGGCAACGTGGTCGCCGCCTATGTGCTTGCCGGAGCCGCCTTCGAGGAAGGCATGCGCTGCCAGGCCTTCCCCAATTTCGGCGCCGAGCGCCGGGGCGCCCCCGTGGTCGCCTTCGTGCGCATTGCCGAAAAGCCCATCTTGCGCCGCTGCCAGGTCGAGGCCCCCGGTTTCCTGATCATCCAGGATGAAAGCCTTCTGCATATTCCCTCCGTGCTGGAGGGGCTTAAGGACAAGGGGGGTGTGCTGGTCAATTCCCTGAAGAGCTCGGAAGAACTGACCAAGGAATATGGTCGCCCGATGATTGCCCTGGCGGGCAGCCAGATGGCCCAGGAAATCGTAGGGCGCCCTCTGGCCAACGTGGCCTTGCTTTCGGCCTTTCTGACACTTTCCGCCATTCTGCCGCTTGAAGCATTGAAGAAGGCTCTGTCCAAGCGCTTCAAGGGCGAGGTGCTGGAGAAGAACCTGAAACTGATCGACGAGGTGGGCGCTCATGTGAGCGCCGGCCAGTGGAAGAAGGAGGCCAAGCATGTTGCATGCGCTTGAAGGCTCGCAGGCCATTGCCCAGGCGGTAGCACTCTGCCGCCCCGGTGTCGTCGCGGCCTATCCCATCACGCCGCAAACGCATATCGTCGAGAATATTTCCAAGCTGGTCGCCGACGGCAAGCTGAAATGCGAATTTGTCAGCGTCGAAAGCGAGTTCTCGGCGGCCTCGGTGGTCCTGGGTGCTTCGGCCGCCGGATCGCGCTCCTATACCGCCTCCTCCTCGCAGGGCATCTTGCTGATGGCCGAGGTTCTGTTCGACATCGCGGGCATGCGCCTGCCGGTGGTGATGACCTGCGCCAACCGCGCCATCTCGGCCCCCATCAACATTTGGAACGATCACCAAGATTCGATGACGGTGCGCGATTCGGGCTGGATTCAGTTGCATTGCGCCGACAATCAGGAGGCCATCGACACCTCGATTCAGGCCTTTCGCATCGCCGAGCGGACTGAGTTGCCGGTCATGGTCTGCATGGACGGGTTCGTTCTCACCCATACGCTGGAAGTGGTCGACATGCCCTCGGCCGAGCAGGTGGATTCCTACCTGCCGCCCTTCACCTTCAAGAACAAGCTGGACCCCAAGCATCCTTTAAGCCTGGGCACCCTGGTGGGCCCGGAATATTACACCGAAGCGCGCTACTCGTTGCACCGCGCCCTGGAAAAAGCCCTGCCCGAAATCGAGGCGGCGGATGCGGACTGGGCCAAAATCTGCGGGCGCGCCGCGGGCGGATTGCTGACGGTCGAGGGGCCCGAAAACGCCACCACGGCTGTGCTGGCCATGGGATCGGTGGTTTCCACCCTGACCGAATCCAACGAGATGTTGCCCGGCAACAAGCGGGTCAAGATTATCAAGCTGCGCTCGTTCCGCCCCTTTCCCATCGAGGCTTTGCAAATGGCCTGCCAGGGACTGAAGGAGTTGATCGTGCTGGAACGCGCCTTCTCGCCGGGTTTGGGCGGCATTCTGGGCACCGAAGTTCGGGCCGCCCTGGCGGGCATGCAAAAGCCGCCGCAAGTGCGCAATTTCACGGTGGGTTTGGGCGGGCGCGACATTCCGATGTCCACGCTCTCCAAGCTGATCAACGCCGCCAAGGCGCAAGCGCCCGGAGGCTTTGCCATTCTCGATGTGGAGCCCGAGCGGCTGCCACCCGAAGACCGCTGAAGGAGTGCCGCACGATGGATAGCACGAAGCTCAAGCAGGAAATCCAGGAGCGCCGCCGTCAGGCCCAATCGGCCCCCAGCGAGTCGATGCCCGTCGAACACAATATGGCGGAATTGCGCAAGCTTCAGCCGCGCTATCGGGGCCTTGAGGCTGGGCACCGCGCCTGCCAGGGCTGCGGCGAGGCCCTGGCCGCCCGTCTGGTCACCGAGGCCGCCGGACCCGACGTGATTCTGACCAACGCCACGGGTTGCCTTGAGGTCTTCACCACACCCTGGCCGCAATCGGCCTGGCGCCTTCCTTGGATTCACTCGCTGTTCGAAAATTCTGCGGCCATTGCCTCGGGCGTCGAGGCGGCCTTGAAGGCGCAGGGGCGCAAGACCAAGGTGATCGCCCAGGGCGGCGACGGCGGCACCTTCGATATCGGCTTTCAGGCCCTGTCGGGCATGCTGGAGCGTCAGCACAACATCCTTTACGTCTGCTACGACAACGAAGCCTACATGAATACCGGCATTCAACGATCAGGCAGCACACCGCACGCCGCCATGACCACCACCAGCCCACCCGGCAAGGAACGCATGGGCAAACGGCATCTGAAGAAGGACCTGCTTTCCATCATCGCGGCCCACCACATTCCCTATGCCGCCTCGGCTTCGGTGGCCTATCCCGCCGATATTCGCCGGAAAGTGCGCCGCGCCGTATCGATCGAAGGCCCCACCTTCCTGCTGATCCACAGCCCCTGTCCCCTGGGCTGGGGCATCGACAGCGAGATTTCGATCGAAGTGGCGCGCCTGGCCGTGCAGACCGGCCTGTTCCCGGTGGTTGAACTTGAGCGGGGCGAGTTGACCGGCGTGATGCCCATTCGCCATCCCAGGCCGGTCGCCGACTATCTGAAACTTCAGAACCGCTTCAAGCACCTCTTCACCGATGATCCAAGAGCCAGGGAGGAGCGCGAACATCTGCAAGCCCTGGCCGATCACAATATCGAGATCTATCAATTGAAGGGCGATGGCATGGATGCGCTTGACACCGACGGCGCCGATACGGTGCGCCGCGGCGGAATGGTCGATTAGGAAAGGGCCACAGATGAAACAGCTCTCGCGCGGCGCTTTCGCCCTTCCTGGAACGTCGCTTGACTTCAAGACGGGCACTTGGCGCAACGAAATGCCGGTGCATAACCATTTTGGCGCACCCTGCCATGTCGCCTGCCCGGCGGGCGAGGATGCCCAGGCCTATATCGCCAAGCTGATGGAGGGCCATGAAAAAGAGGCCTGGGAAATTCTGGTCAGCGCCAATCCCCTGCCCGCCACCACGGCCCGCGTCTGCCCGCATTTCTGCGAGCAGGCCTGCAATCGAAAGCATATGGATCAGCCGATTGCCATTCATCTGATCGAGCGCTATCTGGGCGACGAGGCGATTAAACATAATTGGGCCTATCCGCTCGATGCGAAGAAAAGCGATGGCGAGCCCGTCTGCGTTGTGGGTGCGGGGCCTGCGGGCCTGTCGGCAGCCTATCATCTGCGCCGTTTGGGCCATCCCGTTACCCTGATCGATGCTCTGCCCGAACCGGGCGGCCTTTTGCGCACCGCCATTCCAGTTACCCGTCTGCCCAGGGACGTGCTGGATGCGGAAATTGGCCGACTGTTGAAGCTGGGCATTACCTTCAAGCCACGCACGGCTTTGGGCCGCGATGTCCGCCTGGAAGACCTTTTGGCCCAGCATGCCTATGTGTTCCTGGCCCCGGGTGCTGCCAAAAGCCGCCATTGGAGCGTTGATGGCGCGGTGCCGGGCGATTTGCGCGAGGGTTTGGGCCTTTTGAAGGAATGGCTGATCGTGGGCGATATTCCCAAGCCCAAGTCGGTTGCCATCCATGGCGGCGGCAATACGGCAGTCGATCTGGCCCGCGTCATGAAACGCGCTGGCGTCGCTGAGGTGCATGTGATCACCGCCTCGGGCCTGCCCGGCCCGGACGCCGATCCCAAGGATGTGCTGAACGTAGTCCCGCGCGAATTCGACCAGGCGGTCGAGGAGGGCATCGTTTTCCACGCCCACCGCACCATTCAGCGGCTGCTCATGCGCGGCTCGAAACTGGTGGGCCTGGAAATGGTCCATTTGAAGAAGCTGCCCGGGGCGGGGGGGCGCTCGTCACGCGTCGCTTTCGAGGGAACGGAAACCGTTCTGCATGTCGAGATGGTGGTGCCCGCCATCGGCGAGGTGGTCGATGGAACGGGCTTTGAAAGCCTGCTGGGCCAGGCAGATTACTTCAGGGCCGATCCTTTGGGCCAGATCACCGCCTCGGACCGCGTGCTGGTGGGCGGAGACGCCAGGGGCGACCGTGGCACGGTCACCGCCGCCATCGGCGATGGCCGCCTGGCCGCCGCCACCATTCACGCCAAGCTGACAGGGGAGGCCCTGCCCGACCCCAAGCGGCGCCCCTTCATCGGTTACGACAAACTGAACGTGAATTATTTCGAGCCCTCGCCCAGGGCCGAGGAAGCCATGCTTCCCGTGGGCAAGCGTACTGATACCGATGAAATCGAGGGCGGCCTGACCAGGGCGCAGGTCACGCATGAAATCGGACGCTGCTTTTCCTGCGGCAACTGCTTGGCCTGCGACAATTGTTGGACGCTGTGCCCCGACAATGCCGTGATCAAGACCCAGGAGCGGGCCAAGGACGGATCGCACTATGTCTTCGATTATGAATATTGCAAGGGCTGCGGGCTGTGTGCCCACGAATGCCCTAGCGGCTATATCATCATGACTCCAGACTGAAGCGGGTAAATTTCATAGCCGTTTCCTTGACTTTCGGGCACTTGGCCCGCATTCTCGGGGCTTGGCAGACCAGGGAAGGGGGCTCATTGATGACCCGTTTGGCAGTTTTTCTTGTTGCGGCGGCAATTTTGGCGCTGAGTGGGCCGTTATCGGCCCAGACGCAAGACCGCATCGAGGCCAAGCTGTCGACCCTGTCCTTTGCCGCCATTGATCGTTCCCAGCCTCTTCAGGTGCGCCTGCAAGACGATTCGGATGACAACAAGGCCGTGAAGGCGGCGTTGGAGCAGGCCCTGACCCAGGCGGGCTTTCGCCTGGCTCCCGACGCCCGGTTTGTCATGACCTTTGACGCCACGAATTCCCTGACCAACAATCTGTCTTCGCGCCCCACCGTTTTTTCCGTCGATGGCCATAAAAGCTCGGCGGGCGGCGATACGGTCGAGGCCCGCGTCAAACTGTTTTCGACCGGCGAGGACAGTGTACTGAAGCGCAGGCCCGACGAGGGGCCGCAGGGCACGGCGGGCAGTGTGCGCCTTGATCTTGGGCTGATGGATCGCGCCGATGGCAAGCGTCTTTGGCAGGGCTGGGCACAGGTTCCGGCCCATAGCTCGGACACGCAAGCCCTTACCCGTGCCCTGGCTACGCCTCTGGTCGGCCATATCGGTCAGGCCGTGCGCAACAAGGCCGTGCCGGTTTCTCTGAAATAGATCTGGTTATCCCTGCACCAGCTTGAGGCGGTGGTCGAGCCTTGTCACCACCTCCTCGATGCGCTGTGCCTGCATCAGACGTTGCGCCCCCTGCGACACCAGAAAATCGCCCCCCGGCCCCAGGCTGCCTGGGCGGAATTTGGCGATGGTGTAAAGCGGGCGTTCCATGGCGCTTTTGAAGACGGTGAAGGCCGCCATGCCGGGACTGAGACGGATCGCATAATCGCGCCATTCACCGCGCCCGACCCGCCTGCTGTACAGAGCCAGAAGCTGGTTGATCTCAGCCCTGGTAAAGCACACCGGATCGGACCGGCGTCGGCGTTCCTCGGTCAGGCGAACCAGCTTACCCATCGTCTCGTCCTGATGTGTGACAAGGGCTATTGTTGACCAGCCGCACGGCAGCGGTCAATGATTCGGATTCAGTGGAAAATCAGCGCCTTACCGTGGATTGCCGGTCATAGGCCTCAACACCCACCGCCTGCGCCCCATCTTGGAAAGGATCGGGTTCGCGGTAGCAGCTCACCTGACCCAGCGTGCGGTAGCAATAGACATCGGGACGTTGCAAGGGCGGATTGCGGCTGACGCAATATTGGCCCTCGTCCTTGGCCCTTATGGTCGAGCAATCCTTGCCTGTCACCAACGAGGTGACATGGTCGCTGGCCGTGCGTCCCGTGGCCACCAGAGAAACCACCTCGGCCTGCAAGAAGCCGCTGGTCATGGGATATTGCCCGGTCGTCATATCGTAGCCGCAGGCCCCCGCCAGCAAGGGCAGGGCCAGAACGGCAAGACGGAAAAATAGCTTTTTCATGGTGTTCCAAGCCTCTTTACCGGCTTACAGACTATCAAAAGCCGGTTAAGGAATGCTGAATCCAGATGTCAGCGGTTAGCGCCAGGAATCCACAAGATATCGTTGTCTCCCTGACCATTCAGGCTGCGGGACATGACGAACAAAAGATCGGAGAGGCGGTTGGCATAAGCCAGCGCCTGGGGGTTGATCGCTTCTTCCTCCGCCAGGGCAGAGATCAGGCGCTCAGCCCGGCGCACCACGGTCCTGGCCTGGTGCAGATGGGCCGAAGCAGGACTTCCCCCCGGCAGAACAAAGGAATCGAGCGGCTTTAGCTTGGCATTCAGGCGATCGATGTCACGCTCCAGGCGCTCGACCTGACTTGGCTGAAGGCGCAAGCCCTCGGTCTGCCCGGGTGCGCACAAATCAGCCCCCAGATCGAACAGATCGTTCTGAATGAGGGCCAGCAGGGCATCGGCATCGGGCTGATCGGCGGTAAAGAGGCGCACCAGACCCAGGGCGGCATTGGCTTCGTCGATCGTGCCATAGGCCTCGACGCGCAGACTGTGCTTGGAAACCCGCTCACCGTTGCCCAGCGATGTTTTCCCCTTGTCGCCACCCCTGGTGTAGATGCGTGAAAGAAGGACCATCGACCATTCCCTGCCGTTCTTTGATATATTCTTCATATAGCGCTTCCCGGCTTGCGCGGCGAGCCTATTTCAGTCCAATCTTCGCCCATGATTCGCCTGTCCCCCACCTTGAGCCTGTATATTGGCCGCCAGTTCCTGGTAGCCTTTATGGGAACGCTGGCCTGCGTTTCGGGCATCGTTTTGATGTTCGACGTGATCGAACTGGTGCGCCGCGCCTCGGGCAAGCAGGGCGCCGGATTCCTGGTCCTTCTGGAGATGGCGCTGTGCAAACTGCCGCAGATGGTTCAAACCCTGCTGCCTTTCGCCGTGATGCTGGGGGCCATGATCATTTTCTGGCGCCTGACGCGCACACGCGAGTTGGTGGTCACCAGAGCGGCCGGGGTCAGCGTATGGCAGTTCCTGGCTCCTGTCATGTTGCTGGTTTTTTTCATCGGTGTCTTGATGGTGGTGGCTTTCAATCCCCTGGCCTCTACCCTGTTTTCCCGCTACGAAACCATGCAAGACAAAATTCAGATTCGCCTGTCCAATCCCTTAAGCTTCTCTCAAGGCTTCGGGCTTTGGCTGCGAGAATCACAAGGTAACCGCCAGGAAATCATCCATGCCGGGCATGTGCGCCAGGATGGCCACAGGCTGTTGCTCTCGAAGGTCAGCATCTTTCACCTGGAAGACAACCGCTTTACCTATCGCCACGATGCCGAGACCGGGCAGATCGCCGACGGACGGATCGATTTAGATAAGGTGTGGGAAATCGTGCCGGGAAGGCCATCGGAGCCCCGCCCCCACATCACGCTTCCGACGACGCTGACCATTTCGAAGATTCAAGATAATTTCTCCTCGCCGGAAACCATGTCCTTCTGGGCGCTTCCGGGCTTTATCAAATTCACCGAGGAGGCGGGCTTTTCGGCCCAGAAGCATCGAATGTATTTCCAGTCGCTTCTGGCTTCGCCCGTGCTGCTCTGCGCCATGGTGCTGGTGGCCGCTGTCTTTTCGCTTCGGCCCAACCTGCGCATGGGCGGCGTCATGCTTCGCCTGGGCGGCGGCGTTGCGGCGGGTTTCCTGTTCTTTTTCTTTTCCAAGGTAGCCTTTGCGCTGGGCCTGTCGGCAACGCTTCCCCCCACCCTGGCAGCCTGGAGCCCGGCCATCGTCACGCTGCTGGTGGGTCTGTCCACACTCTTTCACCTCGAGGACGGGTGATGGACGGCATACAGGGCAGGCAGGCCGGTCGCAACCCTCTGGGCCTGTTCCTGGCAATCCTTTTTCTGATCACCGTCTGGCGGCTGCTGGTGCTGGCGGGCAGCCCTTATAATCTGTCCTTCGATGAAGCTCAGTACTGGCTTTGGTCGCTGGCTCCCGACTGGGGCTATTACTCGAAGCCGCCTTTCGTCGCCTGGTCGATTGCCCTAAGCGCTCAGGTTTGTGGCGATGCCGAGGCCTGCGTGCGCCTGCCCTCGACATTCGCCTATGCACTTGGCTCACTCTTCGTCTTTCTGGCGGCACGCCATCTGTTCAATGCCAGCATCGCCTTTTGGTCCGGCCTGGTTTTTCTGACCCTGCCGGGTGTCGCCTATTCCTCGATGCTGGTAACGACAGACCCGCCATTGTTGATGTTCTGGGCCGTGGCCTTGTTCGCGACCGTACGGGCCTTGGACGATGATCGGCCAGTGCTGTGGTGGGCACTTCTTGGCATCGCGATCGGGCTTGGCCTTCTGGCAAAATACGCCATGATCCTGTTTCCAGTGTCGCTGGGGCTTTTTCTGGCAAGCTCGCCCCAATATCGCAAACGGATTGCCTGGAAATCTGCAGCCCTTTGCGCCGCACTTGCCCTGTTGCTCTACCTACCCAACTTCTTCTGGAACGCCGCCAACGGCTTTGTCAGCTACCTGCATACCAAGGATAATGCGAATTTGGGCGGACCTTTGTTCCACCCGGCCAAGATGGGCGAGTTCGTGCTGTCGCAATTCGCCGTATTCGGCCCCTTGCTGTTCGCAGCCCTGCTTTTGTTTCTGCCGGGACTGAAGCGTCATCTGCAAGAGCCCCGCTTGCGTCTTCTGGCCTTTATGGCCTTGCCGATTCTTCTGCTGATGACGGTGGAAAGCCTGCTGTCGCGCGCCAATGCCAATTGGGCGGCACCCGCCTATGTGGCGGCTTCGATTCTGATGACCGCCTGGCTGGCCGAAAGCGGGCGGCTATTCCTTGTCCGCCTTTCCGTCGTTTTGCATGTCGTGGTGGCGAGCCTGGTCTACAATTACGAGGCCGTGCTGGCCATGGCGGACGTCCCTTTGACGGCGAAAACGGATATCGCCAAGCGCTTGAAGGGCTGGACGGAGGTTGGCCGCGATGTCTCGGCCCTGCTGGCGGCCCATCCCGCCAGCCGGTTGATGAGCGACGACCGCAAACTAATGGCCTCGCTCTCCTACTATGTGCGTCCCTATCCCCTGAATGCCGCGAAGTGGAATCCCTCGCCCGTCATCCGTGATACCTTCGATCTCAACAACCGCTTTATGGGCGACGACGAAAGCCGGGTGGTTTTCATAACCGAACGCGCAGACATTGCCGAGATTGCCCAGCGCTTTGCCACTGCCGAGTCATTGGGGCCGATCCAGCGCGAGATTCATCCCGGTTTTGCCATCGAGCTTCACGCCTATCTGCTTTCCGGCTTCAAGGGTTATTGAGATGAGAAGCCTTGCCGTCTACGCGCTATTTGCCCTGCCTCGAAGCCTGTCATTCCTGCGCGAGATTGATTTGGCGGTCTCGGGGCTTTTCTACAACGAGGCGGAATGGTTTTTCTGGCGCTATGCGCCGCCCTTCGAATTCGTGCGCAAGGGGCTGCCCGCCATCATCCTGGGCGCAGGCGTTTTCTGTCTGCTGATCGGTTTGGCCAATCTGTGGCTGAAGGAGCGCATTTTTGGACTCACCTGGCGCTCCATGGCCTATCTGACCTCGACGCTGCTTTTGGGTCCCGGCCTGATCGTCAATCTGTTGTTCAAGGATCATTGGGGACGTGCGCGCCCAACCACGATTGCTGAATTTGGCGGTAAACAGCATTACACGCCGCCTTTCGTGATGACAGATCAGTGCGCCGATAATTGCTCCTTCGCCTCGGGCCATGCCTCGATCGCCTTCTGGACTTTCGCGTTTGCCATGCTGCTGCCGCCGCCCTGGCGCGTCAGGGCCGGATGGGCGGCCATTTCCTTCGGATTCCTGATCGGCATGGTGCGGGTCATTCAAGGTGCGCATTTCCTAAGCGACGTCGTCTCGGCAGGCCTGATCACGGTCGGCGTCGCCTTGGCCTTGCGCCCGTTGCTTAATGAGAAGAAGGCGCCGCCGGCAGCGTAAAATAGAAGATGCTGCCCTGTCCGGGCGTCGATTCCACCCAAAGCTGGCCGCCATGGCGTTCGACGATGCGCTTGCAGACGGCCAGGCCGATTCCCGTTCCCTGAATTCCGCCCTGCGGATTGATGCGCTGGAACAGCATGAACAGGCGCTCGAACTGGCGGCTTTCGATGCCGATACCGTTATCGACGATGGAGAACAGCCATTTCTCGCCGACCGGCCTGGCTTCGATACGTATCCTGGGATTGCGATCAGCTTCCCGGTATTTGAGGGCATTGCCGATCAGATTCTGAAACAGGCTGATCAGTTGCGTCGAATCCGCCTGCACCTCGGGCATCGGTGCAATGTGAATTTCCGCCAGGCTTTCCGTGATGGCGGATTCGAGATTGGCCAGCGCATCCTTGAGGGCTGCTCCGCTATCGACCACCTCGAAGGTCCGCCCCTGTGTCGTGATGCGCGAGAAGGTCAGAAGTTCGCGGATCATGTTGGACAGACGCATCACGCCATCGACCACAAAACCGATATAGTCGTCAGCATCGGCATCCAGACGCCCCTTGTAGCGTCTGGACAGAAGCTGCACATAATTTCCGATATTGCGCAGCGGTTCTTGCAGATCATGCGAAATGACATAGGCGAAGCGCTCCAGGTCCTCGTTCGAGCGCGCCAGTTCCTCGGTCCGTTCCGCCAGAGCTTTCTCGGCTTGCTTGCGGCTGCCAAGATCAAGGGCTGCCGCCAGGCACAAAGGCCCCGTCCCCTCGTCCATGCCCTCTATCAAAGAGGTTTCCAGAATGACCGGCAGGGCGGGAACATCTGGGGTATCGAGAGCAAGCTCGATCTGGCCGGAGCTGCCCGCAAAGACCGACTGGAGATGATGGTCAAAGGCGGGCCGCGCCAGGGGGGTTATGTATTTGGCGAAAGGGGCACCCTGCAAATGCTCAGGGCTTTGACCCAGAAGGGCGGCTCCCTTGACATTGACCTCGCGCAGAATGCCGTGTTGATCAATCAGGAAATAGCCGATCGGCGAATGATTGAAGAGATCGGTGTAGCGACCCAGCGCCTTTTGCAATTGGTGTCGTGCGTTGCACAGTTCCTCGCTTTTGGCGTCCAGACGCTCTCGGCAGCGCTCGCCTCCCTCCAGGGAGCGCAGGAATGCTTCGCCCGTCTCGCGACTGAGGGCTTCCAAGGCCTCGTATTCGCCAAGACGTGAGCGCAGGCAGGCCAACTCGGCTTCCAGCTCCTGGCGGCTTTTTGGCGACAAAACGTCCACGGTTCAGGCCCCATTCCCGGTCATGGCTTGAGGGGGCAGGTGTGCGGCCCCCGCCTGCACAACCGCTCGTTGGAAGACAACTTACAGGAGATGCCGCGCCATGTCACCTACCCGCGCATAAGGGTTGACCCGGAAGGGCCGAGTGCCGATGCTTCAGCGTCATGACAAGGACACATCCTTTTTCATTTCTCTGGGTTCAGGCGGGCTCTTGCGGCGGCTGCACAGCCTCGGCCTTCGAGCATGAATCGGGGCTGCTGGCTGGCCAGCAGCCCGAGCTGAAGCTGCTGGCACACCCGGCTTTGAGCCAGGAAAGCGGAGAGGAATTCAGCCGGGTCGTCGAGCAGATCCTTGAGGGGACGCTTTTGCTGGATGCGCTGCTGGTCGAAGGGGCTGTTCTTCTGGGCCCGAACGGCTCCGGGCGCTTTCAAATGGCGCTGGGTTTTGATCGTCCGATGAGCCGCCTGATCAGTGAATTGGCTGGTCAGGCGCGCCATGTCGTGGCGGTGGGTAGCTGTGCCGCCTTTGGCGGCGTGGTGGCCGGCGCCTCGGGCCGCACCGAAGCCACCGGCCTTCAATTTAGGAATGGTCAGTCCGGCGGGCTTTTGTCCGCGGGTTGGCGCTCGGGCTCTGGCCTTCCCGTGATCAATATTGCCGGATGCGCCCCCCATCCCGGCTGGATTGCCGAAACCTTGCTGCTGCTGGCCGACGGCGCTTTGTCGCCAGATGAACTCGACAGTTTCGCCCGCCCGCGATTCTATGCCGACCATCTGGCCCATCACGGCTGCAATCGGAATGAATATTACGAATACAAGGCCAGCGCCCATGAGCCTGCCCAGCAAGGCTGCCTGATGGAGAATTTGGGCTGCCGGGCGACCCAGGCGCCAGGCGACTGCAATCGCAGGCGCTGGAATGGAACGGGCTCTTGCACCAATGCAGGCTTTGCCTGCATCGCCTGCACCGTGCCGGGATTTGCCGACGGGACCGAGCCTTATCTAGAAACGCCCAAGGTGGCGGGTATTCCGGTGGGACTGCCGGTGGACATGCCCAAGGCCTGGTTTGTCGCCTTGGCCGCCCTTTCGAAATCGGCCACGCCGGGACGCGTTCGCAAGAATGCCACGGAAAGCCACATCGTCGTGCCGCCCGCCCCGCGTGCCAGGTCACAGAAATGAGCCGCTTGATCATCGGCCCCTTCAACCGCGTCGAGGGCGACCTTGAAGTGCGATTGGAGATCGAGAACGGCCAAGTGCGCGAGGCCTTCGTCAACGCCTCCCTCTTTCGCGATTTCGAGCAGTTGATGGCGGGAAGGGCCGCCCTGGATGCCTTGGCGATAGCGCCGCGCATCTGCGGCATCTGTTCGATTGCGCAATCGGCGGCAGCGGCGGCGGCTTTAGCCAATGCTGCCAAGCTGAGCATGCCGCCCAACGGGCAAGCTGCGCTCAATCTGTTGCAGGCCACCGAGAACGCCGCCGACCATCTGGTGCATTTCGCCCTGTTCTTCATGCCCGATTTCGCCAGACCCGATTACGAAGCCAAGCCCTGGCACGAAGAGTGTCGAAACCGCTTTATGGCCGGTCAGGGCAAGATGGCGGCGCTGGTGGCGACTGCCAGGCGCGCTTTGTTCGAGACGATGGGTATTCTGGCGGGCAAATGGCCGCATTCACTGGCCTTGCAGCCCGGCGGCACGACCAAGCCGGTAGATGCTGCCGAGCGCGTCCGCCTGAAGTCGATCATCGCAAGCTTTCGCCGCTTTCTCGAAACCCATCTTTTCGGGCTGCCCCTGTCGCACATCGCTGCCCTGGCGTCGCAAGACGCCTTGACCACCTGCGATCAGGGCGATTTCGGGCTGTTTCTCAAAATCTCGCGCGATCTCGACCTGTGGCGGCTGGGAAGGTCGCAGACCGACCTGATGAGCTTTGGAGCCTTTGCCGACCCCCAGACCGGAGAGTCTTTATTTGCAGGCGGCATCTGGCGGAATAATGCGTTTGCACCGCTCGCAACCCAAGTCATCACCGAGGATATCGCCCATGCCTGGTATGGCGGCGAGCAGGCCCTGCATCCCAGCCAAGGCGCTACGATTCCCAATGCCGACAAGCCAGATGCCTATAGCTGGAGCAAGGCGCCCCGCCTGAACGGCCAATCCGTCGAGGTGGGCGCGCTGGCCCGCCAGCTTCTGTCGGGCCAACCCCTGATCCGCGACCTGCATGCCCGGCATGGCTCGACCGTGGCGGTGCGCGTTGTGGCCCGGCTGATCGAGTTGGCGCGCCTTGCCTTGGCAATGGAAGGTTGGGCCCAAGCGCTGGAGCCCAAGGCCCCCTTCTGCCACCCCTTCGATCTGGAGAGGGCGGTACTGCAAGGTGCAGGCTTGGTCGAGGCGGCCCGGGGCTCATTGGGCCATTGGCTGGAAATCAGCGAGGGGCGCCTCAGCCGCTATCAAGTGATTGCACCAACCACCTGGAACTTCTCGCCTCGGGATGCGACGGGCCAGCCCGGCCCCCTGGAGGCGGCGCTGGTGGGAACCCCGGTCAAAGCTGGGGAAAGCACCCCTGTTGCCGTGCAGCATGTGGTGCGCTCCTTCGACCCCTGCATGGCCTGCACTGTACACTGACTTTCCACATACTGGAATCCAGCCTTCCATATCGCCCCTTTATCTGCTTTTGCTGATTTAAGCCGAGTCCCCCGGATTCCCGGCGACTCCCCCGGCAGTGCGACTTGGCACGATCCTTGCCCCACTTGTGGGTAGGGTGACTCCCCGAATTTGGGTTGCACCTGCTAAGACCGCGAACCATGCGGCAGGCTTCATGGGGAGGGTTTTTCCCTTCGCAAGGAACCGGCTGGGGCCGGGCCGCTGCATTGGCAGCTGGCCGGCAAAGTGGTTGCGCTCTTTGCCGATTGCGGTTGAGCGCCAGAAGAAGAGGTAGCGACATGTTCCAAGACGAAATCGAAGCGCTGGAAGCCAAGCTGGGACTCGAGCGCCGTGCCTTCCTCAAATTCTGCGCCGCGCTGGCGGCCACCATGGGCTTGCCCAAGGGGGCGGATGCCCAGATCGCAAGCGCGATCGCCTCGCCCGCCAAGCGGCCCTCGGTCATCTGGCTGCATTTCCAGGAATGCACGGGCTGTACGGAATCATTGCTCAGGGCCGAACATCCGACCATCGAGAAGCTGATTCTGGAGATCATCTCGCTCGACTACCACGAAAGCCTGTTCGCCGCCGCCGGACATCAGGCCGAGGAGGCGCGCTACGCCGCCATGGCCGCCAACAAGGGCAAATATGTCCTGGTGGTCGAAGGCGCCATTCCAGTCAAGGACGGCGGCATCTATTGCAAGATCGGCGGCAAGACCGCACTCGACATCTTGAAGGAATGCGCTGCCGATGCTGCCGCCATCATCGCCATCGGCTCCTGCGCCTCCTGGGGCGGCATGCCCAGCACACCGCCCAATCCCACGGGTGCTTCGCCGGTCAACGCCATCATCAAGGATAAGCCTGTCGTCACCATTCCCGGCTGTCCTCCCAACCCCTATAATTTCCTCTCCACCGTCGTTCATTTCCTGACCTTCGGTTCGCTTCCCAAGATCGACGAGCAGGGACGTCCCCTGTTTGCCTATTCGCGCCTCATCCACGAGAATTGCGAGCGCCGGGCGCATTTCGATGCCGGACGTTTCGCCATGGAATTCGGCGACGAGGGACACCGCAAGGGCTATTGCCTCTACAAGCTGGGCTGCAAGGGTCCCGAGACCTACGCCAACTGCCCCTCAACCCTGTTCGGCGATGTGGGCTCGGGCTCCTGGCCGGTGGGCACGGGCCATCCCTGCTTTGGCTGCACCGAGAAAGGTGTCGGCTTCTACAAGCCCATTCACCAATTGGCCGACGTCAAGAACGTGGTGCCGCCCGCTTCTTATCCGCGCATTGTCGAGGAGCAGGGCGTGGGCGCCACCATCGGTTCAGCGGCGGTGGTTGCTGCCGTGGCCGGTCTTGCCGCCGGAGCGGGCTACAAGCTGGCCGGCAATCTGGGCAAGGACAGTTCCGACAAGGATGCCGCGGAATAAGGAGCCGGACCATGACGCTCGATCGGCGTAATTTCATGAAGGCGGCGTTGGGCGGCACAGTCGCGGCCGGTGCTGCCGTCGCCCTGGCGCCAGGCGATGCCCAGGCGCGCGCAAACAAGCAGATGCCCCCCAAGGCGCTGGGACTTTTGTTCGACTCCACCTTGTGCATCGGCTGCAAATCCTGCGTGAAATCCTGCAAGGAAGCCAACGGCATGCCTGCGGAATTCTCGACGCAGGACAGATTGTGGGACACCCCGCTCGATATCTCCGGCAAGACGCTCAACGTCATCAAATATTATGCCGAGGGCACGGCCGACCATAAGGACCAGGAGAAGGACGGCTACGCCTTCGTCAAGAAGTCCTGTCTGCATTGCGTCGATCCTTCCTGCGTCTCGGCCTGCCCGGTGGCGGCAATGACCAAGAATCCCGAAACCGGCATCGTGGGCTATGATCCCGATATCTGCATCGGCTGCCGCTATTGCGTGGGGGCCTGCCCCTTCGGCGTGCCCCGCTTTCAATATGACACGGCAACGCCGCGCATTCAGAAATGCCAGTTGTGCAGGCATCGCCTGCCCGAAGGCAAGTTTGCCGCCTGCGCCGAAGTCTGCCCCACCGGCGCCACCCTCTTCGGCCCGGTCGAGCTGTTGAAGGCCGAGGCCAAGCGACGCCTGGAGATCGAGGCGGGAACGCCAGCAGTCTATCCGCGCGGCAATATCGAAGCCCCCTACCCCTCGCACGAAAAACCAGCACCCGCTTACCTCAAGCGCATTTATGGCGAGAAGGAAATCGGCGGCACTCAGATGCTGATGCTGTCCGGCGTGGCTTTCGCCAAGCTGGGCTATCCCGATCTGCCCGAGCAAAGCTATTCCAGCAAGTCGGAAACGCTGCAGGGCACTTTGTATGGTGGCATGATCCTGCCCTTGGTGGCCCTGGGAGGCCTTGCCTGGGCGACCAAGAGAACGGTCGGCAGCCATTCTGACGAGAAGGGGGAATAGCATGAAAGCGCAACCCATCGGCGGCAGGCTGGTCTCTCCGGTAACGCTGGTTCTTTCGGTCCTGGTGCTGCTTGCCGTCTTCTTTGCCGCACAGCGCTTCCTGTTCGGCTTCAACTCGGTCGCCAACATCAATGACGGATTCCCCTGGGGCATCTGGATCGCCTGGGACGTGGTGATCGGCACCGGCCTGGCCTGCGGCGGCTATGCCCTGGCGCTTTTGGTCTATATCGCCAACAAGGGCAAGTATCACCCCCTGGTGCGCCCCGCCCTGCTGGCAAGCGCCTTCGGCTATACGCTGGGCGGCATTTCGGTCATTTTTGATCTGGGCCGCTATTGGAACTTCTGGCACATCCTGCTGCCCAATTATCAGCAATACGGCTCGGTCATGGTGGAAGTGGCTCTGTGCGTGGCGGCTTATATTCTGGTGCTGTGGATCGAGTTCAGCCCGGTGCTGGCCGAGAAGTTCGGCTGGAAGGGTGTTCAGGCTTTCACCGACAAATGGATGTTCCTGGCGATTGCGTTGGGCGTGTTGCTGCCCACCATGCACCAATCCTCGCTGGGCTCGCTTCTGATCGTCTTTGGCTATCAGATCAATCCGCTGTGGCAAACCCTGTTCCTGCCGCTCCTCTTCCTCATCTCGGCCATCGCCATGGGCTATGCCGTGGTGGTCTTCGAAGCCTGCACCGCCTCGGCCGGGTTCAAGCGCAGCCTGAAAGATGAACTGCCCCTGATCGCCGATCTGTCCAAGGTGATGGCCTGGCTTCTGGTGGCTTTCATCCTCCTGCGTCTGGTCGATATTCTGGTCAGGGGCGAGATCGGCGCCATGTTCACCTCGGGCTTCAAGAGCTTCATGTTCTGGGTCGAAATGACGCTTTACGCCCTGCCGGTGGCGATGCTGCTTTCGCCCTCGGCCAAGCGAGATGCGCGCACCTATTTCCTGGCCGCCTGCTCGATGCTGCTGGCTGCCGTTCTCTACCGCATCGACGCCTTTCTGGTCGGCTATGAAACCGGTCCGGGCTGGCATTATTTCCCCGCCGTGCCCGAAATCATGATCACGCTCGGCATCGTCGCCGTCGAG
>PDZW01000004.1:0-122733 GCA_002753155.1 Alphaproteobacteria bacterium WMHbin7
CCGAAAATCTGGCCGCGATTTCTTCGAAATCATCCTCAAAAACGGTGAGGTGGGGAGCACATGGATTTGTAAAAATTTCATATGCTGTCATTCCATAATTCCCAGTTATCTTTCACATGATCCATGATTGTATCAGCGCGTTCGCGCATCGCTATTGCTTGTAATTGTATTAAGCGAAAAAATCAAGATGCTTACACCGTATAAGGCTGGCCAGGATCATCTGCTGCATCAGCCTTACCGAAATGGGTGTCATACAGCTTGATGGCATTTGCGCGCGCTGTGGGCCCGAGCCTGCGCTGAACTGTATAATTTAGTGCCTGAAGATAGCCGTTCAGGGCTGCCTCGCCGGGATCCATCCCCAAATCATCATGCGATGCCTTCACTGGAAAGAATTTGTCGCCCAAGCGTTCGATAACCCAGGTGACCAGCGATAGCCCACAAGCCGTCATTTCCTCTTGTGGAACATCCAGCTCGCATTCGACCAGATTATGGGGCGGCGTCTTGCGTCTGACTTTGCTTTTGCGTGACGTCGAGACCAGTAGGATTGGCAGGCTGGATGGCGGCATGCCTATCCTTGTCGTCTGCCAAGTGTCGCGTTCACGTACCGCAAAGACAAGGCGCTCTGCAGGCCACTCAACATCTTCCAACTTCAGCCCATGAGTAAGCCGTGATTGATGCTTCCTTAGTTGAATCATCACATCACGCAGGGATGGCTGATAGGATTTGACCTCAACAATCCCGTAAATCTCGATGGGGCCGCCGTTGTCGCGGGGAAGACAGGCGATCAATCCGTCAGCACCCTTGTACCAACCGGCACTGCCATCACGGCGCATCCGGATCGTTGAGCCCGGGATCAACCTGACCGACGATGGCAGAAGTCCGGAGTTTCGCCAGCCATTGATAAGCGCAATCACCGTTTCGAAGGCCAGGAGTTCGGCAACTTCGCCTTGCATTTTGACGGCGACATGGCCAACCAGAAAATTGAGGAGCAACTCCACTTCGTCATCGGATAATGTTGAATCGTCAGTCACAAACTGGCGCAACAAACCGCTTTTCGGATGATGGACAATATTCGGCACCGGTTCAAAAAGAGCCGTGAACAAAATTCGCTCAACGTCAAAGACAGTAGGCCTCGTCTGACCAGTGGTTTCCATCACCAAGCCAGCCGCAGCACGCACTAACCGCTGCGCCAGCTTTTGCGATCCCACGATATCGGCAAATTTGGCCGTTAGGCCGTCAACCGGCACTCCGTTTGAATCAAGGGCTAAATCGTTACTGCCAACCACCCTGCCCTCCAAGAACAACGTCAACTGGCAACCACCTCTCCGGATTACAGCGGACCGCTCCAGTCCCAGTCTATTTCACTGTATCGTGATGCTTCTTTAACCATTCCGCCACGGCTTCAAGTTCGGCCAAGTCCTCTGCCAACTCTTTCGGTTCCGGTATCGGATCGGTGTTGGCACCGGGATTGTCGTGGCTATAGGTCGAGCATCGGGTCATACCGCTTTCGATGCGGGAAAGAATGACGGGGTCGGCGGTCAAATAGCGGAGCTTCTTCGTCTGAATATCCTTTTGGAACCGCTGGACCATGCCATAAAGCAGCAATTCCTCCACCAGCCGCTCCCAGGCATCGCGCATGCGTCCATAGATCTGCTTGGCATCCCGTTCATATTGCCCAGCACTTTCATCGGCCGTCTTGGCCGCTTTCGCAACCATGGTTTTGAGTTCGTGAATTCGGTTCTTAACTTTCTGAGAATTCCATTTCCCACGAATGGGATCGACATGCCCGGCGGTGCCAGCCGAACGAACGTGGAATAGTTGCTGAAAGTCCAACGGACCTCCTGTCCCCTCAACAGCCGTACACAGCTTGTCGTAGAACACCAGGTCGTGGGTGAAAACGACGACCTGCCGTCGTGTTGCCTCATCGGCCAGGCGGCCTGCGATGACCTGCGCCCAACTATGGTCCAGAGACGAAACGGGATCATCGAAGACCAGGCAGCCGCAGCCGCCGCCAATGCTCTGCTCGGCCAGAAAGGCGGCAAGAGACAAGGCCCGGCGTTCGCCTTCGCTTAGAATTTCAGACAGTTTGCAGTCGGTGATCTTTCGGCCATCCAAGTCGATGATAAATTTCGCGGCATCGCGGTTCTTCTTTGGAGTGACCGTAACCTTCAAGCGTTCCAATTTTAGGGCAGCGATTTCACGTGCATAGGCATCGCGAAGACTTTCCGTGAGATAACGGTCCTTCAGGGCATTGAAGAATTTGGTGATTTGCTGAGGATTGGCACTGTCAACGCAAGCTTGCAAGGCTTCCTGTGTCGCCAAATCGCGGACCCGCTGTTCAAGCCCTACCTTGCCTGCTTCAAGTACCTCCCAAGCCTCAAGCTCTCTTAACTCGGCGGCTTGGGCCTGAGCCTCGGGACTTCCGGCCCCAGCCGTCAGCCGCTCGATGTCCTGACGGGTGTTCTCGGAAGCAATGACAAGCCTTGCCGCGACGGCAGTCGGAACAGGCGCCAGGGCACTTTGCCCATCCAACCACGTATCGATGGAAGCGCGCCGCAACTGGGCGGCTTGTCGCCACGCAGCTAGATCGGCAGCCAGAACCGGATCCTCCTGGGAAAGATCGAGCTTCGCCAGCGTGCCTTCAACTTCCTTCAGGGCCGCATCCAGGTCTTCGATCCGCTGGCCAAACAGCTCGGCCGCTTCCTCGGCGTCTTGCTGAATCTGGGTAGAGACATAGTCCTCTAAGTTCCGAAAGCGTTTCTGCGCTTCCGGCTGCAGGACTTGCTGGCAGAGCGGGCAGAGTGCGCCGTCTTCCACTTGGGGAAAGGCATGATCGGGATGGGAATCTGTCTGGGCATAGACCCGTGCTGCTTCCCACATTTCCTTCCACAACGGGCTGCTAACAGGAAGAGAACAGCCCTCAAACAGATGAGCGTTGAGATCCCTGGCGGTCTCGGCCTTCCGCTTGGCCTCGAACCGGGCGGTACGGGTAACCTCCAATTCGGCATCGCCTAAAAGGTCCTCGGCACTTTCCACGGCCAGTCCTGCCGCGTCCAGGAGAGGTGCTAGCACTGTCTTGGTTCGAAGTTTCTCCTGGGGCGCCAGAACGGATTGGCGCAGATCCTTAAGACGCGCCTTTTGATCTGCGGAAAGCGTCAACTTGTCGGCAATCTCCTGTGCCGTCGTCTTGCCCGATAGCCCGGCGACAAAAGCGGCCGCCTTAGTACCCTCGGCGATCTTGGGACTCGTCTGCTCCAGTTTTGTGGAAAGCGCCTTGACCTGCCCCGATAATATTTCACGCACTTCATCGCAAAACTCGATTAGTCCCTGGATGATGTCAATGTTGAAGGGCAGCAATTCGATGGCATTGCCGAAATCGACATAGGCTTGGGTCGCGTCGGCATCGAAGACCGTCAGGCCGGGAATGCGTTGGCCAAGTGTGGCGGCGCTCCAGGTGAACGCCTCTTTAGCCCCGTTAATCTCAATGTCAATGATCGCTGTCGCATCGGCGGCAGGAGCGTCGGCAAAGACGTCGGGCAGAATCTTCTTCTTCGGATCGTCGCCTCGGCCACTGCCGACGCGGCGCAGGATACGGGTATAGCCCGATTTACCGGCGCCATTGTCGCCCAAGACCGCCGTCAAGCCATCACGGGAAAACGTCAAGTGCGCATCCCCGGCCATTCGGCCCACGTGCCGGATGTCATGGATGCCTAACACCCGCGTTGTCACGCCGCTGGAACTTCCGCCCGAACCCAAATTTTCTGCCCCCAGAGGCACCATTTCCGGCGGCTCGCCTTCCACCGGCAAGCCGCCTTCCTTGCGAACGAACGCCGTCAATTCCGCCTTGTCGGCTTCCGTCAGAAAGCCTGCAACGGCAAGCCGGCGCAGGGCGTCTTGCTGCCACGTGGGACGTCCTGCGGACCATTCAAGGATATCGGCAATGGGGTCGGGTACAGCGGCAGCAACCGGAGCGTCGCCTTCAGGCATGTCCTCGTTCTGTGGCATATCCATCACTCTATCCCCCAAGCCGCCTCCAACCGCTCTCGGCTGCTCTTGCGTAGCACCTGGAACCCCGCGATTCGGGCCATCTCCTTCAGTGCCTCATCGCCATCCATTCCCTGCGCCTTAATTTCGCGGGCAAGTGCCGCAAGTTCGGGCAGCGCGGTTTCGTCAACCGGGCGGTTTGCACCGGTTGTCGGGCGGCGATAAGCAGGCCAAGCGCTGGTGTCCATTCCCTTGGGCCAGACGAAGTGATATTCGCCCTCTTTGACCAAGTGGAAATCAGGCTTGGCTGCCTTCAAGACCCGCTCGTGGATACGCCCACCGGTTCGAGTCCAACCATGGGCTCTGGCCACGCGCTTGGCCAGCACGTCATCGCGCACCGGCCCTTCAGCCTCGACCACGGCCGAGATCATGGTCCGCAGGGTGGCGTCGTAAGAACGCTCGAAGAAGGCCTCCGCATCAACGCCGCTGGCGTCGGACGGATCCCATTCACGGAAAACTGATGGGGTGATGGAAGACACACCAGCCCCTGCCGGTCCGCGGGCATAGGTAGGCGACAAGGCAAAATCGGCGGCCTTGAACAGGTCGTCTGCCAAGCGACTTCGTGAGGATGGTTCCACGTCCACCGCTTCCGTCAACGGCCCGGTCTCTGCTTCAAGGTCGTCCACTTTGGAAACGGTATTGATCTCCTCCTCAGCCCGGCGAGACCTGGCAACCTCCAGCAGAGAGGCTAGCCGGTCATGAACCTTGCCAAGGGCGCTGGCCTTGTCCACCCACCAGTCGGTCGACCAGATACGGACGATCTCCCAGCCCAGCCCCCGCAACACCTGTTCGCGTAGCTTGTCGCGGTCGCGGGCCGTGGCCGAACGGTGATAGGTGGCTCCGTCGCATTCGATGCCTGCCAGATAGCGGCCAGGGGCATCTGGATCGACCACGCCCAGGTCGATGCGGAATTTGGACACCCCCACCTGGGGATGGACACGCCAGCCATGCTCGGCCAGCGAGGCGCCAACCGCTTTTTCGAACGGGGAATCGTAGTCGCCGATGGTTCCCTGATTGGCTTCGGCCAGGGTGCGCGGACCGCGTTCGGCAAATTCCAGGAAGTGCTTGAGGTCCCGGACCCCTTCTGCCCTGGTGCGGCTGAGTTCCATCTTCTCGGGCGACAGGCTGGAGAATACGCACAACTCATGGCGGGCGCGGGTGACGGCCACGTTCAGCCGCCGTTCGCCGCCACTCTTGTTCATGGGGCCGAAATTCATCGAAACGGCACCAGTAATGTCGGGGCCATAGGTGATCGAGAAATACATCACATCACGTTCGTCACCCTGGACGTTCTCAAGATTCTTGACGAAAACCGGCTCCAGCGCATCTTCGGCAAAGTAGGGCTCGATGCTAGGATCCTTGCGCCGTTCTTCGTCCAGCAGGTCCTCGATCAGTTTCTGCTGCTCGCTGTTGAATGTCACTACACCGACGGTCAACCCGCTAGTGGCAAATGCCTTGTCCTTGAGCCGACGCACGAGGTGCGAGACCAGGGCAAAGGCTTCAGGCTTATTGATGCGGGCACCACCCTTCTCGTAAACACCGTTACGGACCAGGTGAAAGCTGACGGCTCGGTCCTCGGTCACCGGCGAGGGAAAGGTAACCAGCCGCCCCTCGTAATAGCGATGGTTCGAGAAGGCGATCAGGCTTTCGTGACGAGAGCGGTAGTGCCAGTCCAAGGAGCAGACGGCGAGATTAGCGCCGATACATTCATCCAGGATGGATTCCATGTCGCCTTCAAGTTCCACGCTGTCGTCCGCGTCCTCTTCCGAACGGCCGAAGAAGTTGGTGGGGGGTAACTGCTTGGGGTCACCCACCATCACGACTTGGCGGCCACGCGCAATGGCGCCGATCGCGTCCCAAACGGGGATTTGCGACGCCTCGTCGAACACAACAATGTCGAACATGGCCTGATCCGGCGTCAGGTATTGGGCGATGGAAAGTGGGCTCATAAGCAGGCAGGGCGTCAATTTAGGCAGGGCATCTGGTATGCCCTGGATGAGCGAGCGCAGGGGAATATGCGCGCGCTTCTTGCTCATTTCGCGCTTAAGCAACCCCCATCCCGAAGCTCGCTGAATCGACTCCTGTTCTGGCAATTCCGAGCAAAGACTGGCCCGGATCATCGCCCGGGTGAGTAGATTGAAGCGATCATCCAGCGCCTTGAAAGCCTGTATCCGGCTCTCGTGCTGGGCAGAGACGAAGCCACGCAGGACAGCGTCATTGTCAACCACGGCATCAAGCCACCAGCGGGCGTAATTCACCTCGAACGTTTCGCGTACCCGGCCAAGGGCAACAGCACCGCTTTCAATTCCCATCACTAGAGAAGACAAACCGGCGGCCATGGCCTCGGCGCGCACCTTGCGCCAAGCGCACCAGCCGTTAAGCTTGGCAGCCAAAGGCGGAATAGCCCTGCACGCCTCGGAAAGCGAATGCGGATCGTCGCCCAGGATGGCGGCAAACCCTTCCTCATCACGGCCACAGCAGACCCTGAAGCTATCTTTGGCTGTTAGGAACCACCCCAGGGCATCGGCATAGCTTTGCCCCGCCCCCATCACCGGCCCCGACGCATCCAGCAGCGCGTTACCGTCGCCCAGCAGTTTTTCCAAAGGTCCTTTCAAGGCCGCCAAGTCTTCAGCCGTGGTCGCCAAGAGCCCCATTGCCGAAGAGAGCCCCGCCTGGAATTTCAGGGCCGCTTCCACCTCGCCGACTCTGGTTCGTAGTCCGGCCCAGATCCCGCCACTGCGCGAACCGAGATCGGCCAAGTCCTCGATCTCACGTTCGAGTGCGCGCAGATCGCGCATACGGCCAAGATCGCCCTTCATCTTAAGACCGCAACGCCCATCAGCGATGGCCGACAGGCCCTCCTCGGTCCAGGGCAGAACCTCTCGGGCAGCCGCCAACGCCGACTGGAAGCGCAATGCCGCCTCCATCTCCTCGGTGGTGTTCCACGGTTCGCCCGTGCAAGAGATCAGCGTCTTCAAACCGTCCAGTTCCGCCTCGGTCCGACGCAAGGTCACCAGCCGGTCAAGGTCACCAGCAAAGTCGGGCTTACGCCCTGCGGGAATGAAGGCCACTAGCGATTTTTCTACCCTTCGCTTGCCCAGCATCTTGGGCAGGAACCAGGATCGCTCGGCCTTGTCCCAGTCGTTCTTCAACTGCCCTGCGTCAAGGGCTTTCACGCCGTCGGCATAGGGAACGGATAATTGGCCAGTGACTTGGCTATGCAGATTTAGCAGGTCGATCCCCTTGCGCACCGCTGCCGCCACGTCGGCCGCCCAGGGTTCGGCCAGCAGGTCCATCAGGGCACGATGACGGCTTAGCAGATCGAGGCCATTCTGGAGGTTGATGGCGATGGTTTTGGCATCAGGCCGCAAGGCAAAGCGCCAGTCGCTGCCTGAGGCCTGAGGCAACAGGTTGGCCAGTTCTTTCAGACCGTCACGCGTCCGCTGGGCCAGACCCATCTCGGGAAGACCGACGGCCTTGCGTAACGCAACGGCTGTGTTGATCAGTTCCTCCACCGCCGCAGGCACCACCTCTGCCGCCTGGATTAGCGAACTTTGCCAATGCGGCGACCATTCACCATGAGCCACCGGAGACAAAGGGCCGCTGGTGACAGAGCCGACGGCCCTGGCATTCACATCCAACCGCTCGGCCAAATCGCCTAGACCGATGCGGCCATCAGTGTCATGAGACTCGGCAGACGCCCAAGACAGTTTCAGGCGCGGCATGTCGGCTCCGCCGACGATTCGTCCAATGGCGGAGAACGCGGTCAGGCCGTTGCGGTGCTTGTGATGCAGCCGGTCCACATAGGTGTTGAGTTCGTCCCGCAGCCCCTTGAGGCGCTGCGCCTCGCGCCGCCATTCGTTCCCTTCCACCTGGCCCTTGGCGTCCCACGCCTGGCGCAGCTGTTCAAGGACGTCCAGCTTGCGGGCCTTGTTGGAATGGAGTTCAAGGCAGAAATCTCCCAGCCCCACTTCGCGCAGACGCCTGTAGACCACGTCCAAAGCGGCGATCTTCTCGGACACGAACAGCACTGTCTTGCGCTCGGCCAAGCATTGGGCAATGAGGTTGGCGATGGTCTGGCTTTTGCCAGTGCCGGGCGGCCCGATCAGAACAAAATCTTTGCCTCGGGCGGCGGTCATCACGGCCGATAATTGAGAAGAATCCGCCGGGAGTGGGCAGAAAATCTGATCCGGCGCTTGCTCGCGGTCGAGAGAACGGGGATCGACAAAACCGATGGCGCTGGGATAAGGATCGCGTGGCGTGTCGATCAGGTGGCGGACCACCGGGTTCTGCTTCAATTGGTCGGTTCGTTCGACCAGATCCTTCCACATCAGGAACTTGGCGAAGGAGAAAGTGGCCAGGGCAACATCTTGCTGCACCTCCCAGCCCTTGATGTCTTTGATGGCTTGGGCCACTTGGCGCCAGATGCCTTCGACGTCAAGACCATGGTCATCCTTGGGCAGTTCGGCATCGCCGAAAGGCAGGTTTAGCTTGAAGTCCTGGCGCAGCATTTCCAGCAGCGTCGGATTGAAGCGGGGTTCGTCCTCATGCAGCAGCAGCGAAAAGCCCGAACGTATGCTTTTACGTTCCAGCGTTACCGGCAACAGGATCAACGGCGCCCGATGGCCCTTCTCCTCGTTCTCGCGCTTCCAGACAAGAAAACCCAAGGCGAGGAAAAGCGTATTGGCTCCCCCTTCCTGGAGATTTGCCCTGGCTTGACGGTAAAGCTCCACCAGCCGGTTCTCCAGCTCGTTCTGCTGGATGCCGACCAGCACCTGGTCTCTGTCCATGGCGTCGAGGGCATGGGCACGGCGGGCATCTTCATCGTAGCGCTCCTGGAACAGCGCCTCGCTACGTGGATCGGCTCCCTCCATGAGGTCAGGCCGCGGCATCAGCCTGATGCGTTTGCCTTGGGCCAGCAGGTCTTCCAGTTTTCCAGGGTCCGGAGCATCGAGCGGGATCACCCGCTTGCTGGCGCGGAAATTCAAAAGTCCGTTGCGCAAAGACAAGTCGAGCAACTTGCGCTGCCAGCGGTCCAACCTTCCCTGGGGAGTTGCGGGCGCTTCATCGAGAGGGGTGGTGTCCTCGGGCAGGTCGGGGGCTGGTTCGAAGGTCGGCTCCAACGCCTCTTCCGGCAAGGCGGCCACATGCGTGACTGCTTCACCCGAAGCCAGCGGCTTGATACGCTGCATGCGGGCCCTGCGCAAATCCACGGCCAGTTCGAAACCGTCTTCCTCGGCCATGATCTGCTGGGCACCTCGCTCGACCGCGCGACTGAAGGCTGGCAGTGGCCGCTGCGTGGCCAAGGTTGTCTCGAAAAGGGCCATCTCCTTAAGCTGCACCCGCTTGCGCAGTGCCGAAACGTCATCCACCACGGCGGTCGAGAACTCCTCGGCCTTCAGCCACAGACCGGCAAAGGCATGCCCCTTGGTGAAGACCAAAACGGGATTCAGGCCGCACTGCTCAAGGCAGGCGCAAAAGAGCAGGGCTGTATCCAGGCAGGTGGCCAGCCGCGCCTCAAGAATCTGGGATGGGCCGCGCAACTTCTGCCCCGCATGTTCGAAGCTTGCCGGCGGCAGGACATAGTCGATGCCTTGGGAGCCGATGGCGGTCCAGATGGCCGAAGCCAGTTCCCAGGCCCGCTTGGGCCCGCCCAAGTAGCCATTCAGCGCCGCTTCGCGCCCATTGTCCCGCAGCACCTCCGCCGCCTTTTTCAGAAGCCGGTCCACCGCCGGATCGTTGGGCTGCACGAAGGCGGCCACTATCTCCGGCAGTTGGCCGATTCCGCTCCAATGATTGCGGGGTAACAGCTCGATCGGCTGGATCAGCCTCGCCATTTCATCACCGCCTGATTTGGCAACGAAAATAGCACTGGTCGTCTCAGCTTCCGTCAGGCGGGCCAGCAATCCGGCATCCAGGGTCACGTCAAGGCTGGATATGTGGTATCGCTGACCAGCGCCGACATAGTCGATATGCCAGGTGCGCGGTTCCAGAAAGCCCGGTTCGGAAGATAGTTCGAGGTCTAGGTCCCTCAACTCGTCAGCGCTATCGTTGACAAGCACCACCTCCCGCAACAGCGGCACGGCATTCTGATGGAAAGCCAGATTCAGCCTGGGTATGACGGAAACAATGATTTTTAATGGTGCTTCAACTGCCGCTTCTGAAACCATGAAAACCTGCCATCCCCTGAATATCTGGCAATACTTTCACCTGAAAGGCGCGGTCGTGGCAACCATGACGTTTAGCCTACAACTAGAATGCACCGAAAGCTTTGATTGATCTGACACAGAACGCCTGAAAAGGCTATTTTGTTCATATGGTTAGAAAGAGACACGACAAGGCGCTTCTTAGATATAAGCTTTCACCCACAGCAATAACCCGCCCAGTCCTGCATCAGATTGCGGCGCTTTTCGAACAGGTCGCCGCGCCGATAGGCGGCCTCCACCTTGTCGCCGACGGTGACCTAGTCTAACACCAGCCATTTACTCAAAGAATTCGACCATCGACTTTGCGACGAACTGTCGGTCGCGGCAGCGCTGCCCGGCAAATTAGACAAAACCCAGCTCCATCAATCTGGCCACCGCCTCGTTGACGCTGGCGAAGCTGCCGGTGCCGATGCCGACCTAAGCGTCCTTGACTGTAAATTTCGGATGGGTGAGTGCCCAAGGTATCAGCGGATGCACCAGTGAGTGCGAGCGGAGTTTGGCCGTCGCCTTCTGCCTGTGCGACAATAGACTGGCCAGCTTGGACAGGCGGCCTAAATTTGTCTGCTCGGCCAACGCCAGAAAGGTCCGCGTCCAGGGCGCGAAGTCGCCCGTGCTTCTGGCGCCCCTCAGCCCCTCGACATAAAGCTCTTTGTTCTGGCGCACCCCCTCGCCCAGAAAGACGCAGGCATTTGCCGTCGCTCCCTTCCAACTCATCACCAACGACACCAGCAGGCGGCCGATCCGTCCATTGCCATCGTGAAACGGATGGATGTGTTCGAACATCCAGTGCGACAACGCTTGGCGCACCAGTTCGGGGCGTTTTGTGGCATCCATCGTCAGGCCAGACAAAAGCACCAGGACATCACTCAATTGGTCGGGAAGCGTGTACAGGAAATAACCGCCCAGTCGATCCTGGTCGGCGACACCGTTGGGGGTTGTTCTCATCTTTTCGCCATCCTTGCCGGGAAACAGGCGACAATGGATGCTTTTAGTAGCCGTCAACAGATCACCCTTCTTCTGCGACAGAGCGTCGAAGGCGTCCGCCGTAGCGGCGACAGTGTGCGCATCTTCAGTGTCGGGAGCGCCTCAAGCCAGATTGGAATTCTAAGAGAAGAGACCGCCGAAGGTCGCTGTGCAACCCTCGGTGGTTGGGGAATGCACGGCATCGGTCCGCCCAAGCAGACTGCCAAAGTGCCGGAAACGGGGAAGACTGACAGCGCCGATCAAACTCGCCGATGGCGCTTTCCGCGGCATGCAAACGCTCCCACACATCGTCTAATTTGGGAAAAGGCAACACCGTCGGCCGATAGCCCAGCCGACCATAGTCACTCCGGTAGTAGCTGCCGAATTCCTTCACGGGCAGCCGCGCTAACATGATTTATCATAATAGCCATAATAACTTGCCACAGCGTTATGGCTTTCCCTAACGGCCCGCCTCACCGGGGTTCCGGCAATGTTCACCCCGAAGGCCGCCGAATTTCCATGTATTTTACCCTGTTACCAGGGAAAAACTGCTGAGACCGGTTCGCCCGAGACTGCGTCCTCCGCCAATATTATTTTCCAGACATTCTCTGGTGTGCTGCTAAGGCCCTGAAAAGCCAAGCTTTTGGTTGGATTTCGGGCTGTCGCCGTTGACCTTGGCAGCCCTGCCCGGCCCCGATTTCTCCCAAATTCCCTTCTCTCTAGCCGCAACCGAGCCAGCCGTCAGAGGCGCCTATTCTCAAAGAACATTGGTCGCGCAACAAAAAAATGTCCGGCCTTTTGGGCCGGACACTGGAAGTAAAACCGACCGGTTCTTAAAAAAGGAACCGGTCGGTGTCGTTGTCTTGGATTAGGCCCGCTTCAGATTGGGATAGCGGACATCCTCGATCATATGCTGGATCTCCTTCGAAGGTGCAGGAGTGACCAGGCTGACCACGAAGATGACGATAAACCCGAGCGGGATGCCGAACAGGCCGGCCGAGATCGGGTTGATATCCCACCACAGCTCGGCCGGAACCGAGCGAGGCGTTCCGAAGAACACTTCGCGCAGCCAGGGCTGGGTCGTCATCATGTAGTAGAAGGTGATGCCGACACCTGCCGCCATGCCAAGCGTGGCGGCAATGCCGGTTGCGCGCTTCCAGAAGATGCCGCAAACGAGTGCAGGGAAGAACCCGGCAGCCGCCAGCGAGAAGGCCGCAGACACCAGGAACAGGATGTCGGCAGGCTTCTGAGCCGCCACCAGGGCCGCCAGAACGGCGACGACCAGCAGAAGCGTCTTCGAAAGCATGACGCGGCGGGCCACCGGCGCGTTCGGATCGATCATCTTGTAATAGAGATCGTGCGACAGCGCGTTGGCGATGGTCAGCAACAGACCATCGGCGGTGGACAGCGCGGCGGCAAGACCACCGGCGGCCACCAGGCCCGAAACGACATAAGGCAGACCGGCAATTTCCGGCGTGGCAAGCACAACGATATCGCCGCCGATGGCGATTTCCGCCCTCTGCACGATGCCGTCGCCATTGATGTCAGACAGTGACAGCAATGAAGGATCGACCGCCTGCCAACTCTTGACCCATTCAGGCAGAGCGGCAAAGGTCGTTCCGACAATGTCGTTGTAAACGACGAACTTCACCAGCACGGCCAGGGCCGGGGCGGAGAAGTAGAGCAGGAAGATGAAGAACAGCGACCACGTTACCGATGCGCGAGCATCCTTCACCGAAGGTGTTGTGTAATAGCGCATCAGAATGTGGGGCAGAGCGGCGGTGCCGACCATGAGACACAGGATCAGTGCCAGGAAATTCTTCTTGGCAATCGTCCTTGCCGCTTCGTCCTTGGCTGCGAAGGCTTCACCATGTGCCGCGATGGGAGCTGCACGGGCAGCAAGGCCCGCTTGCTTGTTCCAGGCGGCCTTGGCTTCCGTCTCGTCCTTCGGGAACTTGGCGATGGCCGCTTCCGCCTTGGCGATGGCGGCATCGTCCTTGGCTTCCTTGGCTGCTGCCAGATTTTTGTCCAGATTGGCTTTGCCGTCGGCAAGCGACTTCGGAATATCCGCAAGCAGTGCCTTGGCTTCGGCAGCCCGTTTGGCGAAGATGCCTCGGACCTCGATTTCCTTTTCGTCGGCATTGAGCTTGATTTCAAGCTCGGTGACCTTCTGAAGCTGCATGCCGTAAACGGCCTGCGGAATCGGAATGCCGGTCTGCTTGGCGCTGAGCCACACCAAAGGCGTCAGATAGGCGATGATCAAGATGATGTACTGGGCCACCTGCGTCCAGGTAACGGCACGCATGCCGCCCAGGAACGAGCAGACCAGAATACCGCCCAGACCAACGAAAATGCCCAGCGTGAAATCAACGCCGCTCAAGCGCGTGGTGATCAGGCCAACGCCGTAAATCTGCGCCACCACATAGGTGAAGGAGCAGAGAATGGCGATGATGATGCCCACGAAGCGCGGCGCATGGCCGCCGTAACGGGCGCCCAGAAAGTCCGGAATGGTGAACTGGCCGAACTTGCGCAGATAGGGTGCCAGGAACAGAGCCACCAGACAGTAGCCGCCGGTCCAGCCCATGATGAAGGCCAGGCCGGAATAGCCGGTCAGGTAGAGTGTGCCTGCCATACCGATGAATGAGGCAGCGCTCATCCAGTCGGCGCCGGTCGCCATGCCGTTGAACACCGCGGGAACGCGGCGTCCAGCCACATAATATTCATCGGCGTCGTTGGTACGGCTCATGATGCCGATGCCGGCATAGAGCAGCACGGTCATGGCCAGGAACAGATAGCCGATCCAAACGCGAGGAAGCCCCATTTGTTCGGCCACGGCCAGGATCAACACGAAAGCGATGAAGCCACCCGTGTAGAAGCCGTAGACCTTCGTAAGCTGCGATGTGAAAGCTTTATTCGATTGCGGTTGTGCGGCCATTATTCTTCTCCCTCGTCGACGCCATACTCCTGGTCGAGCTTGTTCATGTATCTGGCGTAATACCAGATGATCCACACATAGACGATCAGTGAGCCTTGCGCCCCCATGTAGAAGCTGAAGGGCCAGCCCAGGAAATTAAAGCTCAGTTCGCGGGCGAACCAGCCGATGACGAAAGTCACAAAAAACCAAATCCCCAGCAGGACCGCGGTGATTTTGAGGTTTCTGTGCCAATACTCTTGTTGCTTCTCTGTTAACTGCATAACTCCTCCCCGTTTTTCAAGGATGCTTCGTGAACCTGGTTACTCGTACTCAACTTTTCGCGAATGCCAGTCAGAACGGCAGATTGACGCCCGACTTGATTCCCGTCTCCTTCTCCAACTGCAGGGCGATCTTGGGCTCGAATTTGGCAAGCTTCATGATCACCTTTTCCGCCTTCTCTTGCTGGCCCAGCCTGAGATAGGCGTGGGCCAGTTGATACCAGCCGTAAGGACTCATCGGCTGGAGTTCCGTGTTGCGCTTGAGCGCCGAGACGGCCTCTTCAACCTCTCCCACCTTGATGAGGGACAGGGCGAGACCGTACCAGGCGCGGTCAAGCTTGGGATCATGTTCCGTAGCGCGCCGGAAGGCCAAAATAGCCTCCTGATGCTCATCGATCTTCTGGAGCAAAAAGCCAAGATTGAACCAGGTCCCGGGCTGATTGGGCTCAAGCGCCAGGGATTGATGCAGCAGGGCCACGGCCTCCCGGTTTTTACCCTGTTCGGCCAGGATATGGGCGATCGATGCCGGCACCTTGGGGTTTTTCGAATCGAGAACGCGTACGCGTTCCCAATATTCAATGGAAATCGCATCGCGCTTGAAGATCAGACTCCAGATGGCGATCTGGCGGAAGAACCAGCGATCAAGCTTTTGCCGGACGCTTAGGGGCTGGCTCATGCGCCACTGCCTCCTTGAGTCAGCTCATGCTTGAAATAAGTCAGGATAGCCCAGGCCCAGAACGTCAGGAAGAAGCTGACAACGGGCACATGCTTGTCAATCACGGCCTTGGGTGTGATGAAGCGGACAAGCCTCACAATCGGTGAGGTCAGAAATCGCATGGCCCGATAGATCGGATTCTGCTCGTGGCGGCCGAAGCTCATGACGTAAACTACGAACTGGCCGATAAGCATATAACCGATGAATTCGAGCATCCCCTTCAAGACGATCAACATCGACAGCATATTACACTCATTCCTGGCTCTAGCATACGACCGCTGTTTTCGCAGCCTTTACACTAGTCAACGTTTCTAGAATGCAGCCTTTTTTTTCGACCGCTTATTCTCAATAAACATTCGCGCCCATGCATTAGATTTGCGGAATATACACGGAGCCTCGAAGTCGACTCACGCTGTATACGATGCATAAACGGAAAGCAACCTTACACGACACGAAACTGTGCCGCAACACCTCGTTATATTATCACTTCTTCACATGGATTCAGAGGGATAAACATGATTTTCAGGGTAGGCGGCTTGTGGTTTCCAAGCCAAGCGGGCGTCTCAACTTTGTCAGGGAATAGCTTTCTGCCTGCCCTCCCCTGTCCTGGGCGGCTTGCAAAGCCTGCTACCGCTCTCGTCCCCTTGACATGATCAAGATTATGCGCTTGGTCTGCTCCTGAGCGTCCTGGACGGGCACCAACACCCAGCATGCAAAGGAACTGCCAGTGCGACGTGAGACCGAGTCCCTCGAAAGCCTGGATAGCTTTCCCTATCGCCACCGCGTTTTTGAAGTCATGAGCGCGCCGATTGCCATGATGCCGCGCACCGCCGATCTGGTCGAGGCCAGCCGCGTCATGGCCGAAAAGGGCATCAGCTCGATCATCGTCACGGACATGGATGCGCCGGTCGGAATCCTTACCGAGCGCGACGTGCTTCGCGTGGTGGCTCGTTCGGGCAGCATCGGCTTACACATGCCGCTATCCGCCATCATGAGCAGTCCGGTCATAACGGTAAACGAAGAGGCGCTTGTTTTCGTTGCTATGGGACGGATGGAGCATCTGAATTTGCGCCATCTGCTGGTGACGGACCGTCACCACAACCCCGTCGGGGTCATTACATCGCGCGGTCTTTTGAAGTTAAGGGTCGGATCGGGACTGGCGCTTGGCGATGAGATTGGATCGGCGCCATCACCCGAGGAGCTAAAGGCCGCCCGTTCCTTGCTTCCCTCTCTTTCAGAGAAGCTGATGGCGGAAGATGTCGGCGCTACCGACATCGCCGGAATTGTAACCAGCGCGTTGTGCGACACCACCGCCCGGGCCGCCGAATTGTCGGAAGCCTCGATGATCGAGGATGGTTGGGGTGCGGCGCCAACCAAATATTGTGTCCTTGTCCTGGGATCGGGGGGACGGGGAGAAAGTCTGTTTTCCGCAGATCAGGACAACGCCATCGTCCATCTGGGCACTGACCAGGACACCGCCTGGTTCGCCGAGTTGGGCAGGCGGCTCTGCGCACTCCTTGCAGAGGCGGGCGTTCCGCTTTGCAAAGGAGGCGTGATGGCCTCCAACGAGACATGGTGCCGGTCGTATGATGCGTGGCGAAAGGCGATAGATCGCTGGGTTTCTGAAGCCAATGGGGACGATATCTTGAATGTCGATATCTTCATCGACTTCAAGGCGGTTCATGGTTCCCTGGATCTTGCCGACGGACTTCGAGACCATCTTCTGACAAAGGGAGCTCGATCATCGCAATTCCTGCACATCCTAGCGGCCAGTTCAGCCGACATGAAGGTGCCTCTTGGGCTCTTTGGCCAATTCGTGACGCAAGAGGGGCGGATTGACGTCAAGCTGCACGGCATGATGCCCCTGGTCGGCGCGGTGCGCGTTCTGGCCCTGAAGCATAAAGTCGCGGCAACCGCTACCAGCGAGCGTCTTGCGGGTCTCGCAGAAGGCGGTCACCTGCCAGCAGGCGAGGCCAAGAGCCTTGCCGCACTTCACCATTTTCTGCTTGGCCTGATGGTTCGCCAGCAACTGGCCTGCATTAAGGCCGGGACAGCGCCCTCAAACAAAATTGACCCGAGCACGCTGACAAATGACGAAAGAAAGCTGCTTAAGGCTGGTTTCAAGCAAGTCAAAGCACTGACTTGGGTGCTGGAAAACGCGCTCTCGTCGGTCTAAAAAGGAAAAAACAGGAGTGGAAAGATGGTCATCGCCTGGAACGAGGGAGCATTCTGCCTGGGCATCGAGGATATCGACGCCGATCACAAGAAAAAGATCGAGGCCATCAACAAGGTTGAAGACCTGATCGATTCCCGGGCGGCCTCGACCATCATCGCCACGGCCCTTCAGGAATTGATCGATGGCACCGCCAGCCATTTCGCCCGAGAAGAGGATCTGATGCGCCGCACGAAATATCCTGCGCTGGCCAACCATGCCGAGCTGCATGCGGAATTTCTGGATCGCCTGGGGCAATTGCATGCCGCCAGCTTCAAGGACGAAGCGCAGATCGATGCCCGGGCGGAACTCGATTTCTTCGCAGACTGGATGGCGGTGCATATTCAAAACGCCGATCGCAATTACATGCACTGGCTGAAACCCGAACTATGATCGCCGAGATTGGCCTTCCTCCGCTAGATAGCGATCACCGCTTGCTGATGGCCATGCTGGACGATCTGGCCAAAGCCGCCTTGGCTGGGGCAGACGCGGGCCTGCTGGAGGACCAGTCGCTGGAAGTGGCTTCCAGCCTGGAATCCCACTTCGCCAAGGAAGAGCGAATGCTGGAAGAGGCCCTTGATGCCAACCGCCTTGGCCACATCGCCCTGCATGGCGCGTTGCTTGACCGGTTGGCTAGGCTGTCTGGCGCACGGCTTGCCGAAATGGGCGGCCAGGGCGCTCATGACTGTCTGCAAGCCTTGGCAAAAGACCTGGCGCAAGAAATCCTTTTGTTCGACCTGCCCGCCATTCCCGGCATTCTGGCCATTCAAAAATAGCCATGCCCCCCCCTCCCTGGCATCCGGATAATATTGCTGGCCGTCTGGCGCATCTTGAAGCGCGGGGGCGGATAACCAAGGCCGTCCGCGCTTGGTTCGATCAACAGGGCTTCCTGGAAGTTGAAACCCCCTGCCTGCAGGCATCGCCCGGCATGGAGCCGCATCTCAAGGCCTTTCAAACAACCTTAAGCGAGCCCTTCGGCGAAACGTCAAGCCGCATGTATCTTCACACCTCGCCCGAATTCGCCATGAAAAAGTTGCTGGCGGCGGGACTCCCTTGCATCTATCAACTGGCGCACTGCTTTCGCAACGAAGAGCGGAGCCCCACGCACCATCCCGAATTCACCATGCTGGAATGGTACCGATCCGGGATGGGGCTGGATGCGTTGATGGAAGATTGCGAGGGCTTGGTAAAAGCGGCCCTTCTGGCCAGCGGGCACAAAACCTTGTCCTGGCAGGGAAAGCACTGCGATCCCTTCGCACCCTGGCAACGGCTGACCGTCTCCGACGCCTTCTTCGATTTTGCAGGCATCGATCTTTTGGGCACGATCACCGATCCCGACGAACCCGATCCCCGCCCCCTGGCCGAGGCGGCAGGGCGAATCGGCCTTTCCACCCAGGCAACTGATAGCTGGGAGGATGTCTTCTTTCGACTCTTTCTGGATCGGATAGAACCCCATTTGGGAAGCAATGCCCCTGTTTTTCTTACGGGTTATCCCCTCTGCATGGCAGCCCTGTCCAGACAGGACGCTGTGGATTCCCGCCTTGCCATGCGTTTCGAACTGTATGCCGCGGGGCTGGAACTGGCCAACGCCTTTGCCGAACTAACCGATTCCAAGGAACAAAGGCGCCGATTTGAACGAGACCAGAAGTTGAAGGAACAGCTTTACGGCGAAAGATATCCCATCGATGAGGATTTTCTTGCAGCGCTTTCGCATATGCCGGAATGTTCAGGTATCGCCCTGGGTTTCGACCGGCTGGTCATGCTGGCAACGCAGGCAACAAGCATCGATCAGGTATTATGGCTACCGCTTAGGCATTAAGTGTTGTAATGCTTGCCAAACCCTCCCCGTTTTTCTAAGAAGGGTCAGGTTCGGGGCAATCCAAACCAGAAATAACCAAAAGATCGAGTGATCATGAGCACTAATTCCAAACCGGGAGTCGTTCTTCCGCCTGTCGACATCACACCCGAGACACGCGCCGCAGTCGTCGATGCGTTAAAGCGCGTCCTTGCCGAATTCCAGAAAACCGGCAAGGTCGCTGGCTCTGTCAGCTACCAGAACCTGATCGACGATCCCACGGCGCTGTACGACTTCATCCAGGTCTATCGCGCCAACCGCGAGGGCGTTGACGCCATCGTGACGGGCAAGGATGGAAAGCCGGTGCGCGATGACGAGGCGATCCTGACCTGCGGCGTCTCTCTGGCCCAGATACAACGGCTGCTCATTCTCACCTGCGCCAAGCGCCATTTCGGCGTTTCCTCTCCGGCGGCCAAGCCCCAGGAAGAGAAGAAGGGGGGATTGGGCGCCCTGTTTCGCAAATCGGACAGCGCCGGAAAGAGCGAAGCGCCCAGATCGAACGAAGAGCGCAAGCTGACCGAGCTGGCGAAATATCTGGCCTATGATTGGCAGATTCCGCTTCTTCAGATCTACCGCGATACGCTGACCTACCAGCATGTGCTGGAACTGGGCTCCGAACTGGTTCTCCTGAAAGACGCCAAGGCCATTGCCCAGGCAGGAAAACTGGACCCCGCCCATATCCGCAAGGCGCGTCAGGTGGCAGGCCCCGACTTCGTGCAACTGCTTTCCGACAATCCCAAGGCGATCGAGGGCATCATCTACTGGAATGCCGACATGTATCGCTTCTTCAAGGGGCTTCTGGGCGAGAAATGCTGGGTCTTTTTCGGCCGTGACCATAATTTCTTCAATGCCGTGGCCGCACTCGACAAGGCAAAGTGCCGCATCTTCGGCGAAACGCTGGCTGTGATCGCGCCTGAATGCCTGATCGAATTCGAGCGGCTTAATCTGGACAAGACCAACGCCCTGATCGAAGCCTTCAGGAATAACTTTGGCGACTATCTCGATCAGGCATTGTCCCAGAAAAGCTTTGCCGTCGATATCCTGCGCCGCCTGGTCGAAAGCTTCGTCCATCTGAAGAAGGATTCCGACCAGCTTCAGGTCTATGCCGACCTGACCTGCAAGGCCATTCTGCCCAGCGTTCAGGCATGGCTGGCAAAGACGAAGGTTTAGACCTAATCCTCAGCCGCCGCCCGCATCGCCGCATTCATCGCCATCACCCCGGCAGCGGGGCCGTCCGGATGGCCCCACACTCCTGACGAAACAGCCAGAAAATCCGCACCGGCGCGTACCAAAGGCGCGCAATTTTCAGGCGTGATGCCGCCGATGGCCACAGAGGGCACCACCGTGGCCGATGCCCACCATTCCAGAATCTCGGGATTTGTCCGCGTCTTGGCCTCTTTGGTCGATGTCGGAAAAAAAGCGCCGAAGGCGACGTAATCGGCCCCCGCCTCGCCCGCCTCCATCGCCAAGTGGCGCGAATCGTGACAGGTGACGCCAACGATTGCATCGCGTCCCATCAAGCGTCTTGCCTCGGCATAACTCGCATCCTCCTGGCCCACATGAACGCCATCGCAGCCTGCCTTGGCGGCCAGATCGGGCCGGTCATTCAGAAGAAAGGCGATACCCCGAGATTGAACCAGCGGACAAAGCTTCGAAGCAGTGCCTAGGATTTCGTCATCCCCAGCCCCCTTCAAGCGCAACTGCAGCACAGCGACATCACCCGCATCAAGCGCTCGCTCCAATTGATGCGCGAACGCGTTCAGATCGGAAAGAACGGGGGGCGTGATCAGGTAGAGGCGGCAGGCAGCAGCGGTCATCTTCGATTTTTCCTTTGCGTTTCGATACGCCCCCCGCAGTCATGAGCGATGGCCTGCAGCTTGGCAAGAACCCTGGGCGGCGCCTTGACTCTGACCGCAGTTGCACCTCTGGCCAGGGCATCCAAAGCCAGGCCCGGGGCCTCGCCGGCATCGATCAAAACCTCTGCCTTAACGCCCGGGACCAAGCGCATGGCCTCCCCGGCCAGGGCCAGGAACCAGGCAGCACCTTGAATTTCGGCGGCATGGGGAGGGCTTTCCAGAATCACCCGCCGCCCCTCGTCTCTGGCTTGCAACAGGGCGGCTACAGCCTGGGAAAGGCTTTGTACAACCAAGGAAATCGGCGGGCGCGTTACCATTCGTTACTTGCAATTCCAGCCCTGGAGGGTCAATTTCCAGGGCAGTGTACCCTTCTGGAGAGTTCCGTTGAAGCCCAGCTTGCGACTTTTCATCACCGGACTGGCCCTTATCGCCGTCATCGGAACGGCTTGGTTCTACCTGAAAGCACCCAGCGTTGATGCCGCCCTGGTCACCCGGGGGCTTGCGGTCGAAGCCATCTATGCCACCGGAACAGTCGAGCCGGTGCGCTGGGCCAAGGTATCGCCGACCGTGACCGCCAGGCTGGTCGAGGTGCTGGCCCATGAGGGAGATACCGTGACGGAAGGTGCGAAACTGGCCCGCCTGGACGACGGCGAGGCCAAGGCGCGGGTGGCCGAACTGGCGGCGCGCGAATCCTTTCTCAAGCAAGACATGGAACGCATCGACCGCTTGGCGCGCAGCGAATATGCCAGCCGCCAATCGAACGAGCGCGCCAAAAGCGAGCTGGGCCAGGCCGTCCAGGCCCGCGCGGCAGCGCAAAAGCGGCTCAATGAATATTTCATGGTCTCGCCGGTTTCGGGCACGGTGCTGCGTCAGGACGGCGAACCGGGCGAAGTGATGCAGCCCGGCCAGATCATGTTCTGGGTGGGCGAACCCAAGCCGCTTCGGGTTACGGCCGAGATCGACGAGGAGGATATCGTCCGCCTAAGCCTGAACCAGAAGGCCCTCTTGAAAGCCGACGCCTTTCCGGGCCAGGCTCTGGTCTCCAGCGTTGCCGAAATCACGCCCAAAGGCGATCCGGTCAACAAGACCTACCGTGTGCGCCTTGCCCTGCCCGACGACTCACGGCTTCTGATCGGCATGACGGTCGAGGTCAATGTCATCGTGCGCGAAACGCCAGATGCCCTGCTTGTCCCTGCCCTGGCGCTCGATGGCGCTCATGTCTGGGTGGTCAAGGACGGACAGGCGGAAAAACGCGCCGTGAAAATCGGCGTCAAGGGAGCCCGGGAGGGCGAAATCCTGGAAGGTGTCGCCGAGGGCGACATGGTGATCCTGTCGCCCCCCAAGACACTTTCAAACGGCCAGCGCGTCTCGGCCACGATCAAGCCCCAGCCGTGAAGCTGCTGCTGCATATCGCCCTTGGGCATCTGCTCGCCCGCAAGCGCCAAACCCTGGTCTCGATGATGGGTGTGGCCATGGGTGTCGGTTTCTCAATCGCCATGGCCTCGCTGATGGAAGGATCACAGCGCGATTTCATCACCCGCATCGTCGACAACATGCCCCATATCGTCATTAAGGACGAATTTCGCGCCAATCCCTTGCAGCCGGTCGATCTGCTTTTTCAAAAAGGGGCCGTGGAACTGAAGGGCTTGAAGCCCAAGGATGAGATCAGGGGCATCAAGGCCCCCTGGAACAAGATCGAGGCGCTGGAAGCGCTGCCGGGCCTGAAAGTCGCCCCCACCTTGTCCTCGCAGATTTTTCTAAGCTTCGGCGGCAAGGATGTCTCGGCCACGCTGCTTGGCATCGACGTCGAGCGCGAGCGCCAGGCCACCAGTATCGAAGCCGACATCGTTACCGAAGGCGGTTTGGACAGTCTGCACACCGCCGCCAACGGCCTCATTTTGGGCCGTGGACTCGCCGCCAAGCTGGGCGCTCAGCCCAACGATACGCTGACCGCCACCTCGGCCTCGGGCGTGGTCATGAAGATGAAGGTGGTGGGCTTGTTCCATACCGGCATCATCTCGGTCGACAGCAGCCAGTCTTATGCCCTCTTGAAGAAGGCGCAGATTCTGGCTGATCGGCCCAATGTGATCAATCTGATGCGGATCAAGATGAGCGATCCCATGGCCGCCGTCGATATGGCCCTGATGCTGGAATCGCGCTGGGGCTATAAATCCGAATCCTGGCAGGAATCGAACGAGGGACTGCTGGGCGCCTTCGCCATCCGCAATGCCGTGATGTATATCACCGTCTCGGCCATCCTGATCGTCGCCAGCTTCGGCATCTTCAACGTCGTCTCGACCGTGGTCTACGAAAAAACCCGCGACATCGCGATTTTGCGCTCGATGGGATTCGAGCCTTCCGACATCAAGGGCATCTTCCTTCTGGAAGGCTTTCTGGTGGGTCTGCTGGGCGCACTGCTGGGCTGGGGGCTGGGATTCGGGCTCTGCCAGATTCTGGGCATGATCCGCTTCAACATCAAGATGATGACCGAAGTTCAGGGATTCATTCTGCACTCGACCTGGATTCACTACACGCTCTCGGGCGCCGTGGCGGCCACGTCGGCCACCCTGGCCTCTTACCTGCCCGCCCGCAAGGCGTCGCGATTAAAACCGGTGGATACCATCCGGGGGGCGGCATGAACCTAGAGACGCCCGCCATCGAGGCCAGATCTCTCTCGCGCATTTTGCCCGGCCTGGTTCCCGCCGTGCTGGTCGATGGCGTGGATTTCAGGGCGGAGAAGGGCGAGTTGGTGGCGATCACCGGCGCCTCGGGCTCGGGAAAATCCTCGCTGTTGTATCTACTGGGATTGCTTGACGAACCGACCAGCGGTTCGGTCATCATCGCAGGACAGGACTGCGCCCCGCTGTCGGATGCCGAACGCACCTATCTGCGATTGGAGCGACTGGGCTTCGTCTTTCAATTCCATTTCCTGCTGGCCGAATTCACGGTGCTGGGCAATGTCTGCATGCCGATGAAAAAACTGGGGCGGTTGAGCGACGCTGAACAGGACGCACATGGCCGTGCCTTGCTGAAAGAGCTGGGACTACAAGGCTTCGAAAAGAAACTGCCCGAGCAATTGTCGGGCGGCGAGCGTCAGCGCGTGGCGATTGCAAGAGCCCTGGCCAACGCGCCCGGCATCCTTCTGGCCGACGAGCCCACGGGCAATCTGGACAGCAAGAACAGCCGCATCGTTTTCGATATCTTTCGCAACCTGGCCCGCGACCACGGCAAGACGATCATCACCGTCACGCATGATCACGATCTGGCCAAAACCTGCGACCGCCAGGTACATCTGGCCGATGGAAAAGTGGTGGCATAGTTTTGTTTTGGCCCCTCCCTCTTGACCCTGAGCCAAGGCGTCACCACTTGAGCCGGGCCCATTTCACTCATAAGGAGATCTGTTTCTCATGGCGACCGTTACCCTGAAAGGCAATCCGATCAACACCAACGGCACCCTGCCCGCAACCGGGGCCAGTGCCCCCGATTTCCGTCTGGTCACTGTGGAGCTGGGCGACCTCGCCCTCAAGGACGTTGCCGACAAGACCGTGATTTTGAACATATTTCCCAGCATCGACACGCCGGTCTGCGCCGCCTCGGTGCGCCGCTTCAACGCCGATATCGACAAGATGGGCGGCCCCGTCGTTCTCTGCGCCTCGGCGGATTTACCCTTTGCCCACAAGCGCTTCTGCGGCGCCGAGGGGCTTGAGCGGGTCAAGTCGGTTTCCGACCTGCGCGACAAGGGCTTTGGCGAGCGTTACGGCGTCAAGATCGTCGACGGCCCCCTGGCCGGACTGCTGGCCAGGGCCGTGGTGGTCATCAAGCAGGGCAAAGTGACCTATACCCAGCTTGTTCCCGAAATCACCCAGGAACCTGATTACGACGCCGTTCTGGCCGCCGTAAAGTAAGCGCCTTCCCGGGGCATGGGCGCATTGACGCCCATGCCCCGGGCGGCCTATCCTCGCCCGGCTTTTAAAGGTCCCGGCGAATGAATGGCAGCAGCGCCAGCAAGACACCCCCCAGATGCGATCAGGCGGTCAAGCGCCTGGAGCGCGCCATTGCGCGTCTGGAGAGAGCCGCCCAAAGGGATGCCAGGGATGATGGCAAGGTTGCTCGGCTTGAATCCGAACTGACCCAGATGAAGACGCTTACCCTGTCGGTGACCGAGCGCCTGGATGGCGCCATCGGGCGTATCCGCATCGCCTTGGAGAATTAGCCCTTGGGTCAGATCACGGTCAACGTCAACAATCGCCCCTACGTCATCGCCTGCGATGACGGCCAGGAAGCGCATCTGACGCGCCTTGCACGCTATGTCGATCAGCGGGTCGGCCAGTTGGTGGCCGCCGTGGGACAGGCGGGCGAGGCCAGGCTGCTGCTGATGGTCAGCCTTCTGCTGGCCGACGAACTGTCGGAAGCCTATGAGCAATCCAAGCGCCTGGGAGCTGGCATGGAACCAAGTTCCGACGAAGCGCTGGCGAATCTTCTGGACCGACTGAGCCAGAGAATCGAAACCATTGCCGAACGCTTCGAACAGGCATAGAGTCATCCATGGACGGCTGCTGCACGACCCGTCAGGTTGGAACGTCCCTGCGGCCAATACAAATCCTCTTGGGAGCTGTCTCTACCGGAGCCTTGGTTCCGGCATATGGTGCCCACCTGCACTTGCAGGCCACAGAGGAGACGCTGAACCAACGATCGCGGCGGCACCGTCCACCTTCCGCCTGTCCGGCCTCCCCATGACCGAGAGCAAAGCGTCGCTCCGCCTGCGGCTTCGCAAGCTGCGCCGGTCCGTGCATGTAGCAAGAGGGGAAGAAGCCGCCCTCAGCCTGCAAGATCACCTCATCCCCTGCCTTGGTCCTGTCAATAACTTGCTGGTGGCGGGCTATTGGCCGATGGGGTCCGAGATGGACCCCCGCCCCTTGATGGCGTCGCTTCAAGATCGAGGGGCTCGCCTGGCCCTGCCCGTGGTCACGGCCAGGAATGAGGCCCTCTCTTTTCGCGCCTTCTGCTTTGTCGATGCCTTGCAGCCCGGATTATGCGGATCACTTGAGCCAGCCCCTGACCAACCCCTGCTTACGCCCTCGCTGCTGCTGGTGCCCCTGCTGGGCTTCGACCACAAGGGCTGTCGCCTCGGCCAGGGCGGGGGATATTACGACCGCACACTGGCGGTCTTGCGCACCCAGGGTCAGGTAAAAGCTATCGGCATCGCCTATGCGGCCCAAGAGGTTGCCAGCCTGCCCAGCCAAGCCCATGATCAGAGGCTGGACGCCATCGCCACAGAGGAAGGTTTTATCGAGATATGAAGCTGCTTTTTCTGGGCGATATCGTGGGCAGAAGCGGGCGCGACGCCGTGATCGCCCTGCTTCCCCAACTGAAACAAGACCTTGGCCTGGATGGCGTGATCGTCAATGGCGAGAACGCCGCACACGGCTTTGGCATCACGCCCAAGCTGTGCCAGGATTTCTATGCCGCCGGTGTCGATGTCATCACGCTGGGCAATCATGCTTGGGATCAGAAGGAATTGATGGGGGCCGCCGATGCGGACACTCGACTGGTCCGTCCCTTGAACGCGGTTCGCGCCACTCCCGGGCGCGGCTTTGCCCTGGCCGAACTGCCCCGGGGGCGAAAAATCCTGGTGACCCAGGTCATCGGACGCCTGTTCATGGACGGGGTAGACGACCCTTTCGCCGCCATCGACGCGTTGTTGGCCCGCTATCCCCTGAAAGGGGCCGTCCACGCCATTCTGGTCGATGTGCATGCCGAAGCGACCAGCGAGAAAATGGGCATGGGCCATTATCTGGACGGGCGCGTTTCCGCCGTCATCGGCACCCATTCGCATGTCCCCACGGCGGATGCGCAGGTTCTGCCCAAAGGCACTGCCTACCAGACCGATGCCGGCATGTGCGGCGATTATGATTCCGTCATCGGCATGGGCAAGGACACCGCCGTCTTCAAGCTGGTCCGCAAGCTGCCCACCGACCGTCTGGCTCCGGCGGATGGACCCGCCACCGTTTGCGGCGCCGTGATCGATATCGACGATGCGACTGGCCTTGCAAGATCGATTGTGCCCTTGCGCCTGGGCGGTCGACTTTCCGAGACCCGTCCCTGATGCTTGTCCTGCCCATCTATGACGACAATCCGGCAACAAAGCCCGCCTTCGTTACCTGGGGCCTGATCGCGGCCTGTCTTCTTACCTATCTGTGGCAGGCGGGGCTGGGGCAAGAGGCGGAACAAGCCGCCGTTCTGGGTTTCGGCATGATTCCCGCCGTGCTGACCGGAAACGGGGAACTAGCACCCGAACTTTATGTCATTCCCGGCTGGGCCACGCTTTTCAGCTCGATGTTCCTACATGGCGGGGTGATGCACCTAGCTGGCAACATGCTGTTCCTCTGGATCTTCGGCAACAATGTCGAGGACAGCATGGGCGGGCTGCGCTACCTGCTCTTCTACCTCTTGTGCGGGGTGGCGGCCGCTTTGGGGCAAACGGCGGCCGAGCCGCTGTCCGAAGTTCCCATGATCGGCGCCTCGGGCGCCATCAGCGGCGTTCTGGGGGCTTATCTGCTGCTCTATCCCAAGGCCAATGTGCGCGTCTTTCTGTGGGTGATCGTGATCGTGCGCATTCTGAACATTCCCGCCGTGATCGTGCTGGGCCTGTGGTTCGCCTTGCAGATCTACAGCGGCCTCAGCACGGCTGCGGGCGAAGCGGGCGTTGCCTTCTGGGCGCATGCCGGCGGATTCGTGGCCGGAATGGCTCTCATCCCCCTGTTCAAGCATCGGAATGTGCCGCTGTTCCACGGAGCGCGCAGCCACGCCTTCAGCATTTCCCGCCAGGCCCCGCCCAAGAAGGGGCCTTGGGGCTAGGGTCAAGACTCATTAACCCCGCGAGACGCGCTTGAGGCGAAAATGGCCGAATGACAGAAGAAAAACGATGAGCGTATCGGCAATACGGTCGAGTTTTTCGACGTATCAGTCGGCCATTTTCGCCCAAGCCCCCTGTCGGCTTCGCCGACAAAATCATTTCAGGCGTGCATCGCACGCGTGGGACGCGGTGATTTTCGCGCCCGGATGCGTTGCTTGCCCCTTGTGGACACCCAGTCCAAGGCGGGTCAAGCGCCTGTCCGGACACGAAAATCTCCTGCGTCGCGTTCGTGGTGTTAATGGGTCTTGACCCTAATCACTTGTCTTTCGTCATCGGGGCCCATTGCGGCTCTGGCTTCGTCTTGCGCGCGCTCGATGCCTGCTGAATGGGCATCAATTCGGCAGGTCGGCGCTGGGGCTGATGGGCTACGATGTTCCATCCATCCTTGGCGGAGGGCTTGTCGCCTTCGACCAGCCTGGGTTCGGCTTTCGGCGCCAGCTTCGCCACGGCCACGGCCTGCTCGGCCAGAGCCAGCACGGCCCCCAGATCGACACGGCCATCGGCATTGACCAGATCGGCCAGGGCGATATTGGCCATCCGTACCTGAGGCACCACGCCCTCCACCTTGCCGGTCGTAAATTTCTCGCCCACCAGCTTTTGGCCCAGTTGCACGGCCGCCTCGGTGGCGCGCCTTGTGCCTTCCTTCTCGTCGGCTGTGGGCATCATCAGCAAAAAGACGTCCTCGCCCTGCTTGAAACAGGTCTCGCCAGCAGCCAGATGGCGGCGGATGGTGCTTTCGCTCAGCATCAGAATGGTGTTGGCCCGGCTTTCCCAGGCTTCGCCGATGGCGATCCGATAGTCTTTCAGCGAAATCACCTGCAAACGGGCGCGGGGATGCTTCTTGTGAAGATCATCAAGCGCCAGCGCCACCCAGGTTTCTTCCTCGCGTCGCTTGGCCAAAGCCGCCGTCGCCTGGGTCTCCGCCTCCCCCGCCCCCTTGAACAGAACCTTGCTGATCTGAGAAAACAAAGACTTGCTTTTGCTCATAGCCCCCTCGGCGCATCTTAACGCTACGATAAATAGCCCAAGTGATCCGCCATCGACAAGCCGGGCAAAGAGGTTGTCCCCACAAAGCGATTACGCTAAGGTGATCCGCTTGAAATTTCCAAGATTCCAGGTTCGTGCCGTTGTGTCAGGGGAGGCTTTGCGTTCGATGGCCAAATTCCGCCAGATTTTCGATAACAGGCCCCTCGTCCTGGGATCGGCCCTTAGTGTCACCCTTCTCTCCTTGGCGGGCCCCGTCACGGCCCAGCAGGTCATCACCGACAACAGTTCGATCTATTCGAACAATCCGAATGTTTATGTCGATCTCAGCGTTCTCGACCAGTTGGGGCAGCCAGCGACGCTGCAATCCCTGCTGTCGGGCCGTCAGGCGATCGCGGGCTATCCTCAACTGTCCCTGCCCTCCGACAAATTGAAGCTGAAGGCACCCGCCTCGGCCAAGCCCAAGGTGGCGAAGGCCAAGCCGAAGCCCAAACCGATTGAAACCATCTCGACCGAACCCGAGGTCAGGCTGGGCGCCGCGGAGCCGACACCGGCTTCTCCCGCTCCCAAGGTCGCCGTAGAGACAACCCCGGTTCCCCCGGCACCGCCCGCACCGACCCTGGCCGCACCCGCTGCTCCGACGCCCATCGTCAAACTGGCCGAGGCCCCGAAGGCCACCACCGCTGCAGTGCCGCCCGCTCCACCCACGCCGCCCGCTCCGCCGGTGATTGCGCCTGCGCCCCCTCCCGCACCGCCCGCCATCGAGGCCCGGCCCGCAGCCCCCATGCCGCCCAGTGCGCCTGAAATCAAACGCCCGACGGAATTGTCGTCATTGCCCGAAGCGTCGGCCCCCTCGGTCATGGAGGGCGGCGAGACCCTGATGCAGATCGTCTTCGCCGACGGTGCCACGCGCATTCCCGATAGCAATCTGGTCGACCTCAAGGCCCTGGCGGGTCGCATGAGCAAAGACGACGAAATGCGGCTTCAGCTTCTGGCCTATGCCGAAGGCACAGACGCCAATGCCAGCAAGGCGCGGCGTCTGTCCCTGTCCCGAGCACTTTCCGTGCGCTCCTACCTGATCGACCAGGGTGTGCGCTCGACCCGCATCGATGTGCGCGCCCTGGGCAACAAGGCAGGAAGCGGCCCTTCCGAGCGCGTCGATGTGATGTTGCTGAGAAACAGATAAGACAAAATTTCAGCGCTCGTATTTCAAAAGGCCACCGGAAGACCGGTGGCCTTTTTGATGTCCGCGCTTAAGGTCTCGAAGAAATCTGCCCCGCCCCGCGTGGAACGCCAGGCCACGCCCTCCGCCACCGCCTCGTAATGCGAGGCTCCACTGACCGGAGAGGACAGCCAAATCTGACGCAGGGGCGCATGGCTGTTGATGACGAACTGCCGTCCGTCCTCCAATTCCAAAGTCAGCACATTTCCCTGCAAATCGGCATCCAGTCCGGCCTCCTCGGCCAGATCGGACAAGCGCGACAATAGCTGGGCCGCCAGCGCGGCAAAGCGGGATTCATCGAGGCTCATGCGCTCATCCTTCAAGCATCCTTCTTGCGAAGATAGGGGCGTCGTTTCGCCCTTTCCAGGGCCTTGGCGTAAATCGCCAACGTCGCTTCCATCTGGCGATCCATGCGCAAATGCGCCTTGGCAAAGCAACACCCATTGGCAACGACCGTCGCGGCTAGATCGTCCTCCTCGATCAAACGGCGGAGAGCTTGGGCCAACGCTCCGGCATTGCCGGGCTCGACCAGCAGGCCCGTCTTGCCGTCCTTGACCAACTCGGGAAGCCCCCCCACGCGGCTGGCAACGACAGGCTTTCCGGCAGCAAGGGCCTGAGCCGTGATGCGCCCCTGAGCCTCGATGATCGAGGGAACGGCCACGGCATCCGCCGCCGCCAAGATCGCCGCCACATCGGTGCAATAGCCGGGAAAGACGACACGGCCAGCCAGGCCCAAACGCCCAACTTCCGCCTTCAGAAAGGCTTCGTAGCCTTCTCCCTCGCCGGTGGCCGACCCGGTCAGAACCAGGCGGGCAGAAAGACCCGCATCTTGAAGAATCGCCAAGGCCCCGATCAGATGTTCAAGCCCCTTGTCGGGGCGCAGCATGCTGACTGTGGCGATGACGAAATCATCCTTCCCCAGGTTCCAGGATGTACGCAATATCGCGCGCGTCTCGGGATCGGGAGACGCGAAAAAGGATTCGTCGGCCCATTCCCCAACGACATCCGAGCGATCCGCCTCGATCAATCCATCCTCGATCATGGTCTGGCGGATACATTGCGCCACGGCGATGACGCGATCACTGCCCAGACGCCACTGCCATCGGCGCATCAGATCCGGCTTTAAACGCTGTGTTATATGGCGTGAACGCACGACCCCCACCAGATCGAGGCAGGCCATCAATGCCTTGGCATCCTTGGTGACATGGGCATCGGCAATATCGATCTTCAAATCGGACAGCAGGGTGCGCAAACCACGGATGGTCGACATCCGCCAGGGATGGTCGAATTGAAAATCGATCACCGGCAGCCCCTGATTCCGGGCGCGCCTGAAACTCTCGCCATCGGCGGGTGTTGCCAGCCAGGAGGGATGGCCGTGCCCGTTCAGCCAAGCCACCTGCTCGATGGTTCTGAATTCCATGCCGCCCCAATTGCGTCCAGGAATCGTGTGAAGAATGCGCATGGACAAAGGATCAGGCCCCGACTTCATCCGGCAAGGCCCGGCTGGACGAGGAGGCATCTTCGAGATGGAGCAAATGCTCGGGCGAACGCCAGGCCAGTCTATCAAAACCGTGACAGGCCGGGCAGATCGAGGACCAGTCATCGGCCATGGCTCCGCAAGACAAGCAAAGCCAGACGGGATTGGACTGCGCCGTGGACAGGCGGCGGATCCAGGCCACCGAGTCCGAAAGCCGCCCCTCGCCTTCGTCGATGGCGGCCATGAGGGCAAGGACGCGCGCCTGGGGACGCTCCGCCGCCAACACGGGTTCCAGCGCCGAACGCGCCTTGCCCCACAAACGGGCGTCGAGAGCCGCCTTGGCGACGGCGATATGGCTTTCGATATTCTTGGGGGCGCCCGCAACCAGGCGCTCGACGGCCAGCACAAAACGGACGGCATCCTCGCCCTCGCTAAGACTCTTCAAGCAATCGACGAGACTGGGATGCGGATTGGCCGTCCAGGCCCTTTCGAGAAGCCGAGCGGCCTTGCTCTGCTTTCCTTTGGCCCCCAGCAATCTGGCAGCCAGAACAGCGCTGGCAGGAAGTTCGGGCAAAAGATCGAAAGCGGTCTCGGCCAGCTTGAGGGCATGTTGGGAATCAACGCTCTGGTTGGCCAGTTCCAAGGTCAGGATGGCGCTCCTGCGCTTGGCCAGATCGTCTTGCATGAGATGGCGCTTGGCCGACTTGGTCACAAGCTCCAGGGCCTCTTCCCAGGCACGCTCCTCGATCAGCAGATCGAAGAGGGCTAAGATCACCCATTCTGCGTCGGGCTTAAGCGCATAGGCCTTTCTTGCCTGAATCAAAGCCGATGTCCGATCCCCCCTTTTCAAAGCCTGGGTGATCAATCCGCGCAGAGCCAGGAATTCGGTTTCCTTGCGCTTTAGCATGGCATCGAAATGTTGAGTGGCTGCTTCTTCATCGCCCGCCAATTGAGCGGCCTGAGCGGCCAGCAGCAACGACAAAGGGGGCGAATCGAGAAGCGAATCCGCCTTTCTGGCCTGGCGTAGCGCTTCCTTGGGATCGCCTGCCGCCACGGCAACCAGCCCGCGTGTCAGCGATTCATAACCTTGGCGGTGGCGCCGCTCGGCCCGCATGCGTCCGAAGATACCGGGCACGCCGATCAAAAGGCCGAGAAGGCGCACCAGCCAGAGCAGCAGAAAGGCCGCCAAGGCGCAAATCAGCAGCAACAGGGGCATGCTGGTCTCGACATGCCAGCCCAGCCAGTCCAACGAAACGGCGCCCGGGCGATCAGCCAGCCAGACAGCGCCCGCCACCAGGAGACCGACACCAATAAGATAGCGCAAAAGACGGATCATTTAAGAAGCCGCCGCCAGGGCCAGGGCCCGCTTCAGCAAGGCATCCATATGCTGCCCGGCTTCGATATGCGCCGACGCTTCCCCCAGCCAGGGACGGATCACCTCGCCAGCGGGGCCGGACAGAGGAGACAGAGCTGCCACCATGCCTGACAGATCGCGCTTTTCCAGACTTGCCTCGGCGCGAGCCACGGCGCCATCAAGACCGGCAGTTTCCTGTTCCACGACATCGGTGCGCCTGATCGAGATGAGAACCGAAAGACGCCTGAGAATCGCCTGCCATAGACCTTCATCGGATTCCTGGGTCGAGCGCAGGAGATCGGATTTAACCGCCTGAAAACGCCTTTCCAACGCGGCCAAGGGAACCACGCCCTTCTCGCTTACATTTTTCAGAGCCGCTGCATGCGAAGCGATCTCCTCGTCCTTGCCCCCCAACCGCTCCAGGGCTTCCAGTTCCGACGCAAAGGGGCGGCCCTGGCTGCCAGCCTCGCGCAGCACGAGAACCGAAACCAGAAGGGCGGGACCCATCTCGCGCCGTGCGGCGACGGTTTGAAGCTCGGTTTCCAGTTTAGCCAGCCGCTCGGCAAGTTTGCCCAACTCGTCCGCCGAAACCCCAACGGCACCCGGCGGCGAAACGGCGGACTTGGTTTCAAGCGCCTCGATACGCTTGGAGAGCGATCCCTCAAGACGGCTGACGCTTAGCGCAACATCTTCGGACGGCGGCGCTTGCACGGGCTCGTCGGCGGCCATTTCGCGCTTCAAGGCATCGACCAGCACCGGCCAAAGAACACCCCCCGCTCCCGCCACCAGGGCAATCCCCAGAACGCCCCCCAGCAGAAAGGCCTTGATCGCCCGCCTGGTCGAACGGATTGGCCCCGGCGTTTCTTCCTTTGGCTTGGCGGCCAAGACCGGAGGCTCTGTCGTTTCCACGTCGCTGGTCATGCGTTCCTCATCGATGCAAGCAAGAAGCGATTCCTGTTCCGGACGCAAGGCAATGCGCACCGCCTTGAAGGACAGGGGGGCAAGGTGCTCCGCCACCGCGTGGCTTAAGGCAAAGGCGGTCACGGAGGCGAAACTGGCCTCAATGTTAGCCTTCTTGGCAAGGCTAGCAAAGGCTTCTGCCGTCCGGGGCGAAAAAAACAGCACACCATCCAGCCGATTCTCCAAAAATGCCTCGATCACGGAAGGCGTCAGGCTGGTTGCCGGTTTGGCCTCATAAATCGTCCGGCGGCGAACCTCGAAGCCAGCCTCTTCCAACAAGCCCTTAAGGTCGCCCGCCACTTGGCTGGCGGCAGGATGCAAGAGCGCACCATCCGAAGGCCGTAAGCGGTTGTTGACCAGGGCCGCCAGATCAGAAACATCGCCATTCGCACTGTTGATGCTGGAAAATCCCGCTTCGCGGGCCGCCTCGGCGGTTCTGTCGCCAACGGCAAAGACGGGCAAGGAACGGTCGGAACTAAGATGGGCAAAGCAGCGTACGCCGTTGGCCGAGGTGAAAAGAAGGGCCGCGACACCGTCAAGATCGAGCGGGGAGTCGCTCAAGGGAACGATCTCAAGCAGCGGTTCTTGCACAACCTCATGCCCCCGATCCCGCAGCAAGCCCGCCAAGGGGGCGGCGTCTTCGGCGGGTCGGGTGATCAAAAGCCTCACTGGGCGACCTTGAATTCCGGCCCGATCTGGACCAGCAACTCGCGCCCGGCGGACTCGCCCATGATCGCCGCTTCATCCGCCCCCCCCTCGCGGGTGGCCGACAAGATACGCGTCCCGTCTGGTGTTGCGATCAATCCCTTGAAACGCATCTGTCCGCCTGCAATCTCGGCCAGGGCCGCAATGGGGGTGCGGCAGGAGCCGTCCAGCACGGTGAGAAATGCCCGTTCCGCCGTCACCCGCTGTTCGGTCTCGGGGTGATTGAGGGCTGAAAGCCAGGTCATCGTCTTGAAGTCGTCGGAGCGGCAGGCAATGCCGATGGCACCCTGGGCCACCGCGGGCAGAAGATCGGAGGTCTCGATGGCCGAGGCGACGTGCTGCTCAAGCCCCAGACGCTTCAGGCCCGCCATGGCCAGAAGCGTGGCATCGGCCTCGCCCTCGGCAATCTTCCTCAGGCGGGTCTGCACATTGCCGCGCAATGAACGGACCACCAGATCAGGACGCTTGGCCAGAATCTGGGCCTGACGGCGCAACGAGGCGGTGCCCACCACGGCGCCCTTGGGCAGATCGGCCAGACATGTGGCCTTTACGGAAATGAAGGCGTCGCGCACATCCTCGCGCGGCAGCAAAGCCGCCATCATCGTGCCCTTGGGGATCAGGGTCGGCACGTCCTTCATGGAATGGACGGCCAGATCGATCGAACCTCCCAGCAGGGCCTCGTCGATTTCCTTAGTGAACAAACCCTTGCCGCCGATTTCGGCCAATGGCCGGTCAAGCACGGCATCCCCGGTCGTCTTGATGACGACGATTTCGACCGCCCCCGTCAAATCCGGAAAGGCGGCTTCCAGGCGGGCCTGGGTCTCGTGGGCCTGAGCCAGCGCCAAGGGGCTGCCCCGTGTTCCTAAACGAAGTTTCGTGTGCGTGTTCATAACAGCCGTTGTACTGTCCCGAAGCCAAGATTGCAAAGGACTAAGAACGGATGCTGGCCCTGGGCCTTGAGACGAGCTGCGACGAAACCGCCTGCGCCCTGGTGGATGACCAGGGGCGGATTCTGGCCCAAATGGTGCTGTCGCAGTTGGATGAACACCGGCCCTATGGGGGGGTTGTGCCGGAAGTGGCGGCTAGGTCCCATCTTGAGCATCTGGACCGTCTGATCGCCCAGACCATGGAGGACGGCGGGGTCGCATTCTCCGACCTCGACCTGGTGGCGGCCACCTGCGGGCCGGGGCTGATCGGCGGCGTCTTCGTGGGCGCCATGACCGGCAAGGCCATCGCGCTGGCCGCCAACAAGCCCTTCATCGCCGTCAACCATCTGGAAGGACATGCTTTATCCGCCCGGATGGGTACCGGCCTGCCTTTTCCCTATCTTCTGCTGCTGGCTTCGGGGGGACATTGCCAGATTCTGGCAGTAGAGGGTGTCGGCCGCTACCGCAAGTTGGGGGGCACCATCGACGATGCGGCGGGCGAGGCCTTCGACAAGACGGCCAAACTGCTGGGCCTGGGCTATCCCGGTGGCCCGGCTGTGGAAAAAGCCGCCTTGAAGGGCGATCCCGGTCGCATTCCCCTGCCCCGTCCGATGAAGGGACGGCCCGGCTGCGACTTTTCCTTCTCGGGTCTCAAGACCGCCGTGCGGCTGGCCACATTGAAACATGTCCCGTTGGATGAGCAGACCCGAAGCGACATCGCCGCCGCCTTTCAGGAAGCCGTGGCCGACATCATGGCCGACCGGGTGCGAAACGCGCTGGGTTTGGGCGGCACCGAAATCAGGCATCTGGTGGTGGCGGGCGGGGTGGCCGCCAACGCCGCCCTGCGCACGCGCCTTTTGGAAACGGCGCAAATAGCGGGCGTCACCTTCATCGCCCCGCCCCTCAATCTTTGCACCGACAACGGCGCCATGATCGCCTGGGCGGGGATCGAACGCTTCCGCCTGGGGCTCTCCGATTCGCTGGCCTTCGCGCCACGCCCCCGCTGGCCTTTGGAAAGTTTGGGGGGTATGCTTTCCCCATGCAACTAACGCTAATTCCAGACTCCGAAAAGCTTAAGGACTTGGCGGCGAAGTATGTCTGGTGGACACCTGCGGAAAGAACCGTTCGGGATAATCTGCAAGGCCTTGTCGCCCAGGTCATGGAACTGGGAAGCTGGCGCGATGCCGTCTGGCTGATGAGGAATCTTGGTAAGGAAGCGTTCAAGGCCGTCCTTCAGGCACCGCCTCCGGGTCTGTCGCGCAAAAGCTGGCTGTTCTGGCATTACCGTCTGGGCGTGACGCCCGGTGAAAACGCCCCGAAGCGTCGAATGATCGGCTGAGGGGGAATTTGCGTGTTTCAACTCAATACCGGCATTCTTCCCCCAGCGCAGGCCGATCTTTGGCCCTTGCTGTCCAGCCTGCCCGCGCATGTCGTCCTCTATGGCGGAACGGCCATCGCTTTGCATCTCGGACACCGCGAATCCGTCGATTTCGATTTCTTTTCATCACAGCCGTTGGATAGAACGGCCAAGGAAACGCTCCTGGGACTTCCCTGCCTCTCCGGCCTTGAAATCCTGCAAGACGACATCGACACCCTTGTCTTTTCAATCCGGCGTCTTGGACAGCCTGTCCGCCTTGCCTTCTTCGGAGCAGTCACCTGCGGTCGGATTGGAACACCTCTTGTTCCTCACGGCGGGGGCCCACGCGTCGCCTCGCTGATCGATCTCTTTGCCCATAAGCTCAAGGTCATTCATGACCGTGCCGAGGGAAAGGACTATCAGGACATCACCGCCATCCTGACCAAAGGACAACTGGGCTTGGACCAAGGCATGGCCGCTGCGGAAGCCTTGTTTCGGGAACATTTTTCCATCGCGGCCACGCTCAAGGCCCTCGTCTATTTTGATGACCTGAACGAATCCTGGCGCGTCGGCGAAGAGTCCAAAAACATCCTGCTTCAAGCCATCAAGGCTCTTCCCGAGGAATGGCCTGCCGCGACCCGCGCCGCCGAAACAATCGTCTAAACCACCAGCACCGGGGCAAAACCGCCGCCTTCTGTCCTGAAATTGGTGGTCTGGCCCTGATAGAGCCGGGCGGCCATCAGCAACAGCTTGCCGTCATAGGTGTAAAGGCGGATATCCGATTTCATGCGGGCCGCCACGCCATCGACCATGACGCCGCGCTCGGAAGGCGGCGCCACTTCCTGCGCCACATAGGAAGCACCGGCCAGAACGTCTTCCCAGGCCCGTTTTGTGATTTTATCGCCGCGATAGGCCGCCTTTCCGGCATGCCCCGAGCCGGGTTTAAAGAACCAGCGCTTGCGCGAAGCCCAAAGTTCGCCAGCATTTTCAGGAGACACCAGAACCGTCTTGGGAACATGGCGGGCGATGATTTCGCCGTCTGCAAAATCGGCCCCCATTTCCCTTAAAGCCTGAGCATCACTGAGAAGAGCCAGATGCCGCTTGTCAGCCAGAAGGGCATGTGTGCGCGGGCTTGGCGTCACCACAACGGCACCGGCCATATAAGCTTCCCGCAACGCCTTGTGCCCCGGTTCATCCAGGGAAAAATCGACAAGGCGGTTATAGACGAGATCAAGCGCCGTTCCCTGGCACCAAAGACGCCCGTCTTGCCAAGCCAGTTCCGCTGGATCGGCAATGAATGCCTTGATGCCCGCCTTTTCAAAGGCCACTTTCGCCAATTCGAATTCGGGCAGCAGATACTGGCTTGAAGGATCGTCATCGACGATGGCCAGGGATAACAAAGGCATGTCGCCCTTCTGCAGACGATGCTCGTTTTGGAATATCTCGATGAAGGTTTCGTCAAGACGCTCCGGCCTGGGAAAGCGAAGCAGAGACGCCGACGATTCGTCGCAGCAGGCCTCGGCCACCTCCAGCAGGGCCTGATTTAGATAGGCCCCCCCGGCATTGGTGTTGATCTCGATCAACCGCGGCCCTTCGGCGCCGATATGGAAATCATAGCCCATGAAAACACTACGCACGCCAAAGTCGGGCTGCGCCGCCTGGGGCGCTGCCGCCAAGGCTTGCGCTATCCAGGCAGGAAGCCTGCCCACGCGTTCGATCGCCACCACCAGTTCGGCCATCAGATCGGCATCGGCCTTGGTGACGAAGACGGGTGTTCGTGAAAAAAGATGCGGCCTGCTTTCCAGAACCATCTGACCGAATCCTAAAAGCCCCCGGCGCCGGTCGAGACAAGCCGTCAGATCCGTCTCGGCCACCGCCCGGCACAGGCATTCCAGATTCAACCGCTCGGCATTCTCGCGCAAAGTCAGGCACTCCATATCCAGGCCCCCACGTCCAGGAGCAGCCCCCTATATGGGGCAAGCTCCCCCACGGGCGCCAGAGGCCATTTCCAGTTGTTATGAGGCGGCTCAAGTCCGCAAGCCTCGGGCAAGGCCTGTTCCCGGGCGATTTCGCGACCCTTTTCATCATGCTCAAGGCGCATCGTCTCGGTAATCAGAACCCGGGTTCCCGTAGCATTTCGAAGGCCATCGAGATGCGAAAGCACCCTATCGTCGCCGTCCGTCATCAAAGCCAACTGTCCGGCCAAATTGAGGCTGACCAGCAGATCGGGCATGGGAACAAGATTTTGCCAAAAATCCTTGGCGCCAATATCGGTCGTCAGCAAGTCGATATTGGAATGGCGCCTTCCCATCCGGCGGGCCGGGGCGGGGTGATGCAGATCGACCAGAACGACCTGGGCGAATTGGCGGCATAACTCCTCAATCGGGACGTCTAGAAGCAGGCCGGACCCCAGAATGACGGCGCGATCACGCATGGAACAATGCTGAATTGCCTCCAGAATGACGGATCGGCTGGCGGCCAGATGGGGTTCCCAAGCGGCTTGATGGCGACGAAAACGCGACAGAATCGCCGCCTGTTCCCGCACGGCAGGCCAGCTCTCTCTGCGAAAGGGCGCCTCTTTCAGGCAGAACAGGGCCTCTGCAAGCATCGCTCCCTTTTGCCCTTTCATCTTGCAGGAAGAATGACATAATGCCGCCGCATTTTAACGCGATTACAGAGTTATGAAACAATTTGCCGCCCTTTTTCTGGTTCTGCTGTTCCTGGCGCCAATTCAAGCTCCCGCCAGGGATGTGCAAGCACAGCCTGTTGCCATCAGCGGCGCCAAGGCCTCCCAGGTCTTTCCGCTCAGGAAAATCGATTGGCGGCATATTCTTACCGGGGAAATCAACTCCCAGGGTCAGGCCACCGGTTTTCACTATGCGGGTGTCGATTTCGTTCCCCGTTCCGCCCGCGTCGTCAAGGCGGGGCAGCCGGATGCCAACGGAATCGTCAAGGCCGAGGTGGAGATTTTTGAACCCAAAAGCGGGCGTTGGCTTGGCAAAAAAAGTGGATCGACCCTGTTTCCCGCCGATTGGACGCGCAACCAGTTGGAAAAGGAAGTCCTGGCAGCCTATGATAACGCCACCCTGACCCGCCCGCTCGAAGGCGAGGCCTGGAGCTGGCGTGGCCGGGCACCCTCCGGCGTCCTGATTCAGGGTGTGGTTGACAAGAACGGGGACGTTCGAACCGCCTATCCCATCCGCGAGCCGGGAAAACCCAAAGCGCCTCTGGCCAATCCCTAGCGAACGATTCACGTCTAAAATCGAAAATTTGGCTTCGATTTCAGACGACCCGCACTAGAAATCACTCTAGAATGTGATCGATTGAACAACGGGCACCGGAACCATGGGGTCTGCCCGGTGTCTCGATAGGGGAGCTTGATGTCAGTCAAGACACGTCTGTTCGCCGCCTTTGCGGTTCTGGCGCTGGTGATTGTCGTTCTGGCCGCGAATAGCGCCTGGATGCTGCGTTCGGCTGAAAAATTATTCTCAGGGCTCGACAATGATCTTCTAAGCCCCATGGCCGACCTTCGAGCGCTTTCCGATCATTACAGCATCGACGTACCCGCCATCGCCATCAAAGTGCGCAACGGCTCGATGGAATGGAGCGTCGCCAGCCGCCAGTTGGCCGAAACGCGAGCCCACATAGGCACGTCATGGACCAGCCTGAGGTCCAAACTGACCGACGAAGATGAAATTCACCTGGCAACTTTGGCCGATAACCGCATGGCCAGTGCGGAAACGGCACTCAATGAATTAGCCGACATTCTCGATTCGGAAGCTGTGGCGGACCTCTCAACCTTCGTCTCGCGCCAGATGTTTCCCGCCATCGAGCCCGTCACCAGCTCCCTGGGGCAATTGATGGTGCTAGAGCGCAGCCATGCCATGACGTCCCTGGACAATGCCAGGCACATGTTCAATTTCTACGGCCTGTCTCTTCTGTTCCTGGTGGGGTGCGCCCTGATGCTGATCGGCTGGGCGGCCTATACCATGCGCATCCGGGTAATCGGAGCCATCGATGCCGTCACGCAATCGATGACCCGAGCCGCCAACGGAGAATTGGACGGGCAGCTTCCCTTTTTCTCGGGCAATGACGAGTTTGCCCGCCTGACCAAGGCCCTGACCGTCTTTCAGGAGAATGCGCGAAGGCTCAATCAGCAACTGGAGTTCGAGCGCGCCCTGCTCGACACCATCCCAAATCCCGTCAGCATCAAGGACACCAAAGGCCGCTTTGCCGGATGCAACCGTGCCTACGAAATCGCCTTTGGCGTCAGGCGCGAGGCAATCATCGGAAAAACGCCGCCCGAACTGTTCGGCGATGAACGGGCGGATCGCCATCATGCCGAGGATATGGCGCTGCTCGCCAAGGGTGGAGAGTTCCATACCGAGGGAACGGCCAGACTGGCCGACGGGCGTACGCACCAGATGCTGTATTGGAAACGTACCTTCGGCCTGCTGCAAGGCGCTGAAATGCAGCCCAATGAGCAGCCGGGCGGATTGGTTTCGGTGCTGGTCGATGTGTCGGACTTCAAGAACACCGAGGGAGAGCTGGCGGCCCGAACCGCTCAGATGCGTCTGATTCTCGACGCCATGCCGGGTGCCGTCTATCTGGTCGATCAGCATCACCGCCTTGTCTTTCACAATGCCCGCTTCGCCGAATTATTCGAATTCCCCGCCGAGCTTTTGAAGCCGGGCGAGCCGATCATTCACCATCTGCGCTATCTGGCGGCAAGAGGCGACTACGGCCATGGCGATCCGGTCGAACTGGCCCAGGCCCGCTTCGACGGCTTCTACGCGATCAAGGATGGGCAACCCGTCTCCTCGACGCTGCTGGTCGGCGGAAAGCGTTTCTTGAAGATCACGCGCTCGCAAACCACCGAGCAGGGAACGGTCTATGTCGCCCTGGACGTAACGCCACAAGTCGAGGCGGAAGCCCGTTTGGCCGACAAAACCGTTCAAACCCAGTTGATGGTGGAAGCCGTTCCCGGCGCCATCTACCAAGTCGATTCCGACTACAACCTCTCCTTTTTCAACGAAAGTTTCGTCGATCTGTTCAATCTGCCTCCGGGCCTGGTCAACGAAGGCATGCCGCTGCTTACCGTTCTGACCTATATGGCCGAGCGCGGCGATTATGGGCCGGGCAAACCGGAAGAGTTGGCCCGAAGGCGACTTGAAACCTATTTCAACGACGGGCCGGATCAGACGCGAAGCTGGTATACCTCTCCCGGCGGCGAGCGTCATCTGCGCGTCAATCGCTCGGCGATCAGCCCGCAGGGGCTGGTGCTGGTCGCCATCGACGTCTCGGACCAGCTTGCCGCCCAGAAAGCCCTGGAGGAGAACGAGGGTAAACTGGAGCAAGCCCGCCTGCAGGCCGAAGAAGCCAACCGCCTGAAAAGCGACTTCCTGGCCAATATGAGCCACGAAATCCGCACCCCCATGAACGCCGTTCTGGGCATGACGCATCTGTTGCTGAAAACCGGCCTGACAGTGCGCCAACGCGACTATGCCTCCAAAATCGAGACTTCGGCGCGCGCCCTTCTCGGCATTCTCAACGACATTCTGGATTTCTCGAAGATCGAAGCCGGCAAGATGGATGTGGAAGCCGTTCCCTTCGATCTGGATCAGGTGCTGGACACCGTCTGCACCATGGTCGGGCACCGCGCCTTCGAAAAAGAGCTTCCCCTGATACTGGACGTTGCCCAAGGCGTTCCCAGGCACTTGCAAGGCGATGCGCTGCGCCTGAGCCAGGTCCTGATAAACCTGCTCAACAATGCCGTCAAATTTACCGAGAAGGGCGAGATCGAAATCAGCCTTGCCGCCGATGAGCTGACGGAAAAATCGGTGCGCCTTCTGTTTCGCATCCGCGACACCGGAATTGGCATGAAGCCAGAGCAGAAGGCGAAGCTGTTTCAGGCCTTCGTGCAGGCGGACGGGTCGATCACCCGCAAGTTCGGCGGCACCGGGCTGGGATTGGCCATCAGCCGACGTCTGGTCGAATTGATGGAAGGCACGATCAGCGTCGAAAGCGAATTGGGGCGCGGGTCGGATTTTCTGTTCAATGTCCGCTTGGGGGTTTTGGACGGCAGCACCGATTTTGGTCTAAGCGACTTGGCAAAGGCGCACCATCTTCTCATCGCCGCCGCCTACCCGCCGGAACGGCGGGCTCTCACCCGTCTGGCCATCAATCTGGGTCTGAAGGCGGATTCAGCCGCCACCCCAGAGGAAGCCCTGGAGAGAATCGCAGCCGCCGAGAATAGCCCCGCCCCCATCGACATCCTTCTGGCCGACAGCGAGATGCTGGGCCGCCTTAAGGCCATGGTTTCATCACCAAAGATCAGACTTGTCGCCCTTTCTGCTTTCGGCGCCGAACTGCCCAGCGAAGTTTCGGGAGAATTGGGGGCGGATGCCCTGGCGGCCAAACCCCTGACCGCCACAAGGCTTGTCCATCTTCTGGCCGAGCTGGATGGACAAGCACCTCCCGCAACCATGATGGAGCCCGACATCATCAGCGAAGTCAGCGGCGCCCATCTGCTGCTGGTCGAAGACAATGCGATCAACCAGCAGGTGGCGCAGGGACTGCTTGAAAGCTTCGGCATTACCTCGGATGTGGCCGTCAATGGCGCCCAGGCCATCGAGCGGCTGAAAGGCAAGCATGGCTATGACGGCGTTCTGATGGACCTTCAGATGCCCGTGATGGACGGTTTCGAAGCCACGAAGCGGCTTCGTGCCGATCAAAGGTTCAAGACCCTGCCCATCATTGCCATGACCGCGCATGCAACGCTTGAAGAACGTCAGAAAGTGCTGAATGCGGGAATGAACGAGCATATCGCCAAGCCGATCGAACCGGAACGCCTGCTGGTGACGCTGAAAACCTGGATCGCTCCAAGGCTTGATCCCAAGCGCCTTCGCAAGGATGTCTCTCAATCTGCGGTTACCCTTTCTGCAGGCGACGAGCCGCCTCTTCCCGGCATCCAGTTTGACTCCGCCTTGAAACGTCTTAGCGGCAACAAAGACCTTTTGATCAAGCTGCTGGCCGACTTCGTGCGCGACTATCGCAACGTGGCCGGTGAATTGTCGCATCTGCTGGCCCAGGCTTCGACCAGGGAGGCCGAGCGCCTGGCCCATACGTTGAAAGGCGTCGCCGCCAATCTGGGCGCTCAGGAAATTCAGGAACTGGCCGACCATATTGAAAAGGCCGCCCTGAGCGGGCAGCCGGAGGCAGCGGCAGACCATCTTTCGAAACTGGCCGAAGCCATCGATGCGCTGGCCATGGCGCTAAACTGCCCGGACGGCAAGGATCTGGGCTCCATCCTTGCGCCCGAGACCGGCCCGCGCGAGGTTATTCGCGTTAAAATTCTAAAGCCCAAACTTCAGGAATTGTCGCGCCTGCTTTCGGCCTGCGACGGCGAGGCGCTGGAACTGTTCGAATCAATCAAATCAGATCTGGCCATCGAGACTGGCAACGCGCCAACGAAACGGCTGGGCCATTTGATCGAGCGTTTTGCCTTCGACGAAGGGGCCGAACAACTGGCCGTTCTTGCCAATGCCCTGGAATCTTCCATCGAGAGCCCGCCATGACCTTTACCCAAGAACTTCCCCTGATTCTGATTGTCGACGATTCGCCCGCCAATATCGCCATCATCAACGAGGTGGCAAAACCCTTCTGGCGCACCAGGATCGCCACCTCGGGCGAGAAGGCCCTGAAGCTGGCCCAGATGGACCCCAAGCCGGATCTGGTGCTGCTGGACATCGTGCTGCCGGATATGGATGGCTACGACATTTGCCAGACTCTGAAGGCCAATCCCGAGACGCACGATATTCCCATCGTCTTTCTGACCGCCAAGCGCGAAGAACAGGACGAGGCGATGGGATTCGCGCTGGGAGCGGTTGACTATATCGCCAAGCCCTTCAGCCCGCCCATCGTGGAAGCCCGCATTCGCAATCACCTAATGCTGAGAGAAGCCAGGCTTCTTTTGAAAAATCAGAATGCGACGCTGGAGCGCAAGGTGGCGGAACGGACGTATGAATTGGCCCAGGTCCGCGATGCCACCATCCTGGCCATGGCAAGCCTGGCCGAAACCAGGGACAACGAAACCGGCAACCACATCCGTCGCACACAAAACTTCATCCGTTCGCTGGCCGTCGCCTTGAAGGGATATCCGCGCTTTGCGGCCCAACTGGATGACGAAACCATCGACCTGCTTTACAAATCGGCACCGCTTCACGATATCGGCAAGGTGGGCATTCCCGACTCCATTCTGCTGAAACCCGGCCCCCTGACGGCCGACGAATTCGAGGTCATGAAGCGCCATACTCTGATCGGGCGCGATGCCATTCTGGCCGCAGAGAGCAAGTTGGACAGCGCCAATTCGTTTCTGGCCCTGGCCCGCGACATCGCCGTCTCCCATCATGAGAAATGGGATGGCAGCGGCTATCCCCAGGGGCTTTCCGGCGAGGCCATCCCCCTCTCGGCCCGCTTGATGGCGATTGCCGACGTCTATGACGCCTTGATTTCAAAGCGCGCCTACAAGCCAGCTTTCACCCACGAAAAATCCATGAGCATCATCGCCGAAGGCAAGGGCCGCCATTTCGATCCCGACGCCACCGACGCTTTCTTGTCCATTGCCAAGGAAGTCCACCATTTCGCCAACGCTTTTTCCGACGAGGGCCATTCATGAGACGCTTCTTCTTCTGTTTTATTCTCTCGCTGCCGATCTGGCTGCCCAGTCAGGCTCAGGCCGCCATTCTTGACGAAGTGCGCGAACGAGGCCAGGTGCGCTGCGGCGTGCATACCGGCATTGCGGGCTTCGCCTCGCAGGATTCCAGCGGAACCTGGCGAGGTCTTGACGCCGATTTCTGCCGTGCCGTGGCTGCCGCCGTCCTGGGCGACGCCAAGCGCGTTCAATTCTTCCCGGTTTCGGTCAAGGACGGAATCGAGCATCTGCAATCTTCCAAAGTCGATCTTCTGGCTCGCAACCTGACCCAGACCCTAAAGCGCGACACGCTGGAAGGACTGACCTTTGCAGGCATCAATTATTATGACGGCCAAGGGCTTCTGGTCCGCAAATCGCTGGGGGCTCGGACCATCCGCAATTTGAATGACGCCGCCATCTGCGTTCAGCCCGCCAGTACGTCCGAACGCAATCTCGAAGACTTCATGCAAGGCCTGAAGGTCGGCTACCGCAAGATCAGCGTGGCGAACGCCCAGGAGATGGTGGCCGCCTATCTGGGAGGACGCTGTGACGTGATGACCAGCGACTATACCCAGTTGGCCATCTTGAAACAGACGTCGCTGTCCAATCCAGAGGAGCATGTGCTGTTTCGCGAGCGCCTGTCCAAGGAGCCGCTGGGCCCCCTGGTTCGCAAGGGCGACGAAGGCTGGTTCAAGATCGTCAAATGGACGCTTTATGCCCTGATGGCCGCCGAGGAAATGGAGATCACCCAGGCCAATGCCGAGGAAAAGCGCAAATCCACCATGAACAATGTCCGTCGTTTCATGGGTGTCGAGCCGGGACTGGGCAAGGCTCTTGGCCTTTCCGACCAATGGGCCTTCGACATCATCCGACAGGTGGGAAATTACGGCGAGAGCTTCGAACGCAATCTGGGCAAGGGCAGCGTGATCGGCATCGAACGCGGACTGAACGAGCTTTGGACCAAGGGGGGATTGATGTACGCCCCCCCCTTCCAATGATTGCTGCCTAAATTTCGTCTTCGCCCCAGACCAGGCCTTCGCGGCCTTGCCAATAGCCATCGACAAAGGGAACGTCGCCGCAGACTGTGCGCAACGCAGCAGCCGCCTCGTCGGGCGAAATCCGATCATCGATGGCATCACGCCAAATCTTGGCAATGGCGACCATATCGGTTTTCTGGGGCGAAAGGCGCACCCGACCAATGCCGATCTCCCTCAATTCGGGAAGCTTGGCGGCCAAATTGACATAGCCGTGCGACATGGTCTCGGTGCCGTTGACGACCAGGATGTTGCGTCCGTCCAGGGTATCCACGGGCTTTCCGTCAGCATCGCTTTCGCAGACATACTGGCAGGAATCCTTGGCCAGACCATGGGCCCGGGCGTGATAGCAGCGCGCCGAGACGGAGAGCGGCAGGCGGCCGAAAGCGATCATCTCCAATTCAACGCGGCCCTTGGCGCCAGACAGCAGCCGCGCCGCCTGTGACGACAACTCGACATGCAGACAGGCGCGCACGGCGCCAAGACCGGCAAAAACCTTCAGCGTGTCCTCGTTGAACAGATTGATATAAGGCCCGACCACGAAGGGCTGGCCCTTCACAGCGGGAACGCCCGCCACATCGTTGATCTCGACCAGCAGGCCACTTTCAGTGGCTCCCTCCAGGGCTTCCATCTCGCGCTTGCTGGTCACCAGGGCCAGCGTCGATAGCACGACTTCCTTGCCCGCCTTTTGAAGACGCTCGGCCACTTCGGGAATCATCGGATCGAAAAAGGGCGAGCGCTTCGAGCAGACCACCTCGCCCAGATGCACCGTATCGACCGGCGCCTCGTCGGCTAGGCGGAAATAGAAATCGCGTCTTTGTTCGGGCGTCCAGTGGAAGAGGAGCGGCCCGATGGAAATTTTCAAGGATGAGGTCATCGCCAGCTCTTCTTATAGGCACCGGTGGTTTGCCGACCGCCCTCGGAATGGGCGGCAAGCGCGTTGGCGGCATGCTGGGATTGATGGCCGAAGGCAAGCGCATCGATGGCCTTCCTGAAGGTGCCCACCACTTCGGCGACATAGGCGCGTCCGCGCTGGCGCCCCTCGATCTTCAAGGCGGTGATACCGGCCGCCTTCAATTGCGGCAGAATGTCCAACGTGTTCAGGCTGACCGGGTCCTCGAACAGGTACGAGGTTTTGCCATCCGCCACGAAGCGACCCTTGCAGGGCGTGGGATAGCCCGCAGGCTCGTTCTTCTCAAAGCTGTTGATGGTGATGCCGCCCAGGCGCGAGAGAAGCTTGCCGCCCTCCTCGTCGTAGCGCACATGGCTGGCCGGAGCGCAAGCACCCTGGCTGTTGGGCGAGGTGCCGGTAAGATAAGAGGACAGGGCGCAACGCCCCTCGGCCATCACGCACAGACCACCGAAGGCGAAGACTTCGGTCTCGACGCCCGCCTCGCGGGTCAGCCTTGCGATCTCGTCCACCGTCAGAACCCGGGGCAGCACCACGCGCTTCACGTCGAAGCGGTCGCGGTAAAAGCCGATGGCCTCGGCATTCGACGCCGCCGCCTGAACCGACAGATGCAAACGCTGATCGGGATGAGTCTTGTGGGCATAATCCAAGAGGCCGATATCGGCCAGGATGATGGCGTCGGCCCCCAGGTCGTGCGCGTCATCGACCGCCAGATGCCAGGGCCTCGCATTGCCCGCCTTGGGAAAGGTGTTGATGGCGACCAGCACCTTGCGTCCCTTGCCATGGGCATAGGCGATGCCTTCTCTCATTTCGCGCCGGTCGAAATTAAGACCCGGAAAATTGCGGGCGTTGGTTTCGTCCCTGAAGCCGCAATAGACCGTGTCGGCCCCGGCATCGACGGCAGCGCGCAGGGCTGCGGGCGTTCCCGCCGGACAGACCAGTTCGAGATAGGGCACACTCATGCCGGGGCTGCTTCCTTGGCCCGGCTCGCGCGCGATTCCAGCTTTGACAAGCGGCTCTTCAGCGCCGCCACTTCCTGGCGCAGCGCCTCGGCCTCGGCTTCTGGATCATGGCGTCCATGCGCCATGGCATGCAAAGCCTGCAGACTCTCGCCCGCCTTGGCGGCCAGACGCTTGGCGGCATCGTCGGCCAGACCGATCAGACGCGCCGCCGTAGGGGCGAAAGGCCCCAGAAAGGCCAGCACGTCATCCAGCAGCGAGATTTCCTCGCCGTCCAGCGTGTTGCGCAGCGCCACGATCAAGGCAGTGTCGCCAGTTACCGACAGATCACGGGTGAAGAACAGGCTGTCGCCGTCGATGCGCCCTTCCATCAGGTCGATCAGGGCGGCCAGCCTGCCCGAGATGGTGGCCTGGGCCTCGTCGTCTTCCTGAGCCAGCATCAGCCGCACCGGGGCATCGCCTTCGGAAAGATCGATCAGGAAACGGTGCCTTGTGTCCCTGGGCTCGATGATGATGCGGGCGGGTGCCAGCTCGGCCAGCCGTTCGATCAGGCGGGGATGGCGCCGCAGGGCCAGGCGCATGGCAAGCCCCAGCAAAGGCTCCAATACCTGGGGCGGCATGGGGCGCAAGGCCAGGCCGGCCAGACGGGCCGGAAGTTCAAGATGGCGGGTAGTCGTGGGCATGGCTCATATCCGAATATACTGATTCGCCCGACTTTGCACCCGAGGGCCGGTCCGCGTCAACCGCGCCGGACCCACAAAGCGAGGCCCAGGAACAATCCCGCGCCCGAACCCCAGATCAAGGCGCTACCCGGCATGTTCAGCATGGGAACCAGGGCATAGGCCAGGGCCAGGGCCGCCCAAACAGCGGAAATCAGCCCTAATAGAAAAACATCTTGCGACATGTTAATTCTCCTCAATGTCCAGCGCCACCGATGGCAATCACCGGTAATGACCGCATCAGGGCGAAGGCGCCCCAGGTGGCGGCCGTGATCAGGGTCAGCAGCAGTGCCACCGCCAGGGATGCCCCCCATGCTCCCTGTTTCAGGGCCAGTTCTTCAGGAACGGCTTGCGGCTGTTCTGTCGCCAAGGCCTTGGGGCCAAATCCCAGATAGGCGGCGCCGATCCGCGCCACCATCAGACCCAGGCCAAGGGCCATGAGCAGAGCGCCGATGCCGATGATCCAGGAAAGCAGTATCCAGGATGTCGGCGCCAACCCCTCATAGGAGGCATCGAGGACACGCCTTGGCATGCCCTGGCTGCCCGCCACCACGCCCGCCACGCCGAACAGGAACAGCCCCAGCGTGATCAGCCAGGGCAGATAGCGCGCCCAGGCGACGGAACCGCCCCGCCCACCCAGAGCCGGAGCGATCCTTTCAGCCACGGTCAGCAGTGACAGTGTGACCACACCCAGGGTCATGAAATGGAAATAGCCCGGAACGAAGAACGTGTCGGACAACAGGCCCGCCAGTTTTTCCTGAATCAGGACAAAGGCCAGCACGCCCCCCAGGGCCAGGTTGATTACCGCCGCCGCCAGGGCATGCGTGGCGGTCTGGGACCAGTCGAGCGACTTGAGCCAGCCCAGTCCTCCCCTCGCCCCCCTCGCCCTGCCGTGAGCTTCCAGCGAGGTCATCACCACCAGGAAGGCGGCGATGGTGGGCACGCCGATGAACAAGGAGAGCAAGGAGCCCAGAACCAGAACCATCGGATCGAGACCAGGCTCCAGAAACATGTGATAGAGCGAGGTTGGCGGCACGAAGACGAGATAGAGGCAGAAAACCAACTTCGAAAATCCGCTGCCGAAAATCGAGCGCGCACCAGTCAGTTCCGGCAACAGCAGATACCAGGCCAGCATGGTGCCCAAGAGCGGCAGGTAATGCATGTTGTGGAACAAAAGATGCCAGAGCGTGGCATGGTCGGCGGGCATGCCGCCCAAGCCTACCGCCCACAGAATGGCGGGCAGAAAGGTGTTGGCCAGAGCGATGGCGCTGACCAGCAGCAGTCCCGCCCAGGCAAAGGCGCCGAAGCCCAGCGCCGTCCAGGAACCGCTTCCCGCCTTTCTGGCCTTAACCAGTGTGGCCAGACCGGGCAAGGCCAACAGCACCAGCCCCAGGGCCAGGGCGCCATAGCCCAGATAGAACAGCAGGGCCCCCTGTCTTGCGTCGGCCACCAGTTCAGGCGACCCGTCATAGAGCAGCGGATTGCCTCCAAGCGTGCCCAGAAGATGCAGAACAAAGGCGACGAGCATGACCACAAGCCCCGCCCAACCCATCCAGGCCAGAGACAGAGGGGCTTTGCGTTCCTGGGCCGCCAGCACCAGCAGCAACCCTGCCTGAGCCAGGGTCAACCAGTCGAAGAACACCGCAACGCCGTGCAAGGTGAGAAGGCGATAGCCGGTTTCAGGCAGATCGGGCCTGGCCCATCCGGCGCGCGCCAGCGCCACCCACAGGCCAAGCAGCAGGCCCAGCGCCAAAGCGGCCAGAGCCGCGATGAATAGGCTGCGAATCAAACGCCGGTCGCCGGGGGCGAGAGCGGCGAGAGAGAGAGACAATGAGGAATGCGTATTGGGCGTCATGGGAGTCTCCCTCAGACCACATCGATGCGGGCGGTCATGCGGTCGTGAAAGGCGCCGCAGAAAACCGTGCAATAGAGGAGATGCGATCCTTTGTCGGTAAAGGTGATCTCGCGCTCGGTCAGAACGCCCTGGCGCAGGCGGGTGATCAGGCTGCCGCTGCCCATCTGAATCGATGCGCCATGGCTGGCATCGACCGCCATCATGCGGAAACGATAGGTCTTGCCCGCCTCAAGCTTCAGCCAGGACGGCTCGAAGCCCCATTGATAGGCCATGAGATAGACTTCATTGCCGCCGTCAGCATTGCCTAAAGGCGCGACCTCATGCCCAGCATGGGCGTTTGGCGCCAAGGCTTGCATCGCCTGCATGTCGTGCCCGGCATGAGGATCATGTCCGGCATGGCCGGCATGGCTTGCCTGGGGTTGGACCGGCTGAGCATGCATATCGTGCCCGGCATGGGGGTCCGGTTCACTGCGAACAGGCTCTGGAACATATCCCGGACGAACGCTTCCATCTTGCTGCTTCCAGCGTTTCGAGAAATCTTCGGTCAGTCTGCGGAAGTCATCGGTCGAGGGACCGCCAACACTTGCTCCGTGGCCGCCATGGCCTCCCGAAGACGAAGCGGTCTCTGGCTCCCCTCCATGTCCGGCATGGCCGTCAGACTCGTCTTTTCCAGATTTTCCGGAAGCCCCCAGCGCCGCCCAGACGCCGTAAAGACCAAGAATGCCAAGGCTGGCCGCCGCCACGAAGCCTCGCCGTGTCGGCAGGCTGCGACCAGGATCGAGCGCCTGTGTCATCGCACATACTCCTTAAGTTCAATCGCAAAGAATCAATACCCCGCAAGGGGCGATCTTTAGACGAAGGACCTGGGAGGAAGGGGCTCGGGCAGAAGGGTTCTTCCCGTGGGCAAGCGCTCGGCTCCCAGACGGAAATGGACAGGCTGGGAAATCGCTTTGACCAGCAGGCAGGCACTGGCCTCTGGCACGGAGGCGACGCAACAGGCCATATCCAGCGAAAGAGCTGGAGCGGATTGCGTATCCTGATCGGGAACATGCCCGCCATGATCAAGGCCATGTGCAGACGCGGATTGGGAATGGGGCTGGCAGGAAGCCAATGACATCTGCATCCCGCCCCCGACCGCAAAAGCGACAGCCAGGATCACGGCAAACAAGCTGCCCCTTCTTATGCCTCTTTTGGCCTTGGCGAACATAAATCGACTCTGTGACTCCCGCCTCGGATTGTCAATATTCACACAGAGAGCGGATGATTACTTAGTCCACCTACAAGATTTAGCGTGGATTGAACATGTCCCCCACTTTAGTTTGTCATAAGCCGCCGCCTTACAGGTAACTCACTGCAAAGGCGAGACGATCCGGCACATACCCGAGAAAAGCGCTGGAAATAAACCCCGAGTCGTGGCACAAATTCAGGGTCCGCTACTCCGCCAAAGAGTGTGGACGGGGATGGTGTCGATCGAAGGGGCGTAAGCACGTGTCCAATTACGGTTTTGGAGGGGGAAAGCCCAAGGCTCCCCAGCAAGGGGTTCAGATTAGAGCCCGCGTCAAATGGTTCAATCCAGACAAGGGATTTGGCTTCGTGGCCCCCAGCGATGGGACGCCGGATGCCTTCTTGCATGTCTCGGTTCTTCAAAAATTCGGACTGGCGATTTTACCCGAAGGGGCGGATATCCTGTGCGAAGTCGGCCAGGGTGCCAAGGGACAGCAGGTGTTGCGCATCATCGATGCCGACACCTCGAACATCCCGCCGCCCCCGCCGCCCCCGGCAGCGGACGGACCTTCGCTTTCGGGCGCCGTCAAATGGTTCGCCCAGGAAAAGGGCTTCGGCTTCATCACCGCCGACGACGGCGGCAAAGATGTCTTCATCCATAAAAGCGTTCTGCGCCGTTGCGGCCTGGAAAGCCTGGCTGAGGGCCAGCGCGTTCAGGTGGTTGCCACCAGCACAGCCAAGGGCCGCGAAGCCACTTGGATCGGGCTTGGCTGAACTGCTGTTCTTTGGGTAGAACGCAAACGCCCCGCTGTTTGGCGGGGCGTTTTCATTTCTCGAGCTTCAAGCAATCAGCGCTCAGTGCGCCTCGTTGCTGCCACCGGCATTGCCAGCCAGATAGGTCACGACCACCAGGCCAAGACCGGCCAGCGCCAGGGCCAGATAGAGCGGCAGGTAGAACTTGAAGACGAAAATGCTGAAATAAAGGGCGAGAACCACGAGGGCAAGAACCAGCGTGCCCAGGGTTTTAGTAGTAGCGTTCATGAGAAAATCCTCCATCGAGACCGATAGGCTCCCTGGAGGAGCCCGAAACAACACCTAGCTTTCGTACTACTTCCCATCCGCTTTGTCCACACTTCTCTGATATAAGGTTTAAGACGGAAATTTGATATTCATCAATCGTCTCTTGCCCTGGCCCGGCTTAAGGGAAAGACTGTCCCAACCAGTCATAACCAGCGAAGTGCCGTATCATGCCCTCTCGCAGCTCGAAGTCCCGCCGCCCAGGTCCTGCCGACCTGATCGCCCTTGGCGACCATTCAGACCCCTTCGGCTTTCTCGGCCTGCACAAAAACGAACAGGGCGGCTATGTGCTGCGCTGTTTCCAGCCGGGTGCCGGGCGCGTTGAAGTCATCGACCGGAAGGATGGCGCCGTTCTGGCCGAAATGGCCCGCACACACGAATCCGGCCTGTTCGAAGCCCCTCTGTCCCCTCCTCCCGACAAGGGATGGCGGCTTCGTGTTCATATGAGCGGCGGGCCGGTCTCCGAAATCGAGGATGCCTACCGCTTCGGCTCGACCTTGGGCGAGGTGGATCTGCATCTTCTGGGGGAAGGCAATCACTGGCGGTCCTTCGACATCATGGGCGCACATCCCATGGAGATCGACGGCACGGCTGGCACCCGCTTTGCCGTATGGGCCCCCAATGCCAGACGCGTCAGCGTGATCGGCAACTTCAATTCCTGGGACGGGCGGCGCCATGCCATGCGTCTGCATCCGGGCATCGGCATCTGGGAAATCTTTGTCCCCGGCGTTTCTGCGGGCGATGTGTATAAATTCGAGATCAAGGCCCGCTCGGGCGCCCTGATGGCCGAAAAGTCCGATCCCTATGGCTTCTGGGCGGAAGTGCCGCCCAAAAGTGCCAGCCGCGTTTGGCACAAGAACGGGCGGGCCTGGAACGACGGCGACTGGATGAGCCGACGCCAAGGCATGAATGCCCTGAACACGCCGGTCAGCATCTATGAGGTACATCTGGGCTCGTGGCGACGCATTCCCGAGGAAGGCAACCGTCCGCTCAGCTATCGCGAGATGGCGCACCAACTGGCGCAATATGTCGAAGAAATGGGCTTTACCCATGTCGAATTGCTGCCGGTGCACGAACATCCCTTCGACGGCTCGTGGGGCTACCAGCCGATTGGGCTTTTTGCGCCCACCTCGCGCTTCGGATCGCCCGACGACTTCGCCTATCTGGTCGATTACCTGCATGGCCGCGGTATCGGCGTCATCATCGACTGGGTGGCCGGGCATTTCCCCTCGGACGCCCACGGACCGGCCTGGTTCGACGGCTCGCATCTGTACGAGCATGAAGACCCGCGCCAGGGCATCCATAAGGACTGGAATACGCTGATTTACAACTATGGCCGCAACGAAGTGTCCAACTTCCTGCTCGCCAACGCGCTTTTCTGGATGGAGAACTTTCATATCGACGGATTGCGCGTCGATGCCGTGGCCTCGATGCTGTATCTCGATTATTCCCGAGAGCATGACGAATGGATTCCCAACATCCATGGCGGCAACGAGAATCTGGAGGCCATTTCCTTCATCCGGCGCATGAACGAGTTGGTTTACAGCCAGCATGCAGGCGTGATGACGATCGCCGAGGAATCGACCGCCTGGCCGATGGTGTCGCGCCCGACCTGGCTGGGAGGTCTGGGATTCGGACTGAAATGGAACATGGGCTGGATGCACGACACCTTGCGCTATATGAGCAAGGATCCCATCCACCGACGCTATCACCACGACGATCTGACCTTCGGCCTCTTATATGCCTGGCACGAAAATTTTATTCTCCCGCTGTCGCACGACGAAGTCGTGCATGGCAAAGGCTCGATTCTGGGACGCATGCCGGGCGACCGCTGGCAGCGTTTTGCCAATCTTCGGGCCTATTACGGATTCATGTACGGCCAACCCGGAAAGAAGCTTCTGTTCATGGGCTGCGAGTTCGGCCAGGAAAACGAATGGAACTACCAGACCTCGCTGGATTGGCATCTCCTGGAGGACACGTTCCACGAGGGAACCAGACGCTGCGTTGCCGACCTCAATCATCTGTACCGCGACGTTCCCGCCCTGCACGAGCAGGACTGTGATCCCGCCGGATTCTCCTGGATCGATTGCAATGATCGCGACAACAGCGTGATTTCCTGGCTGCGCAAAAGCAAGGGCGAGCAGGATGTCGTTCTGTTCGTTAGCAACTTCACCCCTGTCTTGCGACATGGCTATCGCATCGGCGTGCCAAGGGGCGGTCATTGGGCGGAAATCCTCAACACTGATTCCGCCTATTACGGCGGATCGGACGCCGGTAACGGCGGTGGCCAGAATGCCGAGCAGATTCCCTGGCACGGACAGTCCCATTCGCTGATGGCAACACTTCCGCCGCTTAGCACCATCGCCTTCAGGTGGAAGGGATGACGCGAAGCAGGCCGTTAAAATCCGGAAGCCCCTATCCCCTTGGCGCCAGTTGGAGCGGCAAGGGCGTCAACTTCGCCCTTTTCTCGGCCCATGCCGAAAAGGTCGAGCTGTGCCTGTTCGACCAGCATGGTCAGCACGAGATCGAACGCGTCGACTTGCCGGAATATACCGACGAGGTCTGGCATGTCCTGCTTCCCGATGTCCGTCCTGGCCAGTTGTACGGTTACCGCGTCCACGGCCCTTACGACCCGGCACACGGGCACCGTTTCAATCATCACAAGCTGCTGATCGACCCCTATGCCAAGGCCCTGGTGGGCAACATTAAGTGGAGTGATGCGCATTACGGATTCAAGCAGGGAAGCCCCCTGGCCGACCTCTCCTTCGACAAGCGCGACAACGCCCGCCACATGCCCAAATGCCAGGTTGTCGATACGGCCTTCACCTGGGGATCGGACCGGCCAGCCGCCATCCCCTTCTCGCACTCGGTTTTTTACGAATTGCACGTCAAGGGTTTCACCAAGCGTCACCCGCAGGTTCCGGGACGGATGAAGGGAACCTTTCTCGGTCTTGGCCATCCATCCGTGATCGAATATCTGACCCATCTGGGCGTCACGGCCATCGAGCTTCTGCCCATTCACGCCGCCGTCGATGAGCATCTTCTGGTCAGCCGGGGGCTTTCGAATTATTGGGGCTACAACACCATCGGCTTCTTCGCCCCCGATCAGCGCTTCATTTCCGACAACTCGCTGGGCGATTTCAAGAGCATGGTGCAGAATCTGCACGAGGCGGGCATCGAGGTCATACTGGACGTGGTCTACAACCACACCGCCGAAGGCAACCATATGGGGCCGACCTTCAGTTTCAAGGGCATCGACAACGCCTCTTATTACCGGCTGGTCCCCGGCGACGAGCGGCATTACGAGAATTATTCCGGCTGCGGCAACACGCTCAACCTGCGCCATCCGCGCGTGATGCAGATGGTGATGGACTCGCTTCGCTACTGGGTCGAAGAAATGCATGTCGACGGATTCCGCTTTGATCTGGCGGCCTCGCTAGCGCGTGAGCGCGCCGGATTCGATGGCGGATCGGGCTTTCTAGACGCCGTGCGCCAGGACCCCGTGCTTAGCCGCGTCAAACTGATCGCCGAACCCTGGGATCTGGGCGGCGACGGCTATCGGCTGGGAGGCTTCCCCCCCGGCTGGTCGGAATGGAACGGACGATTCCGCGATACCGTGCGCCAGTTCTGGCGCGGCGATGGCGGATTGATCGGCGACATGGCCTCACGCGTCACCGGCTCATCCGATCTGTTCGAATGGGGCGGGCGACGCCCCTGGGCCAGTCTCAATTTTGTGACCGCGCATGACGGATTCACGCTCTCGGACATGACCTGCTTTGACCGCAAGCACAATGACGCCAACGGCGAGGAAAACCGCGACGGCACCGATGCCAACTATTCCTGGAACTGCGGCGTCGAGGGCCCCACGGCCAATTCCGCCATCCTGAAACTGCGCACCCAGCAGCGGCGCAATCTGATTGCCACCCTTTTGCTATCGCAAGGCGTTCCCATGCTCCTGGCTGGCGACGAAATGGGCAAAAGCCAAAAGGGCAACAACAACGCCTATTGCCAGGACAACGAGCTGACCTGGATCGACTGGTCGGATATCGACGAGGATATGCTGTCTTTCGTGCGCGCCCTTCTCGATTTGCGCGCCCGCCATCCGGTTTTCCGTCGCCCCCGCTATTTCAAGGGTGCAAAAACCGGCAATCACGTCAAGGATATCCTGTGGCTGACGCCAGAGGGCAGCGAAATGACCCCGCAGGACTGGCAGGTCCCCTACGCCCGCTCGCTGGCCTTTCTGCTGAATGGCGAGGCCACCTTGCACGACGGCGGCGAAAGCCGTTCTTCCGGGCGCGACGATACCTTCATCATCATGATGAACGCCTATCATGACATGATTCCCTTCACGCTCCCGCCCCATGCCCTGGGTCTGGTCTGGGAGGTCGTCATCGACTCGTCGCTGCCCAGCGGACTTGGCCATGGGCAGTTCGTGGAAGCAGAAGAACAATACCCCCTGAAAGGCCGCTCCCTGGCCGTCCTAAAACGCAAGTCGGCCAGCCGAGGTGCAGAATGAACGATCTTTCCGATCTCGACCGGCTTTCCGCCCTGGCTGGAATCGAATCCGGCTGGTGGGACTTTTTCGGCCAGTGGCGCCACGTTCCCGATGAAACAAAGCGCCATTTCCTGAAATCCATGGGCCTGCCCGCCGATACGCCGGAAGCCGTTCGCTCCAGCCTGATGCGCCTTGAAGAAAGGCCCTGGCGCCGAGGCGCTCCGGCCACCCATATCGTGCGCCTGGGGCAGGATGCCCCGCCCATTCCGATCGCCTTTCCGGAAAGCACGCAGCATGGCCGCTGGCGCCTGCTTGAAGAATCGGGAAATATTCTGACCGGAGAGTTCAAGACATCCGACCTTCCTCAGACAGGTGAATGCTGGATCGACGGCAAGCGCCTGGTGATGCGCCTCCTGCCCTGTCCGGAGCCGCTTGAATTCGGCTATCACCGCCTCTCGGTCGAGTTGGGACGGGGCGAGGCCACCGAGACCTCGCTGATCGTCGCACCCACCATGGCCTATGTTCCCGACCCCTTGATGAATGGCGGACGAATCTGGGGAGTCTCTACGCAGCTTTACGGCCTTCGACGTTCGCAGGCCAGAGGCTACGGCATCGGCGATTTTTCTGCCCTGGGCGAGATGGTCGAGGCCGTGGCGCAACTGGGCGGCGGTCTGGTCGGGCTCAATCCCTTGCATGCGCGTTTTCATTGCCAGCCCGATCGCATCAGCCCCTACTCGCCCTCCTCGCGCCTGTTGCTCGATGCCATCTATATCGACCCCGAGGTCGAACCCGAATTCGCCCATGTCAAACCCATGGCCAAGGCCCTGGAAGATCGGCGCCTAGCCGCCGAGGCGGCGGAACTGGTGGATTATCCTGAAGCGGCTTTGCTGAAATTCACGCTTCTGGAAGCGATGTACGCCTATTTCCGCGAACATCATCTGGGGGCGCATCACACGTCCCGCTCGAAAGCCTTTCATGCCTTCGTCAAGGAGCAGGGAGCGGCTTTGGAAAACTTTGCCCGCTTCCAGGCCTTGCAAGAGCATTTCCAGAAACAGGCGGACGAGATGGCCTGGTGGCGCCGCTGGCCGGAGAGCTTCCGTAGCCCGGACTCGCCTGACGTTGCGCACTTCGCCATGGAAAATGCCGAGCGCATTCAATTCTTCCAGTATCTCGAATTCCTGGCCGACGGGCAGCTTGGCAGGGCTGCGGCCAAGGCGCGCCAAACCGGCATGGTCGTAGGGCTTTACCGCGATCTTGGCGTCGGCATTCCGGGCGATAGCGGCGAGGCCTGGTCGCTGCAGAATGCGCTGGCCCTGGGCATCGGCGTCGGCGCCCCCCCCGATCCTTTGAATCTGAAAGGCCAGGATTGGGGACTCTCACCTTTCAATCCGCTGGCTCTCGACGAACTGGGCTATGCGCCCTTCGCCAGCGTTCTGCGCGCCAATATGCGCCATGCCGGGGCCATGCGCCTTGATCATGCCATGTCTTTGATCCGCCTCTATTGGGTGCCCGAGGGCAACGAAGCCGATCAGGGTGCCTATGTGCGCATGCCCGCCGACGCCTTGTTCGCTGTGCTGGCGCTGGAAAGCCAGCGCGCCCACTGCCTGGTCATCGGCGAGGATCTGGGAACCGTGCCCGATGGTTTCCGGGAACGCATGAAGGCGGAGGGCCTGTTCGCCTATCGCCTGCTGCCCTTCGAGCGGCGCCATGACGGCCAGTTCAAGCGTCCCTGGGAAATCGACAGCCAGGCGCTGACCACGCCCGGAACGCATGATCTGGCTCCCCTGATCGGATGGTGGAATGGCCGCGATCTCGATTGGCGCGAACGTCTCAATCTCTATCCGCGCCCGGAAGTCGCGGGTCATGAACGCCATGCCAGAAGCGAGGATCGGCACCGCCTGATCGGAGCCCTGGTCGAACGGGGCGAACTCGACCCCTTGTTTCCCGCCGACGGGACACTGACGCCAAGCCAGGCCGGACGCTTGTCCTTAAGCGTTCACCGCTATCTGAATGATGCCCCGACGCAGATCATGATGGCCCAGGTCGAAGACCTGATCTTGCAAGAAGAGCCGATGAACCTGCCGGGAACGGTGGCCGAGCATCCCAACTGGCGCAGGCGCTATGCGCGCAGCATCGACGACTGGAGCATGGATGGACTGGTGCAAACCATCGCCCGCCATCTCAGCCATGACCGCCCATCCGTTTTCCCGGGAAAAAACGATGACTGATCCCAAGGATATTCTAAACGATCTCGTCTTGCGGGCGCTGAAATCCGGGGCTGATGCCGCCGATGCCGTTTTGGTCGATCAGGCCTCGCTTTCCGTCTCTTTCCGCCTGGGCAAACTGGAACATCTGAACCGTTCGGAATCGGGCGATATCGGCTTGCGCGTTCTGATCGGAAAACGCCAGTCCCTGGTTTCCAGCGCTGATCGCTCGCCCCTGGCGTTGGGCGAACTGGTCGAACGCGCCGTCGCCATGGCCAAAACCGTTCCCGAAGATCCCTATTGCGGCTTGGCCGATGCCAGCCAACTGGCGACCAGCCTGCCCGATCTTGATCTTGTCGATGCGTTCGAACCCAGTGCCGAACGGTTGATCGAACGCGCCAAGGCCTGCGAGGACGCAGCCCGCGCCGTCAAGGGCGTCAGCAATTCCGAGGGGGCCGAGGCCGGTTGGGGCCGCACGCGCTTCGTCATGGCGGGCTCCAACGGCTGGCTGAGGGAAAGTGCCGTGACTTCCTTCTCGCAATCGGCCTCGGTGGTGGCGGGTGAGGGAACCGCCATGGCCCGCGATTATGACTGGGCGCAGACCGTGCATCACGAAGACCTGCCCGCACCGGAAATCACGGGGAGTGAAGCGGGAAAAAGGGCGGTTCGCCATCTGGGATCGCGCAAGATGCCGACCTCGAAGGTGCCAGTGGTCTTCGAAGCCCGCGTGGCGCGCAGCCTGCTGGGGCATTTCGCCGGCGCCATCAATGGTGCCGCCATCGCCCGCGGCACCAGTTTTCTTAAAGACAGCCTGAACAGCCAAATTTTTGCCAGAGGCATTCGCATCATCGACGATCCGCATCGTTTGCGCGGGCTGAAATCAAAGCCCTGCGATGGCGAGGGGCTGCCCAACCGGCGCATGAATTTTATCGAGGACGGCGTGCTGACCAGTTGGCTTCTCGATCTGCGCTCGGCCCGCCAACTGGGCCTGAAAAGCACTGGTCATGCGTCGCGCGGCACCTCCAGCCCGCCTTCGCCGTCACCCAGCAACCTGTATATCGAGGCGGGGGCCGTGACAGTGGCGGAACTGATCGAGGATATCGAGCGGGGATTCTATGTCACCGAACTATTCGGCATGGGTGTGAATGGCATCACCGGCGATTACAGCCGAGGCGCTTCGGGCTATTGGATCGAAAAAGGCAAAATCACCTTCCCGGTCAATGAAATGACCGTGGCCGGAAACCTCAAGGACATGTTCCTCAACCTGACCCCGGCTTGCGATCTTGACTTCAAGGCAGGTACCGACAGCCCCACCCTGCGCATCGATGGCCTGACCGTCGCGGGAGGATAACCATGAGCGAGGAAGCCCAAGCCTTCGCAGAAGTGACGTCGGTCGGCCAGGCATCGCTGACGGCCAGTCTGACTGCTCCCGCACTGGCGCCGGGAATCGGCAGCTTGGTCCGCATCAGTGCCCGGGGTGCTGAAACCTATGGCAGCATCGCCAGCTATGACGAAGGGGGAAGTGTTTCGATCATTCTTTCCGGCGAGGCCCTTTCGGGCGAGAAGCGCTTTCGGCGCGGCGTCTCGCTGCACCCCTTGCCAGGGGCTCCGGTTTATCCGGGAACGCATGACGACGCCCTGCTGGTTTACGGCGATGACCGGCCCGAATCCCTTCGCATCGGAACCGTCTTCAACGCGCCCGGCATAACCGCCCATGTTTCGACCGACAATCTGTTGGCCAAGCATTTCGCCGTTCTGGGCACCACGGGTTCGGGCAAATCCTGCACCGTCGCCCTGCTTTTGCATCGCTTGCTTTCAGCCAATCCTCTGGCCCATATCGTGCTGCTCGATCTGCACAACGAATATGGCGGCGCCTTCAAGGACAGGGCGGAAATTATCGACACCTCGAACCTGCAACTGCCCTATTGGCTGCTGAACTTTGAAGAAAGCGTCGAGGTTCTGACCACGGGCGACAGTTCCGATCGCCAACAGCAGATGTCGATCCTGCGCGACTGTTTGCTGGCGGCCCGCAAGGGCTTCGCCAAGGACAATCCCGATGTTCAAGGCTACACGGTCGATACGCCCAGCCCCTACCGTATGAGCGAACTGGTGCGCCTGATCCGCGAGGCGGCGGGCAAGCTCGACAAGCCGGAAAGTGCCGCCCCGTTTCTGCGTCTGCTGGCAAGAATCGATTCACTGACCACGGATCGGCGTTTCGGCTTCATGTTCTCAGGCCTGGTGGTACGCGATAATCTGGCCGATATCATGGGCCGTCTTTTTCGCATTCCGGTTCAGGGAAAGCCTTTGACCGTCATCGATCTGTCGGGCGTGCCCTCCGAAATCGTCGATGTGCTGGTCAGCGTCCTGGCCCGCACCGTTTTCGATTTCGGCCTGTGGAGTTCGCCCCAACGCTCAATTCCCCTGCTGCTGGTCTGCGAAGAGGCGCACCGCTATGTGCCCGCCAACCCTGAGGACGGCTTCATTCCTACACGCCGCGCCCTGGGGCGCATCGCCAAGGAGGGCCGCAAATACGGCATCGCACTCGGCCTGATCACGCAACGCCCCTCGGAGCTTTCCGCCTCGATCCTGTCCCAGTGCGGCACCTTGTTCGTGCTGAAAATGAGCAACGAGCAAGACCAGCTTTTTGTGGCCCGCGCCCTGCCCGAGGGGGCCAGGGACCTCTTGACCGCCTTGCCCACCCTAAGGCCCCAGGAAGCGGTGCTGGTGGGCGAAGGAGCCAGTGTGCCCATGCGCATCAAGTTCGACCATCTGCCCCCTGAAGAACGGCCGCATTCCGCCTCGGCCAAGTTCAGCGAGGCCTGGAACCAGGAAACCGGCGACCGCGCCTTCGTCGAACGCAGCGTCGATCGCTGGCGAAAGCAGGAACGTGGGCTATAGACCTGCGATCAATTTGTCGTATTCGGCATGCGATCCAATCCAGAACCAGGTCAGAGTGTCTCCGTCATCCACGTTGGCTCGATAACCCAGCGCCCGCCAATGAATACCGACGCGGACCGAATAGGCGCCATGCCTCTCGCTCACGCACTTGAATTGCAGGCCCGGATAGTTTGGATTGGAGCGCCATAAGGCATAAGACCGCATGGCCTGGCGTTGGACATGCGGCGCAAGTTGATCAAAATGCTTCCAGAAGGACTTCGTTGTCCGCGAAATCACGTTGCCGGGCGGTCCGAAGGATCAAAGGGCAGCACATCGCCTTGTGCCACCTCAGCTTTTGCACGGCGAACCAACTCGCCCAGTTGGTCCTGGGTCGACGCCAGCCGTGTGTCCCAATCACGCTCGGACTCGATCTCTTCCAGAACGAGGCTTGCGATGGCTTCCTGCTGTGACTCGGGCAGGCGCGAGGCGATTGCAAAGGCTTTCTCAAGAAGGGCGTTCATGTCATACCAGACCAATTGTTAGAGAAGAACTATACCATTTCCACTCTCCTTGGACCATCCCCCCGATCAATCCCTCTTGCCAGAGCCCCTTACCCCAGCACATCGACCATCTCGTCCGCTACCGTGATGGTAACGGGAAGTGCGGCCAGAATATCGCCGTCAGCCTGAACCGGAGCTTCGCAAGGCCCTTCGATGACGATGTTTCTTCCCAGAAGGCTTAAGGCGTCGGGCAAGGTGTCAAGGCGCCCCATGACCAGGGCCGCAGCGTAACGCAGGACATTTTTGATGCCAGGGCGCTGCAACAGGCGCACCTCGAAACCTGGCTTTTCCAGGTCGGCCTTGGGGGCCGCCACGAAGGGGCCGCCATAGAGGGGGCCGTTGCATACCACCGCCGTCACAGCATGATGCGCATGTCCGTCCACGCTGACCGTCAATGTGGGAAACGGATATTTGAAGGCGCCGCCGATGGTTTCGACCACATAGGCCAAGGCCCCGGTATGACGCTTCAGGGCCGAGCTGACATCGGCCACCACCTGGGCATCGAATCCCGCTCCCGCCATCAGCACAAACAAACGCCCGCCGGGCTGATCTGGGGAAACAATGCGCCCCAAATGCAGGCTGCGCCGCTTGCCTGCATTGATCGCGCTTGCCACCTTGTCGGGGCGTGTCCCGATACCCAAGGTGTGCGCCATCACATTGGCCGTACCCAGGGGAATGATGCCTAGAGCAGTCCGACTACCCGCCAAGCCATTCACCACCTCGTTGATGGTGCCATCACCGCCCGCCGCCACCACCACATCGGTCCCATCGCCCACCATACTCAAGGCCATCTCGGTGGCATCGCCCGGCCTGGTGGTGCGAAACAGCGTCACCTGTCCTTCGAGTCTCTCGACGGTCGATTGAAAGCGCCAGCCATGGCGCCGCCCGGCCGTGGGGTTGAAGATGACAGCCACCCGGCGCGGTCCGGCCTTGCTCATGGGCATTGGATCCGGGCGGGACAAGGAATCATAAGTCATAAATACCTTTTCAGTTCATTTTCAAATCCAACTCAGTCGTAAATGTAAGTATCCGATATGACAGAACGAAGTCATGGCTGTTAAATATTTGTGACGCGCACACAAATCCTTGCATCAATTCTGAATTTCGCTACAAGAACTGGTTCCAGGATATTATCCACAGCCTGGTTTCAGATGAACGCCCTTATGGATTTTCAGCACTATCGCAGCATCTGGATATCGGATGTGCATTTGGGCACCCGGGGATGCAAGGCGGAGTTCCTTCTCGATTTTCTAAAGCACACCGAAAGCGATTATCTCTATCTGGTGGGCGACATGGTTGATGGCTGGCGCCTGAAACGCTCGTGGTACTGGCCGCAGGCCCATAACGACGTGGTGCAGAAAATTTTGCGCAAGGCGCGCAAAGGAACCAACGTCGTCTTTATTCCCGGCAATCATGACGAATTTGCCAGGGACTATACCGAACATACGTTCGGCGATATCGAAGTCAGGCATGAAGCCATTCATGAAACAGCGGACGGCAAGCGCCTTCTGGTCCTCCACGGCGACACATTCGACGGCGTGGTCAGATACGCCAAATGGCTGGCCCTGCTGGGCGACTGGGCCTACACGCTGGCCCTTAAGGTCAATCAATGGTTCAACGCGCTGCGCCGTTCTCTGGGCCTGTCCTACTGGTCGCTGTCGGCTTATCTGAAACACAAGGTCAAGAACGCCGTCCAGTACATGGCCAAGTACGAGGAGACCATGGCGGGCGAAGCCAGGCGGCGCAACATTGACGGCATTGTCTGCGGCCATATTCACAATGCCGAACTGCGCGATATGCAGGGAATTACCTACGCCAACACCGGCGACTGGGTTGAAAGCTGCACGGCCCTGGTCGAGCACATGGATGGGCGCCTTGAAATCCTGCACTGGATGGAATTGCGCCAATTTTCACTGTTTCAAGCAAAGGAAACGGAATGCGTATCCTCGTCATCACGGACGCGTGGCATCCTCAGATCAATGGCGTCGTCCGTACGCTCACTACTTTAGGCCAGGAGCTGACCCGGCTTGGTCATGAGGTGATCAGCATCACGCCTGACCAGTTCAGAAGCGTGCCCTGCCCGACCTATCCGGAAATCCGCCTGTCGCTTCTGCCCGGGCGCAAGATGGCCAGGCTGATCGAGCAGCACCAGCCCTGCGCCATCCACATCGCCACCGAAGGCCCCTTGGGAGTCGCTGGCCGGAATTACTGCGTTAAGCGCAAACTTCCCTTCACCACGGCCTATCACACCCGTTTCCCCGAATATATCCACGCCCGCTTCAGCATTCCCGTGAGTCTCACCTACAAGCTGATCCGCTGGTTCCATGCGCCCGCTTCGGCGATCATGGTGGCAACACCCAGCATCGAGAACGATCTGAAAGCGCGGGGATTTGGCAATATCCGGCGCTGGACGCGCGGCGTGGACACGGCGCTGTTTCGCCCGGGTCCCAAGGATAACAAGCTTTTTCCCTGGCCGCGCCCGATCAGCCTGTATGTCGGGCGGGTGGCGGTGGAGAAGAATATCGCAGCCTTTCTAGCGCTTGATCTTCCCGGCACCAAGGTGGTGATCGGCGACGGCCCGCAGATGGAGCAGCTAAAAAGCCGCTATCCCGAGGTCAGGTTCCTGGGCGCCAAAATGGGCGAAGAGCTGGCACGCCACTATCGCGCCGCCGACCTCTTTGTCTTTCCCAGCCGTACCGATACTTTCGGACTTGTCCTTTTGGAAGCCCTGGCCTCGGGCCTTCCCGTGGCGGCCTATCCGGTGGCAGGCCCCCTGGATGTGCTGGGCGATTCGCTTGCAGGATGCCTGAATGTGGATTTGGCCAAGGCCTCGCTGGAAGCCCTTGCGATCGAACCCGGACTTTGCCGCGCCCACGCCCTTGATTTCTCCTGGGAGGTCTCGGCCCGTCAGTTTCTGTCCAACCTTGATCCATTCGATTCCGGACAGGCCTGGCCAGCCCCATCCCTGGCCGCAATCGAGACCCCGGCGGCACTTTAAGTAGGTCTTCCAACGTGCTATGGTCCTGGCCCCGCGGACGGGGCTTGGAGATAACCCGTTGACTAAGAAGAAAAAACTTCGTCTCGACCACTCGACCCTGCATCTCGTCACCCGTCTGGCGAAAGAGGGTATCCGTCCCTATGCCGGAAAGATCTTCCTGGCGCTTTGCCTGATGGCCGTGGTGGCGGCCACCACGGCCATGTCCGCCTGGCTGATGGACCCCGTGGTCAACAAGGTCTTCGTCGAGCGCCGCCACGACATGCTGTGGACGGTGGGGTTGGCCGTTTTCGGCGCCGCCGTCGTCAAGGGAATTGCCAACTACGGTCAGACGGCCTTGATGAGCTTCGTAGGGCTTCGCATCATCGCCGATCTGCAAGACCGCCTGTTCCGGCACATGCTAACCCAGGACATCGCCTATTTCCACGCCACCACCACCGGAAGGCTGCTCTCGCGATTCAGCACCGACACAAACCTGATTCGCGCCGCCGTTTCCAACGCGCTGGTCAGCTTCGGCAAGGATTCGCTCTCCGTCATTTTTCTGGTCGGCGTCATGTTCTACCAGGACTGGACCCTGGCCGCGATTTCCTTCTTCATCTTTCCCCTGACCATTCTTCCCATCGTCAAGCTGGGCCAACGCATCCGGCGCGTGACGGCCAACACGCAAGAGGAATGGGGCCTTTTCTCCACCCTGGTCGAGCAATGCTTCCAGGGAATTCGCGTGGTCAAGGCCTATGGCATGGCGTCCTACGAGACCTTAAGGGTTTCCGCCATCGTCGAAAAAATCTTTAAGCTCAACTACCGTGCCTCGCGCACCCGGGCCTGGTCGAGCCCGATCATGGAAACCATTGGAGGGGTCGCAGTCACCGTGGTCGTCATCTATGGCGGCAGCCGGGTGATCGAGGGCACCACGACGGCCGGCGCCTTCTTCTCCTTCATCACCGCCCTGCTGATGGCCTATCAACCCATGAAGGCCCTGGCCGGGCTGAACGCCAATCTGCAAGAGGGTCTCTCGGCGGCCCAGCGCGTTTTCGAGGTCCTGGATACCAGACCTTCGATCCAGGATGCCCCGGGGGCCAGCCCCCTGGACATCAGGGGCGGCGCCATCCATTTCGACAACGTGCATTTCTCCTATGGCCCCGAGAAAGGGGCGCTTCAGGGGCTTTCCCTCGATGTTCCCCCCGGGGCCACCGTGGCGCTGGTTGGCCCCTCGGGCGCTGGAAAATCGACCATTCAGAATCTGATCGCCCGCTTCTACGATGTGCAAGGCGGCACCATCACCGTGGACGGTCAGAATGTGCGGGATGTGCAGCTTGCAAGCTTGCGCGCCGCCATGGCCCTGGTCAGCCAGGAAGTGGTTCTGTTCGACGACACCATCCGCGCCAACATCGCCTATGGCCGCGAAGGCGCTTCTCAAGAAGAAATCGAAGCCGCGGCCAGAGGAGCCGCCGCGCACGACTTCATCACGCAGTTGCCCCAGGGCTACGACACCACGGTGGGCGAACATGGCGTGAAGCTCTCGGGCGGACAGCGCCAACGCCTGGCCATCGCCCGGGCCATGTTGCGCAACGCACCCATCTTGTTGCTGGACGAGGCGACCAGCGCTTTGGACACGGAATCCGAACGCGCCGTTCAATCCGCTCTTGATGCCTTGATGCAGGGACGCACCACCCTGGTCATCGCGCACCGCCTGTCCACCATCACCCATGCAGACCTGATCTATGTGATCGACCAGGGCCGGGTGGCGGAGAAAGGGACCCATGCGGACCTCCTGACCCAGAATGGTCTTTACGCCCGGCTGCATGCCTTGCAGCAGGCAGCTCCTCGCGAAAACGGCCATGGCGCGTCATGACCCCCCGCCAGTTCTTCAAACAGGTAAGAAAGAGCGTTCTTCGCAGTGATACTGTGCGCGGCCTGGCTTGCTGGCTGGCGGCAAAATATATCCGCCTGATCTTCAAGACCCAGAAGGTAGAGGTCGAAAACGCCCAGCTTTCCGAATTGCACTGGAACCAGGGCAAGCCCTTCATCCTGGTTTTCTGGCACGGCCGCCTTCTTATGATGCCCTATATCTGGCGGCGCGATCACTCCATACACATGCTGGTTTCACAGCATCGCGACGGGTTGCTGATCGCCAGGACCATGGCCTATTTCGGCATCAGCACCATCGCGGGCTCGTCGACAAGGGGGGCCGGTCCCGCTCTTCGGGCCATCATGAAGAAATTGAAGGAGGGCAGCTGCATCGGCCTGACGCCCGACGGCCCCAAGGGCCCTCGCATGCGGTCGACCGATGGCATCATCAACATCGCCCGTCTCTCCGGCGCTCCCATCATTCCAGCCACCTACTCAGCCTCTCCCTGCTCTTATATGAATAGCTGGGATCGTTTTCAGGTGCCCCGGCCCTTCGGCAGAGGTATATTCATCTGGGGCGAGCCGATCGAGGTGCCCAGGGATGCCGACGAAGCAGAGGTCAAACGGCTCAATCTTCTTCTGGAAGAACGCCTGAATGACCTGACAGCGAGAGCCGACCGCCATGTGGGCCTTGTTCCCATCGAACCCGCTCCCTTGAGCAGCGAGGCAAAGCCATGATGCTGCATCTCTATCGCGGACTGACCTCGACCATCGGCCCCATTTTGCCGATCTATCTGGCGGGACGCCAACGGCGCGGCAAGGAAGACGCGATCCGCATGCCCGAGCGCATGGGGCACTACAGCCACACCCGCCCTCAGGGCAAGCTGATCTGGATTCATGGCGCATCGGTCGGCGAGGCCTTGTCGGTTCTGCCGCTGATCGAGAAACTGGCGGCTAGGCATACCGTGCTTTTGACCACCGGCACCGTTACCTCGGCCCGCATGATCGCTGGCCGCCTTCCCGCCAACGCCATTCATCAATTCGTTCCGGTTGACCGAGCGCCCTGGGTGCGCCGTTTCCTCGATCACTGGAAGCCCGATCTGGCCTTGTGGCTTGAATCCGAACTCTGGCCCAATTTGATTGCCGAAACCGCCAGTCGCAGCATTCCCATGGCGCTGATCAACGGACGGGTCTCGGATCGCAGTTTTTCCAACTGGCGCCGCTTTTCCGGATTGGCGCGAAGGCTTCTGGGGGCCTTCGATCTCTGCCTGGGCCAAACCGAGGAAGACAGCCAGCGCCTGCATGCCCTGGGGGCTAGGCGCGTCGCAACGCCGGGCAACCTGAAATTTTCGGCACCGCAATTGCCGGTCGATACCGAAGAGCTACGCCGCCAGGAAGCCACGCATCTGTCCCGCCCCAGTTGGATCGCAGCCAGCACGCATGCGGGCGAAGAGTTGATGGCGGGACGCGTTCATCTGGCCCTCAAATCGCGCCATCCCGACCTGCTGACCCTGATTGCGCCGCGCCATCCCGAGCGCGGCGATGAGATCGCCCTGGACTTGCGCGAAATGGGACTGACCGTCGCTCAACGCTCGAAGCAAGAAGAAGTCACACCCGGAACCGATATCCATCTAGCCGACACGATGGGCGAAATGGGCCTGTTCTATCGCCTAACGCCCATCGCCTTCATGGGCAAATCGATTCTGGCAACGGGTGGACAGAATCCTATCGAGCCAGCCAAGCTGGGGGTGGCCGTGGTGATGGGACCCAGAATGGACAATTTCCGCGACGTAGCCCACCGGCTGCTGATCGTGGGTGCGGCCAGGGAAGTCAGTGACGAACACAGCCTGATCAGGGAAATCTCGCATCTTCTGGATCATGAGATCGAGCGCCGTTGCCTAGCCGACGCCGCCCTTTCCTTTGCCGGCAACGAAGCCGGTGTTCTGAACCGCATTCTTTCCGCTCTGTCTCCCCTTCTGGAGCGCATGAATGCGCACCCCTGACTTCTGGTTTGGGGAAAGCCCGCTGGCCGCACTTCTGGCCCCTGCGGGGTGTCTGTACGCCGCAGGCGGAAGATTGAAACGCTCGCTTCAGACTCCTTTTTCCGCCCAGATCCCCGTGATCTGTGTGGGCAATCTGGTGGCCGGAGGGGCCGGGAAAACGCCGGTCGTTCAATCCCTGGTTCGCCATCTTCAAAGCATCGGGCGCAAGCCGCATATTCTGCTGCGCGGCTATGGCGGACGCGAAATCGGCCCACTGCAGGTCGATCCTGCCCGGCACGGATTTCAAGACGTTGGCGACGAAGCCCTGCTGCACAGCGCCATCGCTCCGACCTGGGTGTCGCAAGACCGGGCCAAAGGAGCAAGCGCTGCCCTGGCCAAGGGCGCAGATATCCTCGTGATGGATGACGGATTTCAGAATGCAGGACTTCATCAGGACTTGCCCTTGATCGTCATCGACGGTGCCGTGGGATTCGGCAATGGGCGCGTCATTCCCGCAGGCCCCTTGCGCGAACCGATCAAAGACGGACTGGCACGGGCAAAAGCGGTCGTTCTGATCGGCTTGGACAGAACCGGCGTTCAAGCGCAATTGGGATTGCTTCCCGTCTTCAAGGCCCGGATCGAATCCAATGCAGCGCCGTCGCTTAAAGATGTCCGCCTGGTCGCCTTCGCGGGACTGGGGCGGCCCAGGAAATTTTTTGATACCCTAAGGGCGATGGGCGCCAAGATGGTCTCGGAACATGCCTTCGCCGATCACCATCCCTATTCACCGGGCGAACTTAACGCCTTGCTGAATGAATCCAACGGCGCCAAGGCCAGACTGATCACCACAACAAAAGACCATGTCCGCCTTCCCCCAGGCTGGGCCGACAAAGTCGAAACCTTGCCGGTGGCACTTGTCTGGGAAAATCCGGATGCGCTTGCGATCTTGTCTGAAATGGCCCTCAGTTCATTCCACTCAAGGGCTTCATAAGGGCCTTGTCGCGCATCTTCGGATCGGGGTCTTGCGTCCAGCAATTGGCCTCGACACCGATGGTCAGAAGTTGTTCCTGCCCCGCCGCGCACTGGCTGGTGATTTTGGCCGCTGGCGCATGCTCTGCCAGATAGGCTCTCATCTGATGCTCCCAGGCGCCACGCAGCACCGTGCAGGGGCGCTTGGCAATTTCGGCCTGAAGATCGATCTTCTCGCTCCAGCGGCGCGGCTCCTTGGTGAAGAAATTCATGAAGACCTGATTTTTCGCAGGATACATCTCGGCCAGCAGCGGCGCGAAACGCCAGCCCGCCATCATGTCGCCCATATACAGCGCATAGGGGGGATGGCTTGCAAAGTCGAAATAGACCTGCGTGCAGGATTCATAGGGGCCCGTGCCCAACGCCATGGCATAACGACGCCATTCCAGGCGTTCGGAATCATCGCTGAGAAACGAGATGATCCGGCTCATGCCGATAAGGATCAAAGCCGCCATCCAGGCAGGGCGCCACCAGGAAGGCTTGCCGAACAGGCCTTCTCCCAGAACCAACAACAAGGCAGCCTGAATGCCGGTCAGCGAAACGGCAGCCAGCATGTAATAGGCGATGGGGTGCTTGGCCACCAGAAGGGCCAGAAGCAATTGAGCCAGCACCAAACCTTCCAGGGCGCGCCAGGAAAGGCTGCGCTCAAGCCCTTGCTTCCAGCGCAGAACCAAGGCGGCAAGCGAACAGAGCAGCACCAGATCGAACAACAGCTTGCCCGCAAAAACCTTGAGCAGATTAGCCGGATAGGACGCCAGATCGACGACGGTCGCCGCGCCCGATCCATAGGCGCCGCTGCCCGCCGCCATACGGGTAAAGTATGAAAGCGACACATCCCAATTGCCGAAGGCAGGCAGAAGGAAAAAGAGAAAGGCGATCAGGCCCGACAAGACATAAACGCCCGTCTCCTTGCGCAGCCCCAGGATGAACAGCGGAACGACGGCCAAAGGGGCGAACAGCAACTTGGAAGCGGTTCCGAATCCCACCACTACGCCAAAGGCAATGGGCAGACGCCCCAGGCCGGTTTCGCGCCGTTCAATCGCCTTGAACAGAAGGGCGCCCAACAACGAGGCCGCCAGCAGCAGAAAGGGCTCGGGCTTAACCTGATAGGCCTGCTTTAGGATGAACATGGTGAAGAAGGGGCGGGTTTGGGCGACCAGGGCCGGCAGCAGGGCTCCCTCAAAAGCGCGAAAGGCCGACAGGCCCAGATAGAACAGACCAGCAAAATTCATAAATAGAATGATTGTGCTGATGCGCTTCAAGAAGGATTCAGGCTCCTGCAACACCAGACGCGCCAACTCGTCGCCCGAGGCGAAGGGAGATCCCAGACGCAAGATGAAGGCCACCAGCGTATGCACCGGCGTTCCCGGATGGAAAACATCGGCAGGCGTCTCGCCCATGCCCAGCATCAAGCCGTTCAAGAGATAGAAATAGGATGGATCGACATGATGCCATATCCAGAATGGCCCTGAATGAAAACGGAAAATGATGGACAGTACGACAAGGGCCATCGGAAGAGCGCCCAGCGTGATGAAGAGCGGCGCCCGCCCCTTCTTTCCTGGCTGGCTCATGGTCAATGCTCCCGGTGAGCGGCAAAGGCGATCTTGTCGATCCAGGCCAGCATCAGGGCCGAAAGGACGAAGGTCAGATGAATGCCGACCAGAGCGATCAGGGCATCGTTGGAATAATCACGCACGTTCATGAAGGCCTTCAAGAGATGGATCGACGAAATGGCGACGATCGAGGCGGCCACCTTGATCTTCAAGGTTCCGGCATCCACCTTGCCCATCCAGGACAGCGATCCCTTTTCCTCGCGCGCCACGTCGATGGTGGAAACGAAATTCTCATAGCCGCTCAAGATCACCATCACGATCAGATTGCTGACCAGAACGATGTCGATCAGCCCCAGAGCGGCCAGGATGACATCGCCCTCGCCGGTGGTGATCAGATGCGCCAGCAGGTGAAACCCCTCGATTCCGAAGCTGATCGCCAGCACGATCAGTACCAGGGAAAGCCCCAGATACATGGGCACCAGCAGCCAGCGGCTGGCGAACAGAAGTTTCTCGACGAAGTTTTCCAGCATGTCCGACCTATTGAAGAATGAACCGGGGGGGACTTTAGCGCAATTCCTTGGGCGCACGGAAGGAAAAGCCTCTGGGGGCCTGGGCAAGGGCCGACTTGGTCCTGGCAAGGTCGTGCTTCAGATTCTCAGGCAACCCCTCTTCTCCCCCCAGGGCGCGCACCAGATCGACCAGAGACGGCGCCCCCTTCTCTCCCCCATTGATGGTGGCGCCGAAGCCTTTGGCCACCTTGACCAGGGCGCGGATCAATTCCTGCTTAATCTCGACGACCTGGGCAGCCGTCCGGGCCAGTGCCTCCTCGGCCCCCGGGGCCGCCATCAGAATGGTGCGGTGATGCGGATCCAACCCGTGCGGATTCATATGCCCATAGACCGTCATCTCAACACCTACTTTTCCACCCAGATCGCTTCCCAGCGCAGCGATCTTCTCGCGATACTCCTGATAGGCACAGAGCGCATTGGCCATGGGAGTCGAATCCCTGACCGGAGCCACCAGATTGACATCTGTCGAGGTTGTCCAGGGCTTCAGCATTCCGGGTGGGGCAACACGGGCGCGGGTTCTGGCCAGATCGGGCGCTCCTTCCCGAATGGCCCTGAAGGCATCCATCTCGGAACCGGACGAGAATCCAACGCCGAAATCGATCATCACGCCGCCGATGGTTTCCGTTACCTCGTCCAGCAGCAGTGCTAGCACATCATCCACCGCATGATCGGACCAGCCGGTAATGCAGGCCAGCCAGTCGGCTCCGGCATAGTCGCAGCTTTGCAATAAATTCTGCGCCTTGCCCCTCAAGGAATCGTCGCCAGCACTGGCGATGAACTGCTCCAGCGAAGCCCTGGTCACCAACTCGACGCCGTTGATCACCGTCGCCTCGTCAACACGGCCAACCAGACTGCTGCGGTCCAGGGGAACCTGCACCTCGGTCCAGGGATGCAGATAGGCCAGAAAATCGCCCAGCGCGTCGGTGTCGTTTCCCTGCACGGGCAGAACCAGGCCAAACTCGTTCAAGGGGGTTTCGAAATAGCGCATGCGCACGGCCTGAACCAGCCCGGTCCAGCCCTGCATGCCTTCGGCGCGCAAGATCGCCTCGCCGGTCAGAATCTCGGGGCTCGCCTCTCCCCCGGCAAGCGCCACTTCCAGGCAGGAAGCCGAGGGGCGCAGGCGCAAAGGCCCCATACTGCCCGAAGCGATGACGCCCCCCGCCATGGCCGAGCCGATGCTGGTCAGATCGACCAGAACGCGGGCGGAGGGGCCGACCAAATGGCCCAGAACGGCGTTCACCTGCGCAAAGGAAAGGCCAGCCCCCACCGCCACGCTGGAGGTGGCGGGATCGATGGCCATTTGGTTGGTTTTCAAATCCCGAAGCGCCGTAGATGCCGCCGCCATTTCCGGTTCCGGGCTGCTGCGCGGACGTACCGCCACCACGCCCTTGAAATCAGACACGGATTCTTGTGAATAGGCAAAGGCGCCGATGGCGCTGGTCAAGCCCCCCGCCGGCATGACGGCATAGCCCTCGGCCAGGGCCTGATGGACCGCTTGGGCGGGCTCAGCCGACACCAGAAGCCGGGCCTCAAGCGCACGTCCGCCATCGTCGGCCAAATCAGCCTGGGCAAGGGAGGCAAAGGAGATCATGTCGGGGGTGGTAGCAGACCTGCCGCCACACGCAAGGGGAAAATGAGGGTTTCGGTGAAAATCGCCCCAGCGGCAAGAGAGCTTCTATTTTTAGGGACTGTCTTGCCGAACCGGCCTTTTCAAAATGGCCCATTGCTTCGAAGGCTCGAACCCTTGCGAGCGGTAAAACTGGATGGCCTGCTCGCGCTCGACGCTGGTGCCAACCATCATGACCGACACATTTCGTGACCGGGCGAAGTCATCGACCAGGGCGATGAACCGGCTGCCCAATTTCTTGCCGCGAGCAGCAGGCCCCACCACCAGGGAATAAAGCACCACCTGCGGCGGCTCGATCGACAGCGGCATGTAATAGGCATGAACCATGCCAAGAACAGTCCCCAGATCATCTTCGGCCAGACGGAAGAAATGGTCCTGATCGGCATTCACCAGATCAAGGCGCTGCTTCAACTCAGCCAGCGGCACGTCATAGCCCAGATGCTCAAGCCCAAACTGATGAATGACCGGCAGATCGGATGAAATAAAAGGACGAAACTGAATATCCATGGCCCCCCCTCTGTCACAGGCCGGGCAAATTATCACAGGTTGCATATGCTATATCATGTTTATTTTTAGGAAAATATACGCTGCATTTGTTTATTAGTAGGCGATCATATCCCCCAACGAGAGCCTTCTGAAAATCGAAAGGGCACCGGTTTCCCGGTGCCCTCCGCTTGGCCTGTCGGCGAGAAATAGCCGGTTATTCTGCCGCGTTCTTGAACATATCGATCTGATCGAAGTTCATGTAGCGGTAGATGTCGGCCGCCTTCTGGCTGATGGCACTGGTATGCTGCATATATTCGTCCATGGTGGGAATCTTGCCCAGAAGGGCGCAGACCGCCGCCAGTTCGGCCGAGGACAGATAGACCCTTGTATCGATACCCAGCCGGTTTGGGAAATTGCGGGTCGAAGTGGAAACCGCCGTCGAGCCTGTCTTCACCTGAGCCTGATTGCCCATGCACAGCGAACAGCCGGGCATTTCCATGCGCGCCCCGGCCACGCCCAGCATGCCGTAATAGCCTTCGTCGGAAAGCACCATGGCGTCCATCTTGGTGGGCGGCGCCACCCACAGACGGGCCGGGATATCCTTCTTGCCTTCCAGGATTTTTCCGGCCGCTCGGAAGTGGCCGATATTGGTCATGCAAGAACCGATGAAGACTTCCTCGATCTTGTCGCCCGCCACGTCCGAGAGCAGCTTGACGTCGTCGGGATCGTTCGGACAGGCCAGGATCGGCTCCTTGATCGTGGTCATGTCGACCTCGATCACGGCGGCGTATTCGGCATCCGCATCGGGCTCAAGCAGCGTCGGATTCTTAAGCCAGGCCTCCATGGCAGCAACGCGCCGCTTCAAAGCACCCTGGTCCTCATAGCCGTTGGCGATCATCCATTTGAGCAGTGTGACGTTTGAGCGCACATACTCGATCACCGGCTCCTTGTTCAAGCGCACGGTACAGGCCGCCGCCGAACGTTCGGCCGAGGCGTCGGTCAGTTCGAAAGCCTGTTCGACCTTGAGATCGGGCAAGCCCTCAATTTCCAGAATGACGCCGTTGAAGATGTTCTTCTTGCCCTTCTTCTCGACCGTCAACAATCCCTTCTGGATAGCCGCATAGGGAATGGCGTTGACCAGATCGCGCAGCGTAATGCCGGGCTGCATCTTGCCGGTAAAGCGCACCAAAACGCTTTCCGGCATATCCAGAGGCATGACGCCGGTGGCTGCACCAAAGGCCACCAGACCGGAACCGGCCGGGAAGGAGATGCCGATGGGGAAACGGGTGTGGGAATCGCCGCCGGTGCCCACGGTATCAGGCAGGCACATGCGGTTCAGCCAGGAATGGATGACGCCGTCGCCGGGGCGCAGCGCAATGCCGCCGCGCGTACTGATGAACCCCGGCAGCGTGTGGTGGGTCTTCACGTCAACCGGCTTGGGATAGGCCGCCGTATGGCAGAAAGACTGCATGACCAGATCGGCCGAGAAGCCTAGGCAGGCCAGATCCTTGAGTTCGTCCCTGGTCATCGGCCCGGTGGTGTCTTGCGAGCCCACAGTGGTCATCTTGGGTTCGCAATAGGTGCCCGGACGAACGCCCTTGCCCTCGGGCAGGCCGCAGGCGCGCCCCACCATCTTCTGGGCCAGCGTATAGCCCTTGCCGGTATCGGCGGGCACCGAGGGCAGACGGAACAGCGTCGAAGGGGCAAGACCCAGTGCGGCGCGGGCTCTGGTGGTCAGGCCGCGTCCAACGATCAACGGAATGCGGCCACCGGCCCGCACTTCGTCGAAGATCACGTCGGACTTCACGGTGAATTCGCTGATCACCTGTCCGTTCTTCAGCGCCTTGCCCTCATAGGGACGAAGCTCGACCACGTCGCCCATCTCCATCTTGGAGACGTCGAGTTCGATCGGCAGAGCGCCCGCATCTTCCATGGTGTTGTAGAAGATGGGGGCGATCTTGGTGCCCAGGCAGACGCCGCCGAAGCGCTTGTTGGGAACGAAAGGAATGTCGTCGCCGGTGAACCACAGCACCGAATTGGTCGCTGATTTGCGCGACGATCCCGTGCCCACCACGTCGCCGACATAGGCCACCGGATGGCCCTTGGCCTTCAGCCCGTCGATCAGCTTGACCGGGCCGCGCTTGCCCACCTCTTCCGGCTCGATGCCGGGACGCGGATTCTTCAGCATGGCCAGCGCATGCAGGGGAATGTCGGGGCGGCTCCAGGCGTCGGGAGCGGGCGACAGATCGTCGGTATTGGTTTCGCCCGATACCTTGAACACGGTAACAGTCAGGCTCTTGGGAACTTCGGGGCGCGAGGTAAACCATTCCGCTTCGGCCCAAGAGGTCATCACCGCCTTGGCATGGGCATTGCCCTTGTCGGCCAGGGCTTTCACCTCGTTGAAATAGTCGAACACCAAAAGGGTCTTCTTCAGAGCTTCGGCCGCCGCAGCACCGCATTCGGCGCAGGCCAGAAGATCGACCAGGGGCTTGACGTTAAAACCACCCAGCATGGTGCCCAGAAGTTCGGTCGCCCTCACCTTGGAGATCAGGCCGCAGGATGTCTCTCCGGTGGCGATCTTGGATAGGAACTCGGCCTTGACCTTGGCGGCATCGTCAACGCCCGCCGGAACCCGGTTGACCAGCAGATCGACCAGAAACGCCTCCTCGCCCTTGGGTGGGCTCATCAGCAGGCCGACCAGTTCCTCGGTCTGCTTGGGCGTCAGGGGAAGGGGGGGAATTCCTTGGGTTGCACGTTCCGCGACGTGGCTGCGATAGGCTTCAAGCACGACAGGCTCCTTTCGCTGAGGGGGGCCGAAAGCGGCATCCCTTATATCACACAGAAAAAAGGCGGCCACCCCTTGCTAGGGAAGGCCGCCTTCTATTTATCGCCGTTCGGCGTTCATTTCAGCTTCCGCTAACTTAAACCGCCGCCAAAGCCGCATTCAGCGTGACGCTGGGGCGCATGGCTTTCGAGGTCTTCTCATCATCGGGATGATAATAGCCCCCCATATCCACGGGCTTGCCCTGGGCGCCGATCAGTTCGCCATTGATCTTGGCCTCATTCTCCGACAAAGCCTTGGCCAAGGGGGCAAAGCGCGTCTGCAACTCCTTGTCCTTGCTTTGAGCGGCGAGCGCCTGCGCCCAGTAGAGCGCCAGATAAAAGTGGCTGCCGCGATTGTCGATCTCGCCCACCTTGCGGGCCGGCGAGCGGTTGTTGTCGAGAATCTGGGCATTGGCGGCATCCAGCGCATCGGCCAGCACCTGGGCCTTCTCGTTCTTGAAGGTCTGGGCCAGATGTTCCAGCGACACGCCAAGAGCCAGGAACTCGCCCAGCGAATCCCAGCGCAGATAGCCTTCCTCCTGGAATTGCTGAACATGCTTGGGCGCCGAGCCACCGGCACCGGTCTCGAACAGGCCGCCACCGCTCATCAAGGGAACGATCGACAGCATCTTGGCGCTGGTGCCCAGTTCCAGGATGGGGAAAAGATCGGTCAGATAATCGCGCAGCACATTGCCGGTGACGGAGATGGTGTCCTGGCCCTTGCGGATGCGCTCGAGCGACAGCTTGGTGGCCTCCACCGGCGACATGATGCGGATATCGAGCCCGCTGGTGTCGTGGTTCTTCAGGTACTTTTCCACCTTCTTGATGATTTCGGCGTCATGGGCGCGGCCCTTGTCCAGCCAGAAGACGGCGGGCGTGTTGGACAGGCGCGCGCGTGTGACCGCCAGCTTGACCCAATCTTGAATCGGGGCGTCCTTAACCTGACACATACGGAAGATGTCGCCTTCTTCCACCTTCTGCTCCATCAGCACCTTGCCCGAGGCGTCGACAACGCGAACGGCTCCAGCAGCGCTCATTTCGAAGGTCTTGTCGTGCGAGCCGTACTCCTCGGCCTTTTGGGCCATCAAGCCGACATTGGGCACCGAGCCCATGGTCTTGGGATCGTAAGCGCCGTGCTTCTTGCAGTCCTCGATCACGGCCTGATAGACCCCGGCATAGCAGCGGTCGGGGATCACGGCCTTGTTGTCGTGCAGCTTGCCGTCAGGACCCCACATCTTGCCCGAGTCACGGATCATGGCAGGCATCGAGGCATCGACGATGATATCGCTGGAGACATGCAGGTTGGTGATGCCCTTGTCGGAATTCACCATCGCCATGTCGGGGCCGTTCTTCATGGCGGCTGCCATGTCGGCCTCGATCTCGGCCTTCTTGGCGCCGTCCAGCTTGCCGATCTTGGCATAGAGATCGCCCAGGCCCATGTTGGGATTGACGCCGATCTCCTTGAAGGTGGCGGCGTGCTTCTCGAACACGTCCTTGAAGAAGACGTAAACGGCATGGCCGAACATGATGGGATCGGAGACCTTCATCATGGTGGCCTTGAGATGCAGCGAGAACAGAAGCCCGGGCTGCGACTTGGCATCGGCGATCTGCTCGGCGAAGAAAGCGCGCAGGGCCTTCTTGCTCATCACGGAGCAGTCGATGACCTCGCCCGCCTTAAGCGTCGTCTTCTCCTTGAGAACGGTCGACTTGCCGTCCGCGCCCGCGAATTCGATCTTGACGTCGGTGGCGGCATCGACGGTCACCGACTTCTCGGAACCATAGAAATCGCCGTGGCTCATATGGGCCACATGGGTCTGCGAGGTGGCCGCCCAGGCCCCCATCTTGTGGGGATTCTTCTGGGCGAACTGCTTGACGGAAACGGCGGCGCGGCGATCGGAATTGCCCTCGCGCAGGACGGGGTTCACGGCCGACCCCAGCACCTTGCCGTAACGGGCTTTGATGTCCTTTTCGGCATCGGTCTTGGCGTCCTCGGGATAGTCGGGAACGTTATAACCCTGCGACTGCAATTCCTTGATTGCCGCCTTCAACTGGGGAACGGACGCCGAGACATTGGGCAGCTTGATAATGTTGGCCTCGGGCTTCAGCGTCAATTCGCCAAGCCAGGTCAGCTCGTCGTCAATCTTCTGGGCCGCCGTCAGATTCTCAGGAAAGGTCGCAAGAATGCGCCCCGCCAGGGAAATGTCCTTGGTCTCGACATCGACGCCCGCCGCCTTGGTGAAGGTCTGGACGATGGGCAGCAGCGAATAGGTTGCCAGAGCCGGAGCCTCGTCAACCTTGGTCCAATAGATCTTTGGCGTCTGCGTGGTCATTCTCTTACACCCCAATCGATGATGAATTTTGAACGGCTATGGTTTGATACTTTGAATCAAGACACGAAACTGCACTGCGAGGCCGGTGTGCGGGTATCCATGTTGCGGCCGCGATTGGTGTGATCGTCGATCTCACCGGCACAGCCGACCATGCGCCCGTACAGGAAGGCGGTAAAGGCTGCCATTTCCAGCGCCGACTCTGAGAAGGTTCCCGAGCGATAGCGCGGCCAAAGCAGCTTCAACAGCAGGGCGGCAATGACGGCGTCGATATTGACGCAGAACACGTTCGCCGTGACCCCATTGTCGTAGAGCGCTTGAACCAACGCACTGTAAAAATCGTGAAAGACGTTGATTTCGCCCCTCTCCTTGAACAGGCCGGACAGATAGACCTCGCGGGGGTCCTTGTTGATCAACTGATTTTTGAAGACGGGGTGGTTAACACCCGGAATGTTGCGTACGCCATCGCCCACGCCCTTGCGCGCCTTCTTCTCGGCGCCGAAAACCTGGGCGAATTTGGTGCCCATGGCGACCAGATCAAGGCCGTGCTTGGGGTCGCCCGCATCTTTAAGGCCGGTCTCGCCAAACTGTTCGACCAGGAACTGAATACCCTCATAGCCGTTGCCGCCATGGGCAAAGCCGGTATGGGTCAGGAAGCCCATCATCGCCTTGTTGATCTGCACGCGCTCGGGCGATTCCGGGCCATCCGCCGAAACAGCGCCCTTGCAGCCCTGGGCCGAGATGGTGCCCACACCGTTCGAAATGATGAGGCCCAGAAGGACCTGGAAGGGGAACAGCTTCTCGGGCGTTGGGGTCTCGCCCAGAAGGGCAAGATAGCCGATTTCCGTCGACGACCATTTGTTGATGAGGTCAGCATTGGAAACGCCGCAGAAACTGTCGGCCTTGTGCTGTGCGCCATCGACCGAAGCTCCGATGATGGCCGAAAAAAGACGCATGTTCCAAGACAGGTTGCGGGCCGTATTGCGCGAGATTTTCTTGCGCATCAGGGCCGACCAGCAGACCGAAGTGGCAATGGCGGCCAGCACCGCATCGGCAGTGGGATGGCCGTCCAGCTTGGAAAGGAAGTCGGCAAACACCGACTTGGCGCCACGGGCCTTGATGCCCGCCAGCATGGCCTGGGCCTTGGCGTCAGCCTTTTTGGCCGTCAGCTTGGACAACTGCTCGGACGAGGGTTTGATGGCTGAAAAGTCGAACCCCACATCGTCGCCTTTGACAAGGCCGGAATGGCCGAAGAGATCGATCAATACGTCGGCGGCATCGCAAGCCCCCTTGACGCGCCCGGGCCCCACCAGAGCGCAGGCGGCGGCGATCACGGCATTGGGAGCGTTTCCGGCAGCGCGGGCCGCATCGGCCACCACCGACATGACGTCGCCATGCAGGTTGACGTCGGCGGCAATGCCCACATTGAACAAGGCGTTGTCGTTGTCGTCGTTATGGCGATGCAGAAGGGCCAGGCAGAAATTGGATTCCAGCGGATAACGCGCTGTATCCAGAATGGAAACGCCACTGACGCGCGTGACCTGCGTCTTGGCATCCATGATCGAACTGCCCGAGCGGTCCTTCATCGATTCCCTGGGATAGATGGCGCCCACCTGCTTGGAGAGTTCGGCGATCTGATCCTTGTAGGGCTGGAAAGGTTCGACCAAGGGAATGTCCAGCGACTTGGGCATGGGCAGCCCCTGATTGTCGCCGAACCAGGGCTTCAAGGTCAGGTCGCCTTCGGGCGCGAAGTCGGGATTGACGCCATGCAGCTTCATCACCGCCGTCAGCGCTTCCGGAATGTGCGAGATGTTGGTCACCACAGCACCCTTCCAGGACACGACGGGATTCTCGGGCGAATAGATCTCCTTGACCCCCAGAATATCCTTGAACCAGTTTTCCTTGGCTTCGGCACTGTCACCCGATCCCGACATGGCGCCGGCATGACCGACGGCCCTCGTCAGCTTGGCCTTCCAGCGGCCCACCACGCAGGCGATCACCGGCTTGGTGAAGGTAAGATCGCGTTCGTAATATCCACCCGGCTCGACATACATGACGGCAGCCTTGCTGCGGGCGTCGTTGTCGAAAGCATGGGCGAACTCGGCGGGCGCGAAATGGATGTAAAGATCCTTGCCCGACGAAACCGAGGTCGTGGTGCCCCAGCCACTGGCCACCAGATAGGTGGCCATGGTGGTCGTGAAGTTGCCGGAATTGGAGAAGATGGCCACCGAGCCCTTGCGCAGACTCTCCTCGGGCTTGTCGCCACCCAGGGCGCCACCGATGCGGACATGATTCCAGGAATCGGCAACACCCAGGCAGTTGGCTCCGAAGACATCGACGCTGCGCTGCTGGGCAAGGGCACGGATTTCGCGCGAATCGCGCACCGAGACCTTCTCGGTCAGAATGACGATCTTCTTAAGATCGGAATTGACGCGGATCAGTTCGAACACGCCGTCACGCACGGCCGCCGGGGGCAGATAGACCACGCCGACATTGAACTTGTGGCCGTCTTCCATGCCTTCGCGCACGTTGTTGTAGACGGGAATGTTGCCGATGGGCGTTTCCAGAACCTCGCCCTTGCGGCCAGGCGAGGTGCCGAACACAACATTGCCGCCCGAATAGCTGTGGCTGGTGGGGGTTACACCCCTTGACTCGTTGCCCAGGATGTTAAGGACACACACCCGATCCTCGGGCGTTGCAATTTCAGCCAGCGAATTGATGCCGACGAAATACTTGAACTTGCCGTTACCTTGCTTACTCATTGTTTCCCCCAGGGCCTTAAGCCGCACAGCCGAGTTTCTTGGCCAGCAAATCGCGCCCGCCCGCTTTCATCCACTTATCCGCTTCCTGCGCATAACGCACCACGTCGGTCATCGCCGAATCGAAGGCGAAGATGCGATAGGGAATGCCCAGCGAATCCGCCACGTCCTTGAAGGCCAACAGACCGCGCGAGAGATTAGGGCCACCTCGTCCGATCACCAGATAGAGCGGGGTGGGACCATGTTCCGAAAAATATTCACGAAGCGCATCGGCCATGGCGCGGAAGGTGACGAAGATGTCGGTATTGTTGGCCTTGCCGCCGATGATGAAGAGCACATTGGTCTGTTTCAGCCAGTGCTTCAAGCAGATGCGCATCACTTCGCGCATCTTCTCATAGGGCGGATTGCCGCCGAAGTCCGACGAGATGATGGCATCATCGCCCAGAAACTCGGTCACCAGCGAGTTGGCGCCGCCGCCGAAGGTGGGGGCCAGAATGGTGCCGTTGGGATTGATCACCGACACGTCGGACTGGCCCTGATAGGTACGCAGTTGGTTGATTTCCTGCTCGAAGTCGGAGTAATCGACGGCGAACAGTTCTGGGGGCAGGTTCAAACGCTTCATCCGAGGATCGTCGCGATCGAAACCGCACTTGAAGTCACAGGCCACAGGGGTCAGTGTGCCGGGACGCTTCTGGCTCATGCGGATGGGATTGAGCTCCAGCGTGGTCATGCCATAATGATGGAACAGGTCCCACAGCTTGGGCAGGTTCTGGGCCAATGGCGAAATGATCTCGCGAGGCGCCTTCAGATCGGACAGCGCATTGGTGATCACGAACGACTTCAGGCCGGTCAGCGGATCGAAGGGAATTTCCGCGATCTGTTCCTTGGAGAGTTCCTCGATATCCATGCCGCCCATATGGGTGATGGTCAGCGTGGGTGCGCGGAATTTCGTGGAATCGGTGATCGAAACATAGACTTCATGCTCGGCCGGAACAGCGCCTTCGAAGGTGACGCCCTGGGCCTTGGCGGTCTGATTGCCGTGGATATGGGTGGCGAAATACAGACGCTCCTTCTCGGCCAGGGCGGTCTTCAGGTTCTTGGCCCGGCCCAGCAGACCCGCCTTGCCCTTCTTGCCAACGCCGCCCCGGAAGATCGGCTTGACGAAAACCTCGCCACAACGGTCGATCAGCGCTTTGATCTCCTGCTCGCTGGCTTCCGGCCCCAGAACTTCCGACGTCGGAAAATCAACGATCTTGAGGAGCTTGGCGCCCCAAAGCATACCCGTAACGTTCATTGCTTGTCCCCTATTTTGCCCCGTCTCATGAGGCTTAGTACTCTTGCGGAAGGTCTTTCAGCGCGGCCCAGGAATAGACCGGCCCATTCACGCACACGTAATCCTTGCCCACATTGCAGCGTCCGCACTTGCCGATACCGCATTTCATCTTGTTTTCTATTGTGGTGTAAATGTTCTCGTCCGTGAAGCCCAATTCCTTGAGATTCTGAATGACGAACTTGATCATGATGGGCGGGCCGCAGGTGATGGCGATGGCATTCTCGGGCGAAGGCGTCTTCGACATGACATTGGCCGGGACAAAACCGCAATAGCCGTCCCAGCCTTCTTCCTGGTTGTCGATGGACAGATGTACCTCGGCGTCGCCCTTGAGCTTATCAAGCTCGTTCTTATACATGATGTCGCGCGACGAGCGGCCGCCATAGAACACGGAGATCTTGCCGAACTGACCGCGATCATTGACCGCCGTCTGAATGACCGGCCAGATAGGGGCCAAGCCGCAGCCGCCGCCGATGAAGATGAGATTCTTACCCTTCCAGTCCTTGACCGGAAATTTGTTGCCGTAGGGGCCGCGGATACCGACGACATCGCCGACATTGAGATCATGCAGCGCCGTGGTCACGCGTCCCACCCGCATGATGCTGAATTGTTTGTAGTCCTTGATGTGCGGAGCCGAGGCGATGGAGATCATGCTCTCGCCCTTGCCGAACACCGAGATCATGGCGCATTGGCCGCAATCATGCTCGAAGCCGTCGCCATTGACGAATTCGATGCGGAAGGTCTTGATGGCGCGCCCCCCCGGAACCTCTTCCTTGATGGCGGCAATACGGCCCAACTTCGGCAGATAAGCATTCTGGCTCATGGCTGCCCCAACCTCTCGACGACGGAAACGATATCGATGCCCACGGGACACAGCGAGACGCAACGGCCACAGCCGGTGCATTGCTGCGTATCGTGATTCTCCACGAAATACAGGAACTTGTGACAGACGCGCTGTCTTAAGCGCGAGCCCAGATCATGGCGCGGATTGTGCCCCGACGTGTGCATGGTGAAATCGGGGAACTGGCAGGTATCCCAGGTGCGCACGCGCTCGCCGGAACAGGGCGAACTGCAGGTCACTTCATCATTGATGTCGAAGCAGTGGCAGGTCGGGCACAGGAAGGTGCAGATGCCACAACCGATGCAGGCCTTGGCCATTTCGTCCCAGGCGGGTGAATCGAAATTCTTTTTAAGCGCTCCCGCCACCTTGCCCAGATCCTTGATCGGGCGCTGTGGATGCGCCTTGGCAGCCGCGTGGGTTTTCAAAACGCTGGCCTTGTCAGCGTCCGAGGCTTCCTTGAACAGATCGCCGCCCTTGGCCAGAAGCTCGGCGCCGCGCGCCGTCACCGCCTTGACGTGATAGACGCCGTCAAGTTCGGTCATCAGAACGTCAAGCCCATCCTCGGCGCAGGGCGAGCCGCCGACAGAGGAGCAAAAGCAGTTGGCCGAAGGCGGCGTGTTGCAGGCCTGGCCGACATAGATCACCTTGGCGCGTCGCCCATGGTAATAAGGGTCTTCATACTCTTTGGTGAAGACGATGTCCTGGCGGACCAGCCCCCTTGAATCGCAGGGGCGCACACCGAAGACCACCGTGGGCTCGGGATCGGGCAGGGTCTCCGTCAGGATCGGTGCCTCGCTGGGAATCTGCGAGAATTTATACAGCACCTCGCGCTGGGGAAAAACGAATCCCTTGGGCGGGCGGATGGTGTTGGGATGATCAAGCCCAACCGCCTTGGCATCCGCAACCGGCATATAGTTCCAGACATCCTCGTCCTCAAGGGCAGGCGCGAACAGACGGGTCTGCTCCAGCTTTGCCATCCAGGCGGCCAGATCGGCCTTTTTCAGCATTTTCTCCATGGCAACGGTCTTTGTCATGGTCCTACCTGATGAAGCTGTTGGGATCGGTGTCGCGGAACGACGAGGTCAGCGTGGGAAGCTCGGGGTCTGAACCCGGATTGTACTGGAACGTCTCGAAGGCTTCCATTTCCAGGCGCGTGTTCAACAAGCGCAGGGGAATGTTGACCGGGCAGACGCGCTCGCACTCGGCGCAATCGATGCACCGACCGGCCAGGTGAATGGCGCGCACCATATGATACATGGCACTTTCCGACTTGGCGGGCGAGCGCTCGATCCACTTGATGCGGTTGGCCTTCTCCTCTGCCGTGGTGTCGGGCGCTATCACGAAACTGATGCTGTCCACCACGCATTCGTCGCAATAGCACATCGGGCAGACCGAGCGGCAAGCATAGCAGCGCAGGCAACGGTCGAACTGGCGCGACCAGTAGGCCCAGCGGTCCTCTTCGGACTCCTTGATCTTGGCCTTCACGGCTTGGAAGGGAGTGTGAAGACCGCGCTCGGCCTTGGCCTCGCCGAAAACGACATCCGACAGCGTGGGATGGGCTGAGCGGCATTCCAGGCAACGCTCGGCCATCACCTCGGCGGCGGCGATGCTCTGGGTTCCCTCATTCGTGGTCACGGCAAAGGCGTCGGCCCCGTCGAATGCGACTGCCAGCGCCTTTTTGTTGCCAAGCTTTCTGGCCAGCTTGCGAGCATCGACGACGCCAGTCCCTTCGCAAGAAACGCCGATGACATGCACGCTTTCGCGCGAAAAATGATTTTCCTGCAGCAGAACCGTGATCGCCCTGGAATCGCAGCCCTTGGCGACCACAGCCACCGGACGCTTGTCGTCGCTGCGCTTCTCGGCCTGATGCTTCTTGTCGTTGACCAGATAAAGCGCCAGATTCTGAACACAGCTCGGATCGAAAATCAGATCGTCGGCCTGTGCCGCCTCGGTAATGCCCGCAGGCTCGGCCAGAAGTCCCGCTGTGCTTTTGCGATAGCCGAAGACGGTGCGAACCGTTCCCTTTTCAAGAAGGCCCTTGGCATGGGCTTTTAGCTGGGCAACATCGATCATGGGCGCTTCGCCTTCAGCCGGGTCTGCGGCCCGATCTTTTTGATGTCCGTCACGAAATCATGCATGACCTGAGCGAACTTGGCGCCCTCGGCAGCCGACACCCAGCTCATGCGGAAACGGTCATTCTCAAGCCCGATGAACTGCAGCAGCTTCTGCACCAGATAGATTTTGCGTCGGGCGTAGAAATTTCCCTTGAGGTAATGGCAGTCACCAGGATGGCAGCCCGAGACCAGCACCCCGTCGGCACCCTTGTTAAAGGCCGACAGCACGAACATGGGCGACATCGAGCCCGAACACATGATGGTGATGGGCACGGCGTTCGAGGGATATTGCAAGCGCGATACGCCGGCCAGGTCGCTGCCCGCCGACGAACACCATTTGCATAGAAAAGCGACGATCTTGGGCTCGAAGCCCGTCTCATCCTTGGCGGTTTGCTCGACTTTCGCCACGGCGTTCATACTCCAAGACAGGCGTTGATCATGTCGTGAATCTGCACTTGCGCCACGTTCTTCACATCAATGGCGGCGCGCAGGCAAACCGCCTGACAGGTGCCGCAACCTTCGCACAGAACGTCGTTGACGCGGGCCTTGTTGCTGGGGGCGCCCAGATCGATGGCGCCATAAGGACAGGCCTGGACGCACATTTCGCAGCCCGTGCAGTGCGAGAGCCGCACCTTGGCTACCGTCGGGCTGTGCATCAACTCGTCCTTGGAGAGGAGCTGAATCACCTTGCTGGCAGCAGCGCTGGCCTGGCAGACGGTTTCTGGAATGTCCTTGGGAGCCTGGGCAGCACCAGCCAGGAAGATGCCGCCAGTAACACTTTCCACCGGGCGCAGCTTGGGATGGGCCTCGGCCAGGAAGCCGTCCTTGTCTCTGCCGATTTTCAGCGTCTTGGCGGCGTCGGCGGTGCCTTGCGAAGGTTGCATGGCCAAGGCCAGCACCACCATGTCGGCTTCGATCTCGACATTTTTGCCGGAAATCGTATCCACGCCCAGAACGATCATCTTGCCGCTCTTTTCGTAGACCTTGGAAACGCGCCCGCGCAGATACATCACTTCGTCGCGTTCCATCGAGCGCTGGACGAACTCTTCATAGCCCTTTCCGCCCGAGCGGATGTCGATATAGAAGACATAGGCCTGACCGTCGGGCACATGGTGCTTATACAGCGTGGCATGCTTGGCGGTATACATGCAGCAGATCTTGGAGCAGTAAGCGCAGTGTGTCTCAGGATCGCGCGAGCCCGCACACTGGATGAAGACAACGTTCTTGGGTTCCTTGTGATCCGAGGGGCGCAGCACATGGCCGCCCGTGGGACCCGAGGCCGAACACAGGCGCTCGAACTGCAATCCGTCCAACACGTCGGCATACCTGCCCATGCCGTACTCGCCCAGATTCTCCTTGCCATACAGGTCGAAACCGGTGGCGACGATAATGGCGCCGATCTCTTCGGTGATGACCTTGGGCCGCATGTCGTAATTGATCGCACCGGCCTCGCAGACCTCGGCGCACTTGCCGCAAACCACGGGGTTGAGGCCCAGGCAGGCGCTTTCGTCCAGCGTATAGGTGGCGGGAATGGCCTGGGCAAAGGGAATGAAGATGGCGCGGCGCGAGGTCAGGCCAACGTCATACTCGTTGGAAACCACGGTCGGACAAACCTTGGCGCAATCGTCGCAGATCTTGCAGGTCTCGGGATCGACATAGACCGCCTTCTGGTGAATCTTGGCCTTGAAGTTGCCGACGAAACCGGAAATCTCCTTCACTTCGGCCTGGGTCAGCAGCTTGATGTTCTTGTGCTTGGAAATCTCGACCATCTTGGGGGACAGAATGCACTGCGAGCAGTCGAGCGTCGGAAAGGTCTCCGACAGCTGGATCATATGGCCGCCCACGGTGGGATTCTTCTCGACCAGGATGACTTCGAACCCGGCATTGGCCAGATCGAGCGAGGCCTGGATACCAGCGATGCCGCCGCCGATCACCAGCACCTTGCGCGTGACAGGAACGCCGATGGGTGTGAGCGACTGATTGTGCTGGACGCGCTTGACGGCGGCCTTGGTGATCTTTAGGGCCTTCTCGGTGGCCTTGGGCTTGTCGGAATGCACCCAGGCGCACTGCTCGCGGATATTGGCGATTTCGCAGCGGAAGGAATTAAGCCCGCCGCCTTCCTCGGTCACGTCGCGGAAAGTCTTTTCATGCAAGGTGGGTGAACAGCAAGAGACGACAACGCCGTCCAGCTTGTTCTCCTTGATCGCCTTGGCCATCGTGCTCTGGCCGGGATCGGAACACATATAGACGTAGTCTTTCGAATAGACGACGCCCTCCTCGCGGCCCAACTCCTCGGCAACCCGAACCACATCGACGGTGGCGGCGATATTGTTGCCGCAGTGGCAGACGAAGACGCCCGTGCGCTTGGTCATTCCACGCCCTCGCTCATCGCATCGGCCATGACAGAAGCTCCCGACTTGGCGGCCATGATCTCGTTACCGTAGGAATAGCCCTTGTCGAAAGCCTGAATGTTCGCCTTCAGGAAGCGGCCCGGCACCAGTTCTGGTAAGGCCTTCTTGACGGCGTCGGGAGTGACGCATTTGGTGACGGCGGCGAAAAATCCAATCACCACCAGATTGGCGAACAGGCGGTTGCCCAACTCCTCGGCAAAACGCGTGGCGGGTACCGGGAAGACCTGCACACGCCCGGTATCGGGCTTCTGCTTCACCAGATCCTGCTCGACGATCAGGATGCCGCCATTGCCCAGTTCAGGTTCGTACAGGTTATAGGCTTCCTGGGAAAGCGCCACCAGGACGCCCGGCACGGTGACATAGGGATAAAGGACGCGGCTTTCCGACACCACGAGCTGCGAGCTGCAAGCGCCGCCACGGGCCTCGGGTCCGAAGCTTTGGGTCATGGTGGCGAACTTGTTGTCATAGAGCGAGATCGCCTTGCCCGTGATCAGAGCGCAGCGAACGATGCCCTGGCCGCCGAAGCCGGAAAACCGAACTTCCATCATTACACGGCACCCTTGGCGGCGGCTTCGGCCTTGGCCTTGGCTTCGGCTTCCTTCTCAGGCGTCGTCTTGCCGTAAAGCTGGTATTCGTCACCCAGCACGTTGGTGTATTTCTGGTTGACGTTCTCGAGGTAGGTCGGCTTGTCGCGCTCGACGAACTTTCCGATCTTGATCTTGCTCTGATAGCCGATATCGACTTCGCGCGTGTCGATGCCATGCGCGATTTCGGCATCGTTCTGATAATATTCCAACGCATCCAGCCCGTCGCCCAGACGATTGCGGCGCTGATAAAGCGTGGTGCAGGGTGCGATCACTTCGATGAACGAGAAACCCTTATGGTTCAGGGCCTCCTTGATCGAGGCGCTGATCTGCCTGGCATGCAGCGACGTCCAGCGCGCCACATAGGTGGCGCCGCAGGCATCGGCCAGGAAGGGCAGGCTGAAGGGGAATTCGTAGTTGCCAAAGGGCGTGGTCGATGCATTGGCCGTATTGGGCGTGGTCGGCGTCATCTGTCCGCCGGTCATGCCGTAGGTGAAATTGTTGACGCAGACCACCGTGATATCCATGTTGCGCCTTGCCGCATGGATGAAATGGTTGCCGCCGATGCTGAACAGATCGCCGTCGCCCGAGAATACAACGACCTTCATCTCGGGATTGGCCAGCTTCAAGCCGGTCGCCAGGGGAATGGCGCGGCCATGCGTGCTGTGGAATGAATCGAGCTTGACATAGCCCGCCGTGCGGCCCGTGCAGCCGATGCCCGAAACGATGGCGATCTTGTCGAGATCGAGGCCCGACTTCTTGATGGCTTCGGCAAAGGCGGTGACGACGGTGCCGATACCGCAGCCCGGACACCAGATATGGGGCATGCGCTCCATGCGCAGAAACTGCGACATGGGATTGTCCTGGGCGAAACTGGCGTTGGCGTTCTGGTTCATGACCGGCCCTCCTTGATGGCGGCAAGGATTTCGCTGGGATCGTGAACAGCGCCACCCGTGCTGTTGACGCTGATCACCTTGCAGCGCCCGCCAGCCACGCGTTCGACTTCGCGCACCATCTGTCCGTAATTGATCTCGGGCACCACGATGGCCTTCACCTTCGAGGCAATCTCGCGGATTTGCTTTTCCGGGAAGGGCCAGGCGGTGATCATGCGGAAATTGCCGGTCTTGATGCCCTGCTTGCGGGCATCCATCACCGCCTTGATGGCGATACGCGAGGTGATGCCATAGGAAACCACGACCACCTCAGCGCCTTCGAGCTGATCGGCCTCGAAGCGGATGATCTTGTCGGCGTTCGAATCGATCTTCTCGATAATATGCGTGATGTTGATCTTACCCGCTTCCACCGTGGCCTGCGGATAGCCGCGCTCGTCGTGGACCAGACCCGTGACATGGAAACGATAGCCGTCACCCACCTTGACCATGGGGCCAGGCATATGGTTCTCGGCTCCGAACTTGTAGGGCTTATACTGATCCTTGGGGCCCGTGTACCAGTTGCGCTCGACCACCTCGATCTCGCTGGCGGGTGGAATCACCACCTTCTCATGCATGTGGCCGACGGTCTCGTCGGTCATGATGAAGACGGGCGTACGATAGGTCTCCGACAGATTGAAGGCTTCAATGGCCAGATCGAAACATTCCTGGGGGCTGTCGGGAACCAGGGCGATGACACGGTAGTCGCCGTGCGAACCCCAGCGCACCTGCATCATTTCCTGTTGTGCGGTCAGCGTGGGCAGGCCGGTCGAGGGACCGCCGCGCTGAACGTTGGCGATCACCATCGGCGTCTCGGTCATGCAGGCCAGTCCGATATTCTCCATCATCAGGGAGAAGCCGGGACCCGAGGTGACGGTCATCACCTTCTGTCCGCCCCAGGCGCCGCCGATCAGGGCAGTGATGGAAGCGATCTCGTCTTCCATCTGGATGAACAGGCCTCCCGCTTCCGGGCAACGCTCGGCGAAGCGCTCGGCCGTTTCGGTCGAGGGCGTGATGGGATAGCCCGCGAAGAAGCGGCAGCCAGCGGCCAGCGCCCCTTCGGCCAGGGCATGATCGCCATCCATGAAATGCGGGCCTTCAAGAACGCCCTTGGGGTCTGCTTTGACCTTACGCACCATGCGTCTCCTTGTCTTCTTCGCCGTCGGTAGGAGCGGCGGAAACGTAAATCGCAAATTCCGGGCAGATCAGTTCACAATATTTGCAGTCGCGGCATTTGTCGGCTTCGATGACCTCGGGCGGATGATAGCCCTTTGCGTTATAGTCCTTGGACAGGGCCAGAACCTTGGTCGGGCAGAAATTGACGCAGAAGCCACAGCCCTTGCACCAATTCTGATTGATGTGAACGACACCGTGGGCTTCCTTCAGCTTGCCGAAAAACATCGCCGCCCCTTTAGATCAGGCCCTTGCCGGCAAGAACCGGCTTGGGCGGAAAGTGGTGCAGGCCGAATTGCAGGACATTTTCCTCGCAGCCGAAGGCAATCGCCATCAGTTGCGTGAAATAGACGACCGGCAGGCCGATGAAATCTGGATGGTACTTAAGGGTCGCTTCCTGGCGCTGATCGAGATTAAAGGCGCAAAGCGGGCAACTGACGGCGATGATCTCAGCACCGCGCGAGCGCGCCGAATTGATGATCTGATAGGTCTTGTCGGCGACGATGTTGGGGCTGTCGACCGTGCGATAGGCGCCACAGCATTCAGTCTTCAGCGCGAACTCGATCGGCGTCGCCCCCAGCGCCTTAATGAGATTTTCCATGACCACGGGATTTTCCGTGTCGTCGATGGCAACCTGCTTGGGACGCACCAGCGTGCAGCCGTAGTAATTGGCAACTTTCAGGCCAGCCAGCGGCTTGACGACCTTGGCCGTCACGTCCTTGAAACCAACTTGATCGCGCACCAGGCTCAACACATGATGAACCTCGACATCGCCCTCATAGGGCGTTTCCTCGTCATACATGAAATCGTTCATCTGCGCCAATTCGGTGGGATTGGCCCTCACGCGTTCGTTGGCCCGCTTCAACGTGCTAAAGCACATCGAACAGGCGGTCATCAGATGCGTGCTGTTGGCTTCCTTGACGCGGATCAAATTGCGGATGGGGGCTAGCTGATGAATCAGATCATCGGCGGTCAACGAGGCTACGGTGCCGCAGCAATTCCAGCGCGGCAATTCCTCGACCTCCACGCCCAAATGCGACATCGAGAACAAGGTTGAGTCCTCGAAGTTCTTGGCGTGATTCTTGAGCGTACAACCTGGATAGTAGCTGAACTTCATCCTCTCCCCACTCCATCGGCACTTTCGTTCCTCATTTTGCGGAGTTTTCCGCGAGGGAACTTTAGCCTGACGAGCAGGTGGAGAGTGTTGCCATACGAGATAAATGGAAACACCCTCAAGGAGGATGCAGATATCTCTTTCGTGTGGGGGGTGCGACATCCCTTCGGGTGGCGTGATTCCACGCCTGCGGGTAGGCAGAAGAAGGTCCTAGAAAATCGCCTTGCCGCAGAAGCCGATTTAATACGCCAAGAAGCAAAATCCATTGCGGCAGCGCAGCAAATTGTTAGCGCATTTTGTGCATGCGCACAAGGAAATAGAGGCAAGCCCGCGCCGCCCCCCAAACACTCTGACCATAATGAAAAAAAAGATTACGACGTGAATTTACGCATGCTGCCGATCAGGGCGATCGGCGGAACGGCGCGCAGCGTGCCCAGGGGCAGCTTTTCGAAATTCATGTGATCCTTGCGGGTCCGCAGCACGATCTGTCGAATCGCCTCGATTACCTCGGCGATCTTGACCCCCTTGGGGCAGCGGGAATTGCAGGTCATGCAGGAAACGCAGGTCCAGATCGCTTCCGACTTGACCAACTCCTCCTCGAAGCCGAACTGGGCGAAGCGGATGACCTGATTGGGCAGAATATCCATATAGGCCGCCATGGGACAGCCTGCCGAACATTTTCCGCACTGATAGCAGGCGCGCAGATTCTGCCCGCTGATGCGTTCGACATTGGCCACGAAGGCCGTCGTTGCTTTATCGCGGGAAATGCGTACCGACATGAGCGTATCCCTTTGAGTTACTCGGCCGCCGAGCGCTTGTCGCCGGGCGAAATGCGCGAGCGCAACATGGAATGACGGGCCGGGGCGCTGCCCAGGCGGGCCAACTGCTGAATCTTGACGTCTTCGGGTGTGTAGGAGGGCAGGATCATCGGCGACACAAGATCTGTCTCGATCTTGTTGGCCTTCAGTTCCTTCACATGCGACGTCACGTGATCGAGGTTGAGCTTACCCAGCGTCACCGACTTGGCATATTCGCTGGCATGCTGTCCGGCGCGACGGCCGAACACGTTATAATCCAGCACGGAATTGCCCATCAGGCGGTTGCGCCCATGCACGCCGCCCGAGGCCTCGCCCGCAACGTAAAGACCGGGAATATTGGTCTCGCAGCGTCCATTGATCTCGACGCCGCCATTTTGATAGTGCAGCGAGGGATAGATCAGCATGGGCTGCTTGGTGATGTCGATGCCAAAGCGATTGAACTGGCGGCACATGCCGGGGAATTGGTGCTTAGTGAAACCTTCGCCGTGAATCATATCGATGATCGGCGAATCGAGCCAGACGCCGGTGCGTCCGGCATAGGTCTCAACCCCCATGTTGCGGTCAGCACTGCATTCACGGATGATGGCCGCACTTTCGATATCACGCGGCTCCCTGGGGAAGACGAACAGTTCGCCATTCTTGTTCAAGGGCTGACCGCCTGCGCCACGGATCTTCTCGGTGATCAGGAAGCCCGCGATCTGCTCGGGGAAGACGGCGCCCGTGGGGTGGTACTGCACCGAATCCATGAAGGCCAGCTTGGCGCCGGCGCGATAAGCCATGACCAGCCCGTCGCCGGTGGCGCCGTAATGGTTGGTGGTGGCAAAGCCCCGAATGTGCAAGCGGCCGAATCCGCCGGTGGTAATGATGGTGGCCTTGGCCTTGACGGTCAGAAACTGTTCGGTATCCAGGCTGTAAAGAATGGCGCCGGAGCAGCGCCCCTTGTCGTCCAGCACCAACTCGACAGCAGGCTCGAACTCGCGCACCTGAATCTTGTCGGGGTGGTTATGCACCTCGTCCATCAGGGTGCGGGTGATGATGGCGCCGATATAGTCGCGGCACGACACCATGCGCTTCCGTGAGGTGCCGCCGCCGTGCAGCACCTGCATGGTGCCGTCGGCCTGCTTGTCCCAGATCACGCCCAGGCGTTCCAGTTCCTTGACCACCTCGGGCCCATCCTCGGTGAGAATGCGCACCAGTTCGGGATTGTTTTCGAAATGCCCGCCGCCGATGGCGTCGAGATAATGGCGCGTGGGGGAATCCTGCGGGGCCACGGCGGCCTGCATGCCGCCTTCGGACATCATGCTGTTGGAATCGCCCAGGCGCAGCTTGGTGACCAGCATCGAATTGACGCCGTTTTGCATGGCGGTAATGGCCGCCCAGCACCCTGCTCCACCGCCGCCGATAATCAGAAGATCGGTCTCGTAATCGGGTTCGCGCAGATGGATGTCCATCAGGCGCGGCTCGACCATCGAATGCGCTTCCAGAAGCTCGGTGATCTCGGTGGTGAGTTCCTCGCCCTTGTTGGGACCGACGCGGATTTTGCTGCGGGCACCCTTGGTGAAATCGGGATGATACTTGCTGAGAACGTCCTTGCGCTCTTCCGCATTCATCGGGGGATAGACGGGATTGCCAGACTTGGCCAGTTCAAGGCGCTTGGCCCGCGTCCGATCGACTTCCTTAAGCGATCCGGCAAGATATTCAGGATACATCGTCAACTCCCCGATGATGCTTTAAGGCTCGATATCGCGTTCGTAATACATCTTGCTGAGGCTGGCTTTGTCCATGCCCATCAAGGATGCATATTCTTCGTCGAACTGGCCGCTCTCGACCTGCTTGATGCGGGCGCCCAGTTCTTTGCTCTCCTTGGCCAGATAGCGGCCATAGAGCCTGCGTCCCAACACGCCCACCTTGTGCTGCACGATTTCAGCCGGGCAGCGCAGCGCGCACAGGCCACAGGCCACGCAGTCGAAGGAAAGGTCCATGATGGCGGCGATGTCGCCGCGCTTGGCGGCCTGGATGTAGTCCATCACCTGAATGCCCTGGGGGCAGCTTTTGGTGCAGGTGTTGCAGGCCACGCAGCGGAAGACGACGGGATAGAGACGCTTGATGGTATCGACATCGGGCGACAGTTTTTCGACGTCGTAGATCGCCTTTTCCATGGGAACGGCGGGAATCTGGGTCAGCGACATGCCCTCCTGAACCAGGGTGGTGCAGGCCAGGCCGGAATGAATCTTGTAATCGCCGGGCAGGCGGTAAATGGTGCCGCAAGCGCCGCAGAAGCCTTCGCGGCAACCAGCACCTCGGATGATCTGCTGACCGGAATATTCGATGGCCCGCATGATGGTGGCATGTTCGGGCACCACATGGCGTTTGCCCATGATGTAAACCGTCACCATCCGTGCCTTCGGCTTCGGCTGATCCAGGGATTTATCCTGCTTGCCGGCTGGGGCCTTCGACACAGGTTTGCGACTCATCTGGGCATCTCCGTCTGCATCATCCATACAGGCCGGGATATCTGCAGGCCAAGATCGTGCCCTTGATCTTGCGACTTAACGCAACAAGGCACCCGCTCGAAGCTTCCTGCACGGTTCCTACCGCCCCCCCGCCAAGCACCTTTTATCTTTACTCCCGAATTCGAGCCGGGATGATGGATGCGCTGCGGGCAGGTCTCTCCCTACCTAGTAGGCAGAGAGTGTTGTCTGGCAAAGAAAATGGAAACACCCGATAGGAGGTCCGGATTGACTCTTTCGGGTTGGGATGGACTCATCCCTTCGGGTGGCTTTCCCACCCTGACGCACCGCACTCATCCTGCTGCGCCGCACAATGGTTACTTGGCGCAATCCCCGATACGGCGGCTGATCGTGCGCAGGCTCATGCGTCCCATCTCGCCGCCACTGACATCGACCTCGCTCTGCCATCCATCGGCGCCTGAGACCGTGCGCACCTTCATGGTGCCGCTGGTCTTGCAGACCAGCGTTCCCGTCCAGACATTGCCGCTGGACTGCTGGTCCTTCAGCTTGCAGTCGTCCTCGGGATTGGTCGAGCTTGCCAGTCGATCGGGCTGCAAATCCTTAGCCGACAGACATTGGCGCATGGATTGATCGCCCATTCCGGCGGGCATTCCCTCAGCCTTGACTGTTGTCGTCATCTCGTAAAGGCCCGGGCGCAACCCCTCTGCCAAAGCCGGAAAAGCAAGCAACCCGCCCACAATCAAGCAAGAGATCAACAGCCGCATTGCCCCCTCCTCCAGGTATGAGGAGGACATTGAAACACGACGAAGGGGTAGGAACAAGGCGGCTATTTCTCGTTAATGACGGGAAGCGTAAAGGAAAAATTCGATCCCATGCCGGGGACCGAAGTCACCCAGATATGTCCGCCGTGCTGCTCGACGATTTTCTTGCAGACCGCCAAACCGATCCCTGTGCCGTCATAATCCTTGCGGCTATGCAGTCTTTGAAAGATCAGAAAGATACGATCCAGGAACTTTTCCTCGATGCCGATGCCGTTGTCGGAAATCGAAAAGACCCATTCGTCCTTCTGCCGCCTCGTCTCGATTTGGATGCAGGGCGCCCGCTCGGGATGGCGATATTTGATGGCGTTGGCGATCAGATTCTGAAAGAGGCGAATCAGCTCGTCGCCATGGGCAAGAACGACCGGCATATCGCAAGGCACTTGGATTTCCGTTTTCGTCTCCTCGATCACCAGGGCCAGATTCACCAGCGCTTCATCGACGGCATGCCTGGAATCGTGCGGCGTCTTGGGCCTGGCACTCCGTCCGACGCGGGAATATTCCAAAAGATCGAGAACAAGATGGTCCATGCGCTTGGCGCCGTCGCTGGCAAAAGCGATGAATTCGCGGGCTTCCTCGTCCAGCTTGTCGCGATAGCGCCGCTCGAGAAGGGTTACGTAGCTTGAGATCATGCGCAAGGGTTCGCGCAGATCGTGCGAGGCGACATAGGCGAATTGTTCCAGTTCGGCATTCGACCGCTCGACCGCCTCGGTCTTTTCGCGCAACGCCTCGGCCGAGCGTTCGCGCTCGCTGATATCGACGCCGAGGCCGGTCAGATAAGGCTGGCCGTTCAAAATCACCCTAACCCCGGTAAAGTAATAGGGGATCGCTTCCCCGTTTTTAGTCATCAGATGGGCCTCGACTTTGGCGCTTCCGACAGAGAAAACACGGGCTATTGCCTCTTGAATCAGGCTTTCATCAACGCCTTGAATATAGACAAGCGCGGATTTGTTCAAAATTTCATTGCCCGCACATCCCAAAACCGTTTCCAGATTCTTGTTCCAAAGAACGAAGCGCCCCGACTGGTCCAGCAGGTAATAAATGCCCGGCATGCTGTCGATCAGGGCCTGCACGAAATCATGCTCGCGCTGCAACAGCCCCTCGACCTGCTTGTGCTCTTCAACCTCTTCCAGCAGCGACAGATTGCTCAACGACAATTCGCGCGTACGTTCCTCGACACGGGTGGTCAAGCCAAGATTAAGCTGCACCACCTCGTCCAGGGCCTCGAGATGACGCAGGCGCTCATGACCACTCTGGGCCAGCATTCCAGCAAGCTTGGAATAGAAAGCCATGGTCGATTTGATCTGCGCCTCGGGGATGATGGGCACCCGGTCAAGTGCTTCCATATAGGACTTTTCGTCAAACCCGAAGCGTTCCGCCTGCTTTCTGAAAAAGGCGCGATCCGGGGGTTCGTGCAAAAGCTGGCCCAGAAAAATGGTCGCCACATGTTCGCCATCGATGATGATGGGCGTTGCGTAATCCATCAGTCCGTTGGCGCAGCGATAGCCGATGAAGGGGCCATCATGCAGATGGGTCGCTATGTAGCGGTCACTCTCAAAGCAGCCTTGGCAGGATGCTTCGCACGGGCGGTGAAACTTGGCGCAGATATCCTGCCAGCCGATACTCGAGAGAATATTATTTTCGACATCGATCAAGCCATGCGGAATGCCCGTCGCCTGATAGAAGGAAGTCATCATGTCGTTGAACTGCCCGATATCGACCAGATCGGAAAAACGACGCTTCACTCCTGCCAAATCCGCACCAACCGCCCGCATCGCAGCACCATTGCCCATAATCAAAGTAGGGCCTTCATAACCTTGGATTGTACGCCTTCCGGCATGCTTCGCCAAGGGGTTAAGAAATCGTCTGCTAATTTAATAAGGCTTAAACTAAAGTCATGCCAACAAGCGTTGAAGACGAATGCGATGATTGGGACTTCAGTAAAGGGGCGGACAGCCGGATCGGCCATCCGCCCACGCTGATTAGGCTTAAATCATCGCCATGCCGCCATTCACATGAATGGTCTGCCCGGTGATGTAGAGGGATTCGGGGCTAGCCAGGAAAACCACGGCCGAAGCGATCTCTTCCGCCGTTCCCATGCGCCCGATGGGAATGCCCGACATCAGCTTTTCCTTCTGCGCATCCGGCAGCACTTCGGTCATGGCGGTGGCGATGAAGCCGGGTGCCACGCAATTGATGGTGATGCCGCGCGAGGCCACTTCCTGGGCCATGGTCTTGCTCATGCCGATCAGCCCGGCCTTCGAAGCCGCGTAATTGGCCTGCCCGGCATTGCCCGTAACCCCCACCACCGAGGCGATGCTGACGATGCGCCCGTTCCTGCGCTTCATCATTTCCTTGATGCAGGCGCGCGACAGCCTGAAGGCGGCGGTCAGATTGACGTCGATCACCAACTGCCAGTCGGCGTCCTTCATGCGCATGGCCAATCCGTCGCGGGTAAGCCCTGCATTGTTGACCAGGATATCGACCGAGCCCATGGCGGCCTCGGCATCCTTGACCAGCTTTTCGGTGGCTTCGGGATCGGTCAGATTGGCCTGGAAAATATGAACCCGGTCCTTCAATTCCGCCTTCAGGGCTTCCATGCCCTGTACGTTCATGTCGGTCAGCCCCACGGTGGCGCCCTGGGCATGCATGGCCCTGGCAACCGCGCCGCCGATTCCCCCCGCTGCGCCCGTGATCAGGGCGTTCTTGCCGGTCAATTTGAACATGGTGCGTCCTTTCGTTCTAACCTCAGTTTGCCTTTAGAAATGCTTCGATATCGGCGGGAAGGTTCAGAGACAGCGCCGACATTTCCTTGTCGATGCGCTTGACCAGACCAGCCAGAACCTTCCCCGTTCCGGCTTCGACCAGGGTATCGACGCCCAGTTCCTTCATTTTCAGCACCGATTCGCGCCAGCGCACGGTTCCGCAGACCTGTTCGACCAGCAGACGCCGTATCTCGCCGGGTGCCGTAACGGGCCGTGCGCACACATTGGCGATCAGGGGTATTGCGGGTTCTTCGACCGTTACCTTGGACAGCGCCTCCTCCATCGCTTCGGCTGCCGGGCGCATCAGGGCGCAATGGAAAGGGGCGCTGACAGGCAGCAGCACGCTGCGCTTGGCCCCCTTGGCGGCGGCAATCACCAGGGCGCGCTCGATGGCGGCCTTGGTGCCGCTCACCACCACCTGTCCGGGCGCATTGTCGTTGGCGGCGGCGCAAACCTCGCCCTGCCCGGCCTCTTCGGCCACGGCCTGGGCCTGCTCGAAATCAAGCCCCAGCAAGGCCGCCATGGCGCCCTCGCCGACTGGCACGGCCTTTTGCATCGACAAACCGCGCAGTTTCAGCAACCGCGCCGTGTCGGAGAGGGTCAATGCCCCCGCAGCGCACAGCGCCGAATATTCGCCCAGCGAGTGCCCGGCGACATAGGCCGCCTTTTTGGCCAGCGAAAACCCGCCCTCTTTCTCCAGAATCCGCATCACGGCAAGGCTGGCCGCCATCAGGGCGGGCTGCGCGTTCTCGGTCAGGGTCAGCTCCTCGCCGGGGCCTTCGAACATCAGGCGGGAGAGATTTTGCGAAAGCGCTTCATCAACCTCGGAAAACACATCCCGGGCGGCAGGAAAGGCCTCGGCCAGTTCCTTGCCCATGCCCACGGTCTGCGAGCCCTGGCCGGGAAAAACGAACGCACGCGACATAATAGTGATCTCCGATTTTTATGGTCGGACAAGAAAAGGCCCCCACCCCCTCCCTGTCAAGGCGTGACAGGATGTCAAAGCCATGAAAAACTAGGGGGCATGCTGTATGTCCGCACCCTAATATGCTTTTTGTTCCTCATCTTCTGCGCCCCGGCCTGGGCCGAGACTCCCCCCAACGTCTTGATGGTGGGCATGCGACTCGACGATCTGGCGACGCTGGACCCGGCTGAGGTGTTCGAGGTTTCCGGCGGCGAACTGGTGGCCAATCTCTATGACCGTCTGATCGACATGGTGGACGGCCAGCCCAAGGGGGTTCTCGCCGAGAGCTGGAAAATCTCAGCCGACGGGCGCCAATTCCTCTTCACCCTGAAAAAGGGCATGAAATTCCATTCGGGCAAGCTGGTGACGGCAGGCGATGTCGCCTGGTCGTTCGAGCGCGTGATCAAGCTGGACCGGGGAGCCGCCCCCCTGCTGCGCCAATTGGGCCTGACCCAGCAGAATGTCGGCTTAAGAGCCCGGGCCGAGGGCGATCAGACCTTCGTCCTCGATCTGGCCGATCCCCTGGCTCCGGGACTGGTCTTGAACATCCTTTCCAGCTACGCCGCCTCGGTGGTCGATTCCCGCCTGGGCCAGCAGTTCGAAAAGAACGGCGACTTCGCCAGCACCTGGCTGCGCATGCATGACGGCGGATCTGGCCCCTTCAAGCTGATGCTGTGGAAGCCAGGCCAGGGGCTGGTTCTCGACCGTTTCGCCAATCATCACGAAAGGAGGCCCACCATCGAGCGCATCGCGCTCCGCCATGTCGCGGAAAGCTCGGTCCAGCGGCTGATGCTGGAAAAGGGTGATCTGGACATTGCGCGCAATCTTGCTCCCGACGATCTGGAACGGCTTGAACGCAACACAGACGTCAAATTGCTGCGCATCCCCCAGGGCGGGCTGGTCTATCTGGGCATGAACATGAAAGCGCCTCCCCTGGCCGATCCCAAGGTCCGTCGCGCCTTGAAGCTGCTGATCGATTACGACGGCATCGCCCGGAACATCCTGAAGGGAAGCAAGACGGTTCATCAGACCATTCTGGCCGACGGCTTCGCGGGCGCTCTCAAGGAAACGCCCTATCGGCAGAATATCGAAGAGGCCAAGCGCCTGCTCTCGGAAGCCGGATATGGGGGAAGACTTGCGCTCACGCTTGACGTGCGCAACGTCTCGCCCTCGCTTGATATCGCAAGCGCACTGGCGGCTGATTTCGCTAAGGCGGGTGTGCGCATCGACATCGTCCAGATGGATAATCGCCAATTGCTGACGCGCTACCGGGCCAGAGCCCACATGCTGACGCTGGCCCAATGGTCGCCCGATTATCCCGATCCGCATGCCACCATCCAGGGCTTCGCCTGGAATCCCGACAATTCCGATGACTCCCCCTTTCGGCTGCTGGCCTGGCGCAACGGCTGGAACATTCCCGAACTGACCGGCCTCGTCCAATCGGCCAAAAGCGAGCGCGATGGACCCAAGCGCGCGAAGCTCTACGAACAGGTCCAGCGCACCGCCCTTGATGGCGGGCCCTATGCCGTGATGTTCCAAGATATGCTGGTGCTGGCGCATCGGGCCGGTGTGCACAATCTGCGCCCGGGTCTTACCTTCGATTCCATGCGTTATGCCGACGTGACCAAGGACGGGCTGAAATGAACCGGCATGCAGGAAGGATGACGCATGCCGGTCGCGGGCAAGGCCCGCGCGCGAGCCTTGTCCCGCCAATGGCGGGCCAACTTTTGACGGACCGGCAAAGCCGGTGGGCGAGCGGGAGCCTAGGGCGCACCGTCGGCTTCGCCGACAGGTATTTATTAGCCTGCAAGGCAGGTGCGCCCGCCCGGCGATTGAGGCTTGCATTAATCGGTTTCGATTAATGCAAACTTGTATGAGATCCCTTCTGACCCTGCCCTTGACCCTTCTCGCCCTGCTGGCCTGCACCTTCGCCTTCACCAAGATCGCCCCCATCGATCCCGTGCTGGCCGTGGTCGGCGACCGGGCCAGCGAGGCCGCCCGAATTCAGGCCAGAGAGGATCTGGGGCTGGAGCGGCCCTGGCCGATCCAATTCCTTTGGCATGTCGAGCGCACAGTTACAGGCGATCTGGGTCTCTCCACCTCGACCGGACATGCCGTTCTCGATGATCTGGCGCAGGTCTTTCCCGCCACCATCGAACTGGCCCTGGCCGCCACGCTGATCGGGCTCGTCCTGGGCCTGCCGCTTGGAATCATAGGGGCCTATTGGCGTGGGCGCTGGCCCGATCATCTGGCCCGACTGATCGCCCTTCTGGGCCATTCCGTTCCGGTCTTTTGGCTGGGTCTGATGGCGCTTTACCTGTTCTATGCCCTGCTGGGCTGGGCGCCGGGCCCTGGCCGCCTGAACTTCTATCTGGAAGGGCTGGTGCCCACGGTCAGTGGCTTCATTCTGCTCGATTCACTTCTGGCCGGACGCTTGGACGTGGCGGGCGATGCACTGGCGCACCTCGTCTTGCCCGCACTCACGCTGGGCCTCTTCTCGACCGCCCTGTTCGCCCGCACCAGCCGAGCCCTCATGCTCGATGCCCTGGGCCAGGATTTCATCCTGACCGCCAGGGCCAAGGGCTTGAGCGAATCCGCCGTCGTGCTGCGCCATGCGCTTAAGTCCTGCGCCGCCCCGATGGTCACCACGCTGGCCCTGGCCCTGGGCTCGCTGCTCGAAGGATCGGTGCTGACCGAAACCGTTTTCTCCTGGCCCGGCCTGGGGGCCTATATGACGGGTGCGCTGATGGCAGCCGACATGGCGGCCATTCTGGGCGGCACCCTGCTGATCGGTCTGGTGGTTTCGCTGCTGAATTTGGGAGCCGATTTTCTGCAGCGCAAGCTTGATCCGAGAACGGCATCATGAAACGCCTGGCGCACGATCCCACTGCCTGGGCCGGCGCCTTCCTGCTGGCTCCGCTGATTCTGGGCGCCTTGATCGGCCCTTTCCTGGCCGAGACCGCCCTCGTCACCCATCTGGATGCCCGCCTTCTGCCCCCCGGGCAGGATCATTGGTTCGGCACCGATGCCTTGGGACGCGATGTTCTGGCCCGCACACTGGCGGGCTCTGGCGCCACCCTGGGACTGGCCTTCCTGGTGGCGGGACTTGCCGCCCCTCTGGGCTTGGCCCTGGGCGCCGTGGCGGGATCGCTGGGCGGCATCGTGGAAACGCTGCTCATGCGCACAACCGATATTGCGCTGGCGGTGCCGCGCCTGATTCTGGCACTGGCCCTGGCCGCAGCCCTTGGACCGGGGCTTTTGAACGCCGCCCTGGCCGTGGCGCTGACCGCCTGGCCGCCCTATGCCCGTCAAGCCCGCGCCGAAACCCTGGCCGCCCGCAAGGCCGATTTCATCGCCGCAGCCAGGCTGTGCGGCGCATCCCAGATGCGCATCGCCCTGGTCCATATAGCACCCTTGGGCATTTCCTCGATGCTGGTGCGCCTAAGCCTCGATCTTTCGGGCATCGTGCTGGCCTCGGCGGGCCTGGGTTTTCTGGGACTGGGCGCCCAGCCGCCCCTGCCGGAATGGGGGGCCATGGTGGCTACGGGGCGAACCCATCTGGTCGATGCCCCCTGGGTGGCGGGCTTTCCCGGGCTGGCCATCCTGATGGCCGGGTTGGGCTTCTCGCTTCTGGGCGACGCCATCCGCGACGCACTCGATCCCAGGAACGAGCGATGCTGATCGATGCGCAAAATCTTTGTGTGCGCTTTGGCGCCAAGCGGGCGGTTGATGATGTTTGCCTCTCTCTGGCAAGGGGCGGGCGACTGGCCGTGGTGGGCGAATCGGGCTCTGGCAAAAGCACGTTGGGCAAAGCCCTCATGGGGCTGGTCGCCAGGCCGGGCATCGTCAGCTCAGAACGTCTGGAGATTGAGGGGCGCGACATGCGATCAGCTCTGCCATCCCAATGGCAAGCTGTGCGCGGACGATCAATCGGCCTCATGATGCAAGACCCGCGCTATTGCCTCAATCCGGTCATGACCATCGGTCGGCAGATCGCGGAATGCAACGCCCCCACCCCGGTCGAAGACTGTCTGGCCGAGGTCGATCTGTCCCCCGGCATCGCCAAACGTTATCCCCACCAGCTTTCGGGCGGACAGGGACAGCGGGCCTATCTGGCCATGGTGCTGGCCCTCTCACCCCAACTGCTGATCGCCGACGAGCCCACCAGTGCGCTCGACCCGCCGCTGGCCCTTCAAATGATGGAGCTGATCGAAAAGCGCATGCAGGCCCGCGGCATGGCGCTTTTGCTCATCACCCACGATATCGATCTAGCACGTCGCACCTGCCCTCGCCTGATCGTCATGCAAGACGGCAAGGCGGTGGAGGAATTGGCAAGCGGGGCAGAGCCCAAGCATCCCTTCACGCGCCGCCTGATCGCCTGTGTGCCGAGGCTTGCATGCTGAGCCTGCGCAACCTCTCGGTCGCCATCGGCGGACATCGCCTGGTCGAGAAGGTCAGTTTCGACATGGCACCAGGCGAGAGCCTGGGCTTGATCGGCCCTTCGGGTTCGGGCAAAAGCACGATCCTGCGCGCGGTGGCGGGAATGATCGATTTCACTGGCGAGATTCTGCTAATGGGCAGGCCTCTGGCCGCGTGGCCCAGGCTGGAGCGCGCCCGGCTCCTCAACATGGTGTTTCAAGACCCTTACGGTGCCCTGCATCCGCGTCACAGCGTGGCCCGGGCTCTGGCCGAGCCCCTGATCCTGCACCGAATGGACGACAGGGAACAGCGCATCGAAGAGGCCTTGATGGCCGTCGGCCTACCCTTGGACGTCCAGACCAGCTATCCCCATCAGCTTTCGGGCGGGCAGCGCCAGCGCGTGGTGATCGCCAGAGCCTTGATGCTGAATCCCCGTCTGCTGCTGCTCGACGAGCCCACCAGCGCCCTGGACATGACCGTGCAGGCCGACATTCTGGACCTGCTGGAAGGGCTGAAGTCGTCGCGGGGGCTTTCCTATCTGCTGGTGGCGCATTCCTTGCCCATCGTCACCAGATTGTGCGGAAAAATCGTCCGGATGGATCAGAGGGGCGAGCCCGACTTGGCATCGCACGGTCTTTTGAACTAACATGAGGCAAGGACCGTGGTTTCGGTAGATCAAGGCTGCTTTTGCGGCAAATAGGGAGATTTTCATGGCCGAGACACCGTCGAAGCGGCTGATGCCGTCGGACATCCGGGCCCGCAAGGGGAAAGCACCCATCGTCAGCCTGTCGCTCTATACGGCCCCTCTGGCCCGTCTGGCCGCCCCCTATTGCGATTTTCTTCTGGTCGGCGATTCCGTGGGCATGGTGCTTTACGGCATGGACAGCACGCTGGGCGTTACCCTTCAGATGATGATCGACCATGCCAAGGCGGTGCGAAGGGGTGCGCCCGAGAGCTGCGTCATCGTCGATCTTCCCTTTGGAACCTACGAGGAATCGCCCGAACAGGCCTTTCGTTCGGCCGCCCGCGTCATGGCCGAAACCGGGGCACATGGCGTCAAGATCGAAGGTGGTTCCCCCATGGCCGCCACCGTCTCCTTTCTCGCCCAGCGCGGCATTCCGGTCATGGGCCATATCGGCCTGCTGCCCCAGTCGGTGAATGTGGCGGGGGGCTTTCGCGCCCATGGCCGCGACACGTCGGAAGCCAGCCGCATCCATGACGATGCAAGGGCCATCGCCGAAGCTGGCGCATTTTCCATGGTCATCGAGGGCGTGGTCGAGGAATTGGCGGTGCGCATCACCAGGGAAGTGCCCGTCCCCACCATCGGCATCGGCGCCTCGCCGGCCTGCGACGGGCAGATATTGGTCGCCGACGATGCCATCGGCCTGTTCAGCGACTTCAAGCCGCGCTTCGTGAAAAGATTCGCCGAGTTGGCGCCAGGGGCCGACGCCGCCTTCGCCGCCTATCGCCAGGAGGTGCAGGCCCGCAGCTTTCCGGCCATGGAACACTGCTTTGGGGTAAAGAAATAATGTTGCTCTACTCCCAGCGCGCCGCCCGGCGCCAAAGGGGCATCAAGTCCTGGGCCAGCACATCGTCCCAACTGGGCAGGGCGCGTTCGGCATAAAGGCGGGCAGCCCGTCCCATCTCCTGACGCGACGAGGCGTTTTCCAGCAATCCCCGCAAGGCATCGGCCCAGCCGTCATCCGAAACGACGATCCCATTCGAGCCCGAAGCTACATAGGCCTCCAGACCGGAACCGGCACCGACCAGAACGGGAAGGCCCGAGGCCAGGGCTTCCATCAACGCGTTGGACAAGACATCAAGCATCGAGGGAAAGGCAAAAACATCGGCGCTGGCATAAAGGCGCCCCATTTCTTCAAGCGGCAGCGAACCGGGCAGACTGGCCCGATCCCCCAGAAGCTTGCTGATCATGGGCATCTGATCGCCAATTCCTGCCGCCAGGAAGTGAACATCTTGTCCCTTGCCGATCAGCTCGGCCACCGCCCTTGCCGCGATCAGAATATTCTTGGTCTGATCGATGCGCCCGGCAAAGAAAACGACCGGGCGATCGGTTGGAATGCCGAAGCGATCCTTCAGCCACATACGGTCGCGCTTAATGGGATGAAAAAAACGCTTGTCGATGCCGCGCCGAAGCACGCCCACGCGCCCCTGGCCCAGAAAACGCTTCATCTCCTCCAGAGCGAGGGGATCGGAATCCAGGCTGAACAGGGCCGCCTTCTGGTGGCGGCGCAATCGGCATTGCATGCGCGATTCTTCCAGCCTGTCGAGTCCCAGACCATCCAGAAGCAGGCCCGCGAGAAGGCCTTTGCCGAACAATCGCTCGATCATGCTTTTCGTGTAGAGCCGTGCATAACCCGGCGTATCGGTATGCACGGAATTGACCAGAGGAATTCCCTTGCTTTGACAAACGCGCAAGGCCGTGCGGGCCATGGCGAAATAGGCGTCGGTGGTATGCACGACATCATAGCTTGGAAGTGCTTGGGCAATGGCGGGATGCCAGGGCGACAGATCGGTGTGATCTGGAATTTTACCCAACAGCCAGGACAGGCGGGCTGTTGAAAAAACCGGGCGATGCGCCATAAAGCGCACATGCGAAGACAGGGCTTCCACGCTTTCCCGCTCGCCTTGCACATGCACGGTCAGATCCAGATCGTCACGCCTGGTGGCGGCTTCAGCAAAGCGCTCCCAGCATTTCACATGGCCGCCCGCACTGGGCCTGCGCTCAAGATCGACCAGAACGGCAAGTTTCAAACGGCGATGGCTCATTTCCAGCTTCGCCCCAACAGCGCATCGGAAACTCTGTGCGGCAAAAGGGACAGCAGCCAGACGGCAAAGACCAGCGGGCCCGGAAAGCTGATTCTGCCCCTGTTCAGGGCCAGTCCCAGCTTGATGATAGAGGCGGCCCGCTCCACCTCCATCAGAAAGGGCATGGTGAAATTATTTCTGTCAGTGAGCGGCGTGCGCACGAAACCCGGACAGATGACCGAAACCCGCACACCCTCAGGCCGCAGACGCAGGCGCAGCCCCTCGCCCAGAACGCGCTCGGCGGCCTTGCTGGCGCAATAGGCGGGCGATTGGGCCATCCCCCTGAATCCAGCCAGCGAAGACATGATCGCCACCTGTCCGCTTTTGCGCCGGCGCATGCCAGGAAGGATGGGCAGCAGCGTATTCAGAACGCCATCGACATTGGTGGCGAAAACGGCCCTGGTCTGATCGTCGCTTTCTTCTTCGCCCTTGTGGGACCCCGCCGATATGCCCGCATTGGCGATCACCAGATCAAGCGGAGCGACAAGATCCGCCGCCAGAATCCAGTCGGCCATGGCCTGTCTGTCAATGACGTCCAGCAGGGTCGTTTCGACAGCGCCCCCCCTGGCCCGGCAATCCTTCGCCACGTCGTCCAGCCGCTCTTTGCTGCGTGCGGACAGGAAAAGGCGGGCGCCAGGACGCGCATAAATTCGCGCCAGCGCGGCGCCAAGGCCGCTGGAGGCGCCGGTGATCAGAATGTTTGCAGGCTCACTCATGCCCCTTGTCCTCGGCATTCAAGATCGCGCGCAGACGGGCTTCCAGGGGCAAAATGTCATTGAGCAGGGTCCGCCACAGTAGTTCCGAGGCCACGGCGTGATATTCATGGACCAGGATATTGCGCATTTCCGAAAGCTTCGACCAGGGAACATCCGGATAGCGCTGCGTCACCTCCTGCGGCAGGCCGCGCACGGCCTCGCCCATAATCTCCAGATTGCGCGCCACCGCATCCTGGGTGCGCTCGTCCTCGCAAAAGGCGTCGCGATCCATGCCCTTGATGTAGCGGCGCACACGCTCGACCGCTTCCACCATATCCGCCAGTCGCACCCGCCAGTCCTTGATCGTCATCAGAATATCCTAATCGCTTCCTTGAGAATGCGGCTTTTTAGACGTGGCTTGATGGAAGATGGCGTGAGGATGTCGGCGGGATGACCCAGATGCCCTTCCAGCCAGCGCTTAAGATCGATCATCTCGAACAGTCCCGTGGGGCGGCCCGGCTTGTATTCGACCAGAAGATCGATATCCGAGGTGCGCGAGGCTTCGTTCCTGCCCACGGAGCCGAAAAGCGACAGCCCGGCCACGCCGAAACGCGCCAGTTCCTCTTGCGAGGCCTTCAAGCGGGCCAGCACTTCCTCGCGCCGGATGGGATGGCGCTGCTCCATGCGACCGGCCAGACGCTTGACCGTCCCGGCCTTGTGCGCAGGAACCCAGACGGTGACATCGACCAGGCCCTTGCGGCGTCTCTCACGGGCGAGCTTTGAGTTCATGCTTTTCAGATACTCCATAGCCAGGAAGGCGGCAAGAGAGCAGATCGCCTGAAATCAGAGCCGTTTATCGGCTCCGACTGAAGGCGTGAATCTGCTCTATCAATTTGTTTTGGCGAACGATTCACGTTTAACCCCGAGCCACTCAGGTGACTCGGGGTTAAACGATCGTGCGCCAGAGCGCTTTTCGCTTGCCAGTTCGGCCCGAAACGGCCAGAAAAGGCGTCATGTCGATCACCAGCATGACCGGATATGCCCGCCAGCAAGGCACCAGCGACCAGATTTCCTGGATCTGGGAGGCGAAAAGCGTCAACGGCAAGGGGCTTGAAGTCCGCCTGCGCCTGCCGCCGGGTCATGATTCCCTGGAAATTCCAGCGCGCGAGCGGGTGGCAAGGCATGCCAAGCGCGGCAATATCAACCTCTCACTCAACATCGTGCGCCTGGCGGAAAACACGGCCCCAGCCATCAATCGCGCCCTGTTGGACCAGTATCTGACCCTGGCCATGGATCTGGCCCGCGATCATGGGCTGCCGACGCCTTGCGCCGAATCGGTGATGGGATTGCGCGGCGTCATCGAGGCCTCAGACGATGGGGCCATGGACGAGAAGGATCTGAAGGCCCGCGATGCCCTGCTGCTGGCCTCGCTGGATGAAACCCTGGCCGGGCTGGCCGAGATGCGCAAATCCGAAGGGACGCGTCTGGCCCAGGTGCTGACCGCCGAGTTGGACGAGATCGAGCGGCTGTCCTTGGCCGCCCGCAATACGGCGGCCCTGCGCCCCGACGCCATCCGCAACCGCTTCAAGGCCCAGATGGACGATCTGCTGGCCGCCCATCCCCCCTTGAACGAAGACCGGCTGGCCCAGGAACTGGCTCTGCTGATCGCCAAGGGCGATGTGCGCGAAGAACTGGACCGCTTGGGCGCCCATGTTCAGGCCGCCCGCGAGATGCTGGCCGCCCCCGATCCGGTGGGGCGCCGCCTGGATTTCCTCTGCCAGGAATTCAACCGCGAATCCAATACGCTCTGCTCGAAATCGGCCGATGTCGACCTGACCCGCATCGGCCTGGCCTTGAAAGCGGTCATCGAACAGTTTCGCGAACAGGTTCAGAATATCGAATGACTTTCGGAGCGTCCCCCATGAACGATGCCGCCATTCACCGCCGTGGCCTGATGCTGGTGCTGTCTTCGCCTTCAGGGGCGGGCAAATCCTCGATCGCCCGCACTCTGCTGGAGACCGAGCCCCAACTGGCCATGTCGGTTTCCGCCACCACCAGAGCACCTCGCCCCGGCGAAGTGGACGGCAAGGATTATCACTTCATCGACATCGAGCGGATGAAGGGCATGATCGACCAGGGCGCGTTCCTGGAGCATGCCAAGGTCTTCGACAATTATTATGGAACCCCCCGAGCCCCCGTCGAGGCGGCCCTTACATCCGGAAAAGACGTGCTTTTCGACATCGACTGGCAGGGCACACAGCAAGTCGCTGCCAATGCCAGGGCCGATCTGGTGACGGTGTTCGTGCTGCCCCCCTCGGTCGAGGAATTGGAAAAGCGCCTGCGGGAGCGCGGCCAGGATTCCGAAGAGGTGGTCGCCAAGCGCATGGGCAAGGCCGCCGACGAGATGAGCCACTGGCCGGAATATGATTACGTGATCGTCAATCGCGATCTTGATGTCAGCATCGCTTCCGTCAAGGCGATCTTAAGCGCCGAGCGTCTCAAACGTTTTCGCCAGGTCGGCATGGCCGATTTCGTCAACAAGCTGAGGGGGGCGTGACGCCCCGCTTCAGGCATGATTGACATAGCCCCCGGCATCCTGCTTGACGAAAGCGAAATCGAGGAGCGTTTCGTGCGCGCCTCAGGCCCGGGCGGACAGAACGTCAACAAGCTCTCCACTGCGGTTCAACTGCGGTTCAATATCCGCCAATCGCCCTCGCTGCCCGATGACTTGAAGAATCGTCTGGAACGGCTGGCGGGCAAGCGGATGACCAAGGACGGCACGCTGGTCATCGTCGCCCAGCGCCACCGCACACAGGACCGCAATCGCCAGGACGCGCTGGATCGTTTGATCGAGCTGATCCGCCAGGCCGTTCCCGCTCCCGTGCAGCGCCGCCCGACACGCCCCACCCTGGCCTCGAAACGCCGACGTCTGGAGGGCAAGAAAATCCGCTCCTCCATCAAATCCCTGCGCGGCCCGGCGCTGGACAAGGGGGAGTAGGGTCTAGGTTTACGATCTACCCGCTGCCGCCCGCCGCAAACGATCATTGATGGCAAGGCCCAGCTTGTGATCGGGAATGGGCATGACGGCGATGGCCGCGACACCGGGTCGGTCCAGCTTGCGAAGAAAAGCGAAGAGATGCGAGGCCGCCTCGACCAGATCGCCCGAGGGGCTGAGATTCAAGCAATCCGAAGGTGCCGTGGGACCAAAACCCAGCAGCAGTTCGCAAGGCCCAGCCTGCAGGGCATTCAGCCTAACCCGGGCAGAGGGCGCGTAATGGCTTTCCAACTGGCCGGGCGACTGAACCGGTCCTCCCTCGGCGGCCCGTTCCACCCGCCCCAGCATCTTCTCCAGCATTTCCAGAGAAACGCCGCCCGGACGCAGCAGACAGGGCTTTTCGCCGGTCAGGGACAAGACAGTGCTTTCCACCCCAACCCGGCAAGGCCCACCATCCAGCACCAACTGCACGGCCAAGCCCAACCCCTCGCTCACATGTTCGGCCTGGGTCGGGCTCAGGCGACCCGAGGGATTGGCGCTGGGGGCCGCGATGGGCCGCTTGAAAGCTCTCAACAGGTCCAGCGCCACCGGATGGGCGGGAATGCGTACCGCGACACTGTCGAGCCCCGCAGTGGCCAGCAGGGACACCGGGCTATCCACTCGTCTGGGCAAGACAAGCGTCAATGGCCCCGGCCAAAATCGTTCGGCCAGCTTGAAGGCTTTGTCGTCGAAGTCGGCCAAGCCCTTCGCGGCATCGAGATCGGGAACATGAATGATCAGCGGATTGAAGGAGGGGCGCCCCTTGGCCTGGAAAATACGGGCCACTGCTGCGTCGTTGGTGGCATCCGCCCCCAGCCCGTAAACGGTTTCCGTGGGAAAGGCGACCAGACCGCCTTCCCCCAGAATCCTGGAGGCCTCAGCCAGGCTTTCCGGAGTTGCAGGCAGAAGCTTGGGCATCGATCAGAGCCCCAAGCCCCAGGCCACGAAGTCGGGATTGCGCACGCTGCTTTTGCCGTAGACGAGTTCCTTTCCGTCCAGCGTTATTAGATGCCCTCCCGCGCCCAACAGCACGGCATGGGCCGCTGCCGTATCCCATTCGCTGGTTGGTCCGAAACGGGGATAGACGTCGGCCGAGCCCTCGGCAATGCGGCAGATTTTGAGCGAGCTGCCCGCCTTGACCATTTCGGCGATCTTGCGCCCGGCCAGATAGGAGGCGATGCGCTCAGGATCGCCGTGCGAACGGCTGGCCACCACCGAAAGCCCTTCCGGCGGCGGAATCCGGCAGGCAATCGGCGCCCAGCTACCGTCGCCATCCTTCTTCCAGGCCCCTTCCCGCCCGCCCGCATAGAGCAGTTTGGGCACTGGGGCCAGAACCACGCCCAGAACGGGAGTTCCTCCCTCGATCAGACCAATATTGACCGTGAACTCGCCCGAACGGCGCACGAATTCCTTGGTTCCGTCCAGGGGATCGACCAGCCAGAAGCGCCCCATGCCATGGTCGGGCACATGCCCGGCCGAGGCGGCTTCCTCGGAAACGATGGGAATGGACGGGTCGAATTGCTTCAACCTTTCCAGAATGATCTTTTCCGCCGCCAGATCGGCCTCGGTGACCGGGGACTCGTCGGATTTGTGACCGACGGCGAAATCGCCCGCATAAATCGCTTCGATCACCCGGCCTGCCTCGATGGCGATCTCGGACAGCCGAAGCAAGGTTTCCGAGGGAAAATTCCCATCTATCGGGGGTAAGGCGGTCATGAACCACTAGTCCTCGTAGGCAAGCCAAAGATGGCGCACTCTAGCAGGAAAAAGAAGCGCTTGCGAAGCGCCATAAACCCCATCGGCATGCTTTACAGTGCGCCTTGGGATGGGTTACAGGTCTCTTTCGAAAAAGTTTTCCACAGGGGTCGTGACCGTTGGGACGGATCACATTTTACATTCTGCGTCAAATTCTTGTCGGTACCTTTCTGGTGGCGCTGGGGCTGGCTTGCGTGATCTGGCTCAGCCAATCCTTGCGTCTGGTCGAACTGATCATTAACAAGGGGCTTTCGATCGGCGGATTTCTCTACCTCACCATGCTCCTGATGCCCAACTTTCTGACCCTGATCACACCGATAGCCCTTTTCGCGGTGTTGCTCTTCACCTATCACCGCCTAGACGCGGACCGCGAGATGGTGGTCATGCGCTCGGCTGGCCTCAGCCAGATGGCGCTGGCCCGCCCCGCCCTGATCGTGGCTGGGCTGCTGACCCTGTTCGGCTATCTCCTGACCCTGGTTCTCAGCCCCGCCTCGGTCAAGACCTTCCGCGAGATGCAATGGGAAGTGCGCAATGACGTCTCGCGCGTCCTGCTGCAGGAAGGCACCTTCAACAATATCGCGGATGGCGTGACGGTTTATGTGCGTTCGCGCACCAGCGAGGGCGAACTTCTGGACGTGCTGGTCCACGACACCCGCAAGAAGGACCGCGACACCACCATGATGGCCGAACGCGGCGCCCTGGTGCGCTCGGAGGCTGGCCCCCGCGTTCTTCTGATCAATGGCAACCGTCAGGAACTGATCCACGATAGCGGTCAGCTTTCGCTGCTTTACTTCGACAGTTACACCGTGGAAATGACCAATCTGGAAAACAACGATTCGCGTTTCCGCGATGCGCGCGAGCGCCCCCTGACCGAACTGTTCACGGTAACCTCAGAGGAAGTCGGCGCCGTCGACTTCGCCCGCTTTCGCGTAGAGGCGCATCAGCGACTGAGCAGCCCGCTCTATCATCTTGCCTTTACCTTCATTGCCCTGGTGTGCCTGCTGACCGGCTCGTTTTCCCGCCACGGCATGGCAAAAAAGGTCATGTTGGCGATCGGTCTGATGGTTGCGACAGAGGCTGCCCAGTTGGGCGTTTCAGGCATGGTGGTCAAGTCGCTTCAACTGACGCCGCTGATTTACCTCGTTCCCGCCCTGCCCATGTTGATCAGCCTTCTGGTTCTGCTAAGCCCGCCCGGGCTGTTTAAGACTCCGCGCCTCCAGTTCCGGGGTGCCGAGTGATGCCAACCACCGCCTTTTTCCGCTTGGCCCTTTTGTTGCTGGCATTTCTTGCGCTGGGCGTGACTTATCCCGTCATGGGGGCCGAAAAAGCGTCGGCCCCGAAAAGCGCCGAAGAGGAGCAGGTGTTCTTCTCCGCCGACGAAGTCAACCAGGACAAGGACCTGGGCGTGATGACGGCGCGTGGTCATGTCGAAGTCTCGTACCAAGGCCGCGTTCTTCTGGCTGATCAGATTTCCTACAATACGCGCCAAGACATCATCACCGCCTCGGGCAGCGTCAGCCTGCTCGAGCCCTCGGGCGACGTTTTCTTCGCGGACTATTTCGAATTGTCCGGGGACTTGAAGGAAGCCACCAGCAGAAATCTGCGCATCCTGATGGCAAACCGCACCCGTCTGGCCGCCGCCAAAAGCGTTCGCATCGCTGGCGAGAAGAACGTCATGGAAAAAGCCGTCTACTCGGCCTGCGAACAGTGCAAGGACGATCCCAAGAAGCCTCCGCTTTGGCAGGTCAAGGCCATGCGGGTTACCAACGACGAAAAGAAGCAGACCTTCGAATATCGCGACGCCTGGGTCGAGTTCGCAGGCGTGCCCGTGATCTACACCCCCTATTTCCAGCATGCCGATCCCAGAGTGCCCCGTCACAGCGGCTTCCTTCCGCCCAGCTTCGGCGGCTCCAGCCAGTTGGGTGGCGCCATCACCGTTCCCTATTACTGGGCCATCTCGAACAACCAGGACGCCACGATTTCCACGATGGCAACGGGCAAGGAGAATGTCGTGCTGGTGGGCGAGCATCGCAACCGCCTGGCCAACGGCAAGACCGATACGGAAGGCAGCTTCAACTTCGATTCCAAAAGCCAATTCCGCGGCCATATCCGCGCCAAGGGCCTCTTTGACATCGACGAGACATGGCGGGCGGGATACCAACTCGACCGGGCCAGCGACGACACCTATCTGCGCCGCTATGGCTTCAAATCGGACCGCTGGCTGGAAACCCACCCCTATGTCGAAGGATTTGCCGGTCGCAGTCACGCCCGGATGGAATCCTATCTCTATCAAGGCCTCTCCGCCAAAGACGACCCCGGCAAGGCACCGGTCGTTCTGCCCCTGGCCGAATATAACTATATTGGCCAGCCCGGAGCGCAGGGCCAGTATTGGAGCTTTGATGCGGGCGCGCTCGATATCTATCGGGGCGAAGGAACGGATACAAGGCGCCTGTCTTCGCGCCTGGGCTGGACCTTGCCCTATACCGCGCCTGCCGGAGATATTTATACATTGTCGGCATCGCTGAGGGGCGAGGGCTATCACATCTCGGATTATCAGACGAACACGCGCACGGAAAAGGGATTTTCCGGCCGCGCCGTGCCACAATTGTCGCTGGACTGGCGCTATCCCTTCGTGCGCAACGGCGAGCGCTTTACCGACGTCGTCGAACCCATCGTCGTCGGCACAGTCAGCCCCAACGGCATGAACCCGACCCGCATCCCCAACGAAGACAGTCTTGACTTCGAATATGACGACACCAACCTGTTCAGCCCTCAACGCTTCACGGGGCTGGATCGTGTCGAAGGCGGGCCGCGCGTCGCCTATGGTGTCAAGTGGAGCGTTTTCGGCAACAAACCCGGAGCCATGACGGCCCTTCTAGGCCAGAGCTATCGGGCGCATGTCGACGAGACCTATGCCGCAGATTCAGGACTTAAGGATAACCTTTCCGATTACGTCGGACGCATCAGCATCAATCCGGTCGGCAATTTCATGATGCTGTATCGTTTCCGCTTCGACAAGGACACCCTGGCCTCGAAGCGCAGCGAGGTTGGCGCCCGCATAGGCCCCAAGGCCTTGAACGTGAGGGCCAACTACGTCTTCGTCGACCAGAACAGCATCTCGGGATATCCTGATCGAGAACAGATCAATGTCTCGGCCTCCTCGATGCTGACGCGCTACTGGTCGGCCCAGGCGGGAACGGTTTATAATCTGGGCGAAAAATACGAGCCCATTTCCTTCAACACGGGCCTTGTCTACGAGGACGAGTGCTTTGCCCTGTCGGCCAACTATGTCCGCAAATTCACCTATGACCGCGACTATGTCGGCGGCCAGTATGTTCTCTTCCGCTTTACCTTGAAGACCCTGGGCGAGTTCCAGGCCACGGCCGAGTAAAGGAACCGTCAACATGGAAAGCAGGCCAACAATGACGACATGGCGACAACGCGTACAGGCTCTCTTTCTGGCGGCAGCCCTGCTGCAAGGCGGATTGATCGCCTTTGGCGCCAAGGCCCAGGAAAGCGAGCGGATTGCAGCCGTCGTCAACGACGACATCATCTCCATGCGCGACCTGGAAGAGCGACTGAAGATGGCAATCATCAGCTCGCGTCTTGAAAACAGCCCCGATGTTCGTCGCAGGCTTTTGCCCCAGGTTCTGCGCAAGCTGCTCGAGGAACGCCTGCAGATGCAGGAAGCCACCCGCCAGGGCATCAGCCTGTCGGATCAGGAAATCAACGGCACGGTTCGCAATATCGAGGCTCAGAACAATCTGCCGCCCGGCGGCTTGGAAGTGGCAACCCGGCGCGACGGCGTCGATTATGACGCTTTTCTTGCCCAGATCCGCGCGGAATTGTCCTGGATGAAGCTGTTAAGGCGCCAGTATTCGGGTGCTGTCAAGGTCACGGAAAATGAAGTCGACGCCCAGCTCAATCTGATCAAATCGAACATGAGCCGCCCGCAATACAGGCTGGCTGAGATCGTCTTGAATATCGACAATCCGGCGCAGGAAGAAGATATCCGCGCCCTGGCCGAGCGTATCGTCCAGCAGGCCCGCCAGGGCGCACCCTTCCCCGCCCTGGCCCGCCAATTCTCGCAGACGGCGACGGCGGCGGCGGGGGGCGATATGGGCTGGATCTATGAAGGCCAGTTGCCGGTCGATGTCGAAAACGTGGTCAAGGCCCTGCAACCGGCCCAGATCAGCAACCCCCTGCGCACCTTGACCGGCTTTCACATTCTTCTGCTCATCGAACGCAGAAGCGGCGGCCAGCAGGCAAAGGATGATTCGGTTCTCGATCTAGCCCAGCTTTTCCTGCCCGTTGCGGCCCAGGCCCGGCCCGAGGAGATTCGCATTCAGACCGATCTGGTCCGCACAGCCGCCGAGACCGCCGAGAATTGCGACGATATGGTGCGCCTGTCCAAGGAATTGGGAGCGCAACAAAATCCCAGGCCGGGAAAAGTGACCCTGTCCGCCATGCCGCAGAATTTGCGCCAAGCCATGGAAACCTTGCCAGCCGGGAAAGTCACAGCGCCTCAGAAGGTCAATGGGGGCGTTGCTGTTTTCATGGTCTGCTCACGCAAGGACGATAATGGCATGCCCGAGCGTGCCGAGATTGAAAAGAAGCTTGAATTCGAGCGCCTCGACGTTCAGGCAAGGCGTCTGCTGCGCGACCTGAAGCGCCAGGCCATCATCGACATTCGGATTTAGCGCCATGCGGGCACCCCTGGCGCTGACCATGGGTGAGCCTTCGGGCATCGCAGGCGAGATAGCACTGTTAAGCTGGCTACGCCGTCATGAAGACCTGCCCTGCTTTTTCCTGATCGACGATCCCAAGCGTCTGCGCGCACTCTCCCGCAGCCTGGGATGGAACGTCCCCCTGGCTGAGATCGAAAGTCCCAAGGAGGCACCAGGCCACTTTGCCCAGGCCTTGCCTGTCCTTTCGCTGGGCAGACATATTTCGGCACAAGCCGGACAACCCGATCCTTGCAATGCTCCCGCCGTCATCGAAGCCATCCGCCATGCCGTCACCTTGGTTCAGTCAGGCCAGGCATCGGCCTTGGTGACCAATCCCGTCCACAAGGCGGTGCTGAAAGCAGCGGGTTTTCAACATCCCGGTCACACCGAATTTCTATCCGAACTGGCGGGCGGAATGCCGCCCGTCATGATGCTGACCGCAGGCGGTCTGCGCGTCGTTCCCGTCACAATTCACGTTCCCTTGTCCAAGGTTGCGTCTCTTCTGTCCACCCAGACCATTCTGTCGCAGGGGCGCATTCTGGCCCAGGCCCTAACCCGCGACTTTGCCATCCAAAATCCCCGCATCGCCGTGGCGGGGTTGAACCCGCATGCTGGTGAAGAAGGCGTGATGGGAGAGGAAGAGACCTCCATCATCCTTCCTGCCGTCAGAGCGCTGCAGGCGGAAGGGATCAATGCCTTCGGCCCCCTACCCGCCGATACGCTGTTTCATGCCGAGGCCAGAGAAACCTACGATGCCGTCTTGTGCATGTATCACGACCAGGCCCTGATCCCCGTCAAGATGCTGGGATTCTGGGAAGGCGTGAACGTCACCCTGGGCCTGCCCTTCGTGCGCACCTCGCCCGATCACGGCACGGCTATGACCCTGGCGGGATCGGGCAAGGCTGATCCGGCAAGCTTGATGGCCGCCTTGCGCCTGGCCGCCAGAATGGCAGAGTCCCGTGCTGCCGCCGCTTAAGGACATCGTGGCAAGGTATGATCTGCTGGCCCGAAAATCGCTGGGCCAGCACTTTCTGTTCGACCTCAACCTCACCGGCAAGATCGCCCGTATGGCGGGCGATCTGACCCAGGGCACCACGATCGAGGTGGGACCGGGACCGGGAGGGCTGACCCGCGCCCTGCTCGATGCAGGCGCTTCTCAGGTGATCGCCATAGAAAAGGACGAGCGCTGCCTGGAAGCTTTGGCGGAAGTAGCCTTGGCCTATCCGGGCCGCCTAGAGGTGCTGGCGGGCGACGCCATGCAGATTGACGCCTCAAGCCTGGGCACGACGCCAAGGCGCATCGTCTCGAATCTGCCTTACAATGTGGGCACCCCGCTTCTGATCGGCTGGCTTCGCAACATCCACGCCTTTGAAAGCCTGACCTTGATGTTTCAGCGCGAAGTGGCCGACCGCCTGATCGCACCGGTGCGCAGCCCAGCCTATGGGCGTCTGTCGGTTCTGGCTCAATGGCAGTGCGAAGTCAAAAAACTGTTCGATCTGCCGCCCTCGGCCTTTACGCCGCCGCCCAAGGTCTCGTCCAGCGTTGTGCGCCTTGTGCCCCGCCCCCTTGTCGACAAGGCCGATTTCGCCCTGTTCGAGCGCGTGACCGCCGCCGCCTTCGGGCAAAGGCGCAAGATGTTGCGCTCCAGCCTGAAATCGTTGGGTAATTCAGAAAAACTGCTGGCCGAGGCAGGCATCACCCCCACGGCCAGGGCCGAGGAAATCGGCTATTCGGGCTTCGCCGCATTGGCCAGAGCCCTGGTGCACTGATCCCCTCGGAAGATTCACTTGGTGAATCTTCCGAGGGGTGAATCTGTGCACAAAACCAATTAGCGGTGGACCGATTCACCTGACAGAGGGTGCAGAGGTCTGCACCCTCTGTCAGGATCGGACCACGAGAACAGGCTTGATTGCAACGGCTCGACACCCGATCATGGCGCCATGACGACAACATCCCTGCTTGACCGGCTTGCCCAACGGCTTGGGCACAATCATGTGCTGACCGATTATGACCTCATGGCGCCCTATCTGAATGAGGAACGGGGAAGCTATGCCAGCCGAGCCCTGGCCATTCTGCGCCCCAAAGACACTGTTGAAGTGGCGGCTTCGGTCAAGGAATGCGCCGAGGCGGGCGTTGCCATCGTGCCTCAGGGCGGCAATACGGGATTGGTGGGAGGCGCCGTCTCCACTCAAAACCAGATCATCTTGTCGCTCTCGCGGCTCAATCGGGTGCGCGGCATCAATCCCGCCAACCGAGCCATGACAGTCGAGGCTGGATGCCTTCTGGCCCAAATTCAATCCGCCGCCGACGAACAGGGATTGCTGTTTCCCTTGAGCATGGCTTCCGAGGGGTCGTGCCAGATCGGAGGAAATCTTGCCACCAATGCAGGCGGAACCTCTGTCCTGCGTTATGGCAATGCGCGCGACCTGGTGCTGGGGTTGGAAGTGGTGCTGGCCGACGGAACGGTCTGGAACGGCCTTAAGGGTCTGCGCAAGGACAATACGGGCTATGATCTCAAGCAGCTTTTCATCGGCTCGGAAGGCACGCTGGGCATCATCACGGCAGCCACACTGAAACTGTTCGCCAAACATCACGAGACCGTCACGGCCTTTCTGGGCTTGGCCTCGTCACAAGCAGCGCTCGACCTTCTGGCCCGCCTGCAAGATGCCAGCGGCGAGCAGGTCACGGCCTTTGAGCTGATGAGCCGGAACAGCCTGGAATTCGTAACACGCCGCATTCCCGGCACTTCCGACCCCTTAAGCAAACCCTATCCCTGGTATGTGCTGGCGGAAATCGCCACCTCGCGCCGGGATGGCGCAATGGCCGAACTGATGGAGGGTGAATTGGCCCGCGCCATCGACATGGGGCTGGCCATGGATGGCACACTTGCCGTCTCGCTGGCTCAGCGCCAAGCCCTCTGGAAATTGAGAGAATCGATCCCCGAAGCGCAGAAGCCCGAGGGGGCCAGCCTGAAGCACGATATCTCGGTGCCGGTTTCCTGCATTCCAGACTTTCTGGAACGCGCCATCAATGCCGCCACATCCCTGATTCCGGGCATCCGCCCCTGCCCCTTCGGGCATGTCGGCGACGGCAATCTGCATTTCAACCTCAGCCAGCCCAAGGACATGTCCAGGGCGGATTTTCTGGCGGCTCGTGGACAGATGGCAGAGGCCATTCATGATATCGCGGCCAGCCTGGGCGGAAGTTTTTCCGCCGAACATGGCGTTGGGCTTTTGAAATTGCCCGACATGATGCGCTATAAGCAACCTGTCGAACGAGATATGATGCGCCGCTTGAAAACCGCGCTCGATCCCAAAACGCTCTTGAACCCAGGTAAGGTGGTAGAATGAAAAAACTTTTTGTTTCGCTTTTTCTAACGGCATTTCTTCTGATACCC
>PDZW01000004.1:122747-125830 GCA_002753155.1 Alphaproteobacteria bacterium WMHbin7
GCCGCCATGCCGGGGGTGCCGGATTCTGGAAAACTCTCCTTTACCATTCTGCGCAACAAAACGCCCATCGGCCATCATGTCTACAGCTTCGAAAGCCAGGGCGAACGGGTGACCGTCAAGGTCGAGACCCACATTCTCTACAAGTTCCTGGGCTTTCCCTTCTACCGCTTCGACCACAACTCGACCGAGGTTTGGGAGAAGGGCCAGTTGAAGGAGCTGACATCGAGCACCAACGATGACGGTACGCCTCTCGAACTCAAGGTCGTCGCCTCGGGGACGCTGTACGAGGTCGTCCTCAACGGCGCCAAGCAGACTCCGATCGGCACCGCCCTGCCTGCCAGCATGTGGCCCTTCGACACTTCTGGAACCAACTCGCTGTTCGATACCATGAACGGTAAACCCTTCACGGTGGAGAGCAAGGCGGTCGGGATCGATAGCGAGGCCGGACAGCAACTGCGCCACTTCACGATCCGGGGCGAGATGTCGCGGGACATCTGGTACGACGAGCGGGGTGTGCTGGCCCATGTCTTGTTCAAGGCCCGGGACAGCTCGCAAATTCGTTACGTCCGAGATTGAAGCCGCCCCCTTCAACCTGATACAGTTTCTTGCTGACGCACCCAAAAATCAGGAAGAAACGCTCATGGCCTACCGCGCTCCCGTCGATGAAATGCTGTTCGTGATGAACGAACTGGCAGGGCTGCCCGATCTGGCTGGCCTGCCTGCCTTCGCAGAAGCCACGCCCGATCTGGTCTCGGCCGTGCTGACCGAGGCCGGGCGTCTGGCTTCGGGGATACTGGCCCCCTTGAATCCGGTAGGCGACCGCGAAGGCTCGCATCTGGAAAACGGGATCGTGCGCACGCCCAAGGGCTGGAAGGAAGCCTGGGAGCAATATCGCGACGGCGGTTGGTGCACCCTGCCCTTCGACCCCGATTACGGCGGACAGGGCCTGCCCTGGCTGGTGGCGATCGCCGTGCAGGAACTGACCGATTCCGCCAATATGGCCTTCGGCCTCTGCCCGATGCTGACCAAGGGCACGGTGGAACTGCTCTCGCATCATGGCACCAAGGCGCAGAAGGAAGTTTATCTAAGCAAGCTGATCTCGGGCCAATGGACGGGCACGATGAATCTGACCGAGCCACAGGCCGGCTCCGACCTCTCCCAGGTGCGCTGCAAGGCCGAGCGGGCCGGTGACGGCAGCTATCGTCTATCGGGACAAAAGATCTTCATTACCTATGGCGACCACGAATTGGCCGAGAACATCATCCATTTCGTGCTGGCCCGCCTGCCCGATGCCCCCGCAGGCGTCAAGGGCATCTCGCTCTTCCTGGTGCCCAAGTTCCTGCCCAACGCTGACGGCACGCCGGGACCTCGCAACGATGTGCGCTGCGTCTCGCTGGAACACAAGCTGGGCATTCATGCCAGCCCCACCTGCGTCATGTCGTTCGGCGATCACCTGGGTGCCGTGGGGCTTCTGATCGGCGAGGAAAATCGCGGTCTCGAATACATGTTCACCATGATGAACAATGCGCGCCTGGCCGTGGGGCTTGAGGGTGTTGCCATTGCCGAGCGGGCCTATCAACTGGCGGTCGATTATGCCCGCGAGCGCGTGCAAAGCAAGCCCCTGGGGGCCAGCGCCAAACCGAATGCCACCATCATCGCGCATGCCGACGTCCGGCGCATGCTGATGGATATGCGCGCCCGCACCGAGGCCGCCCGAGCACTGGCCTATTTCGCAGCCGGCGCCATCGACCGCGCCAATCATCTCGAAGGTGCCGTGGGTCGCCAGGAATGGCGCTCCGTGGTCGATCTGATGATTCCGGTGGTCAAGGGCTGGTGCTCCGAAACCGGTATTCATGTCGCCAATACCGGCGTTCAGGTGCATGGCGGCATGGGTTATATCGAGGAAACCGGGGCCGCCCAGTATCTGCGCGATGCCCGCATCACCGCCATCTATGAAGGCACCAACGGCATCCAGGCCAACGATCTGGTGGGCCGCAAGGTGGGCCGCGACCAGGGGGCGGCGGCCAGGGCCATGATCGCGCGCATGTGGCAGACCGAAGCCTTGCTGGAGCGTGAGCAGGGCGAGGTTTTCCACATTCTGCGCACCCGCATGGGAGAGGGGCTGGAGGCTCTGTCGGCGGCCACCGACTGGGTGGCCGCAACCTATGCCACCGATCCGGTGGCGACGGCTGCCGGTTCCTTCGCCTATCTCAATCTGTGGGGCATCGTGGCGGGCGGCTGGCTCTTGGCCCAGGGTGCGCTGGCCGCCGAACGGAACAAGGCCGCCAACCCAAGTTTCGCCAAGGCCAAGCTGATCACCGCCCGCTTCTTCGCGGAACAATATCTCACCCAGGCGCAAGCGCTGAAAACCGCCGTCATGGCGGGCAAGGACGCGGTGATGGGCTTGGACGAGGAGGCGTTCTAGAAAGGAGATGGCAACTCGGGAAGTCTTGTTCGAATTCATCCGCCACGGCAACACGGTCAAGGTGACCGCCACCGACACGCCGACCCTGACCGAGATTTCGATCATCTGCCCGGCCGGAAGCAGCCGCAAGGACATGGAAACCCTGGCCCTGCGGCGTCTGGACGCCTTCCTTGTCAGGCAGGCCGAGCAGGCCCGCGCCAAGGGCTATGAAGGCCAGCCTTGTCCTGCTTGTGGCAAATACACGCTGAAGAGCAGCGCCACCCGCGTCAAATGCGACACCTGCGGGAAGGAGATGAGGTTCTAGAGCCTCCCTATTCCCCAAACGGAAACGGCCCCCTTTCGGGGGCCGTTTTCATTTGGCATTGCTTGGCGCAGGTCGGGTTAGACCCATCCCAGCCATTTGCCCACACTGGAGGCCAGCGAGAAGGGACCGGCGGATTGAGAAAGGCGGTTGAAGGCCTCGGTGGTCTTGGGGCCGATCTCGCCGTCCATCTTCAAAGGCTGCCAGTCCTCGGCGTGTTGGGGGCCCAGATCGTTGAGTGCGCCTTGCAGCGCCAGGGCGTGATAAGGCTCCTTCTCACCACCACCCGGCTGGCTGCCGTAAAGTGGTCCCAGAATGTTTTGCGTTTTCGCCAACAGGTCTTCTTGCTGTTGCGGC
>PDZW01000005.1 GCA_002753155.1 Alphaproteobacteria bacterium WMHbin7
CCTCCTGCTCCTTCAGAATCCCGATTATCTGCTCTTCCGTAAACCGACTGCGCTTCATCGTCCGTCTCCTCTGGATGACGGACTCTACCAAAAAATGGAGGAAAACGAGGGGCTCAGGTCACCTTGATGATCCCACTTATTAAGTTCGTTTATTATTATTGAACAAAGTGGGCGAAATTTTTCTTCCGGCAACCGGCGCGCTAAGCCATTTATTCCAACCACCACAGCCCCAACAGTTGCGAAGAAACCCCACTTTTCTGACGACTGAACTTTCAAAAAGGGGTGCAACTCAGTAATTGGTATAAAAGTTGTCACCGCAAGAATGGCGCAGGACTGAACGAGCCGCTCAGCCTTCGGTTTAAATGGATCGTTGCGGCCAAATAATCTTGATAGCAGAGTCATATTCCCTCCCTCAATTATCGGCCTTTGTAATATTAAAATTAGAGATTAATTGGATACCTCTGTCAAATTCCTAGAATTCGCAGGACAAGTCTTGCCAGGAAATGTGCCGCGAGCGGCGTTAGCGCAAACCGTTAGCACAAAATCATAGACAAATCAGAATATTAAAACAAATCCAATGCGTTGGCTGGCGGGCGGCGTTAGCACAAACCGTTAGCACTTTTGTGTTTCTTCAAAAATTCACAAACGCTAACTCATTGAAAAAACAAAAAAAAGGGCCGTGGAAAACCACGGCCCAAGTCTAGGGAGGAAACGTCCAAGAAAAGCAGACAAGGGAACGTCAGGGACGTCCGTTTGCTGCAGTGCGAAATATATAAACGATTTTGCTGCAGCGCAAGAGCGTTTTTGCATGGCTGATAAACAGCAGCCCTGAGAGGGGGTTAGCAAAAACATCTCAAGCCTTACTCACCTTGGCCCGCCTGTTGCATGAAACAAGCAAACAGGATGACAGCCATGACGCCCCGCCTTGCCCTCTTCCTTTCCCTCTTCACGGCCCTTTTGGGCTCGTTTGCAACGCCAGAAGCCAGGGCTGAGGCCGATCCCTATGCCGTTTGCGCCCAGAATGTCGCCAGGGCCGAGAAGACCGAAGGCGTTCCCCAGGGGCTGCTGACCGCCATTTCGACCGTCGAATCAGGACGGTGGGACAAGGACAGGCGGGCAACACTTGCCTGGCCCTGGACCGTTACCTCGGGGGGTAATGGGCAATTTTTCGCCAGCAAGGCCGAGGCCATCGCCGAAGTCCGGCGCATGAAAGGCCAGGGTATTCGCAATATCGATGTCGGCTGCATGCAGATCAATCTGCACCACCATGCCGAGGCCTTCGACAGCCTGGACGAGGCCTTCGATCCCGCCACCAACGCCGCCTATGCCGCAAGGTTCCTGCGCTCGCTCTACGATACCCATCAAGATTGGATGACGGCGGCCAGCCACTACCACTCGGCCACCCCGGAACTTGGCGCGCGCTACCGCTTGAAGGTTCTGGCGGCCTGGAACGGCCAGGATGAAGCGCTGTCAACCGCCTGGACCCAGACGGCCAATTGGACCCTTGCCCAGCCCGCCTCGGCCCCGTCACCCGCCGCCGCTCTGCCAATTCGAGAGCGCCCCAGCCAGACCTCGACCCATCGCCCTTCCACAGCCAAGGCCAAGCCCGCCCCCTCTCTGCCCGCCCCCGTGCCCAACGAAAGTGTACGCGCCGAAGCGCGGTCCTTCGCCCAGGCTTGGCGAGAAGCCAGGCTGGCCGAGTACAAAAGCCGCAAAGCGGCCCGCGGCGGGGTTTGATCAGGGTATGATGGTCTTAGAACTCTCATTCTCGGCGGCTTGAATGGCCGCTTCCTGGGCCTTTCTGCGTTTCATCGTGCTGAGAAACCACAACACCACAAAAAGCGACACGAAGCCGCCCAGGATGTGGAAGGGATAAGCACCCAGCCACTCGCCCATGGCGACCCCCAGGAAATAACCGCCCCAGGCAAAGGAATTGGCCCAAACGGTCGCCGCGATCAGATTGAGTGCGAAATATTTCAAGCGCGAGACGCCGCTCATCCCGATCACGAAGGGGCTGATATTGCGCACCCCATAGATGAAGCGAAAGGTGAGAATGAAGATCGTCTGATGGTCGCGCACCATGTGAAAGGCCCAGGCGATCTTCTTTTCCATGCCCGGCCAGCGTTGCAGCAAGGGCTGGCCATAGATGCGCCCAATATAGAAGTAGAACTGGTCACCGACGAAACTGCCCAGCAGGGCGAATCCCATGACCAGCCAGATATTGATGTTGTAGGTGCCTTCCTGAGCCAGATACCCCAGGACGATGATAAAGGTCTCGCCTTCGAGAAAGGTCCAGATCACCACCACCACGTAAAGGAGGTAGTGATAGCTTTCAAGAAAGCTGCGGACGAATTGTGTGAACTCTTCCAAGACGGACCCGGTGACTAGTGCGGTGGTTTCGACGTTGCTGCGATCATGCGGCGCCGCTTTCAGGTACTTCGAAACCGGAGACCACACTGACGATCAAGTGGTTGTTTTTTGCAATGTCGGCAAAGCAGGAGACAACGTCAATGGAAGAAGCGAAGACAGACGCTTATTTCTTTTAGCTTAAATTTTTGCCGAACGGGCCAGCCCGGAAAAAGTCGAACCGGCAGGGCGGACAAACGAAAGGGGGCGCCAAAAGACGCCCCCTCGTTTATCCAATCGCGAGAAGCGACTAGAAGAGCTTCAGAATCGACTGTTCGGACTGGTTGGCCAGCGACAGCGAGGTAATACCCAACTGTTGGCGGGTCTGCAGGGCGAGCAGGTTGGCCGATTCCTCGTTGATGTCGGCGTTGACCAGCTTGGCCGCGCCTTCTTCCAAGGTCATGACCAGGTTCTTGGTGAAGTCCAAGCGAATCTGCAGCACCGAGTTGTTCGAACCGAAGGTGCTGGCCTGTGCGCGCAGAGACTTCAAGCCGGCGTCGACCTGGGCGATGCCCGATTCGACAGTCGCCGAGTCGGTCCAGTTGGCGGCCGTAATCGTCTGCATGGTGAGGCCCGAAGCGTCGAGACGGACGCCGGAGATGGTCAGCTTGTGGCTGGCGAATTCGTCGAAGGTGACGACCAGCGAGGCGCTGGTGCCGTTGACGAGGTTCTTACCGCCGTAGCTGGCGTCATAGGCCAACTGGTTGATCGCGGTGACCAGCGTGTTGTACTGGCTGGCCAACTTGGTCTGTTGGGCGGTATCGGTGGTTGACTGGGCCGCAGTGGCAAGCGCCTTGGCCTGTTCGACCATCTTGGTGATGCTGTCGATGCCCTTGGTGGCCGATGTCAACTGGCTGATGGACTGGTCCATCGTGTTCTTGAGGTTGGCAAGGTCGGTACCGCGGTTGGACAGTCCGGCCGCCGTGAAGAAGGCCTGGGCGTTATCCAGCGAGCTGTTGACGTTCTTGCCGGTCGAGAGGCGGTTCTGAGTGCGCCCGATCAACGATGCCGTGTTCTGCAAGGACAGCAGGTTTGTGCGGATCGATGATGTAAGTGTGATGTCTGTAGCCATGATCGTTCTCCTGTTCTAGGTCGATTCGGTAGGCGGTTCTGCCTGCCTAGGGGATGCGGCACTGCCACCGAGAAAATAACACGGACTTCCCCTATCGCTTGCTATGTTAGCACCCCCCGGGCCAGAGTCAATCTTTTCCGGGGGTCTGCTAACCGGGGAAACATTTCCCAACCTGCGCCTAGATACTGTGTCCTGATTTAAAAGTACCACCAGTAATAGACGTGTGTTGGGGCCTTTCTGAACTAACTCCAAGTTTCTTCCTGGAGGCTTAAAACTTCCTTACCGGCCGGAATTAAATATAGTCGGCCAGGCTGAGCTGCTGAATTCGGCCAAAGGCCGTATAGGAAACTTCCAGTGCGTTTTGCTGACTGGTGAGCAGGGTAACGATCTCAGTCTTCTCGATGTTTTCCAAGTCCGACAGGCGCGATTCCGAAGTGGCCTTGAAGTTGCTCTGCAGGTCGATCGCCCGCTGAATCGAGGTGACATGGGTTTCGATGGTGTATTGCATGGTCAGCAGATCACTGTCCAACTCGCTCGAGGACGGATCGTGCTGAATCGAATCATTCACCAACTGGATGACATCGCCGATCAGCGTGGGATTGGAGGTTTCCACCTGGCTCATATTGCCCTGGGACATGATGAGCATGGCCCGCATGAGCTTCTCGATGGCCGGGTCGTTGGCGGTAATGCCCGTCGTCACCGTGCGGTTCTCGTCGATCCGATGATCGATCTGCATATTATCGCCTTTGTAGTAATAGTTCGTTCCCAAGGCGACATGGCCGGAACGCGTGGTGGGAAACTGGCTTTGCGGCCTGATCATGACGCCTGGCGTGGCGACTTCCGTGACAGGAGCCGCTGTCAGGGTCAGAATCGTATTCGTTCCGTCGATCGAAGCGATGGTGTAGGCGGTGTTGTTCGAGTTCGTGCCTGAGAAGGTAACCCTGTCCCCCGCCGAATAGCCTGAGAAAGCCCCGGCATTGGCCGCCGTGATCGTGCTGCCGGCACTGCTGAAGGTGAGGTTGCCGGTGTTGGCTGCCGGAGGCGGCTGCATCGTAGCCCCGCTCGACGCCACTTCGTTGACCGGAGCCGTGGTCAGGGTCAGGATGGTCTTCGTGGCGTCGATCGAGGCGACAGTATAGGTGGCGTCGTTCGAGGCCGTGCCCGAGATCAAAATCGAATCGCCGGCGGCGATGCCTGTGAAGGTGCCCGCATTGGCCGCAGTGATGGTGCTGGCGGCGTTGTCGAAAGTAAGCTGCCCCGTGATCGAGGAGACGGTGGCCTGCTTGTAGGAGGACTGGTATTGCGTCAGCGATCCCCAGGTGATGTCCACGGGCTTGGTATTGGTCTTGCCACCGGAGAAGATGAAGTTGCCGTTCATCTTCTCGTTCATGAGTGACTGAATCTCGGTCAAATGCGTCCAGGACAATTGCTGAACCAAGCCCAGTGCATCGGGATCATCCGCCCCCTTGGACAGGAAGGCGCCAAGTTCCGTACGGTACCTGCCCGCGATGTCCATGACGGTCTTTAGCGAATCCGACATGATCTTCAGCTTGGTCTTTTGAGTCGTGTTGGTACCGATAAGCCGGACAGTCTGGTCGTGCTGGTTTTCCAAAGAAACCAGATTGAAGGAATCGCGGGAGATGCCGGCGTAATTCTGCGACTTCTTCTCGGTGTTGAGCATCGTGTTGAGATCTTGAAGACGCTTCTGCGAGTTCAGAAGCTGCGACAGCAGCATGTTGTCCGATGCAAGACTTCCTACGCGAGACATTTCTTGCCTCCTTCGCTTAGCGGATCAGGTTGCCAAGGACTTCAAAGAGAGTCTGGGTGGTGCTGATCACTTTTGCCGCAGCCACATAGGACTGCTGGAAGATGATCAACTGCGCCATCTCTTCGTCCAGGTTCACGGCACTGACCGCCGCGTCCTTGACATACAGACTCTCCTTCAAATTCTTCAAATATTCAAGTGTTTGTGAGTTATTGTCGGCCCGGGTGGCCGTATCCGACACCACGTTCGCTGCATAGCCCTCGAAGGTAAGCGTCTGAACGGAAACGTTTCCCGCAGTCCGGAAGGACAGGGTCGTGGTCATCCGCTCGGTGAAGGCCAGGGCCGTCGTGTTGTCGCCCGTTCCCAGATAATACACACCGGTATCGCTGTTGTACTGCAAAGCACCCCTGGACATCATGCTGGGGGCCGCCTTGATATCGTCACGCACTTCGATGACCGAGGCCAGGGTGGTGGCCCCCGCCTGCATCGAAAGCGAAGTCAGCAGCGTTCCCGCCGTCTGGGTCAATTGCAGCTCTTCGCCGGTATCCGATATCAAGCGCAAGCGGTAGCCCGCACCCTCGGGCACCATGCTGGCGGTAACACCGGTCACGGTCGTTGCGGTGACGCCTGAATTGACCTGGGCATTGTTGATGGCGCTGACGATCTGCGTCATCGTGGCCCCGGCGGCGATGGTGATCGATCCCAGACCGCCGATGCCGTTGGTGAGATCGCCCAAGCTCCAGGTTCCGCCGGCGGCGGCCGTCCACCCCCTGGATTGAATCGCCGATTCATAGAGATCCTGGGGCTCGTTGGTAACGAGGAAATCGTTGAGGCCCAGAAAATTCGAGAACCCCTTAAGGCCCGTTTCGTCGTTCGTGCCGTTGCCGTCCTTGTCGAAGGAGATGGTGGAATCCTGCGCCGCGCCATGGAAACCCAGTGAATCGCGAAGTGCTGTGGTGCTGGGCACGATCAAGAGATCGTTGCCCGTGGTGGCATGGGTGACGCGGATGCGCACACCATCGCCGTCCGAGACGATGTTGGCGACGACCCCGGCCAGGGCATTCAGATTGGTCGTGATCGTGGCCAGGCTGTCGGTGGCCAGGACGGCGACGGGCGAACCGACAAGGGCACCCGTAGAATCGTAGATGGCCAGGTTGCCCGCCTGCCCCGGAATGCTGGTCGACCCCGTGAAAATGCGAGATTCAAGCTGGTCCGCCGACTCGTCGCGCATGACCAAACCAAGCGTGGTTGATTTAAGATTGATGTCGAACTGGCCGTCCGTGGCACTCACGGCCACTGTCGCCGAGGCGGCCCCGTTTGCCTGAAGCCATGCCTGGATGCGCGTGGCAACCGTATCGACCACCCAAGCCCCATTCACCGAAGCGCCGCCTGCCACCATCAGCGCATTCAGCGACGTGCGCGCCGTTTCAGTTCCGTCCGAATCGTAGATGGATAAGATGGTATCCCCGTCCGTGACCGTCATGGTCTGAACCGAAGAATCGACGAAGATGCGCGTGCCGTTGAACTCGGCCTTCAGGTTAGGAAATGAGGTGCCCTGGTTGTGGATGCGGTTAATCTCGCTCTTGAGCTGATATGTTGTCTCGTCCAGTTCCGCCTGAAGATTGGGAATGATCGTATCACGCATATCGATCAGCGCCTTCATGCGTCCGCTGGAAAGCTCGGACGTGATGTCATTCACGCCGACATAGAGCCCGGCAATGTCTCCGCCCAGCTTGGACATGGAAGACAACATCGTATTGGCTGGCGTATGGGACATTGTGACCGTGGCGCTGTCCAGGAGCGTCCGCCCTCCGCCGGAGTAGACAACGACCGTGTTGTCGTCGCGCTTGAAGGTGTGGATGTCAATGTATTCGCTGATATCTGACAGCGCCACATCCCGCTGATCCTCGAGATCGCCGATCTCGTGGCCGACCGCCTGCTCGCGCACGATGGTATCGTTCAAGTTCAGAATGTCGGAAAGCTTGGAATTGATGATCGTGACCGCGTTGGCGATCTCCTTGTCGGCATTGAGGCGCAGCGTCTGCAATTGCGCCGACATGCTGTTCAGGTTCAAGGTCATGTCCTCGGCGGCGCTGACGGCCCCCCATTGGACGCTGGTATTGTCGGGCGATGCCGCCAGGCTCTCCAACGACTGACCGAACGAGGCGATCAGGTGGCTGAAAGTCGAATTGTCGCCGGGCCTTCCGAACAGATCCTGGATGCGGTCGTAGTAGCCACTTAGGCTGTCGGACATCGACCAGTTGCTGGTTTCAGTCCGCAAATCCTTGCGAAGATTGTCATCCACCGTTCTGGTGACAGAAGATATCTGCACACCCGCGCCATGGCCTGCCAGGACGCGCGATTCGGCATTGACCGTTTTTCGCGAGAAACCTTCGGTATTGACGTTGGCGATGTTGTGCGAAATGAGGTCGAGGCTGCGCTGCGACACCAGAAGTCCGCTGATGGCCGTACTTAATCCAAGGGTCAGCGACATGGGTTTCTCCCGTCCCTGCTAGAGGGTCTTGTTCACTGAAACGGCGACGGAGGGCATGCCTTTGCGCCGCCCCGACCCGATACTGCCTTCACGATCATAAGCCACGCCGCCCGCCTGATGCTTGCGTGCGGCGTCGACCACGGCCTTCAGAACCCGCTGATTGGCCTCGATCGAGGCCTTCAACAGCCGCCCGTTGGAGGCAACCAGTGCATCAAGTCTCTTGGCCAGGGCCATCACCTGATCGCGCACCGGCTTGGAGAGACTTTTCAAAGCCTCGCTTCCGCCCACCGATATCTGCTTCATGCCATGCTCGTACAGCCTGGAAAGGGCGGTTTTGCGTTCCTGCAATGACTCGACCTCCTCAAACTTGTGCTCGCGCAGCGCCAAGTTTTCGGCTTCAAGAAGCGCACACAGATGCTGGGCGGCCTCGACCACGGAAATCAGGGCCTGCGAAATTTCCTTGCCGCCTTCCTTGGGCTTGGCCTCGGCGCCCGATCCGGGAGCATCAGCCTGGCGCGTTACCGCGGCGCGCTGAAAGGATTGTGGAGCGTTCATGACCTCACCTCTTGCATCTTCAGCATATGTTCCTCGATCTGGCGGGCCAGCCCGATACGGCCTGTCTTGGCAGTCAGTTTGGCGTACTCATCCACCATGAAGGAACGGAAGGTTTCCTCACCGGCGCCGCCGCCGAACACTTCGTCGGTACCAACGCCCTCGAACATGTGCTTGTACATCTCGGCCATGAAGTGCGTTTCGAACTCCAGCGCCGTCTTCTTGATCTGCTCGGGCGAGACCTTGCCCTGGTTGACGGCGGGGCGTTGAGAACGCGCCTGTTCAAGGCCCAGATTGGCGCTGGCTGAAAGGCTGTCGAAGGCGGCTTGGGCGCTCATCACATCACCTCGATATCTGCCTGAAGCGCACCCGCCGCCTTGATGGCCTGCAAGATGGCAATCATGTCCCTGGGTCCAACGCCCAGTTCATTCAGCCCCTTGATCAGGTCTTGCATGGTGACGCCGGTCTTCAGTTCGGTCAGCTTCTTGTCGGCCCCTTCATCAACCTGAATGTCGGTGCGGTTGACGGTGGTCGTCGTTCCTACGCTTGAGAAGGGCGAGGGCTGCGAGACCTGAGGAGTCTCGGTGATGCGAATGGTCAGATTGCCCTGGGCGATGGCCACCGGATCGATGCGCACATTCTGACCCATGACGATAACGCCGTTCTGCTCGTCGATCAGGACGCGGGCCTGCTGATCGGGCTGGACGCGAAGTCCTTCGATATCGGTCAGCAGGCCAACGACATTACCCTTATAGGCAGGCGGAACGCCAACCTCGATGGTGGTGGGATCGGTCGAGCGCGCCGCTGCCTGGCCCAGGAAGGAGTTGACGGCTTCGGCGACGCGGCGCGAGGTGGTCAGATCGGGATTGCGCAGCGAAATGCGCACCCGCTCCATCTTGCCCATGTCGAAGTTGATTTCGCGCTCGACGATGGCTCCGTTGGCCACGCGTCCGCTGGTCGGAATGTTCTTGGTAACGCTGGCGGCAGCGCCCGAAGCGGTAAAGCCGCTGGCCACCGACCCTTGCGCCACGGCATAGATCTCGCCATCGGCGCCCAGAAGCGGGGTTACCAGCAGTGTGCCGCCGGACAGGCTTTTCGAATCGCCCATGGCGCTTACCTGAACATCGATGCGCGAGCCCTGGCGGGTAAAGCCGGGCAGCTTGGCGGTCACCATCACGGCAGCCACGTTCTTGGCCTTCAGCTTGTCGGTCAAATCCCTTGTATTGACGCCCAAGCGCTCCAGCATGGCGATCATGCTCTGCTGGGTGAAGGCCATGTCCGAGGCGTCACCCGTGCCGTTCAGCCCCACCACCAGGCCGTAGCCAACCAGCATATTGTCGCGAACACCCTCGAAATCGGCGATATCCTTGATGCGCGAGTCGGCCCAGACGGGTGCTGCCCCACCCATCATGGCCAAAGCCAGGAGGAGGGTGCAAAGCGCGTAGCGGCAAGGTGCGAAGAGCGAAGCCATGGTCGTCATCCCGTGACGGAAACAAATTCATCCGCTAAGCCTCATGCGAAGCTCGTGCCAAGCTATCCCCTTTGAAATTAATGATGTTTCCACAGCGAGACACGTCTCCTTGGGCAATAATGGCCCTAGTCGAGCGGCAAAAACTGCCCAGTGCGCAAGAGCGCGAAAAAGCGCAGAATTCAATTTGTTTACGGCTCCTTAACCCCCTGATGCTTAAGGTTGAGACTGAGCCGTTCTCTAACGGACGGAAAAACGCGACGTTGTTCAGGATCGTATTCATATGAAGGTTTCCGGCGTCGGCCCGGCCAACCCCACGACCAAGGCCCGCGCTGCCGCCAAGCCCAGCGCCAAGGGCGGGGCTGACTTCGCGCAGCATTTGAACGAGGCGATCGCAGGCCCCCAGGAAGCCGGAGTCGTGGAATCTCCTGTGGCGGTCAGCGGAGTGGATGCGCTTTTGGCCGTCCAGGCGGCCACCGACGCCACCGACGAGGAAGCAAGGCGCAAGGCCCGCAAGCGCCTGTACGAACGGGGCGAAAGCATTCTGGCCCATCTTGACGAACTGCGGCACGGGCTTCTGATGGGGCATCTTCCCAAGGAGCGTTTGATCGAGCTGGCCCAGCTGGTCAGGGGCAAGCGCGACCAGGTCGATGACCCCCTGCTGGCCCAGGTTTTGGACGAAATTGAGCTGAGGGCCGAGGTCGAATTGGCCAAGCTGGCCCCCCGCGGCTAGCAGAATCATTGAAATTCAATGACCTAGCCTTCGCAATTCCCGCTTGCGGGAGCGGCATTCGATTCATATAGTGCCGAGCCACGAAACGTCCCCCATGGAAGAAACGAGGACCAGGGATGAACGTCACGCTGCCGCCCGACTATCGACCCACGGAAAAAGAGCCGTTCATGAACGAACGGATGCGCGAATATTTTCGCCAAAAGCTGATCCGCTGGCGTCACGAGTTGCTGGAAGAATCGAATGAAACGCTGATGCATCTGCAAGAAGGCGGATTGCAGGAGCCCGATATTGCCGACCGCGCCTCGGCCGAGACCGACCGCGCCCTGGAACTGCGCACCCGTGACCGGGCACGCAAGCTGATCTCCAAAATCGATGCCGCCATGAAGCGAATCGATGACGGAAGCTATGGTTACTGCGAGGAGACGGGCGAGCCGATCGGCATTCGCCGCCTGGAAGCCCGCCCAATCGCCACCCTGTCGATCGAGGCTCAGGAACGCCACGAGCGCATGGAGCGCACCCATCGCGAGGATTAGGGCGCAAGCTCATAAATGAAAAGGGCCGGGGAAATCCCCGGCCCTTTGTCTTTCGGCCTGGAATTTCGGGCCTATTTCTTCTTCTTGACGGGAGCCTTGGCGGCAGGCTTCTTGGCCGGAGCAGCCGCCTTTTTGGCCGGCGCCACGACTGGCTTTTTGGCCGGTGCAGCTGCCTTCTTGGCAGGGGCTGCGGCCTTGGCGGCAGGTTTCTTAGCCGGGGCTGGTGCCGCAGCCTTCTTGGCCGGAGCCTTGGCCTGAACCTTCTTATGCGCCTTGATCGGGTCCGAACCCATGATCTTGGCGAATTCCTTGAGCGCGTTGGCATAGTCGGCGGCCTGCGTGATCTCATACTCGGCCTTCAGCCAGTGATCAAGATCGCGCCCCGGCGGGCAACCCGCCTTTTCCCACATCTTATAGGCCAGTTCGCGGATGCGGTGTCCGGTCGTCCCCTCCAAAAGTCCCTCGGCGATCTGCAGATTGAGGTTGATCAGACTGTCCAGAATGTCGTCGGTCACGCCATTGGCCACCTCGAAGGTTTTCTGAGCGGCAAATTGCGACAGCTTGATCAGATTGTTGCGGATGTCCTTGGGCAACTGGCATTCGGGCCGCTGCATCAGGGTGCGGATGGCCACCCAAAGCTGAAGGTTGCTGTCCAGGGCGCTTGTCAGATCCGCCCCGCCCTTCTTGCGGGCGGTTGCGATCTGAACGGCAGAGCGGGCCAAGGCCAGCGCATCCTCTTCACCACGGGACAGACTGTCGATCTCAATCTTGGCCATCTCTTGATCTCCCAAAAAGTGCTGTTGCGTCAAAGATACCCCGGACGAGAAACTCTAGACTATCAAGATTCCAGGGGCTTGTGAATTATGAATGACTCTGGTGATACGGCTGCGGGTGTGAGGTTATAACCCCACACCCGACAGTTTAGACCCATTCAAATCAGAAGGGGAAGAGAATATCGAACAACTGCTGGCCGTAGCGCGGCTGTTGCAGGTCCGACAGGGTGCCCCGCCCGCCATAGGTGATACGTGCCTCGGCGATCTTCTCGTAGGTGATCGAGTTGGTCGAATCGATGTCCGAAGGCCGGATGATGCCGGAAACAGTCAATTCGCGCATCTCGTTGTTGACCCGAATTTCCTGCTTGCCCGCCAGCACCAGATTGCCATTCGGCAAGACTTGAATGATCACGGCAGCCATAGTGACGCTGATTTCTTCCTTGCGGTCGATCTTGCCGTCGCCGGTGACGGCGTGGGTGCTGCCCATGGCCCCCAGATTGGCCGCATTGGCCGCCGAGGGGAACAAGCGGCTCAACTGGGTTTCGTAGCCCAGAAGCGTCAGGGCATCCGTGGTTTCGTTATTATCGCGGGCTTCCGTGGTCTTGTTGTTCAGCGTCCCCTTGTCCGAGATGCTGACCTTGACGGTCAGGATGTCGCCGACTTCGCCTGCGCGATTATCCTTGAAGAAGGCCCTGGCTCCCGGACGCCACAGAGAATTTGGATTCGTGCTGGTCGTCTTGGGGGCGGGCATGGGCAGGCTGACCGGACGGTAAAGCGGATTTTGCGTCGGATCGGTGATCTTCGAGGTCTTGGGCGATTCGCCCACCTCGCTTAAGCGATTGATCGCGTTGCAGCCCGAAAGTGCTAGGCCTGCCGCAGCCAGAAGGAGCGATGTTCTGAACGTGTTTTTCATAATGTCCTCCAAGCTTTCAATTGACCTGACGCGCCCCTTGCGGGCGAACCGAAACGACGCCCTGGCTGATGACCGTGGCTTCCACGACATTCCGGCTTTGGGCGTTGGTGACGTGAATGACGTCGCCTTCCGATCCATCCTCGTTGGCGCGGCCCTGGGCGGTCAGCGTCATGGCGCTGTTGCGCACGATCATGGTGACGGTGCTGTTCTTGGGCACCATGATGGGACGCTGAATGTCTTGCTTGCTGACCATCTGGCCGACCTTCAGCAGGCGCCTGGGCGCCTTGCCCACGATCTGGGAAATCTCGGTCAATGTATCGGCGCGCACGGCGTCGGCGCTGATCTGCACGAATTTGAGGTCGTCGGCTGAAATCGGCTCGTTCTGGGCGATGCTGCGGGCCAGAACGGGAATGCCGACCTGTGTCACAACGCGCCCGCTGACCTTGGCCATCAGCGCATTCGGAACGCCCGCCGGGGTTTCCAGCGTCGCCGTGAAGCGGCGCGAACGCTCGTCATAGGCCAGTGCGCGCACGGCCACAGTCGGCTTGACCTCGACGGGAATGACCAGGGCAATCGAGCGATTGGCCAGTTCGATTGCCGAATCCGCAGCGATTCCATAGGGGGCCAGGGCGGAAAGCAGCGCGTTCTCGATCGTCTCGCGGCCCACGGTCTGCCCGGCGCGCTCGACCACGATGCGGTCATACTGCGAGGCCGGACGCCAGTTGACGCCTTGCGATTTTGCCATGGCGTAGAGCCAGTTGACATCGAGCGTTGACCTGGTTCCGGGCTTAGGCGCGTAGGCGATGGGCTTTTTGGCCCGGGCGTCATCGAGATTGTCGAAAAGATCGCCCAACATCACCACGTCGCCTTCGACCAGGGCTTGGTCTTTCAAGGCCACCGGCGGCGACAACAGGGCCAGCTTGGCATCCTCGGCCTTGGCGGAAGCCACAGCCAGCAGAAGCGCTGAACCCAGAAAAAGGATACGAAGGCTAAACATAACCAGTCCCCACTATTTGAGCTGCGTTACCGAGCCCATCATCTCGTCCGAGGTCTTGATGACCTTGGAATTCATTTCATAGGCTCGCTGCGCGCTGATCAGGTTGGTGACTTCGGACACCACATTGACGTTCGATGTTTCCAGAAAGCCCTGCAACAATGTGCCATAGCCAAGCTGCCCCGGCGTCGATACCGTGGCCTGACCCGAAGCAGGGGTTTCCAGGAACATGTTGTCGCCGATGGCTTCCAGGCCCGATTCGTTGGCAAAGGTAGCCAGGTCGAACTGGCCGATATTCTGCGGCGTCACCTGACCATCGATCTTGACCAGAACCTGGCCCGAAGCATTGATGGAAACGCTGACGGCATTGGCCGGAATGGTCATGCCGGGCGTCACCGAATAGCCGTTATGGGTCACGATCTGGCGATCGGCGGACAATTGAAACGAGCCGTCGCGCGAATAGCCGTAGTCGCCATTGGGCAGGCGCACACGAAAGTAGCCCTTACCCTGCACGGCCAGATCAAGCGAATTGTCGGTGTTGAGCATACTTCCCTGCTCGGCGATCCGATAGACCGCCGCCGTTCGCACACCCAGGCCAAGCTGGACGCCGGCAGGCACGATGGTGCCGGTATCCGACGAGTTGGCGCCGACGCGGCGCAGATTCTGATAAAGAAGGTCGTTGAACTCGGGCCTTCTTCGCGAGTAGGCCGTGGTGTTCATGTTGGCGATATTGTTCGAGATCACCTCGACATTGGTTTGCTGGGCCAGCATGCCCGTAGCGGCGATATTGAGCGATCTCATGGCGAGAATCCTTTTCCTGAAAGTCGTTAACGCGAGGTGCGGCCCAGCACATCGATGGCCTTGCGCACACGATCGCTTTCGGAATCGATCATGCGCTGTACGGCATCGTAGCTGCGCTGCACTTCAATCATCTTGGTCACTTCGACGATGGGCTTGACGTTGGATTCCTCGATCATGCCCTGCACCACCTGTGGCTTGTCGACATCCTGGGGCTGGGCCTCGGTCTGAAAAAGGCCGCCCGAGGTTTTGCGCAGATCCTGCGGATTTTCGAATCGCACCACACGCAGCTTGCCCACCTGTCCGTTTTCGGTCGAAACCGTGCCGTCGGCGGCGATCGTCACATTCTGCTCGTTGGGGGCGAAGAAGAAGGGCTGGTCGGAGTTGGACAGAACGGGAAATCCGTCCGCCGTGACCATTTGGCCGCTTTCATCCAGCTTGAAATGCCCATTACGGGTGTAGCGAGCCCCCTGGGGCGTATCGATCACCATAAAGCCGTCGCCGCGAACGGCGACATCCAGGGGATTGCCGGTATGCGTCATGGCGCCTTCGCTCATGTCGCGATAGACCGACACGTCCTGGACAAAGGACATCTTGTCGCCAAAGGGGCGATCCGCCGCCCTGGCCTTGATCACATAGTCGCGAAACATCATATGCTCGCCCTTGAAGGAGGGCGTGTTCATATTGGCCAGATTGTTGGCCACCGTGTCCATCTGCCGCCAAAGAGCTGCCTGGCGCGACAGGGCGATGTAAGAGGTGGTTTCCATATCCAGAGTGTCCCAATGACAGTTAGAAACTTGCGCAGGTTGGTTTGCACACCCCGTGCCAACGTCTATCCATCTGTTTTATATTGTTTTTTTATCACACACCGCCTGCCAGGGCGGCAGAGCTTGCAAGGTCGAGCACCGCTTGCCGGGCAGTTCTTGCCGCTTCGGCGCTTCAATTGCTAAGGTGCCAGGGAAACTTACCTCTTATTAACCCGCTCGGCCTTAGCATTGGGCAAGGTCAAGAGCGCTTGCCCCCATGGGAGACGATATGGTCCAGGATCTGGAAGAACACGATGACGGCGGCGGGGAAGAAGAGGGCGGCGGCGCACCGGCAAAAAAGGGCGGTTCCAAGAAGCTGATCCTGTTCGTGGCCATTCCCCTGGTCCTCGTCATGGGTCTGGCGGCCGGAGCCTACTTTACCGGACTGGCCGACCCTATTCTGGGTTTGGTGGGCATTGGCGGCAAGGAAGAGAAGCCGCCTGAAGGTGCTGCGGCGCCGGGCGGTGCCCAACCCGTGGTCCAGTCTGTTTTCTACGACCTGCCCGACATGCTGGTGAACCTGAATTCGCCGGGACGGCGTCAGAGTTACCTGAAAATTCGCGTCAGCCTGGAATTGTCCAATCCCATGGACCAGCCCCGCATCGAGCAGATGATGCCGCGCATTGTCGATAATTTTCAGGTCTATCTGCGCGAACTTAGGGTCGAGGATCTGCAAGGTGCCGCTGGCGTTTACCGGCTGCGCGAGGAACTGTTAAGCCGGGTCAACGGGGCCGTGAAGCCTACCAAGGTCAATGACGTCCTCTTCAAGGAGATGCTGGTCCAGTAAGCCGGACCTGAACCCCCATGGCAGAAGAAGAAGCGCGCACCGACAAGGATGAAGAAGCCCTGATGGCCGAATGGGCCGCCATGGCCGGTGACGACGATGGCGGTGGCGACAAGCCCGCAGAAGGAGGGGGCGAAGGCGACGCTGCAGCGGCTGCCGAATGGGAAGCCATGCTGGGCGATGATGCCGGTGGCGCAGAGGGTGGCGGCGGGCGCGAATCAACGCGCGTCCTTAACCAGGATGAAATCGACAGTCTTCTCGGTTTCGACGACGTTCACGAAACTTCCAATGAGAAATCGGGCATTCAGGCCATCCTGAACTCGGCGCTGGTCTCCTACGAGCGCCTGCCCATGCTGGAGGTGGTTTTCGACCGCCTGGTCCGCATGATGAGCACCAGCCTTCGCAACTTCACCTCTGACAACGTCGAAGTTTCTCTGGACAACATCGTCAGCATCCGATTCGGCGATTATCTGAATTCGATTCCGCTTCCCGCCATGCTGGCCGTGTTCAAGGCCGAGGAATGGGACAATTACGGCCTCTTGACCGTCGATTCGTCGCTGATCTATTCGATCGTCGACGTGTTGCTGGGTGGGCGGCGCGGTACGGCCGCCATGCGCATTGAGGGCCGCCCCTACACCACCATTGAGCGCAATCTGGTCGAGCGCATGGTCCATGTCGTCTTCTCGGACCTGTCCGCCGCCTTCGATCCGCTTTCCCCGGTCACCTTCCGCTTCGACCGCCTGGAGACCAACCCGCGCTTCGCCACCATCTCGCGCCCCTCGAACGCCGCCATCGTCGCCAAGCTGCGCATCGACATGGAAGACCGCGGCGGGCGGCTTGAGTTGCTGATTCCCTATGCCACCCTGGAGCCGGTGCGCGAGCTTCTGCTTCAGATGTTCATGGGCGAGAAGTTCGGACGCGATTCGATCTGGGAAACCCACTTGGCAGAAGAGCTGTGGATGACCGACGTTGACCTGGACGCCGTTCTCGACGTTCAGACCATGCGCCTGCGCGAAGTCCTGAATTTAAGAATCGGCGACCGTATCATGCTGAATGCAACGCCAGACTCGCTGGTCAATCTCCATTGCGGCGATGTCGAGATGTTCTTTGGCCGCATGGGGCGCAAAAGCCATCATATGGCCATCCGTATCGAAGGCCGGGGCTCGGCTGCCGAGTCCGAGAAGAAAAAGGCCGGAGGAGGGTCGTAAACCATGGGCACACTAAGCATTGTCCTTGATCTGCTGCTCGTTCTCGTCCTGGGCGCCGTCCTCGCCTATGCGGTCATTCTGAACAAGCGGCTGACCCAATTGCGCGCCAATAAGGAAGAGTTGGCCCGCGTCATCAATTCCTTCAACGAAGCCACCCAGCGGGCGGAGGCCAGCATTCCCCGCCTGCGCAAGGCCGCCGACGAGGTGAAGAACCAGTTGGAAGAGCGCATTGAAAAGGCCGTCAGCCTGAAGGACGACTTGGCCTTCATGATCGACCGGGGCGACAGCATGGCCAATCGGTTGGAAAGCTCGGTTCGCATGGCCAGGGGCGAGACCATGGGCGGCTCTTCCGCTTCCGCCGCCACCGCCCCCTCGCCCCGAATGCCCTCGCCCCCCAGGCCGATGACCGCTTCAAGGCCTGCCATGAGCACCCAGCCCACAGCGATGATGGCCCAGGCACCTGCGGCCATGGCCCGCCCGGCGCCGACTCGTGCGCCGCAAAGCCCGCCGCCCGCGCCAGCAACACCGCAGCGCAAGGAACCGCGCCTGGATGAGATTTTCCGCCTGTCCGAGGACGATATGGACGACCGCTCCGAAGCCGAACGAGCGCTCCTAAAAGCGCTGCAATCGGCAAGATAGGGAGCTATCCATGAATGCCCTGCTCGAAAAAATCCGCCTCCTGCCCGTCCTTATCTTCGTGGGTGTTCTGCTTTTGACTGTGAAAGTGGGCGGGTTGATCGAAGGATTCTCCAAACCCAGCGTCGAAGTCAGCCTGGCCACCAAGGGCGAGGCACAACAGACCAATCCGGTGCAGCCCAAACCCATCATGCTGGCTCAAGCCCCGACAGCACAGGCTCCGGCTGACCCCGCCCCCCCCGCGGCGGAAGCTCCCATCCTCACGCCCCCCCCCACCCAGGCCCTGTCCACGCCGGTTCCCAGCGGTGAGCCCGGCGCCTATACAGCCGCTGAACTGGAAGTATTACAAAAACTTTCAAAAAGGCGCGACGAGTTGGAAGCCAGGGCCAAGGAAATGCAGATGCGCGAAGACCTGGCCAAGGCCGCCGAGGCCCGACTGGCCAAGAAACTCGAGGAAATGAAGCAGGTGCAAAGCACCATCGAGGGCCTGCTGCGAAAGTATGACGACCAGGAAGACGTAAAAATGAAGAGCCTGGTCAAGATCTACGAATCGATGAAGCCCAAGGATGCAGCCAAAATCTTCGAGCAGCTCGATATGCCCATCCTTTTGGACGTCATTGAACGGATGAAGGAGCAGAAGGCGGCGGCCGTTCTGGCCGATATGAGCCCCCAGAAGGCCAAGGAAGTGACGGCCGAGATCGCGGACCGGCGCAAACTGCCCCGTCCGGGGGCTGGCTCGGGTGGCTGACCGGGCGTCTTTAATCCGTGAAAAATGCTTGCGCCTCTGACTAATAACACGTAATACCGTTACTGGTCCTTCCAGGGGAATTGGGGGGTAAATGAACCGATATCAGCATCCGATAGGAGCCAAGAATGTCTGTCGATAAGAATATGAGGGTTCTCATCGTCGACGACTACAAGACGATGTTGCGCATCGTGCGCAACCTTCTTAAACAGCTTGGTTTCATGAATGTCGATGAAGCCACCGATGGCTCTATGGCCTTGCAGCTTCTGCGCAATGCCCAGTACGGCCTGGTTATTTCCGACTGGAACATGGAACCGATGACCGGCCTGCAACTTCTCAAGGAAGTTCGCGCCGATCCCAAGCTGAAGGGCGTTCCCTTCATCATGGTGACGGCGGAAAGCAAGTCGGAAAACGTCATCGCCGCCAAGGAAGCGGGTGTGTCGAACTATATCGTCAAACCCTTCAACGCCGAGACGCTCAAGACCAAGATGTCCAGCGTTCTGGGCGACTTCTGACGCGGTTTGAACCGCACCCAGGAGACGCTCCATGTCGGGTAAAGCCGTTGACCGCGATCTCGAAAAGCGATTGGCCGAGATACGCGAATCCAGCGGCGGCACCGTTCGGGTGGATCAGATCGGCGAAGTCGTGCAATCCCTGCTGGATTCGCTCTCGGGCGACGTGACGGCAGCCGATCTGCGCGTCTATCAGGAGCTTGAGGGTCTGGCCGCCTATATCCGCGCCGCCAAGGCTGAGATAGCGCAGTTGCGTCCTCAGGAAATCAAGGAGCACTTCATCTCCTCGGCTTCCGATGAGCTGGACGCCATCGTCGAGGCCACAGAGGGGGCCACCAACGATATTCTGGACGCGGTCGAGGCCATAGAAAGCGTTGCCGCCGAGGCGCCTCCTGAAATCAATCAGAAGCTTACCGAGCTGACCACACGCCTCTACGAGGCCTGCAATTTCCAGGACATTACCGGCCAGCGCATTACCAAGGTGGTTCGGGCATTGAAGCATATCGAGGACAAGATCGAATCGCTGGTCAAGGCGCTGGGCGGCGAGGCGCATGAGCCCTCGGCTGCTTCAGACGGAAATCCGCCCGCTTTCTTCACCCATGGCGGCGAGGGCGAGCAGGAGCTTCTGAACGGGCCGCAAGTCGCCGGAAAAGCCAATAAGCAAGACGATATCGACGCCCTGTTTTCCAGCTTCGATTGAGGCCCCATGCCCGGGGCTGATCCGACCCCCATCCGACGTTTTGCCAGATATTTCTTTCTGGGCCTGCTGGTCTGTCTGACCAGCGCCCCCGCCAACCTTGCCCAAGCGGCCCAGGTGCGCGCCGCCAAACATGCAGATTACGCCCGCATCGTCTTCGATCAGGACGAAGCCGCAGCCTTCACGGCCCAGATTGAGGGCGGCAAGCTGGTGGTGCGCTTCGATCAGCCCTTTGCAGGCGATCCCAGGTCCGTGGTCTCGGCGCTGGAGGGCATCATCACCGAAGCCAGCCTGGGCCCCGGACGCAAGAGCGTCATTCTGACCCTTTCCGGCAAGGTTGATGTCAAAAGCTTTTCCCTGGGCACCTCGGCCGTGGTCGATCTCATTCCGGCCAAAGGCAGCCAGCAGGCCAATGCCTTTGCTCCCAAGCCCCCGTCAGCCGCTCCGGCTTCCAGCGCCAGATCCGGCGACACCATTCCGATTCGGGTAGGCGATCACGACGATTTCAGTCGGCTGGTCTTCGACTGGGCAAGTCCCGTGGCCTATGACGTCGCCAAGCAGGGCGAAGTCGTCACTGTCACCTTCAAGCGCCCCGCCCGTTTCGAAGATGGTCCGCTTAAGGCCAATCTGCCGCTCTTCATCAGCGGGGTTGAAACGGAAAGCTCCGCCAGCACTTCGACGGTAACCCTGTTCGCGCCGCAAAATGCCCGGATACGCCATTTCACCAGCGGCCCCAAGGTGGTCGTCGATATCATAAGTGCGTCTGGCGCAAAGGCAGGGGCCGCCTCCTTGCCGCGTCCCGCCCCACCCACGACAGCTGTGCGCCCGGCCCCCTTAAGCGATCGCGGCATTCCAACCGATCTGGCCGGTCTGTCAAAGCAAGCGACAACCCCGCCTGCCCCTCCTCCGGCCTCTCCCACGCCTCCCCCGGCCACATCGCCTGGACAGACGCCAGCCCCTCCCTTGCCCGCCACAACAGCGTCTGCACCGGATGCTGCAATCCCGCCCGGCCCCGGCGCACCAACGCCCACATCAGCACCGCCTGCAACAGCGACTTCGCCGACTCCGCCCGCCAGCCCTGAGGCGGCGCCCATGCAGCCCTCGGACCTGCCCTTCCCCGCGCAAGGAGACGAGGAAGACGATCTGTGGCCCGCTGAAACCGGCCCCGGCACCACGGCCAGCCTGTCCTTTACCTGGAATCAGCCCGCCGCCGCCGCAGTCTTTCGCCGTTCGGGCTATTTGTGGATCGTTTTCGACCGCTATCAGGAGGTCGATCTGCGTCTCTTGAAGCAGTTGGGCGCGGGGGTCGTGACATCGGTCGAGCAGCTACCCTCAAAGTCGGTAACCGTTGTGCGCATCGTGACCCAGCCCGGCTACAACCCCTCGATACGGCGCGAAAATCTTTTGTGGATCATGGACCTCTCGCGCCGCCCCTTAAAGCCCCTCAACCAGATCGAGGTGAAGCTGGAAGAACAAAGCGTCGTCGGCGCGCGCGCGCTGCTGAAGGTCAACGAGGCAGGGTCGGTCATCCCCCTGGTCGATGCTGAGATCGGCGACCAGATATTCGTGATTCCAGTCATGCCGCTGGGAGCCGGCGTCCAGCCCGGGCGCGATCTTCCGGATATGACTCTGCTGGCCACGGCTCAGGGAATTGCCGTGGTCAAGAAAACGGACGGCGTCGATGTCCGCTCGACCCGCGATGGCGCCGAAATCAGCCGCCAGCCCGGTGGGATTCGTTTCACCAAGGACGCCGACCGGCTGGCCCGCGCCTCGGGCGTTCCCACCGGACCGGCTGACCTGACCGCCATGACCGTCGGCAAGTGGATGCTGGGCGATCCGGCCAAGTCCGACGAAACGATGCGCGATCTCCTGCAGACGGTCGGCCAGACATCACCGGAAGGACGCACCCAACCGCGTCTGACACTCGCCCGCTTCCTGATTGCCAATGGCCTGGGGGCCGAAGCTTTGGGGGTTCTGCGCACCATCGCGGTAACCGATGCTCCCTTTGCCGAAACCGCCCCCTTCAAGGCGGCCAGGGGAGCCGCCAACGTCCTGGCCCACCGCTCGATCGAGGCCTTGGAAGACTTGCAAAGCCCCGCCTTGCAAGGAGCGCCCGAGGCGCGCTTCTGGCGTGCCCTGGCCGAAGCGGATCAAGCCAACAATCCCGGTCATTACAATGATGCCCTCAAGGAAGGCGGCGGCTTCCTGGCCAATTACAGCCCGGCCCTGCAACTGCGCCTGGGACTGCTGGCCGCCCTGGGGGCGGTTGATGCCGCCGACGACCTGACCGCAGGACGCCTGATGGATATGCTAAAGCCCCTGGTCCAGACGGGAACCGAAAAGGCCAGGCTGACCTTCATCGAGGGCCGCTTCGAGGAAATGACCGGCGCAACCGAGACGGCCCTGGTGAAATACAGAGAGGCCGAAGCCAGCTCGGGGCGCTGGGAACGTTCACGCGCCGGAATCGCCCGCGTCGAACTAGAGTTGAAAGAGAACAAGATCACCCCGGCCCAGGCCATTCAGGAACTGGAGCGCCTCCGATTCGCCTGGCGCGGTGACGATTTCGAATACAATCTTCTGAAGCGGCTAGCCGAACTTTATTTCAAGGAAAAGGACTTCGGCAGCGGCCTTCGCACCCTAAAGCAGTTGGCCGCCAATTTCCGCGAAACCAAGGATATCGAATCGATAGCCGCGCAAATGAGCGACGTCTTCTCGAAGCTGTTCTTCGATGGCGAGGCCGACAAGCTGCCCCCCTTTACCGCCATCGCCCTCTTCGAGGAATTCAAGGAACTGACCCCCGTCGGCCCCAAGGGCGACGAAATGATTCGCAAGCTGGCAGACCGTCTGGCCACCATCGATCTTTTGGACCGCGCCTCCGACCTTTTGCGCCAGCAGGTCAGGTTCCGCCTGCAAGGCGAGGAAAAGGCCCGGGTCGGATTTAGAAACGGCATTCTTCTCATGCTGAATCGCAATCCCCAAGGTGCCATCGACGCCTTGGCCGAAAGCGAGGTTCCCGCCATTTCTGCCGACCTGGAACAAAAGAGGCGCTATTTGAAGGCGCGCTCGCTGGCCGAGTTGAACCGAGTCGAGGAGGCCATCGCCCTGATCGGCGAGGATAGCAACCGCGACGCCCTGCTTTTGAAGGCCGAAATCTACTGGGACAAGCAGAATTGGCCCGAGGTCGTCAACAGCTTCGAGGCCCTGGTGCCCAAACCGGAGCAGAGCCCGGCCAAGGGTGGCAAGCTTTCGGATCAGGAGGCCCGCTTCATCCTGAACAAGGCGGTGGCGCTGATTCTGGCCCATGACGACCGTGGACTGGCCCGTATCCGGCGCCATTTCCAGCCCTATATGGACGTAACACCCTATAGGGACGCCTTCACGCTGCTCACCTACGAGCCGGGAACCGAAGGAATCTCCACGGAAATGGTGGCCGCAAAAATTAAGGAAGTTGAAAACTTTCAGACATTTATGTCGGGCTATCGGGAACGCTTGCGGGAAGAAAAATTGAGTGCTATAAACTGACCACGCTTACCGAATCAGCGGGCTTCCTATGTGTGGCTTGGGGTTCGGAATTTTTTTTGGCCTCGGCCAAAATAGTTGTTGCGAGAAGGCGGGGGATGCCTGATAAGCCCCCCTTTCTTCTTCTGGTCCATCTACTGGTTAGGAGTGGGGAGATGTCGAAAGTCGCCCTTGCCCGGCTGGGGATGAACTCGGAAGCCAATCCGAGGGAAACCCAAGGCACCGCTTACCATATGTCCTATCCTGAGTCGCATCAGGCCAAGGAATGTCATCTTTGGCCCGTCGTCGACAACGGCAAGGATTATTACGTCGAAAAGAACGGCGTAAAATTCGCTGGAACCCATCTGATCATCGATCTGTGGGGCGCGACCAATCTCGACCAGCTTGAGCTGACCGAGAACGCGCTTCGCGAATCGGCAGAGGTGGCCGGCGCCACGTTGCTGCATTGTCACCTTCACCATTTCTCGCCCAATGGCGGGATTTCGGGCGTTCTGGTGCTGGCGGAATCGCATATCAGCATCCATACATGGCCGGAACGCAATTACGCGGCACTTGATATTTTCATGTGCGGCGAATGCGATCCCTACATGTCGATTCCGGTGCTGAAGCGGGCCTTCCTGCCTGAACGCGTTGTCGTGAACGAGCAGAAGCGGGGCATCCTGGCGTGAGTGCCTGGATCGTCGAGAAGCTCTACGAGAGTTGGCGTCAAACCTTCCTGGCTACGAAGACCTTCTTCGAGGCCAGGACGGAGCACCAGCATCTGGTCATCTTCGAAAACCCTCAGTTCGGACGCGTCATGGTCCTGGACAATGTGATCCAGGTCACCACCGGCGACGAATTCGTCTATCACGAGATGCTGACGCATGTTCCCATGTTGGCTCATGGCCATGCGACAGAGATTCTGGTGGTGGGCGGCGGCGACGGCGGAATCTTGCGCGAGGTCTTAAAGCACAAGCAGGTGACCAAGGCCGTTCTGGTCGAGATCGACCAGGGTGTCGTCGATATGAGCATCGAGCATATGCCCTCGGTTTCGGCTGGGGCCTATGACGACAAGCGCGTCGAGGTGGTGATCCAGGATGGCGTCGAATACATGGCCGAGGATGGACAGAAATTCGACATCATCATCATCGATTCCACCGACCCCGCCGGTCCCGGCGAAGTGCTGTTTACCGAATCCTTCTACAAGAACTGCGCCAAACGCTTGAAGCCGGGTGGCATCTTCACCTGCCAGAACGGCGTACCCTTCATGCAGGGCGATGAACTGACCGATACGCAGAACCGCCGTAAGCCGCATTTCAAGGACGCAGCCTTCTATGTCGCCGCCGTGCCCACCTATGTCGGCGGCTTCATGGCGCTGGGCTGGGCAACGCAGGACCCCGCCTATCGCAAGCAGGGGGCCGAGGTAATTCATCAACGCTATAACGCCAATCCCTTCCCCACCCGCTATTGGACGCCAGACTTGCACGTAGCTAGCTTCGCGCTGCCGCGCTACGTCCAGGACCTGATGGAGAAGTAAGTGCAAGAACGCAGCGGCGGACATGCCTTGGCCACCGTCGCCGTTCCCGCCTATAACTGCGCATCCACCATCCTTGCCGCGCTGGACAGCATCGAGGAATCGATTGCCTATCTGAAGGCGTTGCGCGGACGAAACGCACTGGTCGAGATTCTGGTGGTCGATGACGGATCGACCGACGCAACGCCCGATCTGATTGCAAGCTTTGCCGCCACTAGGCCACATGTCCGGCTGTTGCGCCAAGCCAACAAGGGGCCGGGGGCTGCCCGCAATGCTGGCGCCGAAGCTGGCACGGCCCCGGTGCTGATGTATCTGGACGGCGACGATCTGTTCTTCCCCTCTCACATCGCTGTCTGCCTTGATCTTCTGGATGCGCATCCCGAGGCGGGCTTTGCCAAGACCGGCGTGCGTCTTGACGAAAGCGTTCATCCGGGCTGGAAAATCGGCATTTCCAACAGCATCGTCATCAACTGCGCCGTCCGGCGCTCTGTCCACGAATTCATCGGCGGATTCTTCGAGGAAGCCCCCTTCAAGGCCCTGCATGCCGAGGATGCTCTGTATTCCGGCTTGTTGATGACCTTCTTTACCCAGGTTCATAGCGATCTGGAAACCGTGCACCATCTGGTCTATCCCGGCAACGCCTTCGACCGGCAGCGCACAAAATTCTCGGCACCGCCACAAGACGCCATCGAGGCCATGACAGAAAAAGAAAAAGAGGCCGAGCCCGAGGTCATGCGCATCTACGAGGAGCGCCGCCAATCGCTGGCCCGCCGTGCGCAGAACAGCGACTGGTCAGGCCCGCCCATCAACCGCGAGGGCCCCCGCCTCATCGCGGCGGATTGACTTCATTGACTGCTTATTCCCGATGGGGTATATTCCCCGTATGGGATATGAACCGACGGATATTTTCGCCACCCTGGCCGACCCCACCCGCCTCAGGCTTTTGATGCTGCTGACGCGCGCCCCATCGCTTTGCGTCTGCCATCTGGTCGAGGCCATGCAGGAGCCCCAGCCCAAGCTGTCCAAACATCTAGGCGTCCTTCGGGAAATGGGCTTGGTCAGCGACGAACGCAGGGCCCAGTGGGTGCATTACTCGCTGAAAAGCGACTTGCCCGCCTGGGTGCGACAGGTAATCGAGGCGGCGGCCCAGGCGGCGGACGGGCAGGCCCCCTTCAAAAAGGATGCAGCTAGGCTTGCGAAAAGACTCGCCGCGAGCTGTAGCAGGGCCGCCTGACCATGGCCGATCCCTTCTCCCTTCTGGCCGATCTGCTGGTCTTTACCTTGCTAGGTCTTGATGGCGCCACGAATCTAGGTGCCGCCCTGCATTTTTTCGTCGAGGACACGGTCAAAATCTTCGTCCTTCTAGCCCTGATCGTCTTCGTCATCGGTCTTTTCCGCTCAATGATGTCGCCCGAGCGGGTCAGGAAAATGATCGGCGGCAAGCGGCGCCTAGTGGCCTATCCAGCGGCCGTGGGCCTGGGCGCCGTGACGCCTTTCTGCTCCTGCTCGTCCATTCCCCTGTTCATCGGATTTCTCGAGGCTGGGATTCCGTTGGGCGTCACCATGTCCTTCCTGATCGCCTCACCCATGATCAATGAAATCGCCGTGATCATCCTGGCCAGCTCGATCGGGCTGCAATTCGCCGTGATCTATGTGGTGACCGGCCTGGCCGTGGGTTTGATCGGCGGGCTTCTCATCGACAGCATGAAGCTGGAACGCTATGTCGAGGACTATGTCTGGAACATCCGCATGGGCAAGACGGCCACGCCAGAGCATCCAGAAAAGCTGTCGGAACGCATGGCCTATGCCTGGGGTGAAGTGAAAAGCATCATAAAGCGTCTGTGGCTCTATGTTTTCATCGGCATCGGTATCGGCGCCGTTTTGCATGGCTATGTGCCGCAGGAATTCTTTACCGAACATGCCGGAGCGGACAACCCCCTGGCTGTTCCGCTGGCCGTGCTGATGGGAATTCCGCTTTATGGCAGCGCCACCAGCGTCATCCCCGTGGCCGAGGCTTTGCTGTCCAAGGGTGTGCCGGTGGGCACCGTGCTGGCCTTGATGATGAGCATTGCCGCCCTCTCGCTGCCCGAGATGATCATGCTAAAGCAGGTGATCAAGCCCAAGCTGATCGCCATTTTCGTGAGTATTCTGGCCACCGCCTTCATCATCGTCGGCTATGGCTTCAACTTCCTGTTTTCCTGACGGAGGGTGTCATGAAGGACATCAAAGTTCTGGGCGGCTGCTGTGGCAATTGTGACACCGTCATGAAACTGTTCGAAAGCCGGGCGACGGCGCTGGGCGTCGATATTTCTCTTCAGAAAATTTCAGACATGCCGACCATTCTGGGCTTCGGTGTCATGAGTACGCCAGGAGTCGTGATCGACGGCAAAGTAGTCCATGCGGGCGGCATTCCCGCCCCCGCCAAGATCGACGCTTGGCTGAAGGGGTAAGTGTCATGAACTGGAAGCAGGCCCAGGCAGTCTATGGCGCCGTCGGCGAAGAGGCGCTTGCCCAGTTCAAAAGCGGACTTTACTGCGCCGAAAGCGTTCTGCTGGCTTTGGCGAAGTTCCAGGACATTTCTTCGGAGCTGATTCCCGCCATCGCCACCGGCTTTTGCAGCGGGGTCGCCCGAACTTCCGGTCCGTGCGGCGCCGTCTCCGGCGCCATCATGGGCCTAAGTCTGGCCTACGGAAGAAACACCGGGGGCGAATCCCTGGATCAGGCATATCTGGCGGCTCAACGTTTCCTGAAACGCTTTAACGCCGAATTCGGGTCGACCAATTGCGCGGGCCTTCTGAACTGCCATCTGGGAACGCCTGAGGGCCAGGAGACCTTTAAGAAGAACGATCTCTACAAGAAATGCTTTGACTATGCCGTGCGCGCCAGCGAACTGGCCGCCGAACTGATCGATCCCCATCCCATCCGCGTCCTGGTTCTTTGCACCGGCAACAGTGCCAGAAGCGTCATGGGCGAGGTGCTGATCAATGCGCTGGGCGAGGGGCGCTGGAAAGCCTATAGCGCCGGAAGCCATCCCACCGGCCAAGTCAATCCCCTGACGCTGGAGCTGCTGCGCGAAAAGGGCCACCGCACCGAAGGCTTGCGCTCCAAATCCTGGGACGAATTCGCCAGTCCCACTGCTTCCAAAATGGACCTGGTGATCACCGTCTGCGACAACGCGGCGGGCGAGGTCTGCCCCGTCTGGCCGGGCGGCCCCCGAAAGATCCATGTCGGATTTCCCGACCCAGCCGCCGCCACCGGATCACATGAAGATCAACTGGCCGAGTTTCGCAGGGTCTATGCCATGATCGAGGAAAAGATAAAGCGCCTGATCGAGCTGGGTCCTGACAGGATTGGAGAAATAGGATGAGCGGTCTTTGCGAAACGGCACAGAAGAAACCCATGGGTTTCTTCGAGCGCTATCTCACCTTGTGGGTGGGCCTGTGCATTCTGACTGGTGTTGCGCTGGGCCATCTGGCCCCCGCTCCCTTCCAGGCCATCGGGCGTATGGAACTTTACAAGGTCAATATGCCGGTGGCCCTGCTGATCTGGCTGATGATCATTCCCATGCTGTTGAAGATCGATTTCGCCGCCCTGCATCAGGTGCGCGAACATTGGAAGGGCATCGGCGTCACCCTGTTCATCAACTGGGCGGTCAAGCCCTTCTCGATGGCGCTACTGGGCGCCATCTTCATCGGCACCCTGTTTCGACCTCTTCTGCCCGCCGATCAGATCGACAGCTATATCGCCGGCCTGATTCTTCTGGCAGCAGCTCCTTGCACCGCCATGGTCTTCGTCTGGTCGAACCTGACTGACGGCGAGCCGCACTTCACCCTTTCCCAGGTAGCACTCAACGATCTGATCATGGTCTTCGCCTTCGCCCCCATCGTTGCGCTGCTGCTGGGCCTGTCCTCGATCACCGTGCCCTGGGAAACCCTTTTTCTGTCGGTTATTCTGTACATCGTGGTGCCGGTGGTGGCTGCCCAGCTTTTGCGCAGAATCCTTCTTTCAAAAGGCGAAGCTGTTTTTGAAAGAGCATTGGCCAGCCTGGGGCCATGGTCGCTGATCGCCCTGTTGGCAACGCTGGTCCTTCTTTTCGGTTTTCAAGGCGAGGAAATTCTCAGCCAGCCCCTGGTCATTCTGATGCTGGCGGTGCCGATCACCATCCAGGTCTATTTCAATTCCGCCCTGGCCTATTGGCTGAACAAGAAACTCAAGGTGGCGCATTGCGTGGCCGGGCCATCGGCGCTGATCGGGGCTTCCAATTTCTTCGAACTGGCCGTCGCCGCCGCCATCAGCCTGTTCGGCTTTCAGTCGGGGGCCGCTCTGGCCACCGTGGTCGGCGTGCTGATCGAGGTGCCGGTGATGCTGTCGGTGGTGCGCATCGTCAATGCGTCAAAAGGGTGGTACGAGGCTGATCTAAAGCGTGCGTAGCCGATAGCGTTGAATCTTTCCGGTCAGCGTCTTGGGCAGTTCCTCGATGAATTTGATGTCGCGAGGATATTTATAGGGCGCTATGGTCGCCTTGACATACTCTTGAATTTCCTTGGCGGTCGTTTCCGAAGCGTCTCGCATGTCTTTCAACACGATGCAGGCCCGAACGATGCGGCCGCGGGCTTCGTCATCCACCCCCACCACGGCGCACTCATACACTTTGGGATGATCCAGAATCACCCGCTCGACCTCGGTGGCCGAGACGTTATAACCCGAGGTCACGATCATATCGTCCGAGCGGTCCGTGTACCAAAACCAGCCATCGGCATCCTGCTCGGCGATATCGCCTGTCACGTTCCAGCCGTTCTGTACGAATTTGGCCTGACGCTCGGCATCATCCATATAGCGCCCGCCAGTGGGGCCGAAGGCGGCTAGGCGCCCCTTGCTTCCAGGCGGCAAGGGATTGCCCGCGTCGTCCAGCACCGCCACCGTATAACCCGGCACGGCGCACCCGGTCGATCCGGGTTTTTCGACGTTCATCGATTCCGAAATGAAGTGAGTCAGAAACTCGGTCATGCCAAGTCCGTTGACTAGGCGGATACCCGTTTTGTCCAGCCAGCCATCCCACAGGCGCTGTCTTAAGTGCTCGCCCGCCGAGGTGCATTTGCGCAAGGAAGCGAGATCGCGCCCACCCGCCTGTTCCAAGAGGGCGTGATACATGGTGGGCACGGTATATAGGCTGGTCACCTTGCGCCGTTCGATGGTTTCCAAGATGGCATCAGGCGTAGGCTTGGGCAGCAGGGCCGCACTCGCCCGCCAGTAAAGCGGATACATCAGAAACGCCGCCATGCCGTAGGTAAAGGCGAGCGAAGGCGACCCGGCGACGATGTCGTCTTGATCCAGCGTATAGACCTGCGGCCAGCAACGGCAAACCGCCAGAATATCGCGGTGCAGATGCAGCGCCCCCTTGGGATTGCCGGTAGTGCCCGAGGTGAAGGTGATTAGCGCCACATCGTCGGCCGCCGTATCGACGGCGCGAAATCCGCCGTCCTTCTTTGCCATGCGCTGATCAAGCTCGCCCTTGCCCGTGAAAAGCGAAGAAAAATGGCAGACATGAGTAAGCGCCTCGGCCGATCCCTTGGCCAGCTCAAGCTCTTCGGCCAGATCGATATCGGCCAGGGCTATGTTGATTTGCGCCTTGTTCAGAATGAAGATCAGTTCGCGTGCGCGCAAAAGCGCCATGGTGTTGACGCATACACCGCCCGCCTTCAAGATTCCCAGCCAGCAAGCCGCCGCCATCGGTGTATTGGCCGAGCGCACCAGAACACGATTGCCGGGAATCAGTCCGAAGTCCTCGACCAGCACGCGGGCGATGCGGTCGGCCTTGTCTTGAAGTTCGCCGTAGCTCCAGACGGCGTCGCCGCAGAAGAAGGCGGGCTTTTGAGAAAAACCCTCGGCAATCGCCCCATCGATCAAAAGCGAGGCCCCGTTCAGGCGGTCTGGAATAGTCGACAGGAAGGGTGCCGAATAGTCGAAACGCGGCAACAATTGCGCCGGCGGCAATCTGTCTCGTGCAAATCTGTCCTGGTGCGCTGACGGCACCCCGCCTGGAATCCGCATTCGTACCCTCCCTGTGCGCCCTCCGGGAAACCTCTAACGGGCTTTGCCGAATTTTCTCTTGCCCTTGTCGGTCAGAAGGCCCTGAACCAGAAAATCGAAACCCTCGCGCACATAACGCTCAAAATTTGTGATCTGGCTCAAGCGCCAGTACTTCAGCGCCCAGCTATGCGCCAGACTGACGAAATGATAGGTGACCAGATCGACATCCACCTGGCGGAACAGACCGGCCTCGATGCAATCTCGCAAGCACTGGGCAATCAGCGCATTGGTTTCGATTTCGCACGCCATGATCAGTTGGCGCCGCTCATGCGAAAGCGATTTCGTCGAGCGATAGGCCAGCACGGTTGCCTCGCGCCTTTGATCGACTACGCGGCAATAGGCGTAAATCGCCGCCTGAAAACGTTCCAGCGGGTCCGTCAGCCCCTGGATGGCAGTGGGAATTTCCTGCTTATAGGATTCCAGCACATCCAGAACCGACAGCAACAGCACGTCTTCCTTGTCGCGCACATACTGATAGATCAGCCCAGCGCTGACGCCAGCCTTCTTCGCCACATCCTGAATGGTGGTCTTGTAATAGCCCTGACGGGAAAACAGATCGACGGCAGCCGCGATGATCTGGGCTCGGCGCTTTTGCACCAAGACCGCATCCGTGACCAGGCTTTGCACCTCGAAGGCGGGTTTTGCTGGCATTCACGCTCCCTGCCTGCGCCAAGAAGACCTTGACGCCGCAACCTGAATGAATAATCATTCACTATTGCTTGGCCCAGTCGGCCTGTCAAGATCGAGGTGTGGATGACGGAACTTCTTGAGGAGCGCCCCAGCCCTTCGGTGGCGCTTCTTCGCCTCAACCGGCCCCAGGCCAGGAACGCCCTGACCATGGCGCTGCGCCGCCAGTTGGCCGAGCGTTTCTCCGCCCTGTCGGCCGAAGATGAGGTGCGCGTCATCATTCTTACCGGCAATGGCGAAGCCTTTGCCGCCGGAGCCGACCTTAAAGAAATGGCCGAAGCCGGAGCCATCGAGATTCTGTTGCGGCAAACGCATCTGCTCTGGCGCGCCATCGCGCAATGCAAGAAGCCCGTGATTGCCGCCGTCAACGGGGCCGCTCTGGGCGGAGGCTGCGAATTGGCCATGCATGCCGACATCATTATCGCGGGTCAATCGGCCCAATTCGGCCAGCCCGAGGTGCGGGTGGGCATCATGCCCGGTGCGGGCGGCACACAGCGCCTGGTGCGCGCTGTCGGCAAATTCAAGGCGATGAAGCTGCTGCTGACCGGAAAACCCATCAAGGCCGCCGAGGCCGAGGCCATGGGGCTGGTCAGCGAACTCGTGCCAGACGAGGAGCTTCTGCCCACGGCACTGAAAATGGCCGAGCACATTGCCGCCCTGCCGCCGCTGGCGATCGCCGAGATCAAGGAAGTGGTGCTGGCGGGAATGGACGCCCCCTTGGACACCGCCCTGGCGCTTGAGCGCAAATCCTTTCAGCTTCTCTTCGCCAGCGCCGATCAGAAGGAGGGGATGAAGGCCTTTCTTGAAAAGCGTCCTCCCCACTTTGAGGGGAAATAGCCATGACCGATGTTATCGGCATCATCGGAACCGGCACCATGGGGCGCGGCATCGCGCAAATCGCCGCCCTGGCCGGTTACACCGTGTTGCTGGCCGATGCAAGCCAAGGCGCCGCCCTGGAAGCAAAAAGCGCACTGGCCGCTACTCTCGCCAAGCTGGCCGAGAAGGGAAAGATTTCTTCTGGCGAAGCCGAGGCAGCCACGGAACGCTTGACCACCGTTGCGCCTGATAGCCCAGGCCTTGCCGCCTGCTCGCTGATCGTCGAAGCCATCGTCGAGGAGATCGGCGCCAAGAAAGCGCTGTTTGCCAGCCTGGAATCCATCTTATCCCCCGACTGCCTCCTGGCCTCCAACACCTCCTCGCTCTCCATCACCCAGATCGCTGCAGGATGCTTGCGGCCAGAGCGCGTGGCCGGGCTTCACTTCTTCAATCCGGTTCCCCTGATGAAGGTGGTGGAAGTGATCGAGGGCTTGAACAGCTCGCCCCAAACCATGTCCCGCTTGATGGAATTTGCCAAGCACCTGGGCCATGCGCCGGTCAGGGCCAAGGACACCCCAGGCTTCATCGTCAATCATGCCGGGCGCGGCTATGGGCCCGAGGCCCTGCGTCTGCTGGAAGAGGGTGTTGCCGATGCCCCCACCATCGACCGCATCCTGGTCGAACAGGCCGGATTCCGCATGGGTCCCTTCGAGCTTTACGATCTGGTCGGCCTTGATATATCTGCTGCCGTGATGGAAACGCTCTATCAGCAATTCTTTCACGAGCCGCGCTACCGTCCCTCGCCCCTGGTGCGTTCACGCGTCGAGGCCGGGCTTCTTGGAAAAAAAACGGGGCGCGGATTCTACGCTTATTCGAATGGTCAGATTCTGCGCCCGCCTGAGCCGCAGATTTCCAGCGCACCGTCAAGGCAGGTATGGGTCGCTGGCGGCGATGCCTCGCTGCGCGATTTGATCACAGCGCTTAAAGGCGACATCGATACCGGAAAAACCCCCTCTGCCGACAGCCTGCTGCTGATCGCCCCCTTGGGGGGTGACGCCTCCGGCACGGCGGCCCGCTTAAAGCTTGATCCCCGGCGCATTGTCGCCATCGACCCGCTGTTCGGCTTCGACCGGCACCGCGTCTTGATGACCACGCCCGCAACCCTGCCCGATTATCGCAACGCTGCCCGCGCACTTTTTGCCAGGGACGGCATGCCAGTTTCCCTAATCCGTGACAGTTACGGCTTTGTCGCGCAGCGCGTTGTTGCGAACCTCGTCAATATCGCCTCCGAGATTGCCCAGATGGGCATTGCCTCGCCTTTGGATATCGATACCGCCGTCCGGCTGGGGCTGGGCTATCCAATGGGGCCGCTAGCCTGGGGCGATGCGCTGGGGGCGGCAAGGATTCTGGCCCTTCTCGATAATCTTCACGACAATACGAAAGATCCTCGCTGGCGTGCCTCGCCCTGGCTGAAACGCCGAGCGGAACTTGGCTTGTCGCTTCTATCCGTTGAAGCCTGATCACTTGCCCTTGAAGGCAGGCTTGCGCCTGGCCTTGAAGGCGGCAACACCTTCGGCATAGTCCTCGGTTGCCAGAAACGCATAGCACTCTTCCATCTCGCCTGGCGTGATGGGGCTGGGATCTCCCAGGCGGCGCACGAATTTCTTGTGCCAGCGATTGGCCAGCGGCGCACCCGCCAGGATGCGCTTCAAGCTGGTCTCGACCTCAGCTTCCAGATCGGCATCCGCAACGACGCGGTTGACGAGGCCCCAGGACAATGCCGTCTTGGCATCCACCACCTGGCCCTCCAGAAGAATTTCCAATGTTCGCGCCGGTCCGAGCAGGCGATGCAGGCCGATCAGTTCAGGATAGCCCATCACCACCGAAATGCGGTTGATGGGCACACCGAAGCGAGAGGACAGTGCGGCAAGACGCAGATCGCACAAGGCCGCCAGCTCGAGGCCGCCGCCGACGCAAGGGCCATAAATCATGGCAATCGTCGGGTGCGGGCAGGCCGCAACCGCATCGAAGGCACGGCGCATGACCTCGTCATAATCCCTGGCCTGCTCTGCACTGGCACGCACGGTATCGAATTCCTCGATGTCGGCCCCGGGCGCAAAGGCCTCGGTTCCGGCGCCGCGCAGCACCACCGCCCGCACGCTGTTATCTTTTGCCAGCGCCAGAAAGTGATCGCCCAGCCTTTTCCAGACATCGAGATTAAGCGCGTTCATGCGCTCTGGCCGATTGATCACGACCGTCACGCAGTCGTTTTCGCTTTTCTGAAGCGTTACCACCTCACTCATGACGCATCTCCAAGATCTCGCGAATCAGGGGCACGGTAATCGGGCGCTTGGCCGCCAGGGCTTGGCGATCCACACGGTCGACCAGATCGCGGGCAGCGGCGAAACTGCGCTCGATGCGCCCCAGAATATAGGCAAGGGCCTCGGCTCCCACGCGAACCTGCCGATCAGCAAACAGTTTGGCCAGCACGGCCATCAGCAGCGCGTCGTCGGGCGGCTTCAGTTCGGCCAGAGGCAAAGCCAGCAGGCGCGAGCGCAGATCTGGAAGAACGATCTTCCAGCGCGCCTGCGGCTCACGCGCGGTAAAGAGAACACTTCCCCCGCTCTCCTTGGCCAGATTGAGCAGATGGAACAGGCCCGTCTCGTCAAGATTCTCCTGGCAGTCTTCGATCACCACCGAAAGCCCTTCCAGCGCCTCGACCTCGGTTTTGGAAAAATCCTTTCCCTGATAAAAGCGCGCCTTCGTCCTGGCGGCAAAGATATGCGCCAGATGCGTCTTGCCGGACCCCGCAGGGCCTGCCAGCACCAAACCCTGGGCAGGCCAATCCGGCCAGCGTTCGATCCAGGCCAGCGCCTCGGCATTCGAGGATGATTCCAGAAAATCCTCGCGGCCCAAGGCCGGAATGGATGGAAGGCTGAAGGAGAGCTGGGTCATGGCTCGGGCGAATGCGTTCCCTTGTAGAGCGGGCTGGCCAGATAACGCTCGAGCGAGAAGCGGATGAGAACGCCGATCACCGCCGCCACCGGCACAGCCAGCAAAACGCCCAGAAAACCGAACAGGGCCCCGCCCGCCAGCAGCGCGAAGGGAATCCAGACAGGATGCAGCATGATGCGGTCGCCCACCAGATTGGGGGTCAGCACATAGCCTTCGGCAATCTGCCCTACGATGAAGATTGCCGCCACCAGAGCCACCGGCATCCAATCGGAAAACTGGGCCAATGCCAGCCCCACGCCGACCAGCATGCCGGCAAAGCCCCCCAGATAGGGAATGACCGTTGCAACGCCTGTCAACACGCCGACGACCAATCCCAGTTCCAGATTGGCCAGCGAAAGCGCAATGCCGTAATAGGCGGCCAGAACGACGCAGACCAGGCCCTGACCGCGCACGAAACCGGCCAGAGTCGAATCGATCCGTTCCAATTGTGCGCGAATGATCGGGGCATGGTCGCGGGGCAACCAGTTATCAATTCTGGTCGTCATCTTGTCCCAGTCGCGCAGCAGATAAAAGGTCACCACCGGCGTGATCAGCAAAAGCGAAAGAATCGAAATGACCGCCATGCCGCCGGACAGGATATCCGCCAGGGCCGTCACCGCCCAGGAAACCGCCGTTCCGGCGTAGTTCTCGGCGCTGACTTTCAAATGCTCGACATCCTCGGGCCTTAGATTGGCCAGCAAGGTCTCGACCAAAGGCTTCAGCCGTTCGCGCAGGCCTTCGGCATAGCCGGGAATATTGGCGGCGAAATCGATCACCTGGGCCTGAACCAGGGGGACCAAAAGGGCGATGAGGCCGCCCGCGATCAGAAAGAAAACCACGGTGACCAGTGCCGTCGCCAGCGAGCGCGCCAGCTTGAGACGTTCCAGCCGGTCGACGATGGGATCGAGGAAATAGGCCGCCGCCATGCCCGCGACAAAAGGCAGCAGAATGGGGCGCAACACATAGATCAGGGCGATAAAGACCGCAAAGCCGACCAGCCAGAAGCGTATTTGCGTGCGCGGCGTCATCTCTTCGTTTCCTCCGTCAAAAGGCGCCTGCCCCAGACCGTGATATAGGACAGACCCGAGGCCAGGGTGGTCAGCGCCACGATGACTTCCATCACAGGGCGCAAGGCCAAAACACCATCTTCAATGCCAAGCCCCAGTCCGCCCAGGGCCATGGCGGCCAGAACGATCTGAGCCAGGGTATTGACCTTGCTGACCAGCAGGGGCTCCATGCGCAGCCGCGCCGTGGCCATGTGCACGACTAGCGCACCTCCAACGATCAGCAGATCGCGCGAAACCACCATAATGACCAGCCAGCCCGGCATCAGCCCATGATAGCCCAAGGCGATGTAGACGGCCACCAGCAGGGCCTTGTCGGCCAGGGGGTCGAGATAGCTCCCGATTTCCGTCCTGGCTTTCATCCAGCGGGCCAGGGCGCCATCCACGGCATCAGAAATGGCCGCGGTCAGGAACAGCCAGAAGGCCAGCGTGTATCTTCCCTCGTCGATCGCCCAAATGGTCAACGGAACGGCGAACAGCCTGCCCAGCGTGATCAGATTGGGGACAAGCTTGATCACGTCAGCGCTGCGAGGACAGTGACAAGACCGCCCCTCCCTGGCCATCCTGGGTCAGGACCAGATCTGCCTGGGCAAGTGCCGTACGCAACTGCGCCATGTCGCCCGCGTGGTGCAGGGCCAGCGTCGCCTGATTGCGCGCCACTTCCAGGATTTCCTGGCGACGGACAAGATTGACCTTGGCTAAGCGGTCGCGAATTCTCAGCCAATCGTTCAATCCGTTGAAGCTGGCGGTTACCAGCAGCATGCCCGAGGATTCCGACACCAGCAGGTTGTTCTTCTTCCAGGCCTCTTCGAGATGAAGGGCGACCAGATCGGCCCCCTTGCGGAACACCGCCTGCGGCTGATCCTTGGCCTGCGCCTGAACGGCGATCTGGGCGGTTGCGCCAGAGCCGTAAAGCAGACGGATATCCAATCCGTTCTGGCTGGGCTTGGCTTCGGCCACCAGGGCCTGGACGGCGCCATAGCGGCGCCCCATCGCTTCCAACCTGTCCTTGTCGGACCCAACATCGAAGGTCTGACGGTCCCAGTTGTCGCCCATGGGGGCCAGCACCGGCGCCAGAGTGGAAAGCTTGGGCCGCTCCTGCCAGGCTTTCAGCCAAAGATTGTCTTCATCCCACAAAAGGGGGCGCCCCGGCTGAACCAGGATGGGAATGACTAGCGAGGGTTTGCTGGCGGTTTCGGCAAAGGCAATTCCGGCCTGCTTGAGCAGGTTGCGCACCGGCTGCGCCTTGAACCTGACGGTCAAAAGGGCCAGATAGCGCACCGCAGAGGTTTTTTCCTGATCGACCGAGAAATCGACCACCCAGTCCTGCCAATTGGCCGGGTGGGGCAGGCGGGCATGGTCGGAAGAAATGGTCAGGCTTTCCAGCAGACGGCGGAAAGCCTGCTGCTGGCCATCGCTCAAGGCCTTTTCCCTGGCCTGCGAGGTGCTTTGCCCCGTGGCATCAACGGCAATGCTCACCGCCAGGAAATCGGCGGCAGGGGCCGGAGCCGTCAGAAAAAGGCCCAGGACAAGGAGACCAAAAAAACGCAACAGCGAAGGCATTGCAAACCGTGGGGCTAAGGATCAAAATCCAGGCGATTCGCCCTGACTTTATCACGTTCTTATCTTTGAGGAAGCCTCGCTTGTCCACAACCGCCATGACCTATAAATCCGCCGGCGTCGATATCGATGCGGGGACGGCCCTTGTCGAGGCCATCAAACCCCTGGCCGGGGCAACCAAGCGTTCCGGAACCGAGGCCGGGCTGGGCGGTTTCGGCGCCCTGTTCGACCTGAAAGCCGCAGGCTACAAGGACCCCATTCTGGTGGCCGCCACGGATGGCGTGGGAACCAAGCTGAAGCTGGCCATCGATGCCAAACGCCACGATTTCGTGGGCATCGATCTGGTCGCCATGAGCGTCAACGACCTCGTCGTTCAAGGTGCTGAGCCCCTGTTCTTTCTCGACTATTTCGCCACAGGGAAACTGGAGGTCGAAGAAGGACGGGTCCTGGTGGCCGGAATTGCCGAGGGCTGCAAACAGGCGGGCTGCGCCCTGATCGGCGGCGAAACGGCGGAAATGCCCGGCCTGTATGCCAAGGGCGACTACGATCTTGCAGGCTTTGCCGTGGGTGCTGCCGAGCGCGGCACACTGATCGATGGCTCGAAAGTTCAAGAAGACGACGTTATTCTGGGTCTGGCCTCGAACGGAATTCATTCCAATGGATTCTCGCTGGTCCGACGCATTCTGGACCGCGCCGGGGTGAAACCAGAAGACAGCGCCCCCTTCGCCCCCGGCAGTTCGGCGGGCGACGCCCTTCTTGCCCCCACCCGCATCTATGTCAAAAGCTGTCTGGCCGCCGTGCGCACCGGCAAGATCAAGGCGCTGGCCCACATCACCGGAGGGGGACTTTACGAGAATATTCCGCGCGTATTGCCCAAGGGACTGGTGGCCGTGATCGATGCAGCCGCCTGGTCTTTGCCCCCGGTTTTCGCCTGGCTGAAACAGGCGGGCGGGGTTGAGTCTGGCGAGATGGCGCGCACCTTCAATTGCGGCATCGGCATGATGGCGGTTTGTTCAAAATCCGATGCCGAAACGCTGACCTCCTTGTTCAAGGAGCATGGCGAAACGGTGACACAGATTGGTCAGGTGGTTTCGGGAAGCGATATCCACGCTCGCGTGGTCAATCTTGAAGCCTGGGATCGCGGATGACGCAGGCAAAAAAACGCGTGGGCGTTCTGATTTCAGGGCGCGGCAGCAATCTTCAGGCCCTGATCGATGCACAATCAGCGCCTGACTACCCCGCCCAGATCGTGCGCGTCATCTCGAACATTCCCGATGTTTTCGGGCTTGAGCGCGCCCAAAAGGCGGGGCTTCCCACCGCCGTCATTCCTCACAAGAACTATCCGGATCGCCCGAGCTTCGAGGCAGCACTCAACGCCCAGCTCAAGGCCGATGGCGTCGAGATCGTCTGCCTGGCTGGCTTCATGCGCGTTCTGACCGACGGCTTCGTTTCATCCTGGTCTGGCCGCCTGATCAATATCCACCCCTCGCTGCTTCCTTCCTTCAAGGGGTTGCACACGCATGAACGGGCAATTGCCGAAGGGGTGCGCTTTTCCGGCTGCACGGTCCATTTCGTCGTTCCGGAAATGGATAGCGGCCCTATCATCGTTCAATCCGCCGTTCCCGTTTTGCAGGAAGATACACCCGACAAGCTGGCAAGCCGTGTGCTGGAGCAAGAACATCTCATCTATCCCCTGGCACTCGCCCTGGTTGCCACGGAGAGAGCCCGTATCGTCGATGGCGCAGTCCATCTGGATGGCGTGACATTTGCCAATCAGCCATTGACCAATCCCCTCCCTCGGGGAGCATAATCTCGTATGACAACAGGAAAATCACGCTTCGACGCCCGCCATTCTGTTCTGGCCTTCGGAGCGGTGCTTCTGCTGGTTTTGTGGACGGCGATTTACCAGCAGGATCGCCGGGCTTATGACTTGTCGTTGGCCAACGATCATCAGGGACTGGTCAATTATGCCCGCATTCTGGAAAGCCATACCAGAAGCGTTCTGCTCGGCCTTGATCAGGTCGTCTTGCATCTGAAGGCGGAATACGAGGAAGATCCGAAGATCTTCGATCTGAAAAAGCAGATGGCCCGCAGCCCGATTCTGAAGGGCATTTCAGTCCAGGTCGGCGTCATCGACGCCGAGGGCTATCTTCTGCTTTCCTCCTCGGCGACACAGCCGGGCCAGCGCGTCTTTCTGGGCGACCGTGAGCATTACAAAGTTCATCTCGAACAGGATACGGGCGAGGTGTTCATCAGCAAGCCCGTCCTGGGCCGGGCCTCCGGGAAATGGTCGATTCAGTTGGCGAGGCGCCTGAACGGAAAAAACGGCGAATTCCTGGGCGTCATGGTGGTTTCGCTTGATCCCGGCTATATCGCCAACATCCACGACCAGATCGACCTGGGACCGGGCAGCACCATTCTGGTCGTCGGCAAGGACGGCATTGCCAGAGTCCGCTCGATGGCGGGAGATCGCTCGGTCGGCCAATCCTTTGCGGATGTTCCCTACTTCAAAGAACTTTGGCTGAAGCCCGAGGGAATCGTACAGGGAAACAGCCCGGTCGATGGCGTCGAGCGCGTTGGCGCCTTTCGGCGCATGACCGACTATCCGCTGGCTGTCGTCGTCAGCCGCTCCGCCGACGATCTGGCCGCATCACACCAGCACGACCACCGGCTGTTGACGATCGCCGGCCTGTCGGCAACCTTGCTGATCATGGGCGGAACCGCCTTGCTGCTCTGGCAGATTCTGCGCCAGCATGAGACCGAAATGCGCCTGCTTGACCGCGAGGCCGAATTGCTGGCCGCCAGAGAACGGCTGGAACACTCGAACGAAGAGTTGAAGAACTTTGCCCGCGTCATCGCGCACGATCTGCAAGAGCCCCTGCGCGCCATCGTCAGCTACGCCCAACTGATGAACCTGCGTTACCGGGGAAAGTTGGATGGTGATGCCGACGAATTCATCGGCTTCATGGTCGAGGGTGCCACCAGCATGAAAGCCCGACTGCTGGACCTTCTGGATTACACCTTGATCGAACAGTTTTCCTCTGATCTCGAACCGATTTCCCTAGACGCCATCCTCTCCTCCGTTCGCTCATATCTGGCCGACAAGATTTCCGAGGCACAAGCCAGCATCGACTACGGACCCTTGCCGAGTGTCATGGCGACATCGAAGCGCCTGATTCTCGTGTTCGAACACCTGCTGGAAAATGCCCTTGAATACCGAAAGAAGGATACGCCCCTGGTTGTTCGCATCTCGGCCGTCGATCTTTCCAATGGCTTTTGGGAGATCACGGTTTCAGACAACGGGATCGGCATCGAGCAGCAATATTTCGAGCGCATTTTCGTTATCTTCCAACGGCTGCATTCTTCGGCCCATCATTCCGGAACCGGCGTTGGTCTTGCCATTTGCAAGAAAATCATCGAGCAGTTGGGAGGACGGATCGCCGTCGAATCCCAGCCCGGCGTTGGCACGACCTTCCGCTTTACTCTACCGTCGGTTCCTTCGGATAAAATCGACGAAGCGTGAGACCCAGGGCGTTGCGCCGACTGATCGCAAATGGGCGTAGCTGGCCATCGTGTTGCCGATCACCAATCCATCGAACCCCTCTTGAATGCCCGAGCCGCGCACGACCTTGAAAGCATAGGCCTGATTCTTGGGAAGGCCTTCCAGGCGGGAATGATGGAATTCGTGGGCAGAAAAGCTTTTGCCAACCTCGGTCATCGGCGCCCATGGACCCTGCCCGGTTTCAGTCAGCCGAACATAGCCGCGCCCGACCGGACGTTCCTGCATCACCACATCGGCCTTGATCAACCCGACCATGTCGCCCTTCTGACCTTCCCAGCGGATGGATCTGGCCAGATACATCAGCCCTCCGCACTCGGCATGGCAGGGAAGCCCCGCTTTCAATGCCGCCTTGATTTCGCTTCTCAAGAGGTGATTGGCTGACAAATCGCGCAAATGCGTTTCCGGAAATCCGCCTCCAATGAACAATCCGTCGATATCTGGCGGCAAATGGAAATCACGCATCGTATTGAAGGGAATTAGTTCGGCGCCATTCTGGGCGAAGGCGTCCAGGTCGTCGGGATAATAAAAGCCGAAGGCCGAATCCTGGGCGATGGCGATGCGTAGATTAGCCTTCGGGGCAGCAGGCAAAGGGGTTGCCGATTGAAGCTGACCAGCTCTTGCCGCAATCGCCAACAGCCGGTCAAGATCGACATGCGCCTCAACGCTGGAAGCCAGAAGCGAGATCAATTCGCTGGCATCCGCCTGCTCATTGGCGGGCACCAGACCCAGATGCCGCTCGGCCACCACCAGATCTGTTTCACGGGGAATGGCGCCCAGAATGGGCATATCTGGCAGATAGCGCGAGATGGCCTGGCGCAGCTTGCCTTCATGGCGCGGCCCCGCCACCTGATTGAGAATCACGCCGCCGATATCCAGGTCGGGGTCGAAATCCCTAAAGCCCTTGAGCAGCGGTGCTATGCCGCGCGTCATGCCCCTTGCATCGATGACCAGAATCACCGGTGCCTGCATCAAGCGGGCCAGGGCCGCCGTGTCGTCGGTGCCTTCGGTATCCATGCCATCGAACAGGCCCTTGTTCCCTTCGATCAGCACAAGATCGGCTTGTCTGGATTCGCGTGCCGCCAAGGCCAGCATTTCCTGATGCGACATTGAATAGAAATCGAGATTCCAGGAAGGCCGTCCCGAGGCGGCGCGGTGCCACAAGGGATCGATGTAATCCGGCCCCTTCTTGAAAGGCTGGACGCTGAGACCCCGCTTTTTAAGAGCGGCCAGCAACCCCAATGTGACAGTGGTTTTGCCCGAGGATTTATGCGCCGCCGAGATGACAAGGCGAGAGGTCATCTCAAGCGCCGATGCGGTCCAGGGTACGTCCGGCCCACATCTCATCGGCCATGCTTTGAGCCTGGGCCGGTGATTTTGCGCGGCCCAGCAGGCGTAGCGCTATGGCTGTTGTCCCCGTGACGGTGGCCGTGGCAAAAGCGTCATCAAGCTTTCCGGCCCACAGATCCTGCATTCGCCTGGGATCCATCTGGTGATCGTGGGGCTGAGCGCTTTCGGACAGAATGGCCGGCCATTCCTCTTCGCCCATCTTGCCCTCGGCAACCATCTGAACCAGACAGGGTTTTTCGGGGCGCCGCTCGGCCTCGCCGCCCTCGCCCTTGAACACGGCCAGACGCTGATCGCCCAGAAGATTGGCCGCCATCTGATGAACGCCCCGATAGGCCGGATGGAAAACGCTGACCATGCTGGCTCCGGCCTTCAAGGGATTGAGCATGCGGCCAATGGTGTGCAGCGGTGTGCGCAAACCAAGAAGCGGCTTCAAGCCCAGCATCTCGTTCAAACGCGGGCTTAAATGTTCAAGCGCCATGAAGGCGAAATTGCGCTTATCCAAATGCTGGGCCGCCTCGCCCAGTGTTTTGGCGGCGGGAATGCCCAGAGCTTCCAGCGCAGCTCGGGAATAAAGGCGGCCCTCGGTGTGATCTTCCGGCCCTTGCATGAAAACGCGAATACCGTTCTGGGCCAAAAGCAGGGCCGAAAGCAGGAACCAGGGCAGTTGGCGGCTTTTTCCGGCATAGCTCGACCAATCGAGATCGGCTCTGGGGGTAGGCTGTCCTGCCGCGATGGCTTCGCGCGCCGCCGCCACGAAACCCGCCACTTCCTCGGGCGTTTCCGTTTTCACACGCAGCAGGCACAAGAAGGCTCCCAACTGCACGGGCTCGACGGCACCGGCCAGAATCATGGCCGCAGCGGCCTTGGATTCTTCGAAGGTTAGTGGGCGTGAAAGCGTCGGCCCCTTGCCCAGAATGCGGACATAGGGCGCGAAAGGGTGTTCAGTCGCCATAATCTCAAGCGGCCGGGGCTGGCTCGGCCTCCTCCTCATCCTTGGTTTCCGCCTGATGCTTCCTGGCATGCGGATCGATTTCCGCGTCGGCCAGGCTGACAGGCAGGAAACGAAGGATGGCCGTTCCCAGGGCGACAATCAAGAGGGCGAGCGCAAAGCCGCCCAATCCCAAGAGAATTTCCGGCAGCGAAGGGCTATAGCCATGCACGACCCCGTCAAAGAAGCTGCTTTCCACCTCGTAACCCGGGAAAAGGGTGAGCGGCCAGGCCTGGCCACCGATGATGATGATGAAAACCTGGGCCAATCCCCCAATCACCACCAGGAAGGAAGCGAAGGCCAGCGTTCCGTGCGAGCGCATGCGCGGCACCAGGGTCAGCATCAAGGGGAAAAACGTTCCGATCCCCATCTGCACACCCCAGAAATGGAAGCTATAGAATCCGCTGCCGAACAGCAGAAAATCGACCACCTCGACGCGCCCGGCCCAATAGGCCGCCGTGACATGCTGCAGCAAGGCCAGATAGGCGGTGGCGGCCACGAACACGGCCAGCAACACGCGCAGCCGCTCGGTGATCACGACGCCTAAGGGGCGCCGGTCCATGGTATAGGCCGCCAGCATGACCAGGATGAACAGGGCGGTGCCGAAGGACAGCGACATGGCGATAAACAAAGGTGCCATCACGGCCGAGGAATAGGCCTCACGGGCCACCAGAAAGCCGAAGATCGAACCGGTACCGGTGGTCAGGACCAAGCGCCAGATGAAGGCGAAAGTGCCGGGGCCGCTACTTTTCGACTTCAAGCGGCGATCCATCATGAACCACAAATAGACCAGCACGATGCCGAAGAAGCCGGTATAGAGAATGATGTTGGCGGCAAAGATGGATTTGAAATTGAAGTGCGACATGGCAACGATCAGGCGATCGGGACGCCCGAGATCAAGCACCAGAACGGCCAGGCCACCCGCCAGCAGGGCAAGGGCCAACAGGGCCGAAAGCGGGGCCAGCGGCTTATAGACCGACTTGCCAAACACCGAGCCGATGGAAGCGACGTTCAAAGCGCCAGAAGCCGCCACAATCAGGAACACGGCGAAAACATGGGGCATGCCCCATACAACTTCGTTGCTCATGCCAGTCACCCAGTGACCGCTATGCTCCATGTAATAGGCGGCCCCCAGGCCGATCAGGAAAATCAGGCCCAAAATGACCACAGCCGCGCGAAAGCAAGGACGCTTCGAATTGATTTCCTGGTAGACGAGGTCGGGCAGATTGGCCATGGGCATCGTCTCCTAAATACCGTGATAGCGGATGCCGGGATCGGTCTTCAGGTCCGCCCGGATCTGGCTGGTGGGATATTGGGCCACGACCTGGGTGATGGCATGTTCGGGATTCATCAAGTCGCCGAACAGCATGGCGCCACGTCCCTTGGCATGGCAGGCCTCGACGCAGGCGGGAACGACGCCCGCATCGACACGGTGGACGCACAAGGTGCAGGCCTCGACGCAGCCCTTGCCCCGGGGATTGTGCGGCGCCTGACCGGTTTGCGCTTCATGCGCAAACGAGCGGGCCTTGTAGGGGCAGGCCATCATGCAATAACGGCAGCCGATGCAGATATGGCGATCAACCAGAACGATGCCGTCGGCGCGCTTGAACGAGGCGCCGGTGGGACAAACATCGGCACAGGGCGGGTTGGTGCAATGCTGGCACATCACGGGCAGCGAACGGGTAAAGCCGGTCTTGGGCTCGGCCAGCTCCACCTTGCGGATATATTGGGGATCGCTGGCCGGACGCCCGTGGCTGGGCAGGCGCATCTCATCCTTGCAGGCCGTAACGCAGGCCGTGCATTCCTGATCGCAGCGATTGGTGTCGATCAGAAGTCCCCAGCGCACACTGGGCTGGGCCATACTGTCTTCGGGCCGGGCCTTGGAAGGTGCGGGGGCTGCCACCAGGAAAACGCCCGGCGCCAGCAGGGCGGCCGTTCCGGCAACGGTCTTCAAGACGTCGCGCCGCGTTTGTGAGATTTTGCACCCGCTCATTGCGGACCCTCCGGCTTGGTGTCCTGGGCGGGCACGGTTTCTTCCGATGGCGTCGTCTCGGGCATAGCAGCTTGCACCCGCTTGGGCTCGGGACGCGGATTATGGCACTCGAAGCAATCGACGCTGACGGCGGCGTAATCATGGCAGACGCGGCAGAAATGCTTGTCGCTGTCGATGCCGACGGGCTGGCCGTCGGTTCCGGAAACGGCATGGCAATCAAGGCAGGCTTTGAGGCCGTTTGCCGTGGCGCGAACACCTTGATGCATGGTGGCATCGCGCCGGTGCAGCAGCATGGTCATGTGCGTTCGCCGCATGGCGGCAGGCTCGGCCAGGCATTTCTCGCCCGAAGCCTTGGGCAGCTCGGGCGGCCCGGCAAACGAGGGTGCCGCCGAACCGATCAGCGTCAACGCCAGAAGCAATGCCGCCCAAAGCCGCATCTTACTCTCCCAACCCCATCTGGATGTAGCCGGTGGGGCAGACGTCCATGCAGATATGGCAGCCCACGCACTTGGCGTAATCGGTATAGACATAGCGCCCAAGCGCCCGCTCGTTCTTCGGTGTGCGCTGCACGGCCGATTGCGGACAGAAGACCAGGCAGTTGTCGCATTCGAAGCACAAGCCGCAGCTCATGCAGCGCTTGGCCTCGGCCACCACTTCGGCGTCGGTCAGCGTCTTCAAACGTTCGTCGAAATTGCCAATCACTTGATCGGCTGCGATATGAACCTCGTTTCGCTTGTTGCGCTTGGTGTAGCTGAAATGTCCCAGGAACAATTCGTCCGACGGCACCACATCCTTGGTCGAGCGGTCTTCGTAATTATGCAGCGCCACCTTGGAATCGCAGGTGCCGCGCATGCCGTCGCCCGAGAAGACCTCGGGCTCGCGGCCCATGTTGCGAAGCACATCGATCAGGTTGAAGTGATGCACGTCAACCTTGGGGCGCTTGCCGAATTCCTCGCCCTTCAAGTAGGTGTTGATGCTCTCGGAGGCGATCCAGCCGTGGCCGATGGCGGTGGTCAGCAGATGCGGGCGCACGATATCGCCGCCCACGAAATGCTTGTCCTTGCCGGGCACCTTGAAATGCTTGTCGGCATTGATGAAGCCCTTGCCATTGTCCATGGCTTCCAGGCCTTCCATGTCGCCCTTTTGTCCGATGGCCGATACGATGAGATCGCATTCGATCTCGAATTCCGTACCGGCCTGGGGAACCGGCGTCATGCCGTCCATGGTGCATTTGCACATCTTGAGCGCACGGGCGCGGCCATTCGAATCCTTCAGCACCTCAAGCGGCATGATGCCGCCCTTGATGTCCACACCTTCGCGCTTGGCGTCTTCCACCTCGCGTTCGGCGGCAAACATCTTTTCCACCGGGAACAGCGAGGTCAGCGTCACATTGGCCCCTTCGCGGGTGGCGGCCGTCGCCACGTCGTGCGCGGTCTGGCCCAGCACGACATGCTCGACGCGATCCTTGTCATGCACCTGGGTGATGTGGCCCAGGCGTCTGGCCACCGAGGCCACGTCGATCGAGGTATCGCCGCCGCCGACCACGATGATGCGCCCGGTAACGAACTTCAAACGCCCCTCGTTGAAGGCGCGAAGGAAAGCGACACCCGAGATGCAGTTGGGAGCATCGGCACCAGGAACCGGCAGGCCGCGCCCGGCATGGGTGCCGATGGCCCAGAAAATGGCGTCGTTGTTCTTTTCCAAATCGGCCAATTGAACATCCCGGCCTACGCGGCAATTCATCTTGGTGGCAACACCCAGATCGAGAATACGCTTGATCTCGCCATCCAGAACGTCGCGGGGCGTGCGATAGCCGGGAATGCCGTAACGCATCATGCCGCCCAACTCGGCGCGATCATCATAGATGGTGACGCTGTGGCCCATCTTGCGAAGCTGATAGGCCGCCGACAGGCCGGCTGGGCCGCCGCCGATAACGGCAATCTTCTTGCCCGTCTCCTGGCTGGGCTTGGGGAAGGCCAGCTTGTTCTCGAGCGCCCAATTGCCGATGTAGTGTTCGACCGAATTGATGCCGACGTGATCTTCGACCTCGTTCCTGTTGCAACCATCCTCGCAAGGTGCGGGGCAAACGCGGCCCATCACGGCGGGAAAGGGATTTGACATGGTCATCTTGTGGAAGGCGTATTCCTGCATGCTCATGCCTGCGGGGGGCTTGTCGACGCCGCGCACGATGTCCAGCCAGCCCCGGATGTCGTGACCCGAGGGGCAGCTCGCCTGACAGGGCGGCGCACGATGCACATAGGTCGGGCATTTGTGCGACCAACCCGCCTGAAAGATGGCGTCCTGGAAATCGCTCCACTTCGATTCGCCATCCTTGTAGCGGCGGAAGGAGTTTTGCTGGTTGTCCACGGTCAGATGAGTCATGGTCGCTTCCTTACCCTTTATGAATTACCGCCCAGAAGGATGGCGTTGCTTACCAACTGGTGAACGCTTTGGACCATGCCCATGTCGTAACCGTAATAGGGCAGGACCTTGGTGAACTGGCTTTTGCAGATGGCGCACATGGCGGCCATGTGGGTCACGCCATGCTGGTCGACCGCCTGCTTTAAGGCCTCGACGCGGGGCTTAGCACCCTTGATGCGAAGATCGATCAATTCGTCGGTCAACAGCCCGCCACCGCCGCCGCAACAGAAGGTGCGGGCATGCGTGGTGTCAGGATGCATATCGACGAATTTTGGGCAGGCCGCCTTCAGCACATCGCGGGGATAGAAGAATTGGCTGCCCGGCTCGGGCCCCATACGGGTGGCCCTGGCGATGTTGCAGGAATCATGCACGGTGACGATCTTGTCAGCATTGGCCGATGGATCAAGCCTGACGGCGCCGCTCATAATGGCGCCCCTGGTCAGTTCCATGATGTGCTGGGGCACCGGATATTTCGGATCGAGAAAATCGAAGGGACCGGCCAGCGTGTTCAGGAAGGCATAGGCCACGCGCCAAGCATGCCCGCATTCGCCAAAGACGATGCGCTTGACCTTGAGATCAAGGGCGGCTTGGCGGATACGCATGGAAATCTTCTTCATCTGCTCGTAATTGCCGATGAACATGCCGAAATTGCCGGCTTCCGAGGCATAGGACGACATGGTCCAGGAAAGCCCCATCTGGTGGAAGACCTTGGCATAGCCGATCAGGCCATCGACATGCGGCTCGGCGAAGAAGTCGGCGGAGGGTGTGACCAGCAGCACATCGGCCCCCACCACATTCAGCGGGAACTTAATGTCATGGCCGGTGGCGTCTTTGACGTCCTCCTCAAGGCCCTCCAGCGTATCGATCAGCGCCGGTTCGGGCAGACCCAGATTGTTGCCGATCTTGTGAACCTTGCCGATGATCTCGTTGCAGTATTTCTGGCCGAGCCCAATCGAGTCCATGATCTCGCGGGCCGCCATCGAGATTTCGGCGGTGTCGATGCCATAGGGGCAGAATAGCGAGCAGCGGCGGCACTGCGAACACTGGTGAAAATAGTTGTACCAGTCGTCGAGGCGCTCGCGCGTCCAGGGCTTGGCGCCAACCAAACCGCCCAGGGCCTTGCCAGCGGGCGTGAAGTAATAGCGGTAGATGTCGCGCATCAGATCCTGGCGCGCCACCGGCATGTTCTTGGGATCACCCGTTCCCAGGAAATAATGACACTTGTCGGTGCAGGCGCCACATTTGACGCAGATATCAAGATAGACGCGCAGGCTTTTGTACTTGCCCAGCAACTCGCCCATCTTGGCGACGGCGGCTTGCTCCCAATTCTCGACCAGCTCGCCGGGAAAGCCCAGAGGCTCCTGGTGCGCTCTTACCGCGACATAGGATTTCAGCCCACCCATCACGCCCGGATTCAGGGCCGGAACGGTCGGCAGATCATCAAGCGCCGGGGCAACCGGTTTCAAAGCCATCGCCTAACCCTCCAACTTGGCCGCCCAGGGCGCCAGATGGCGCCGCTCGCGCGGATCGTCGGCCTGATTACGCGAAGGGCTGAAGAAAACGCCCGGCGCATGCAGAAGCTTCGAGAAGGGAAATACGATCATCAGAAGTGCTACCATGAACAGATGAGCCAAAAGCGGCGGCTCGACCGGCAATTCACGGATGTCAAAAACATAAAGCCCCATGATGAAGGCCTTGACCGCCACGATGTCGGTGGGATTGGCGAACTTCATGCCATAGCCGGAAACGCCGATTCCGATCAGCAACAGCAGCATCAGAATGTCGGAGGGGCGCGTGATGTAGCGCACCCGGTCGATCACAAAGCGCCTGGCCAGCAGCACCAAAAGGCCACCCACCATGGCCATGCCGCCATAAACCCCGAAGGGCTGGGCCAGTACGATGATCTCGGGCACCGGATTGACGAAGTAGCGCATGTGACGCACCAGAACCAGGGCCAGACCGGCATGGAAGGCGGCGGCGAAAATCCACAGCCAGCGGTTCGAATAGAACAGGCTTTCGAACAGCACGGCTTCGCGCCCCACGCGCAGCCAGGCACCTGCCTGGGTGGTGGGCGCTGGGGTCACGGCGATCTTCAAGGGAGCGGGCGTGGTCCAGTACTGGCGAATCTTCACTGCCAGTCCCGCCACAAGAACGCCTGCCGCCACATACAGCAGAGCCGCATAGAACATGCTCAAGCCCGACATCTCGGCCCTTCCTCCTCCCGGGATCGGGAGGGTGGATTCGTGTCCACCCCCTCCGACATCACTTATCGGCGAAACGCCCGATCAGACGCAGCCCGTCGGCTTGGGCAATCCTGCGATCTTGCAGGCCTGCTTGGCGGGGCCGTAGGGGAACAACTCGTAAAGATACTTGTTGCTGCCCTTTTCGGCGCCGAGGCGCTTGGTAATCGCCTTGGTCAGCACGCGGATGGCCGGAGCGATCTGATATTCGTTGTAATATTCGCGCAGGAAGTTCACGACTTCCCAATGCTCGGGCGACATGTTGATCTGCTCGGCCTTGGCAATTTCGCCCGCCAGCTCTTCGTTCCATTCATTGATATTGACGAGGTAGCCCTCTTCGTCCGCCTCAATCGTCTTGCCGTTTGCTGTGTAGGCCATCTTACTTTCTCCTCTAAACCCGATTTCGATTGTTTGAATTCAGCACCAGGCCTGAACCGCCGAAGCTTCGGCGGCCAGGTCGACAAATCCGGCGTAATCCACGACCTTGACGCCGGGAACCACCTTAGCGGCGTCCAGACCGCGCGCCGCCAGATCAGGACCCAGCACATGCAGGCTGAAGGTCTTGGCGGCGGCAGCGACGGCGTCGGCCATCGACGTTCCCTGCATGGCGCCGATCACGGCATCCTCGTACAGCAGGATCGCCGAACCGGGCGTGGCCAGCTTCAGACAGCTTTGCAGATTGGTCCGCTCGAAGGGCGATTTGGATACGGTGTGCAACTGGCTCATCGTTTCAGTTCCTTGCTTAAGCCGACAGGACCACGTCCATCTGATCCATCAGCTTGGCCATTTCGGCACGGCTGACGACCTGGACATCGACCAACAGGTCGTCTTCGGTCAGACCACGTTCATCGAGCGATTCCTGATCGACATAAAGCTTCTCGATGTCGTAGCCCTCAAGGGCGCGATAGGTCTTCGAGAAGTTCTTCATGCCGATGCCTTCCGTCGCCATGTTCTTCTTCAACTGAAGAACCCCGTCGTCGGTGAAGACAAGATGCACATCCTGGTCGAAGGCGGCCGAGATCAGCACCATTTCCAGCACTTCAAGCGCATAGACGGTGCCATAGGGCTGCTTGCGGTTCACATACATGAACTTCTTGACGACACCAGCTTCCATTTCTTCTTCCATCATGTCCTCCCTTAATCGCCGAAGGTGACGAGACGGTCGGCCTGAATGCCCGCTTCGATCAACTGGCCCAGGCCAGAGATGCGAAAGCCTGCGGCCAGATTCTCGTCCTTGATGCCACGGCGAAGTGCGGCGGCGACACAGACCACTAAGTCCAGCTTATGCTCTTCGGCCAGCTTGCCCCAGTTGGCGACCACATTGCGGTCGTCGGTGGGCGGCTCGGAGAGCTTGCTCGCGTTGTAGACGCCGTCGTAATAGAAGAACACCCGAAATATCTGGTGTCCCTTGGACAGCGCTGCCTTCACGAACTGATAGGCCGAGTCAGAGGCCTGGTGGTTAAACGGTCCCTCATTGACCAGAACGGCGAATTTCATACCAGCCTCCGGCCTAGAAATGCAGGTGCGCCGACGCGTTCAGGCTTGCACGCCCGCCACGCCAGGTTTCCAGATGATATTTGGTGAAGGGCAGGCCGGTCAGTTCGAAGAAGCGGGGCCAGCCCACGCGGTCGATCCACTCGCCCATGCGCTCCCAGGCTCTGGCGTCCTTTTGATAGGCGCGCAGGATGTTCTTGACGATCTCGGCGGCCTCGGGCCAGCGGGGCGCGTTGTTGGGAATGCCCGCCGCCACCAGCTTGTGGAAGGTGGGACGCGAGCGCGTGGAGGAATGCTTGCCACCGACCCAGATTGCCAGCTTCGAATGCTCGGGATCGTTGATCTGCATGGGCGGGCAAGGCGGGAAGCAAGCACCGCAGCAGACGCACTTCTTCTCGTCCACTTCCAGCGTCGGCTTGCCATTGACCATGGCGGGGCGAATGGCCGCCACCGGGCAGCGCGCCACCACGGCCGGGCGTTCGCACTGCAGCGAAACCAGCTCGTGATTGATCTTGGGCGGCTTGGTGTGCTGAATGTTGATCGCGATGTCGCCCTGGCCGCCGCAGTTGATCTGGCAGCAGGATGTCGTGATCTTCACGCGGTTGGGCATGCGCTCGTTGATGAATTCTTCGTACAATTCATCCATCAGCGACTTGACGACACCCGAGGCGTCGGTGCCGGGAATGTCGCAATGCAGCCAGCCTTGCGTGTGCGAGATCATCGATACCGAGTTGCCGGTGCCGCCGACGGGGAAACCGCCGTCGTTCAGCGCCTTGATCAAGGGATCGACCATGTCCTTCTTGGACACCATGAACTCGATGTTCGAGCGCACGGTAAAGCGAACATGTCCCTCAGCATACTTGTCGGCGATGTCGCACAGGGCGCGCACCGTAAAGACATCCATCTGGCGCTGGGTTCCGGCCTTGACGGTCCAGATCTCGTCGCCCGATTCGGCGACGTGATGCAGAACGCCCGGGCGCGGGCGATCATGCCAGGCCCAATGACCATAATTCTTGCGCATCACGGGATGCATGAACGGCATCGGATCGGGCACGCCGCTTTCGGTTGGACGACGGGGTTCAGCCATGAATTCCTCCGGTCTCTCTATCTATCTCGTTGAATTGCTTACTCGGCGGCCGACTTGGACCTGGCATTCCATTTCTTCACTTCCTCGTCCCAGCCATCCATGCGGACGTAGGAGTTAGAGCGAGGTGCCGCGATCATGTTCAGATCGAGTTCCAGACCAACGCCTTCCAGGAAGTTGGAAAGTCCGATACGCTCGATCATCTCGCCGGTACGCTCGTGCTCAAGCGCGTTCTCGGCAAAGAAGTCCAGCATATTGCGGGCCAGTTCGACCAGGCCCTCGTAATCCTCGTCATTCTCGAGCTTCATGAAGGGCACGACCACGGTGCCCATCTGATCGCCGATCTTCAAGGTGCGCTTGCCACCCACCAGAATGGCAGCACCACGCTCTTTGCCCGGCTTCAACGCCTTGGTGCAGACATTGAGGCAATGCATGCAGCGCACACAGCTTTTGTTATCGACTTCCAGCGTGTCGTCGTCGTTCAGGGACAGCGCCTCGGTCGGGCACATGCGGATCACCTGATCGATGATCTCCTTGCGGCCACGCTCCTTCACGATCTGCTGGAAGGCCTTCTGGTCAACCTGCATATCATCTTTCCAGGTGCCGATGATCGCCATATCAGCGCGATGAATGGCATTGGCGCAGTCGTTGGCGCAACCGGCAAACTTCATCTTGAACTTGTAGGGCAGCGAGGGCCGGTGAATGTCGTCGACCATGGCATTCAGCGACATGCGCATGGCCTTGGCCTCGTCATAGCAGCTCTGTTCGCAGCGGGCCGCACCCACGCAGGAAACCGAGGTGCGCACGCCAGCGCCGGCGCCGCCGAGATCGAAGCCCAGCTCGTTCAACTCGTCGAAGGCGGGCTGGATGTTATCGGTCGTCGAGCCCTGGAACATGATATCGCCCGACTGGCCGTGAAAGGCGATCAGGCCTGAACCATGGCGCTCCCAGATGTCGCACAACTTGCGCAGCAAATCGGTGGTGTAGTGCATCCCTGCGGGCGGCATGATGCGGATGGTGTGGAATTCCTTGGATTCGGGATATTTGTCGGCCACTTCCGAGAAGCGCGGAATGACACCGGCGCCATAACCGAAAACGCCGACCGTGCCGCCCTTCCAATAGCCCTTGCGGGTTTCATAGGAATGTTCGAGCTGGCCGAGCAGATCCTTCATCATGTCGGCATAGCCTTTGTCCGACTTGGCAAGGCGCTTCAGGCCCGTCACGAAGCTGGGCCAGGGCCCGGTTTCCAGTTGGTCCAGAAGGGGTGTCTTGGGCATCTGTTTGGCCATTATTTCCTCCACCATCGTCGCGGCATGATTCCCAAGGGGGCCTCCTTGAGTGCCTTGATAAGTCTCTTGCTTCAGGATGCGGGAAAGGATTGGGTCCGCTCCCCTCGCCAACGCTCCTCCACTCTGCGCAAGTCCGAAGGCTTTAATCAAGCTTTTCGAATATGCGCAAACCCTCTTTCTTGGCCAGGGGGTCTCTAAGATCACTCGGCCTGGGGTTACATGAAAACATCATAATATAACGTTCCAACCGGAATCCAGCAGATTTTCCGTTTCCCACCAAGATTCTTTGATATTTCGTATATTATAGAAGCTCTAGATTATAACATATTGTCGAATCATCCTTTTCTTGCGCAGGATATGAAAAAGCAGGTGAAGGAATGCTCCAAAATCCCTTCGATTTGGCCCAGGTCAAGGCCTATGAAAGCTGGCGGGACGCCAGACTGGAAGCCATGCCCCGAACGGTCCAGGACTTGCTCGTCCAGATCGCTGACCCCTGGAATCTCTCTGAAAGCGAACATGCGGCCCTGCTGGACCGGGTCAGGTGCTCCAACATGGCCGTCTTCGCCGCTCCGCCCCAAGCTTGCAGCAAGGAAGCCCTGAAAAGCTTGGCTGCCCGTTTCGGCCTGCTGCGTCTGGATGCCAACCAATTGGCCGACGAGGATGGAATCAGCCCGCTTTCGGTAGCGCCCGCTGGAACCAGGAAACGCTATATCCCCTATACTGACCGCCCTATCGCCTGGCATACGGACGGCTATTACAACGACACAGAAAGTCAGGTTCAGGGACTGATGCTCTGGTGCCAGCGTCCGGCGCTTGAGGGAGGGGGCAACGCTCTTCTCGACCCTGAACTGGCCTATATCGCCCTGAGAGAGCGCGATCCTGCCCATATCGAAGCCCTGATGCGCCCCGATGCCTTCGCCATCCCGCCCAACGAAGATGCGGACATGACGGGGCGCGAGATGCGCCCAGGCCCCGTATTCTCCGTGACGAAAGCAGGCAAGCTGCATATGCGCTACACGGCCAGAAAACGCTCGATCACCTGGAATCCGTCGCCCGATGTGCAGGCGGCCAGGGCAGCGCTTGAGGAAATTCTGGCCGATCCGCCCTTTGGTCTTTTTGAGCACCGCCTCGAGGCGGGACAGGGACTGCTGTCAAACAATGTGCTACACACCAGAACGGCCTTCAGGGATGATCCCGCCGTTCCCCGCCTGCTCTGGCGTGCCCGTTTTTACGACCGGATTTCAGAAAGTTGACCCCCATGACCGATGACATGACGCCCCCCGGCAACCAGTTAAACGCCATCAGCCAGGACGAGCTGGCCCACATGCCAGCGCCCTGGGGGCGCGAGGTCAAATTGATCCGCCTGACTTACGATTCCGGTTTCGAGATGCTGCGCTTGGCGATTAAGGAGGGCAAACGCTTCACCACGCTCGACCTTGATGCCGCCTCGGCCTCAAAATTGGCGGGGCTTATCGCGGGCTGGGCCGAGACAAGGTCTCCTGAACCATCCGCCGAATAAGAGTCTCCAGGGCCTGGTCATCGACCAGGCCTTGCGTGATGGCCAGCCGATACCCCCCGAACTCGGTCAAAACGGGATCGGCCCCTCCCAATTCCTTCAGCCCGAACAAAGGCGGCAGGTCGCGGGCCGCATGCTGCCCCTCGGCCAGCAGCATGGGCAGCACGACGATCTGCCTTGTTTTAATGCTGCATTGCCAGTCGGCCGCCCTGGGCTCCTCTTCCAAAAAGCAAACCCTGACCTCGGCCCATCGCCCGGCCTTAAGCAACTGCGCCGCCAGCCCCTCAGCACTCGCCTTGGCCCCGCCGCCCTGCCGATTGCCATGCGCAACCAGCAACAGCGCGGTCGCCTTGAAATCGAAGCTTGCTGCCATGGCGGCTAGTTCCGCCCGTTCTTCCACCAATCGGGCAAGGCCGGGATGAACGCCGATGGGACGTAGATAATGGACGCTGCGCCCATCCGATAACAGGGTCAGCGGCCCTTGAAGCCCCATCTCGGCAGGAATCAGATCGCGGGCAATCCGGCCCTCGGTGGCAAAAACGGGAATTGCCAGAACAATGGGCGAGGTGATCAGCTTCAAACCTTCGCCCACATAGGGGGTCTCTTTCCAAAAGCAGGCCGCCACCTGATCGAAAGCCTCGTCCTGGCCCAGCCGTTCGGCCAGGCGGCGCACAGCGCCACCGCCGCCTAAACTGGCGCCATGCCCGATCAGCAGTAGTCCGATTCCTTCCTTCTTCATGGCATCCAGGGTAGCGCGCTTCCTATCCCTCTGATACCCTTAAGACGAATCGGCGAAAAAGCCGAGCGGAAAGCGTGGAGGAAACAGGGATGGGCCGTTCCGTACTGGTGGTCGATGACGAGTCGAACATCGTGCTTTCGTTGGAATTCCTGATGCGCCAGGCCGGGTTCGAGGTCCGCATCGCCCGTGATGGCGAACAGGCCCTTGAAGAAGTGGCCCGCCAGCCGCCCGATCTGATTCTGCTGGATGTCATGATGCCCAAGCGTGACGGCTATGATGTCTGCCAGACGGTGCGCGCCAACCCCCTTTGGAAGAATGTCCGCATCATCATGCTGACGGCCAAAGGCCGCGAGATCGAGCGCGAAAAGGGCCTGGCCATGGGTGCGGACGATTACATCACCAAGCCCTTCTCCACCCGCGAGGTTGTCGAGCGGGTCCGTCAATATCTCGGCTAGATCGTGGGTCACAGCGCCCGCATCGGCCTTGTCTTTGCGCTGCTGGGAGCGGCAGGGGCCGGAGCGATGCTGCTGATTCCCGCCACCCTGTCCTGGCTGATCCTTATTCCCGTACTTGGTCTGGCTTGGCTGCTGGTGAATCGTCTGCTTTTGGCACCCGCAGCCCTTCTTGCCCGCGAAGTGGCAATTCTCGCCCAGACCAAGGGAACAGGCCGGGCGCCGATCTTCCCCGAACGCCATCTGCTGGGCGACCTGCTGCCTGCGATTGAAAAATTGGCGCTGACGGTTTCGTCCAGCCAGGGCGAATTCAACGCCGCACTCGACAAGGCGACGAGACAGTCCGAAGAACAAAGGCGCTGGCTGGAAGTCATTCTGGTCGATCTGGCCGAAGGCGTTCTGGTCTGCAATCTCAATCACCAGCTTCTGCTCTACAATCAGACCGCCACGCGATTGTTCGGAAAACCCGAAGCAATTGGCCTGGGCCGCCCGCTCTTCGCCCTGGTCTCGAAGGCGGCCATTCTGCACACGCTGGATCTTCTGGACTATCGCCGCCGCTCGGGCGTGCCCCAGGATGGCGACACATTGCCCTTCGTCTGCGCCACCGCCGATGCCAAGCGCATGCTGGAAGGACGCATGGGGCTTATTCTCGATCCTGCGGGCAAGACATCGGCCTATGTGCTGACTTTCACCGATATGAGCGAGCGCGTGGCCGAACTGGAACGCGCCGACACGGTGCGTCACGCCCTGACCCGCGATCTGCGCCAACCCATGGCCAATCTGCGCGCCGCCTCGGAAACATTGAACGCCTATCCTTTGATGGAAGCAGGGGTGCGCCAGTCCTTCGAGAAAGTGATCCTGGAAGAAAGCACGCGCCTCAGCAATCGCCTGGACGAATTGGCCTTGGCCTATCGCGGCCATGGGCTGGGCCGCTGGCCGATGGGAGAGTTGCATGCCGCCGATCTGATCGACTGCCTTGATCGCAGGCTGGTCAAAGAGAATGGGCCGCGGGTCACGCTGATCGGCATGCCTTTGTGGCTGCAGGCCGATCATCACCTTCTCATGCGCACATTGCTTCAGCTGGTGCGCAAGATCGCGCAGCGTTTCGCTGTAGAAGAAATCGATGCCGAAACCAAGCTGGGCGACAAACGTGTCTATCTCGATCTGATCTGGAAGGGGGCCGCCCTTTCCAACCAGGAGATCGAAGCCTGGATCGCTGAACCGCTGGAGGGCGGCGATGGCCCAGCCACCATCGCCGAAGCGCTTGAACGCCACGGCGCCGAAATCTGGAGCCAACCTTCTGGCGGCGATTACGCTCTGCTGCGCCTGCCCCTGCTGACCCCGATGAATGCCCGGATTCTGGTCAAGCAAGAAGAAGAGCGCCCGCCTGCACGCCCGGAATTCTACGATTTCGGCCTATTGGCCCAGCATGCCGATGTGGGCAGTCTGGCCGAGCGGCCCTTAAGCCAACTGACCTTCGTCGTCTTTGATACCGAGACCACCGGCTTGAAGCCCTCGCAGGGCGACGAGATCATCTCCATCGGTGCGGTGCGCGTCGTCAACGGGCGCCTTTTGAGCGGCGAGACCTTCGAGCGTCTGGTCAATCCCGGAATGAAAATTCCCGAGGCCAGCATCCGTTTCCATCACATTACCGACAGCATGGTGGCCGACAAGCCGCCGATTGCCATCGTTCTTCCCCAATTCAAGGGATTCGCGGGCGATGCCGTGCTGGCCGCCCACAATGCCGCCTTTGATCTCAAGTTCCTGCATTTAAAGGAAGCCAGCACCGGCATCCGCTTTACCAATCCGGTGGTGGATACGCTGTTGCTGTCGCGTCTGGCCGACGAGCATCTGGAAGATCATTCGCTGGATGGCGTTGCCCTGCGGTTCAATATCGACATTCCCGACCGGCACACCGCCTTGGGCGACGCGTTGGCCACCGCCGTCGTTCTGGTCAGGCTGATTCAGATTCTGGAAACACAGGGGATCACCACCCTGGGTCAGGTGATGAGATTAACCAACATGGCAGCGCAGATGCGCGCCACCGGCCAGAATTTTTAGCCATGACAGGTCGTCGCAAAAACACCCCCCATGTCCGTTTTGCCAGCCCCGGCGGGCGCGAGGCCAAGCTGGCAGGGCTGTTTCTGCTGGGGCTTTTGCTGTTCCTGCCCCCGATCCTGACCCTTTTCAGCCGCCCGATTCTGGTGTTTGGCATTCCCCTGTTCTATCTCTATCTGTTCCTGGCCTGGGCGGCTCTGATTTTTCTTCTGGCCCGCGCGCTTAGGCGCGGTCCGGACCCCGGTTCGGAGTAAGCCATGCTGACGCCCTGGCAGGTCATCCCCGCAGCCCTGGCCTATCTTTTCCTGCTTTTTGCGCTGGCCTGGTGGGGCGACCGCAGGGCCGATCAACAGCGCAGCCTGATTTCCTGGCCCATCGTCTATGCCCTGTCGATCGCGGTTTATTGCACCTCATGGACCTTTTACGGAAGCGTCGGGCGGGCCGCCGCCTCGGGTGTCGGCTTCCTGCCGATCTATCTTGGCCCCACCCTGATGGCCTGCCTGTGGTGGCTATGGCTGCGCAAGATGGCGCGTATTTCCAAGGCGCACCGCATCACCTCGATTGCCGACTTTCTGTCAGCGCGTTATGGCAAAAGCACACTTCTGGGCGGCCTGGTTACCGTCATCGCGGTCATCGGCATCATGCCCTACATCTCGCTGCAACTGAAAGCGGTCTCGGCCACCTTCCAGGCCCTGGTCGCTGTGACGCCTGAACATAACGCCGCCCCTGCCATGTTCGAAGACACGGCGTTCTACGTCGCCCTGTTGCTGACCGCCTTCGCCATTCTGTTCGGCACCCGCCATATCGACGCATCGGAGCGCCACGAGGGCATGGTTGCCGCCATCGCCTTCGAAAGCCTGATCAAGCTGATCGCCTTCATGGCCGTCGGCCTGTTCGTCGTCTTCGGCCTGTTCTCCAGCCCCGCCGAACTGTTCGAACTGGCCGCCAGCGACGCATCGCTGGCCAAGCTGTTCACCCTGCCCGATGCCAAGTCGGCTGGCGATTTCGTGGCGCTGACCTTTCTTTCCGGCCTTGTTATCATTTGCCTGCCCCGCCAGTTCCAGGTGGCGGTGGTCGAAAATGTTTCAGAAGACCATATTCGCCACGCCGCCTGGATGTTTCCGCTTTACCTGTTCCTGATCAATCTCTTCGTGCTGCCCATTGCACTGGCCGGGCGCATGGCCTTCGGCACCGACGTCAATCCCGACCTCTATGTTCTGTCCCTGCCCCTGGGGGCTGGGCAGACCGCCCTGGCGCTTTTCGCCTTCATCGGCGGATTGTCGGCGGCCACCGGCATGATCATCGTTGAAACGGTGGCCTTGGCCACCATGGTCTGCAACGATCTGGTCATGCCCGCCCTCTTGCGCCTCGCCCCCTCGCATCTGAAGGCCAGAGCCGATCTTTCCGTGTTGCTGCTGCGCATTCGCCGTTGGGCCATCGTCGGTGTGGTGGGGCTGGGCTATCTTTACGCCCATTTCATCGGCCAATCCTATGCCTTGGTGACCATAGGCCTGGTCAGCTTTGCCGCCGCCGCCCAATTCGCCCCGGCCCTGCTGGGCGGCATTCTGTGGAAGGGCGGAACAAGCTCGGGCGCCCTGGCCGGTCTTTCTGCGGGGGCCGTGATCTGGTTCTATACGCTGCTTTTGCCTTCCTTCGCCCGCTCGGGCTGGATCGCTGGCGCCTTCATCGATTTAGGCCCCTTTGGCTTCGAACTTTTAAAGCCTTATGCGCTGTTCGGCCTTTCGGGCCTTGATCCCATCACGCATTCGCTGATCTGGAGCATGATGGCCAATCTTGGCCTTTACATCGCCGTGTCGCTTTTATCCAGCCAGGGCGCCATCGAGCGCATTCAAGCCACCTTGTTCGTCGATGCCTTAAAGCCAGCCGGCGAAACCGGAGGTGCTCGTTTCTGGCGCGGCACCGCCCAGGTGGCCGACCTGTTGGCCCTGGCCGCTCGCTTCGTCGGCACCGAGAATGCCGAACGCGCCTTTGCCCAACATGCCAGTTCGCGCGGGCTTGAACTGGGCGAGGTCGAGGTGGCGGATGCCGATTTCGTGGCCTTTGCCGAGCGACTGCTTTCCGGCGCCATCGGCGGCGCCTCGGCCCGCGTCATGGTCGCCAGCGTAGCCAAGGGCGAGATCATGGGCCTGGCCGAGGTGATGGAGATTTTGGACGAAGCTTCGCAGGTGATCGCCTACAGCCAGAAGCTTGAGGCCACCTCGGCGGAGTTGAAAGCCGCCAACGAGCGGCTTAAGGAATTGGACAGCCTGAAGGATGATTTCGTTTCAACGGTCACCCACGAATTGCGCACCCCGCTCACCTCGATCCGCTCGTTTTCGGAAATTCTGCGCGACAATCCCGAGCTTGATCCGGCCCAGCGCCAGGAATTCCTGCGCATCGTGGTCGAGGAAAGCGAGCGCCTGACCCGCCTGATCAATCAGGTGCTGGATCTGGCCAAGATCGAGGCGGGTTCCCTGGGCTGGGATATCCACCCCTTGATAGCCCAGGAAGCCCTTGAATCAGCCCTGGCCGCGACCAGACGCTTAGCCCAGGACCGAGGCGTGATCATCGAGGAGAACCTGCCCGCCAGCCCCCTGATGGTGATGGCGGATCGTGATCGGCTGATTCAGGTGCTGATCAATCTGCTTTCGAATGCCGTGAAGTTCGCGCCGGAAAACAGTGGGCGCATTCGGGCGCAAGTGGCGGCCAGCGACGGCGGCATTCGCTTTACCATCGCCGACAATGGGCCCGGCGTGCCCGCAGCCCATCACGAAACCATCTTCGACAAATTCCGCCAGGTGGGCGACACCCTGACCGCCAAGCCCTCGGGCACCGGGCTTGGCTTGGCTATTTCTCGGGGCATCGTCGAGCATCTTGAGGGGCGCATCTGGATCGACAGCCAACCAGGCCAGGGGGCTACCTTCCATGTGCAATTGCCGGGGGCTTAGAGCGGTCCCGCCTTGACGAGGGCTGTGCATATGTACATAGTTACGTACATATCAAGGAGGCCGCCATGAACACCTGCACTTTTACCGATCTGCGCGAGCATCTTAGAGAGCATCTGGACGAGGTGCATCACTCGCGCAAGCCCTTGTTGGTGACTCGTCAGAACGCGCCAGCGGCCGTGCTTCTCGACAAGGAAGAGTTCGACGGCATCATGGAGACCCTGCACCTGCTGCAAAGCCCGGCCAACGCGGCACGCCTGATGCGGTCCATCGCAAAGGCCGAGGCGGGCAAGACCAAGGGGCGCAAGCCGATATCCGCATGAAGCTGCTATGGACAGAGGAGGCTTGGGACGATTATCTCTTCTGGCAGGCCAGCGACAAAAAAACCTTGGGCCGAATCAATGACCTTCTGAAGGAAATCGCCCGCACACCCTTCACCGGCCTTGGAAAACCTGAGCCCTTGAAGGGCAGCCTGAAAGGCTGGTGGTCGAGGCGCATCACTGGCGAGCATCGGCTGGTCTATCGCATCGAAGGCACGGGCAGAGCCCAGCAGGCCGTGATCGTGCAGTGCCGGTATCACTATTGAGGAAGGCGGACCTACGCCGCCTCGATACGCCTTGTGATCCATTGGCTGATGCTGACGCCTTCAGCGGCAGCTTGCAAAGCGGCCTTTCGATGCAGCTCGGGATCGGTGCGCAACAAAATTTTGCCGTTGAAGGGTTTGTCGGGCGCCTTGCCGCGCTCGGAACAAAAGGCCAGATAATCATCGATGCTGTTCTGGAAAGCGCGCTTCAAGTCGCGGGCGTTGGTGCCCTCGAAATGGATGACGTCCCTCAAGCCCGCCACCGTGCCCGAGAAAATGCCCGCCTCGGCATCGAATTCAATCGGCCCGGCCAGATAGCCTTTGTATTCCATCATGGTCTAACTCCTGCCGTATCCAGAAACGACAGCTTCTCACACATCCAAATTAGCCACTTTCAGCGCGTTGGTTTGGATGAATTCGCGACGGGGCTCGACCAGATCGCCCATCAGGGTTGAGAAGATGTCGTTGGCCTCGTCGGCCATGTTGACCTTCACCTGCAGCAGCGTGCGCGCCTCGGGGTCCAGCGTGGTTGCCCACAACTGCTCGGGATTCATTTCGCCCAGGCCCTTATAGCGCTGAATGCCCACACCCTTGCGTCCGGCATCCATGATCGCACCTGCCAGACCCACCGGCCCGGTGATCACCGTCTCGCGGTCCTTGGTCATCAGTTTTCCGGTATGGGCATAGGTCTCCTTGAGCGAGACCGCAATCTCATCAAGCCTGCGCGCCTCGCCCGAATGCAGCATAACGCCATCCAGATCATGCGATTCAGAAACGCCGCGCAGGGTGCGCGTGAAGATCAGTCCGCCATCGGGGCGCTTGTCGCCCTGCCAGCCGCGTTCGAATTCGGGCTCCAGCACATCCATGCGCCGGGCGACCTGGGCAGCGGCCTCGCGGGCCCGCGTCTCATCGCTCAGAATCTTGAGATTATAGGCCCCGGCGATGGCCGCCTGCTCGGCCAGCTTGATGGGCACCCTTCGCGCCAGAGGCTGCAGCAGGCTGCGCACCTGACGCGCCTGCTCGACCTGAGCGCGAAGATCGACACCCGCCACCTGAGCCCCTGAATGCAATGTCAGCACGGCGCCGTCAAGCCCGGCATCGATCAGATAGTTTTCAAGTGCCCGCTCGTCCTTTAGATACACCTCTGACTGTCCGCGCTTGGCCCGGTACAAAGGCGGCTGGGCGATGTAGAGATATCCCTTTTCGATCACTTCAGGCATCTGGCGATAGAAGAAGGTGAGCAGCAGCGTGCGGATATGGCTGCCGTCGACATCGGCGTCGGTCATGATGATGATTTTGTGATAGCGCGTTTTGGCAATGTTGAAATCCTCGCGCCCGATGCCGGTGCCCAAAGCCGCGATCAACGTACCGATTTCAGCCGAGGACAGCATCTTGTCAAAGCGCGCCCGCTCGACATTGAGGATCTTGCCCTTCAAAGGCAGGATGGCCTGATTCGAGCGGTTGCGTCCCTGCTTGGCCGAACCACCGGCGGAATCGCCCTCGACGATGAACAGTTCGGAGAGGGCGGGGTCGCGCTCCTGGCAGTCGGCCAGTTTGCCGGGCAGGGTGGCGATATCCAGGGCTCCCTTGCGGCGCGTGAGTTCGCGGGCCTTCCTGGCGGCTTCGCGCGCTGCGGCGGCTTCCACCACCTTGCCCACGATGCGCTTGGCTTCCGCCGGATGTTCTTCGAACCACTGGGCCAGCTTGTCGCCGGCGATGCCCTCGACCACCGGGCGCACCTCGGATGAGACCAGCTTGTCTTTGGTCTGAGAGCTGAACTTGGGATCGGGCACCTTGACCGAGAGAACGCAGGTAAGCCCTTCGCGCATGTCGTCGCCGGACAAAGAAACCTTTTCCTTCTTGGCAATGCCGCTATCGACCGCATAGGCATTAACCGTACGCGTCAGCGCCGCTCTGAATCCGGCCAGATGTGTACCGCCGTCGCGCTGGGGAATGTTGTTGGTGAAACACAGCATGGTCTCGTGATAGCTGTCGTTCCACTGCATGGCGATCTCGACCGTGATGCCTTCCTTCTCGCCCTTGATGGCGATGGGCGTCTGAATCACCGCCGTCTTCGAGCGGTCGAGATAATGCACGAAGGCCTCGATGCCGCCCTCGTAATAGAGTTCCACCTTCTTTTCCTCGCCGTGGCGGGCGTCGGTGATGATGAGGCGCACACCGGAATTCAGAAAGGCCAGCTCGCGCAGACGATGCTCCAGCGTGGCAAAATCGAATTCGACCATGGTGAAGGTGTTGGAAGACGGCTTGAAGGAAACTTTCGTTCCGCGCCCTTCAGCGTTTTCGCTGATCACTTCAAGCGGCTTGTCGATCTGCCCTTCCTTCCAGGCGATGCGATAACGCTTGCCCTCGCGCTCGACCGTACATTCCAGCCATTCCGACAGCGCGTTGACCACGGAAGCGCCCACCCCATGCAGGCCGCCCGACACCTTGTACGAGTTCTGGTCGAACTTGCCGCCGCCATGCAGTTCGGTAAAGACGATTTCGATGGCGTATTTGCTTTCCGTCTCGTTCCAGCCGCAAGGAATGCCGCGCCCGTTGTCGGTAACCGTGACCGATCCGTCGCCGTTCAGGGTAACGGTGACGTGATCGGCAAATCCTGCCAACGCCTCGTCGATGGCGTTGTCGACGATTTCATAGAGCATGTGATGCAGGCCGGTGCCGTCGTCGGTATCGCCGATATACATGCCCGGGCGCTTGCGCACGGCGTCAAGCCCATGCAGCACCTTGATCGAATCGGCATCGTAGTCCGAGGCGTTGGGCTGGGATGGAATTTGCGGTTCACTCGACATGCAGTCACCCGTCAGTTCATAAGCGTTACGGTCCCGGCATCGACGCGAAGAAGTTGCGCGCGCCCTTGCCAGGCGGAAAAAAGATGGGCGTCGGTTCCCGTGGCCCAGGTCTGAGCACCCAGGTTGTCCAGCGCCTCGAAGAGATGACCGCGCCGGACGTCATCCAGATGCGCCGCCACTTCATCCAACAATACCAGGGGCACGAAGCCCCGCACCTCGGCCAGTGCCCGAGCCCAGCCCAGCACCAGCGAAATCAGCAGCGCCTTCTGCTCGCCGGTCGAGCAATCTGCCGCCGCCATATCCTTGCCCGGATGGCGTACCGCCAGATCGCTGCGGTGCGGCCCCTGCGAGGCTCCGCCCATCTCGGCGTCGCGACCCCGCGCCGCCTTTAGTCCAGCCCGCAACCCATCCTCGACCTCAAGGGCGGGACGGCGGCGCAACGCCTCTTCCACACTGCCCAAGGCTTCCAGATGCGGCCTTGGAAAACTTTGCGGCCCCTTGCCCAGCGCATCCATCAAGCGCTTGACCGCCTCCAACCTAGCTGCCGCCACCGCGACCCCCTTGGCCGCCATTACCTCTTCAAGCCCGCCCAGCCAGGATGGATCGGCCCGGCTGCCCTGCTCGGTCAAAAGACGCGAGCGCTCGCCCATCGCCTTCTCGAAAGCCGTCACCCGCCCGGCATGGCCGGAATCGAAACCGAAGGCCACGCGGTCGAGCAGCTTGCGCCTGGCCCCCGGCCCTTCGGCCAGCAGGCGATCCATGGCGGGCGTCAGCCAAACGGCTGCCGAAATCGGTGCCAGCGCCGTTGCCCCCCTGGCGGGATGGCCATCGATGCGCACCAGACGCCGCTCGCCCTCGGATGGCTCGAAGCCGGTGCCGATGTCATAGCGCTCGGAACCGCATTCCAGAACCGCCGCCACCGCCCAACTGGTACTTCCGCCGCGCTTTGCCAACTCCTGGGGTCTGGCGCGGCGCAATCCCCTGCCCGGGGTCAGAAGCGAGACGGCTTCCAGCAAATTCGTCTTGCCTGCCCCATTCGGTCCGAACAGCGCCACCGAACAAGGCTTCGGATCGAGGCTCAGTTGTTCGTACGATCGAAAGCCGGTTACCCTCAGCCGGACCACCGCCAGGGATGGAATGGGCCTTGAAGCGCTCACAAGCACGTCAACTTAAGGACGCCTCATACGCGCATGGGCATCAGAACATAGATGGCGCTGCCGTCCGCAACCTCGCGGGCCACGGTGGGTGAGGCGGCATCGGCCAGATCAAGCCGCACGGCATCACCCTCGATCTGAGCCAGAATGTCCATCAGATAGCGTGAATTGAAACCGATCTCGATGGCCGGGCCGTCATATCCCGCCTCAAGTTCCTCGACGGCGCTGCCGTTCTCGGGGCTGGAGGCAGAGAGGGTCAGCGTACCCTTGACGGCGGCCAATTTGATGGCGCGCGACTTCTCGGCAGAGATGGCTGAAACGCGATCAACCGCGGCGGCAAAGGCCTTGCAGTCGGCTTCGATGGTCTTGTCGTTGCCCTCGGGGATCACGCGCTCATAGTCGGGGAAGGTGCCGTCGATCAGCTTGCTGGTCAGGACAGCGCCTTCGAACGAGAAGCGGATCTTCGATTCGGACAGGCCAATGCGGATGGGCTTTTCCGTCTCGTCGATCAGCTTGCGCAGCTCGCCCACGGTCTTTCTGGGCACGATGACGCCGGGAATGCCCTCGGCTCCCTCGGGCAGGGGCACTTCCACACGGGCCAGACGGTGTCCGTCCGTCGCCACAGCCCTGAGTACGGGAATGCCGTCGCTTTTGGCGGCATGCAGATAGATGCCGTTCAGATAGTAGCGGGTTTCCTCGGTCGAGATGGCAAAGCGCGTCCGGTCGATCAGCGACTTCAATTCCTCGGCCGCCAGAGAGAATTCATGCGGCAATTCGCCGCCGCTCATGACAGGGAAATCGGCCACCGGCAGCGTGGCCAGGGTGAATTTCGAGCGCCCCGATTTCAAGGTCAACTGCCCCTCGCCAGTCTCCTCGATCTCAACCTGCGAGCCCTCGGGCAGCTTGCGAACGATTTCGTAAAGCGTATGGGCAGGCGCCGTGGTCTCGCCGGACCTTGCCACTTCGGCGGCAACGGAACCTACGATATCCAGATCCATGTCGGTGGCGTTGAGCGAAAGGCCCTTGGCTGACGCCGTCAATTTCACGTTCGACAGAATGGGGATGGTATTGCGTCTTTCGACGACACTTTGCACATGATTGAGCGAGCGCAAAAGGGCCGCGCGTTCGATGGTCAGCTTCATGGCCGGACTTCCACTCCCTGTCCCGAGTCATTCCCCTTGAAAAAGGACAGGCAGTATAGCAATGGCTTGCGGGCAGGCGAAGCGGTTTCTTGGGCGCCGAGTCGCACCCAATCCCCTGGATAACCCATTGATTCAAAATAAGGCGCTTAGCCTTCCAGCATGCGGCGCAAAAGCTCGACATCCTCGGCGAAGCCAGCATCGCGGCTGGTCAGTTCCTCGACCTTGCGTACGGCATGGATCACCGTCGTATGATCGCGCCCGCCGAACTTGCGCCCGATCTCGGGCAAAGAGCGGCTGGTCAGTTGCTTGGCAAGATACATGGCGACCTGCCTGGGCCTGGCAACGGCCCTAGCACGCCGTGCCGACGACATGTCGGACAGGCGGATATTGAAATGCTCGGCCACGCGCTTTTGAATGTCCTCGATGGTGATGCGCCGGTCGGAAGCGCGCAGAATGTCATGCAGCACTTCCTGCGTATTTTCCAGCGTGATCGGACGCCCGACCAACTGGGCATGGGCGGCCACGCGGCGCAAAGCACCTTCAAGCTCGCGGACATTCGATGTGATCTTGTGGGCCAGGAATTCGATCACCTTGGGCGGAACTTCGACACCCATATGCTCGGCCTTGGATTGCAAGATTCCCAGGCGCAACTCGAAGCTTGTGGCGTGGATGTCGGCCACCAGACCGCAGCCCAGGCGGGAACGCAGGCGTTCCTCAAGCCCCTCAAGGTCTGATGGCGACTTGTCGGCGGAAACCACGATCTGGCGCCCCAGATCGACCAGGGCGTTGAAGGTGTGGAAAAACTCTTCCTGGGTGGAATCCTTGCCGCTGATGAACTGGACATCATCGATCATCAACACATCGACCGAGCGGAACTGCTCCTTAAAGGACATGATGTCTTGATGGCGAAGGGCGCGCACGAAACGGTACATGAACTTTTCGGCAGAAAGATACAAGACGCTGCGCGACGGATCGCGCTCGCGGATTTCCCAGGCGATGGCATGCATCAGATGCGTTTTGCCAAGACCAACGCCGCCATAGAGGAACAGAGGGTTGAAAGCGGGTGTCTTGCTTTCCGCCACGCGCCTGGCGGCCGCATGGGCGAATTCGTTGGGCTTGCCAACCACGAAATTGTCGAAGGTGTAGCGGGCATCCAGAGGTGCGCCCAAGCTGTCTCGCTCGGCATCGCTGGCCAGAACGGGAGCGGGAATCCCTGCCTCGCGAGCGGCCTCGCGCGCCTCGATGTTGCGGCCAACGACAGCGGGAGCGGAATCGGGTATCGGCGGCACCTTGGCCCTGGGTGCGGCAATCGCCACCTCGACCTTGTGGACGCCAGGCATTTCAGCCCCCCACAGAGCGCGAATACGGTCGGCATAATGGGTCTGCACCCAGTCACGCACCATGCGCGATGGCGCATTCAGGCGCAAACGGCCATCACGGACATCCTTGATGCCGACAGGGGCCAGCCAGCTTTTGAACGCGGCTTCGCCGACTTCGTCGCGCAAACGCGTACGGACCTTTTCCCAGCGCTTTTCGTCACTCAGGCCCCCAAAGCCCGAAACTGCCCGGTCTTTTGTCGAAACGTCACTCGACGTCACGCCCTTGGCCGACACATCCATCCCCTTCTCCGCACCCAAAATCTGCGCCCGTTCCGACAAACGAAAAAACATCCGCCTGCCACCAGCGCGTCCCGCCCCTCTGAGCTTACGGAACGCCAACCTCTCCTGCCCCCCACCCGACAGGCGGGATCAACACCCAAGAGCCCGGGCACTTGCGCGCCTCTTTTGCACTTTCAAGCAAAGTTAAAGTAAACAACAAATAATTTTTACGTAACGTTAAAACAAAAAAATTTATGCGTCCGGGATGTAAAGTAATTGAGACACATCGACACAAAGTGACATCTGCATTTACTTGATCACCAAGAGTCTCCGACTCACCGGAGAGGCACGGACTGTACTCGCGACTCGGATTGATGGCAAGAGGTGCGCGCCATGAAGTGCGAAAAATTTTTCGCCTTGACGTTGATTTATTTGAGAATCAAAAAAGGCGCGCCCACCATGTGGGCGCGCTGCAAAAAAGGGCTGCAAACAGGGATCAGCCGAGAGCTTTGATGCCCTTGGCCAGTCGCGAAATTTTTCGCGACACGGTGTTCTTGTTCAGAACGCCCTTGGTCACGCCGCGCGCCATCTCGGGCTGAGCTTCCTTGAAAGCCGCCTGTGCCGCAACCTTATCGCCTGCGGTGATCGCCGTCTCGACCTTCTTGACGAAGGTGCGGATACGGCTCTTGCGTGCCGTGTTGACATCGGTGCGACGCGCCGTCTGGCGGATGCGCTTCTTTGCCGACTTATGGTTGGCCATGCCTTAAAACCTATCCGGTCATCAATTGAAGAGCGGGGGTTATAGCCACAGCCAAAAGCCCCGTCAAGCCTGGAGTCGTCCCCGACGCCCCTGAAGCATAATATTATAGAGAAAAGGGCAAAAGGTGGGGTATGGTTCGCCCATGAACGACCCTGCGCAGACCACACATTTCGGCTTCAAGACCGTGGCCGAGGCCGAAAAGGCCTCGCTGGTGCGGGGCGTCTTCGATTCCGTGGCCCCCAGCTACGACTTGATGAACGACCTGATGAGCCTGGGCATTCACCGGCTTTGGAAGAACGCCTTCATCGACGCCGTCAAGCCCAGGCCAGGAGAGCATCTTCTGGATGTGGCGGGCGGCACGGGCGATATCGCCTTTCGCTTTCTGAAAAGGGGCGGCGAGGCTGTCACCGTTTGCGACATCAATGCCGAAATGCTGAAGGTGGGGCGCGAGCGCGCCATCGACAAAGGCCATCTGCAGGGTCTCGATTGGGTGGTTGGCGACGCCGAGGCGCTTCCCGTGCCCGATGCCAGCTATGATGCCTATACCATTGCCTTTGGCCTGCGCAATGTCACCCATATCGAGCGTGCTTTAGCCGAGGCTCGGCGGATATTGAAGCCGGGCGGAAGATTCTTCTGCCTCGAATTCAGCCATGTCGTGCTGCCGCTCTTCGATAAGATCTATGATACCTATTCCTTTTCCGTTCTGCCCTGGCTGGGCGAGAAGGTGGCGGGCGACGCCCAGGCTTATCAGTATCTGGCGGAAAGCATCCGCCGCTTCCCGCCCCAGGAAGAGCTTGCGGGAATGATGGAAGAGGCCGGCTTGGAGCGGGCGCGGTTTCGGAATCTCTCGGGCGGCATCGCCGCCATTCATTGGGCCTGGCGCTTGTGATTCGCTTCATTCGCAATTTTTCCCGGCTGATTCACATCGCCCGTGTGCTGGCGCGTCACGATGCCCTGTTCCTGCTCGACCGTTTCGGGCTGGGACGGCAAGTCGCCCTTTTGGTCAGGTTGGCCAGTTGGCGCAAAGTACCGGGACGCCCTGGCGAACGTCTGGCCGCCGCCCTGACCGAGTTGGGACCCAGCTTCATCAAGTTCGGCCAGACGCTCTCGACCCGCTCAGACCTGCTGGGAGAAGAGGTCGCGGCCGATCTGTCGGGTCTTCAAGACAGGCTTGAGCCTTTCCCGGGAGCCGAAGCCCGCGCCACCATCGAACGCGAGCTGGGTCTGCCGGTAGACGTGCTGTTCGCCAGCTTCGACGATGTCCCGGTGGCTGCCGCCTCGATTGCCCAGGTTCATTTCGCCGTCACGCCAGAGGGCCGAGAGGTGGCGGTCAAGGTTCTGCGCCCAGGCATTGAGGCCGCTTTCGCCCGCGATCTCGACTTTTTGATGTGGCTGGCCGAAATGGTCGAAGCGACACAACCGTCGCTGCGCCGCTTAAAGCCCATTGAAACGGTGCGGACCATCGAGGAATCCGTAACGCTGGAGATGGACCTTAGGTTCGAAGCAGCCGCAGCGGCCGAAATGGCCGAGAATTTCGCAGACGACGAGACCTTTCGCATTCCCGAGGTCGATTGGACCAGAACCGCCAAGCGCACGCTGACGCTAGAGCGCGTTCACGGCATTCCGGTCGATGAGCGCGAACGCCTGATCGAAGCCGGTTTCGATCCCAAGGCGCTGATCGAAAAGGCCGCCGTGGCCTTCTTCAACCAGGTCTTCCGCGATGGGTTCTTTCACGCCGACATGCATCCCGGAAACATGTTCGTTGACGACAGCGGCCATTTGATCGCCTTTGATTTCGGCATCACAGGAAGGCTTGATCTCTCAACCCGGCGCTATCTGGGCGAAATGCTGCTGGGATTCCTGACGGGCGATTACAAGCGCGCCGCCGAGGTCCATTTCGAGGCGGGCTATGTGCCCGATCACAAATCGGTGGATCAGTTCGCCCAGGCCTGCCGCTCGGTGGCCGAGCCCATCCTGGGCCGCCCCCTCGCCGAGATTTCGCTGGCTCGCCTGCTGGGCCAGCTTTTCCAGATCACCGAAACCTTCGAAATGGAAGTGCAGCCCCAATTGCTGCTGCTTCAGAAAAGCATGCTGGTCACCGAAGGGGTTGGGCGCACCCTTTGCCCCGATATTAATATGTGGATGCTGGCCCAGCCTCTGGTCGAGGATTGGATGGCCGGTCACCTGGGCCCCCTGGCCCGCCTCAAGGACGCCGTGACCAGCACGGCCAGCGGCATGGCCAGCCTGCCCCACATCATCGCCCAGGGCCAGAAGGTGGCGAACATGATGTCCAGCCAGGGGCTGCGCCTGCATCCGGACACCTTAAGCGCCCTGAAGCAGCCCCCCAAGCGTCGCCTATGCCAACCCTGCCTAGCCTGGTCGGTGGCCTTGCTCTTCCTGGTTCTGTACCTTCTGAAGTAACCAGGCGATCAGCCGGACTTGTCGTCACGGATTCTACACAGAGCGCTTGCGTCAAGCGTTCCGTTAATTATATTCTAACAACACGAACCGTTGTGGAATTTTATTAGGTGGGACGCTTGGCCTCTGGAAAACAGATTCTATTGATCGTGGCGGGGGGCATTGCCGCCTACAAAACGCTTGATCTGGCCCGGCGTCTCAAGGAGCGCGGATACCGTGTGCGCGCCATCCTGACCGAGGCCGGATCGCGCTTCGTCACCCCCCTCTCTCTGGCCGCACTGACCGGCGAGAAGGTGCACCAGGACCTGTTTTCGCTGACCGACGAAGTGGAAATGGGCCATATCCGCCTGGCCCGCGAAGCCGATCTGATCCTGGTCGCCCCCGCCACCGCCGACCTGATGGCCCGCATGAGCTCTGGCATGGCCAACGATCTGGCGACGGCGGTCCTGCTGGCTACCCGAGCCCCAGTACTTTTGGCGCCTTCAATGAATACAGCGATGTGGGAGCATCCCGCCACCCAGGCCAATCTCGCTCTTTTGCAAAAGCGGGGCTGTCAGATCGTGGGACCACAGGCGGGCGATTTGGCCTGCGGAGAGGTTGGCGCCGGTCGTCTGGCCGAAGTGCCCGATCTGATTGCCGCCATCGAGGCGCATTTCGCGCCGGGACCGCTCAAGGGCTTACGCGCCCTGGTCACCAGCGGCCCCACGCATGAGCCGATAGATCCCGTCCGCTTCATCTCGAATCGCTCGTCCGGAAAACAAGGGCACGCCATCGCCGCCGCTCTGGCCAAGGCGGGGGCTCGGGTCACCCTGATCTCAGGACCCGTGGCCCTGCCCGATCCCGAAGGCGTTGAAACCGTGCATGTCGAAACCGCCTTGGACATGCTGGCCGCCTGCAAGCAGGCCTTGCCCGCCGATATCGCCGTCTGTGCCGCCGCCGTGGCCGACTGGAAGCTGAAATCCCCAGCCAGTCAGAAGATGAAGAAGGTGAAGGGAGCCCCTCCCCCCGCACTGAGCCTTTCGCCCAATCCGGACATTCTGGCAACGCTTTCGGACCTGGGGAAAAAGCGCCCGCGCCTGATCGTGGGCTTTGCCGCCGAAACGGAAAAGGTTTCGGCCTATGCCCAGGCCAAGCTGAAAGCCAAGGGCTGCGACTGGATTCTGGCCAATGACGTCTCTGAAGGCTCGGGCGTCTTCGGCGGCGATCACAACAAGATTCACCTGATTACCGCCAAGGGGATCGAGGATTGGCCGCAGATGTCCAAGCAGCAGGTGGCCGAAACCCTGGTTCAGCGATTTGTCGAAGCCCTGAGTTCGAAATCGAAGGTCAAAGCCAGATGATGACATCGGCATTCATTCAGCGCTTGCCCCATGGCGCGGACCTGCCTCTGCCCAGCTATGCCACCTTGCATGCCGCCGGGCTCGACATCCCCGCCGCCGTCGCCAGCGATCTCACGCTGGCCCCCGGCGCGCGAGCCGCCGTCCCCTCGGGCTTTGCCATCGCCGTGCCGCACGGACATGAAGCGCAGATTCGCCCGCGCTCTGGCCTGGCGCTCAAACATGGGGTCACCGTTCTCAATTCGCCCGGCACCATCGATTCCGATTACCGAGGCGAGGTGCAGGTGATTCTGATCAATCTGGGGGCCGAACCTTTTACCATCACGCGCGGCATGCGCATCGCGCAGATGGTGATCGCCCCCGTAACGCGTCTGTCCTGGCTGGAGACAGAGGAATTGGAAGGAAGTGCAAGGGGAACCGGCGGCTTCGGCTCGACCGGAACATAAAGAAAAAAGGGGAGAAAAATGCTTAAGCCATCCAAGAAAATGCTGTTTGCCATCGAGGCGGTACTCGATATCGCCTATCACGCAGGCGGCGAACCGGTGCAAAGCCGGGAGATCACGCGCAGACAAGGTATTCCCAGGCGCTATCTGGAACAGACGCTGCAACAGCTTGTGCGCAGCGGCATTCTGACCGGCGTTCGCGGCCCCAAAGGCGGCTATCGTCTGGCCCGCGAACGCAGGCGCATCACGGTGGGCGAGATCGTGCGCGTCGTCAGTGCCCTGGAAACCACCAACGACCCCTACCAGGACATGCCGGGCTCGGACCTGGGGCGCCAAGTCATCCGCCCCATGTGGTTCAAGCAGCAAGACGAAATCATGTCGCGCCTGGATTCGATCTCGATCGATGATCTGTGCATGCTGGCCTATCGCACGGGAATCGCCAGCGAGGCCGAGAACAAGCTCGACTTCGCCATATAATTCACAAGATGTCTTTTCGAGAAGGAAATTTGTCATGACCGCAACTTCCAGCAAAACACCGGTTTTCAGAGGTCGTATTTACGACAGCATCGTCGATACCGTCGGCGCCACCCCTTTGGTGCGCTTGCCGAAACTGGCGGCCGATGCCCTTGCCGTTGCCGATATTCTGGGTAAATGCGAATTCTTCAATCCCCTGTCCTCGGTCAAGGACCGCATCGGCCTGGCCATGATCGAAGCCGCCGAGGCGGCGGGCAAGATCAAGCCGGGAGCCACCATCGTCGAGCCCACCTCGGGAAATACCGGCATCGCGCTGGCCTTCGTCTGTGCCGCCAAGGGCTACAAGCTGATCTTGACCATGCCCGACAGCATGTCGATCGAGCGGCGCAAGATGCTCTCCCATATGGGCGCCAAGATCGTGCTGACTCCGGCGGGCAAGGGCATGCGCGGCGCCGTCACCAAGGCCGAGGAAATCGTCAAGGACATCAAGGGGGCCTATATGCCCCAGCAGTTCGAGAATCCGGCCAACCCCGAAGCGCATCGGCACACCACGGCCGAAGAAATCTGGGCCGACACCAAGGGCGGCGTCGATGTGGTCATTTCAGGCGTCGGCACGGGCGGTACGCTGACCGGGATCGGTTCTGTTCTCAAACCCCGCAAGCCCAGCCTGCGCATGATTGCCGTCGAACCCGAGGACAGCCCCGTCCTCTCCGGCGGCGCTCCGGGACCCCACAAAATCCAGGGCATCGGCGCCGGTTTCGTGCCCGGCGTGCTGGATCGCAGTCAGGTCGATGAAATCCTGCAGATCAGCAACGAGACCTCATTTGCCGTGGCCCGCAAGGCGGCCAAGCTGGAAGGCCTACCCGTGGGCATTTCCTCGGGCGCCGCCCTGGCGGCGGCCCTGGAAGTGGGACAACGCCCCGAGATGAAGGGAAAGATGATCGTCGTCATCCTGCCCAGCTTTTCCGAGCGCTATCTCTCGACCCCCTTGTTCGAAGACGAGTGATGGATTTTTCCGACGAGCAGATTCACCGCTATGCCCGTCATATCATTCTGAACGAAGTGGGGGGCGCCGGGCAGGCGCGTCTGCTGGAATCAAAGGTGTTGGTCATCGGTGCGGGCGGACTTGGCTCGCCTGTCGCGATGTATCTGGCGGCGGCGGGCGTGGGCACGCTTGGTATCGTCGATGACGACATCGTGGACCTGTCCAATCTGCAGCGCCAGATTCTGCACGGCACATCCGATGTCGGAAGCCCAAAGGTGGAAAGTGCCGCCAGAACCCTTTCGCACCTCAATCCCGAGGTTAAGGTCGAAGCCCACCAGCATCGCCTGACGCCCGCCAATGCCTTGGATTTGATCAGCGCTTACGATCTGATCTGTGACGGGTCCGATAATTTCGCCACGCGCTTTCTGGTCAATGATGCCTGCCACCTTGCCAAAAAGACCCTGGTCTCGGCAGCCATCCTGCGCTTCGATGGCCAATTGTCTTGCTATAAGACTCATGCTGGCGGGCCTTGCTATCGCTGCATCTTCAAGGAACCGCCGCCGCCGGAAAGCATTCCGTCTTGCGCCCAGGCGGGTGTGCTGGGCGCCATCGCCGGATGGCTGGGCGCCATGCAGGCCACCGAGACCCTGAAGGAGTTGCTGGGTATCGGCGAGAGCCTGTCGGGGCAATTGGTGATGGTCGATGCGCTCTCGTGCGAGATGCGAAAAATCAAGGTCAAGCGCGACCCGGACTGCCTGCTCTGCTCAGACACCCCCACCATTCGCGATCTTTCCAGCCAGGATTACACCGGCCATGTCTGCTCCGCCTGACAAGCTTTCGATTGTGGTTTTTTCCAGCACCTTCGAGCGCGTTCACTACGCCCTGGTGATGGCCGGGGCCGCCATCGCCTCCAACACGCCGGTAACCCTGTTTTTTACCATGGGAGCGGCGCGCGCCCTGTTGATCGATTCAGGCTGGAAACGCCTGCCCTCGGACGAGGCGGCGTCGGCTGAGGCCATGGACGACCGGTTCAAGGCCAGGGGCGTCGGCAGTTTCGAGGAACTGCTTTCGGCCTGCGTGGTCCTGGGCGTTCGCTTTCAGGTCTGCGAGATGGGCCTCGTGGCCCTGGGCATCGACAAGAACCAATTGCGCCCCGACGTCCCACTCGACTTGGGCGGCGTGGTGACCTTCCTGGCCGATGCATCGAAGGATGGCGCGATGCTGTTTGTTTAGGGGCCGAACTATTCATGCCCATCACCAGGGGCATGAAAAGCCTCGTTCACTTTCGTCGATTTTTTTAGTGCCTCTTCCAGTACAAACAACGCCGCGTTGATCAGCTTGACATCTCGGTCTGAATCAAACGGCACTTTGCCGCCATGGAAAAGGTTGTTGCGGACACGGCGTACATATTCGAACAATTTTTTTGCTTCATATGGGCTGTGGGGAAAGCTTGGCTCATTTGGATCCCAATTCAACCTACCGGCTTTCCAAACCTGATTTCTTGGCGCCTCACAGAAGAGAATTTTTGCCCGAGGCTCGGTGCTCATTGTTTCGAGAAAAGAATCTCCCAGCTCATCAGCATCAGCAAAGTCATCCCATTTCGGTAAGGCTTCGCCATTGCGGCCCGCTTTAGCATAACCCGCCGCTTTCAAAGCATACTCGAAACGAGAGAAACAATAGAAGAACCGCAGAACCAGATCACGGTTGCCGCTCCAGTTTGGCTCTTCGCAGAAACCCGTCGTCGTCAACGCATCCAGAGCGCGGGTGACCGCTTCCGGATCGCGATCAATCGCCAACAGCAACGCGCGCGCCGGGCCTTCGGGAACGCGCCGTCCCTGCTCCCAATTACGCAGCGTATGCGGGCTGATTTGAAAGGCACGGGCAAAACGCTCCTGCGAAAGACCCGTTTTTTTGCGGATCGCCGATACATCAATCGGCAAAACCTTCCTCGCCCTTCCCTCGGCCAAGGCCTTTGAGAAATCCTCCCCCCCAGGGTTCGTGCCATCTTCCATGGCGTGGCTGGCTATATCCGCTTGCGTCGTGGCATCCAGAAGAGTCCTGTTTACCCGCGCCCCGGCTTTAGCCTGCGCTGCCGTATATCTGACTGTAGTCATCGCGCTCTCTCCTGTTTGCCAGCCTAGAGCGGGGCGCCTGAATTCGGAGCCGTTAAACGGCTTCGATTCTGGCGTGAATCCGCTCTACCAATTTGTCTTAGCGAACGATTCACGTTCAACGCCGCGTCACCTGAGTGACTCGGTGTTGAACGATCGTGCGCTAACGGAGATGATCCTGCGCACATCGCCACGCCATGTGTAGACGACGAACAAAACGTCCCTCTCTACCCTGCCTATGGCCTGGATGCGCCTCTCGCCGTAATCGGCCCGCGCGTCTTCCATCTCCAGAAGAGGGCCGTCAAAAATACCTGCCGCATAATCAAAGCTGAAACCACGAGCCTTAAAGGTTGCTTCGCTTTTCTCGAGGTCCCATTCGAACATGAGCTAGGTATAAGCCAATGGACTATATAAGTCAATGGCGGAGGCCCTCACCCTCATGCGCCTTCCTCTCCTCGCCTTTATAGGTTGTATTGCCACATAGCATTGACATTTGGCCTATATATAAGACCACGTCATGTGTTTAGGAATATATATTGTCTCATCACTCCCGTTGCGATAATATTTTGGTATCGCTAACCACCATAGGAAGTTTGTGCTAGGTCCTCTTCATCACGCCATCAGGTCAAGGAGGCCCTGAATGCGCTCGTCGCCGACAAGCGCTACCAGGACTTCAATCATCCAGAACACGACGCCTACGTCGCCCATGTCGTCGGCGAGTTTAAACGCATCTATCCCGGCGAATACGAGCCAGGAAGTTCCCACCTCTATGCCAACGATCCAGAAGGCGGGCCGGAAGCCGTCGTCCATGTCAGAGCCTATTCCCAAAGCCGGGATGGCAATGTCGTCGGCGTGTCCGAACACGACCGAGCCGCACCGGGAACGGGAGTTGACGCGCCGACCGGAAATTCCTCAAGCTTGCCAAAGATGAAGAATCCTGTGCCCGGCGGCATCGTTAGAAAAATGGACGGCTGGGGAGAGGGACGTTTCGGCGCAGGTCGGGTGGGCCACATGCATCGCGGTGTTGATATCGTTGTGAGGCCCGGCCAGACCGTTCAAAGTCCTGTCGATGGCAAGGTCTGACGAACTGATGTCAAGCCTTACAAAGACGATTCCTCTTACCGAGGCGTCGAGATTGAAACCTCGGACGGACATAAGGTTAAGTTGTTCTACTTGAAGCCTGAAGTCTTACCGGGAACCACCGTCAAGGCTGGCGAACCCATAGGAACCGCACAGGATGTTTCAAAGAAGTATCCTGACAACGGAAATGGCCCCATGACGCCACATGTTCATGTCGAGGTCTGGAAAGGAGGCAAACCTGTCGATCCAACGGATAGTGTTTTTGGAAGGAAGTAACGGTTAACGTTGAGGGAGAGGTTCAGACTTGCACTCAATTGCAATAAACCTAACCTCTCCCTCACTTTTCGCAACTTCTGCAAAAGAACCGGAGCATTCTTGACTGTCCAGGGAACTCAGCTATAGGTTGGTTTGCTTTGCGTTGAGAAAGGGGATCGAGCGTGCGCCAATTAATGCTCCATATCTCGGCGGCAATCACTGTTCTCCTCCTTTACTGTGGGACGGCAGGAGCTGCCGACAGATCACAGGATAAAATATTGGACGTTCTTGAAAACTGCTCTTCCACCCAGCCCTTATGCGTCGAGATGAAGGGCAATCTGAACTGGTCGGGTGAACGCCAGTTCGACGTTTTCAAACACCCTTCCGTTCGCCACACCAAGTCCAGGCGCAAAAGTGACCCGGACTACTATCCGATTTTGATTAGGGTTATGGGGCGTCTGGAAGGCGGCCCGGTCGAAACATACTTCCTGCGTTTGACCTATCCCAACGATCTTCTTGACTGTAACGATCTCTCAGCCGCACTCGTCGGCAGACATCAAGATGGCCGGGGCATTCTTCTGACCCGGCAAGGCCGGTTCGAGACGACATCGTCAGAAATCAAGTGGGGAGACAAGGATGGATCGGTTGTTGTTTCGGATGACGGCAAGCAGATCGTCCACATCATCGCCCCCGGCTGGGAATCCTCTGTTTGGAAAATGAAACCTGTGTTCAAGCCGGATGGGCATGTCCTTTGGCGCAAGGGAAAGCTCTGCCTGGATATCGATACGGACGGCATGTTCGAGCGTAGGAACGCAAAGGAATGCGAGGGGGACGAGCCAATACCTGCCAGCGACGCTGAAATCAAGGAGCTTAGACGTTCCGTCCCGCCCGATATCCGCGAGGGACTTGATAAAAGTGAATACGAAACCCTGCGTCAGCCCAGCACCCGGTGGATGATGCTTCTTTGGGGGATCGCCTGCACGTAACGATGCGAACGTGTGACCTTCAGTGTCAAGCCCTCACCCCTTATGCAGCTCGGCGATCTTGCGCAACAGGAAGTCGCGGAACACGGCGATCCGCTTGGAGTTCTTGAGTTCCTCGGGGTACACGAAATAGGCCTCGATGGGCGGGCCTTCCAGTTCGGGCAGCACTTCTACCAGATTATGCGCCTCGTGCGACATGTAGTCGGGCAGAGCGGCCAGCCCCAGGCCCGACATCACGGCCTTGAAGATACCGTAGATATTATTGACGGTCAGGGCGGCGCGCCTTGGCTTGGCGGGATCGGCCCCGGCCTCCAGAAGCCAGTTGACGTCGGCGATGGGCAGGGTTCCCACATCGCCGTAAACGATCAGGCGATGTTTATCAAGATCGGCCGGCGTACGCGGCATGCCGTATTTCTTCAAATATTCAGGCGCGGCATAGACGCGATGGCGCATGGTCATCAAATGGCGCTGCACCAGATCAAGCTGGCGGGGGGGCTGCATGCGGATGGCGACGTCGGCCTGGCGCATCGACAGATCCAGCTCGCCATCGTCCAACACCATGGACAAGGTGATTTCCGGATAGAGATCCAGGAACTCGCGAATACGCGGGGTCAGCCATAAGGTGCCAAAGGCCACCGTGGTGGTGATTTTCAAGGGGCCTTGCGGATGATCCTTGCATTCCGCCAATTGCGCCTCGGTCATCGCCAGCTTGGCGAAGACCTCCCTGGCCGTGCGGAACAGCAGCTCGCCATGCTCGGTCAGGATCAAGCCCCGTGCATGGCGATGGAACAAGGTGACGCCCAGGCTTTCCTCAAGCGCACTGATCTGGCGGCTGACGGCGGACTGGCTGAGATTCAAGGACTCGCCCGCATGGGTGAAGCTGCCCGCTTCCGCCACAGCGTGAAAGACCCGAAGCTTGTCCCAGTCCATGCCGGTCATCAATGGCCGCCGTTCATGAACAAGAAGCGGTCGGCCTCGATGGCGGCCATGCAGCCCGTACCCGCCGCCGTCACAGCTTGGCGGTAATGCTTGTCCTGCACGTCACCTGCGGCGAATACGCCCGGAATGTTGGTGGCCGTGCTATCGGGCTTGGTGATCAGATAGCCGTCGGAATCCATGTCGAGAACACCTTTGAACAATTCCGTGTTGGGCGAATGCCCAATCGCCACAAACACGCCGTCAACCTTCAAGAGACTGGTCTCGCCCGTTTTCACATTCTTCAGCCGCACGCCGGTGACCGAGGGGGGCGCATTGTCACCCACCACTTCGTCCACCACCGAATCCCAGATGGCGCTGATCTTGGGATTGGCGAACAAGCGGTCTTGCAGAATGCGTTCGGCGCGCAGCGAATCCCTGCGATGGATCAGCGTTACCTTCGAGGCATGGTTGGTCAGATAGATCGCTTCCTCGACGGCGGAATTGCCCCCGCCCACCACCGCCACTTCCTTGCCTCGGAAAAAGAATCCGTCACAGGTGGCGCAAGCCGAAACACCGTAGCCCTGGAAGGTCTTCTCGGTGGGAATGCCCAGCCACTTGGCCGAGGCACCGGTCGAGATCACCAGCGTGTCGCCTGTGAAGATATCGCCGGAATCGGCTTCGACGGTAAAGGGGCGCTTGGCAAGGTCCACCTTGGCGGCCAGATCATAGACGATCTCGGCGCCCACATTCTCGGCCTGCTTTTGCATCTGCTCCATCAACCAGGGCCCGCCCACCGGATCGGCGAAGCCAGGATAGTTTTCGATATCCGTGGTGATGGTCAACTGCCCGCCCGGCTGCAGGCCCGCCAGCAGAATGGGCTTCAGATTGGCCCTGGCGGCATAGATCGCCGTGGTCAGGCCAGCCGGCCCCGAACCCAGGATAAGAACCTTCGTGTGCTTTGCGGCCATCGCCCGTCCCCTCGTTTCAACGCTTCCTAATAGAATAGAAAGGCCTGGGCCAGGAAGCAAGGCATGCCCTGAACGAAAACGGGCCGGAGAAGCTCCGGCCCGCTAAACCATGCATCTGCCAATAATGGCCTACAGGTCCTTGGCGTGCTTGGCCAGATAGTCGGCCACGCCATTGGGATTGGCCTTCATGCCGGGCTTGCCCTTGTTCCAGCCAGCCGGGCAGACTTCGCCATGTTCCTCGTTGAACTGCAGCGCATCGACCAGACGCAGCGCCTCGTCGACGTTGCGGCCCAAGGGCAGATTGTTGACATGCTGGGACTGCACAACGCCGTTCTTGTCGATCAGGAAGGTGCCGCGCAGAGCCATGCCGCCCGGCAGTTGAACGCCATAGCTCTTGCAGATCGACTGCGTGATATCGGCCACCATGGGGAACTGGACATTGCCCAGCCCACCCTTCTCGACCGGCGTGTTCTTCCAGGCCAGATGGGTGAAGTGCGAATCGATCGACACGCCAACAACCTTGGTTTTGCGCTCCTCGAAGGCCTTCAGACGGTGATCGTGTGCCAGGATTTCCGAGGGGCAGACGAAGGTGAAATCGAGCGGCCAGAAGAAAACCAGTCCGTAGCTGCCAGCCAGATAGGACTTCAGATTGAAGGACGGGTTGATTTCGTTGCTGGGCATCACGGCCGGGGCGGTGAAATCAGGGGCGGGCTTTCCGACAAGGACGCCAACGGAGGTGCAGCATTCGGACATGGGGGATTTCTCCTAATGATCGATAACAAAGACAGTGAAAATTTAGGCGCGGCTCGGCCTAAAAACAAGTGTTGTTTTAGATTTCTAAACTATCTCATATCGCATTGTTCTATTTAGTTTTCACTTTTTTACACGCGTGGCGAATCTTTCGTTGCATCTGCGAATAGGCTTGGCGGATCACTTCCGGCATTGTAATATAATTTCAGAATCACAGGGGCTGACATTCCAAGGATTGCTATGCAACGGGTTAAGCTGGACCGGATCGACCGGCGCATTCTGCATGATTTGCAGGAAGACGGTCGGATGACAAACGTCGAATTGGCAAAAAGGGCGGGGATTTCCGCGCCACCTTGCCTGCGCCGCGTGCGGGCGCTGGAGGAGGCGGGCTATATTCGGGGCTATCACGCCGAGGTGGACCCCCAGGCCTTGGGGTATCACGTCACAGTTTTTGCGCATGTCGGGCTCTCCAGCCAGGCCGATCATGACCTGAAGGCCTTCGAGGCGCTGGTCGATACTTGGCCCGAGGTCCGCGAATGCCACATGCTGGCGGGCGAAACCGACTTTCTGCTCAAGGTGGTGGCGGTCGACTGGGATGCCTATCAGAAATTTCTGACCACCCAATTGACGGCAGCGCCCAATGTCAGCCACGTCAAATCCGCCCTGGCCATCCGCAATTCGAAAATGGAACCCGGCGTTCCGGTCGATCTGCATGTCGAGGACGAGACCGTCTCCGAGACTGCCATCCACGCCGCCTGATGTTGACCAAACGGCGCCTGCGCGCACTGGCCGATCCCTTCGCCTGGAAAGCCGGAGCAAGGCGCGCTGAGGGAAAGGTGCAAGAAGGCCTGTTGCTGATCGAAGCGGGCGGGCTTGGCGACGTGATGATGCTAAGCTGCCTGATCGATGTCTTCCGCCCCTTGGCGGATGCAGGTGAACCGATCACCCTTGTCCTGCGCAAAGAATCGGCCAAGGCCGCTTTCACCCTGCCGCCCGATGTCCGTGTCGAGATCCGCGATTTCTACCGGCTGATGACGGACAGCCTCTATCGTTTCAGGACACTGGCCGATCTGCGGGCTCAAAATTTCCGTAAGGTGGTGTCGCTCGATTGGCGCCGCCATCCCTGGATGGACGACGCGCTTCTGATGGCAGCGGCGCACGGCAGCGCCTTTTCAGCCGCCTTCCATCCCAAGCCCTGGCCGAAATTCGGAAATGCCCTGGAAAAGAATGCCCGCCGCTTGACCCAGCTTGTTGAAGCCCCCCGCCCGGCCCGCATGATCGAGCGCTGGCTGTTTTTGGCCGAAGCCCTGACCGGAACAAAACCGCCACCGTTCAGTCTGCGCTTTCACCAGACATTGCTGGCCGTTCCCGCAGAGCCCCTGGACAGGCCGACAATCCTCTTCTCACCCTTCGTCTCCAGCCGTGACCGCCAACCCCTGCCGGATTTCTGGGAGACCTTGGCCCTGGAATTCCAGGAATTCGATATCAAGTTGCTGGCGGGTCCGGGGGATATCGAGCGCAATCTTGATTTCGCCGGAATGGCAAGCCGCCTTGGCGTGATCGAGCGCCCCTTTCCCGATCTGCTGCCTCTGTTCAAGGCGGCAAGGCTTGTCATCGCCACCGACAGTGCCACCATGCATCTGGCCTCGCTGTCGGGTGTGCCCACGTTGTCTTTATCGGCGGCGGCTTATCAGGGCGAGGTGCTGCCCCACGCCAAGGCCTATGCGCCCGCCAATCTCAAAGTGATGGTGGCCGACATGCCCTGCAAGGGCTGCATCGGCGACTGTACGCTGCCCTTCAGGGGCGAGCGCTACGAATGCGTGGCCCGCCTGGACGTCAACGAAACGGTTAAGCTGGCCAACGAGATGCTGAAAACAGCGCCCGACGCCTGAGGGTCACACGATTGGAGCCCGTAGGGCGACTGGGGCCAACGGCCCCCGCGCACCGGTGTGCGCGTGAGCCAAGCGAGCGCAGGCGAGCGCCCAGCGCCTGAGGGTCACCCGTATTTAACGTCGACGATCTCGTAGGAACGGGTGCCCGACGGGCTCCGCACCTCGACGGTGTCGCCCAGCTTCTTGGCGATCAGGGCGCGGGCCAGCGGCGAATGAACGGAAATAAGGCCCTTTGAGATATCCGATTCATGCGCGCCTACGATGCTGTAGGTGGGTTCGTCATCCGAATCCTCGTCAGCCAGTTTGACCGTGGCGCCAAAGCGCACGACATCGCCCGAGAACTGCTTGGGATCGATCACCTGGGCGCGGCTGACAATATCTTCCAACTCGGCGATGCGCCCTTCGATAAAGCTCTGGCGTTCGCGCGCGGCATGGTATTCCGCATTCTCGGACAGATCGCCATGCTCACGAGCCTCGGCGATGGCGCGAATCACGCCCGGGCGCTCGACGGCGCGCAGATTCCTCAATTCCTCTTCGAGACGGGTCAACCCGTCTGGCGTCATCGGTATCTTTTCCATTCCGGCCCCCTGCCGTCCGTAGGATAGAAAATGCAAACACCACGTTCTCCCTTCGGCAGGCGCCGATGGGGCCGTTCTTTTGGGGTATCTTAAGACGCCTTGAAGTAGGCCTGCAAGGGGGCGACATCAAGGCGGCCCTTGATCAGGGCCTCGATGGCCCCCGCCGCCGCCCTGGCTCCGGCCATGGTGGTGTAGTGGGCAATGTTGTTAATCAAGGCCGTACGGCGAATTCCGAAGCTGTCGGCCAGGGCCTGAGCGCCCTCGGTCGTATTGATAACAAGTTGCACCTGGCCCGAGAGCATGGCGTCCACGCAATGGGGCCTTCCCTCAAGAACCTTGTTGACCACGCCGACTTCAAGGCCTTGAGCGGCCAGATAGGCCGCCGTGCCACAGGTGGCGATCAGCTTGAAGCCCATGGCAGAGAGACTGCGTCCCACCTCGGCCGCCGCCGGTTTGTCGCTTTCGCGGACCGAGATGAACACCGTGCCCTGGCAGGGCAGATTGGTTCCGGCGGCAATCTGCGACTTGGCGAAGGCCACCGGGAAGTTAAAGTCCAGCCCCATGACCTCACCGGTCGATTTCATTTCAGGCCCCAGCACGATATCGACATCGGCAAAGCGGGCGAAGGGGAACACCGCCTCCTTGACCGCCACATGGGCCAGCGTTTTTTCGACAAGGCCGAACGAGGCCAGGCTTTCGCCCGCCATGACGCGGCTGGCAATCTTGGCCACCGCCACGCCCGTCGCCTTGGCGACGAAGGGAACCGTGCGGCTGGCCCGGGGATTGACCTCCAGGATGTAGATCGTGCCATCCTTGACGGCGAACTGAATATTCATCAGCCCCTTGACGTTAAGACCCAGGGCCAGAGCGCGGGCCTGCGTCTTCAACTCAGCGATAATGGCGGGCGATAGCGAGAAGGGCGGCAGCGAGCAGGCGGAATCGCCCGAATGAATGCCTGCTTCCTCGATATGCTCCATGATCCCGGCTACGAAAACATCCTTGCCGTCGGAAATGGCGTCGAGATCGATTTCGGTGGCGTCTTGAAGATAGGAATCGACCAGCACCGGATTGTCGCCGGATACCTTGACGGCGTCGCGCATGTAAAGGGCTAGTTCCTCATCGTCATGAACGATGCGCATGGCGCGCCCGCCCAACACATAAGAGGGACGAATCACCACCGGATAGCCGATGCGATGCGCCGCCGAAAGCGCCTCTTCATGCGAGGTGGCGGTGCCATTAGCGGGCTGAAGCAGTTTCAGACGCTCCAAAAGCTGCTGGAAGCGCTGACGATCCTCGGCCAGATCGATGGCGTCGGGCGAGGTGCCAAGAATGGGAATCCCCGCATCTTCCAGGGCCTGTGACAGCTTCAAGGGTGTTTGGCCGCCCAACTGGACGATGACGCCCAGCAGGTTTCCGCATCTTTGCTCGACCTTGGCGACTTCGATCACATCTTCGGCGGTCAGGGGCTCGAAATAAAGACGGTCCGACGTGTCGTAGTCGGTGGAGACGGTTTCCGGATTGCAGTTGACCATGATGGTTTCGATGCCCGCCTCGTCCAGCGCATAGGCGGCATGAACGCAGCAATAATCGAACTCGATGCCCTGGCCGATGCGGTTGGGCCCACCACCCAGAATCATCACCTTCCTGCGATCGCTGGGAAGGGCCTCGCATTCGGCTGGTCCGATGCCGTCGCCTTCGTAGGTCGAATACATATAGGCGGTGGATGAGGCGAATTCGCCAGCACAGGTATCGATGCGCTTATAGACCGGATGCACGTTCAAGACATCGCGACGGAAGGACACTTCCTTCAAGCTCTTTCCCGAGAGTTTGGAGAGCCGGACATCCGAGAATCCCATGGCCTTCAGCTTCAACAGCTCGCGGGCATCGCCAGGCAGGCCCTTGGCCTTGACGCCCTCTTCGGCCATGACGATGGCTTCGATCTGGCGAAGGAACCAGGGATCGTAGGCCGAGGCGGCATGAATTTCCTCGACGCTTAATCCCAGGCGGAAGGCCTGGGCGATGACCAGCAAACGGTCAGGCCGGAATTTCGACAATTGCGCCTTGACGGCATCCTTGCTGACCCCGCCTTCGATCTCCAGTTCATCCAGCCCGGAAAGCCCGGTCTCCATCGAGCGCAGACCTTTTTGCAGGGACTCGGCAAAACAGCGGCCCACGCTCATTGCCTCACCCACCGACTTCATCGAGGTGGAGAGAATGGCCTGGGCGCCTGGGAACTTTTCGAAGGTGAAGCGGGGAATCTTGGTGACGACGTAATCGATGGTAGGTTCGAACGAGGCGGGCGTCACTCCCGTGATGTCGTTGGCCAGTTCGTCAAGCGTGTAGCCCACGGCCAGCTTGGCCGCCACCTTGGCAATAGGAAAGCCCGTGGCCTTCGAGGCGAGCGCGCTTGAGCGCGACACGCGGGGATTCATCTCGATCACCACCATGCGCCCATTCTTGGGATTGACCGCGAACTGCACGTTCGATCCGCCGGTATCGACACCGATCTCGCGCAAGGTAGCGATCGAGGCATCGCGCATGATCTGATATTCCTTGTCGGTCAGCGTCAGCGCCGGAGCGACAGTGATCGAATCGCCGGTATGCACACCCATGGGGTCGATATTTTCGATCGAGCAGATGATGATGCAATTGTCGGCATGATCACGCACCACCTCCATCTCGAATTCCTTCCAGCCCAGCACCGATTCCTCGATCAGCACTTCATGGACCGGCGAGGCGGCCAAGCCGCCCGCCACGATCTGCTCGAACTCCTCGGTATTGTAGGCGATGCCGCCGCCGGTCCCGGCCAGGGTGAAACTGGGCCGGATGATGGCGGGCAGCCCCACCATCTTCAAGGCCTCGCGGGCATCGGCCAGCGTTTTTACCATCTGGCTTTTCGGGCTTTCCAAACCGATCTTGGTCATGGCCTCGCGGAACAGCAGCCGATCCTCGGCCTTGGCGATCACATCGCGCTTGGCGCCGATCATCTCGACATTGAGGCGTTCCAGAACGCCCTCGTCGGCCAGCGCCATGGCGGTGTTGAGCGCCGTCTGCCCGCCCATGGTGGGCAGCAGCGCGTCGGGCCTTTCCTTCTCGATGATGCGGGTCACCATCTCGGTGGTGATGGGTTCGATATAGGTGGCATCGGCCAATTCGGGATCGGTCATGATGGTGGCCGGGTTCGAATTGACCAGAATGACGCGGTAACCCTCCTCCTTCAGCGCCTTGCAGGCCTGAGCCCCAGAGTAATCGAATTCGCAGGCCTGTCCGATCACGATAGGACCGGCCCCGATGATCATGATGGAGCGGATGTCTGTGCGCTTGGGCATGGCGGGCCTTCCGGACGGGCGTCTGATTTGGGCGTCCCTAGTGTCCCTATCGGCAAGTTCGTTCGCTTTGAATTCTGGCGATAGACGAACTTGCCGATAGATGAGGACACTAGCAACTATTTGATTGCTAGTGTGGTTTTCGGTTTCGACGTTCCTGAAAGCGGTGCCGCTTCATCGCAGGAACGTCGAAACCGCCACACTAGATACCACGCCCACGTTTCATGGCAAGCCCCGGCGTTACTCTTTGGCACTTCGACGCGACAAATGGAAAAAGGCAAACATGATTCCTCACCCTGAGGAAGCCGCGAAGCGGCTGTCTCGAAGGGTGGGTGAGGGGAAAAAAACCGAGCATTGACAGATACTCATCCTTCGAGGCGGGCCTTCGGCCCTCCTCGAGGATGAGGTAAAATTCATGTCGGCCATCTGGCTCGATTCCACATCAAACGTCGAAGAGCCCATTTCTTTGGGCTTTAGGCTGGGAGGGGCTTGAAACCGGCTTGGCCAAGCCTGATCTAAATTTTAAGTAAATACACCCATGTAGTTTCCACACTATAATAACTGCACAGCAACCTCATAATAGCCTTATAATTTATGCGTTCATCTGCATGCTATTTTTTCTTGTTTGGTTGTGAAAATCGAGTAACGTTCCGCCCTGGGATACTTGGGGGCCGGGAAGGTGTTGCGGAACTCGAGGGTAACAAGGCCGGGGGGTAGGACGTGTTTCGCCGTAAAGGAGGCGCAGATGTCCACGCATGAGCTAGAAACAACGCCCTCCACAAGCCTGGATCGCCGACGTTTGCTTGGCCTGATGGGGGGGCTTGCTGCGGGCTCTTTGCTTGCCCCTGCCCGGTTGGCCCTGGCAGATCACGGCGAATTGGGCGGCCAGCCCTTCTCGTCGCCCGATTCGATCATGCAGATGCCTGAAACTTGGGTGTCGCGCAGCATCAAGCGGCCGGAAGGGGTCGATCTGATGCTGGCCCTGGATCAGCAGATCTATCCCGCACTGCTACCCTTTGCCATGCGCTTTGGCACCCAAAACGGGCTCAAACTGGGGGCCCAGGAAGGGACTTGTGGTCTGGCCAGCGCAGCTTTAAGCGAAAAAAGCGCTGACATTACCGGCATGTGCTGCCCACCGGGGGTCATCGACCGCCTGCCCGGCGTTCGCTTCCACACCATCGGCATCAGCGCCGTGGCCCTGATCGTCCACCCCTCCAACCCGCTTCAGGATATTTCATGGGCCCAGGCCCGCGCCCTGTTCGCAGGTGGTACGCGCAGTTGGTCGGATATTCCCATGAGCGGCGTCGCCCGCAAGGGCGAGGTGCGCGCCATCACCCGCCTGCACTGCAAGCCCCGGCCCGGCCACTGGCGCCTTCTGATCGGCGAACCCGACCATTTCGCCAGGCAGGCCCTGGACGTCCCATCCATCAAGGACATGATCATCGAGGTTTCCGAAACCCGAGAAGGCATCGGCTGGGAAACACTGTTCCATGTCGAGTCTCAGGCCAAACTGGGACAAGTGAAGACTTTGAAACTGGACGGCATCTCTCCCTCCGACGAAGAGGCCCTGGCCAGGGGCCGCTATCCATTCTACCGCGTCATGGGCATCACAAGCTGGGCGGACGCCCCTGCGGCGCATCCCATGGCGACAAGGCTGGCAGCCGAGTTGATCGCCCAGGCTGACGCGATAGATCCCCGCTTTGGAATCGTCTCGGTGACCCGGCTGCGCAAGCACGGCTGGAAGTTCAAGGACACAGAGCTGATCGGGGAACCCGGCTAGGATGTTAAATATGGGGGAAACCGGCCGAGCACTCTCGCGCATGCCCGTGGTGGCCAAGATGGCCACCCTGGGCCTGATCGCCATCGTGCCGATCTGGTTTTTTCTGGATATCGCGCACGGCGCCGCCACCCGGGCTCTGGTGCAGGAAGAATTCACGCGCCGTCTGGAAGACAAGGCCCACGAAGACCGACTGCGCTTCGACGCTTCGCTTCGGGCACATCATATCCTGGCCCAGACTCTTGCCGCCAGCGCCCAGGCCCGCGACCATATCTTAAAGGAACATGCGACCCAGCCAGATGGCAAGGAACCCGTTGCCCGCGCCAAGATCAAGGAAAAGGCGCCCGACTGGTTTCCCAACCGAACCTATCAACGCAGTTTTCCCCCGGTTGATTATATTCAGGTTCTCAGCCCCAAGGGGACACTCTTGGATAGTTACACTATCTCCGGCTTACCCATTCCTGAAGCGTTCCTTACCTTCAACCCACGCCAGTTGATCAATGCCCACAGCGACGCCCAGTTGCGCATGCATGAAGACAGGCCTTATGTTTTTTCTCTGGGCATCGTAGAGAATGGGGCCGGAAAGCCCGCCGCCTATCTGCTGCTGGTCTCTAAAATCGACGACAATTTCCTGCTCAGCGGCCAAGGACTTTTCAGGGACAAGGAGCATATCCTGATCCTGGCGGGAGCGGACAGCGCTCGCGTGCTGGCCTCGGCCAATCCGTCCATTTTGCCGGCGGGCTCGGCCACCGACCGGCTCGAGGACGACTTCCTGATTACCGGCAAGGAATTCTTCGATTACGGCACGTCGGAGATCAGGGCCAGTTTCATGACGCTCATTCCCAAGACGCGCCTGGCGGAACTGGCGCACCCCATTCTATCCCAGGCCCGGCTGCAGCGCACCTCGCTGGCTCTGACCCTGTCGGCCCTGTTCGTGGCAACGCTGATTTATCTGATGTGGCGGCTGCGCAAGGTATCAGATACGGTCGGCCAGTTTTCGGAAAAGGCCTTTGGTACTGTTCTCGAGGACTTGAAGCGCGGCGATGAACTGATCGGACTGGAGTGCCAGATCGAACGGCTGACCGAGGAAGTGCTGAAGTCCAGAGAGCGGCTGGAACACGAAGCCGACGAAAAGGTCAAACATATGGCCTACCGGATCGAGGCCGAGACGGAGATCGAACGTCTGCGCATTCTGCATGACGTGACCGATCACCTTGGGGTGGGCGTCCTGCGCTTAAGCGAGTCGGGTCCTGTTGCCGAAAACGCCACCATGCAAGGCATGGTCGACCAGTGCGGCGGCATCGAGCGCTTTCTGTCGCCCCAGAACAACGAGGGCGACATCACCATAGAAGACGACGATGGAAACGTGCGCATCTACGAACGCCTGCGCCCGCGCGGCTCGCTGGGCAAGTCACTGCTCCTGATCAAGGATGTCACCTATCTGCGCCGCGCTCAGGAAGAGCAGACCTCGATGGCGCTCTTTCCCACCCAGAATCCCTACCCCGTTCTGCGTGTGCGCCTGGATGGAACCGTTCTGCACGCCAATCCTTCCAGCCTGCCCTTCCTGGCCTCGCTGGGAACATCCGTCGGCCTAAAGATACCGGCCCCCTGGTCGACCATGGTCCGCGAGGCCATGGCCAGCCGCACCAGACTGACCCGAGAATGGCAGATCGACGGCCATCGCCTGTCGCTCAACATGATTCCTATAGCCGATGCGGATTACGTCAATATCTATGGCATGGATATCACCGAGCTTTACAAGGCCCGGCAATCCTTGCAACTGGCCGCCAGCGTCTATGAAACCACGCATGACGGCGTGGTGGTCACCGATGCCACCGGCGTCATTCTTTCGGTCAACACCGCCTTTAGCGAAATTACCGGCTATGCGCCTGAGGAGGCCATCGGCCAGACCCCGCGCCTGTTGAAATCCGACCATCATGACGAGGCCTTCTATGCCGACATGTGGCAAACCCTGCTGGCCGATGGGAAATGGCAGGGTGAATTGTGGAATCGCAAGAAGTCGGGCGAATTGTTTGTCGAGTGGCAGACGATCAGCGCGGTTCGCGACGAAAGCGGACAAGCCATCCGCTACGTCGCCGTCTTCAGCGACGTAACCGAGATTCGCAAAAAGGACGAACGCATCAAGCATCAGGCCTATCACGATGCGCTGACCGGCCTGCCCAACCGCCTGCTGCTTCAAGACCGTCTGGCCCATGCGCTTGATCTGGCCAGGCGCGACGTGATGCGCGTCGCCGTGATGTTCCTCGATCTCGACCGCTTCAAGGTCATCAATGACAGCCTGGGCCACGATGTCGGCGATCTTCTGTTGCAGGGCGTCTCCGAGCGCTTGAAGCTGTGCGTGCGCAAAAGCGACACCGTTTCCCGCCTGGGCGGCGACGAATTCGTGATCATTCTGACCGACTTTGGACATACGTCCGAACTGGCCCATCTGGCCGACCGCATTGTCAGCTTCCTCACCGAACCATTCGAGCTGGCCGGGCAGACACTGCATGCCGGAACCAGCCTTGGACTGGCCGTTTTTCCCCAGGATGGGGCTGACGCCAACGAGCTTTTGAAGAATGCCGATACGGCGATGTATCAGGCCAAGGCGGCAGGACGCAGCACCTACCGCTTCTTTGACGCCAGCATGAACAGCCGAGCCGCCGAAAGACTGGCGATGGAGGCCGGCCTGCGCCAGGCTCTGGATCGCTCGGAGTTCGAAGTGGTCTACCAGCCCAAGGTCTCGTTGAAGGGCGGGCAAGGACTTTGCGGCGTCGAGGCGCTGATCCGCTGGAATCACCCCACCCATGGCCTTGTCATGCCCTCCGACTTCATTCCCCTGTCCGAAGAGACCGGCCTCATTCTGCCCATCGGCAGTTGGGTGCTGGAAACCGCCTGCAAGCAGCTCAGGCTTTGGCAAGACCAGAACCTGCCGATTGCGCATGTTTCGGTCAATCTGTCCTGTCGCCAGTTCCAGGATATGCGCCTAGTCGAGCGCGTAATCGATATTCTCGAACGCACAGGGCTTGATCCCACCTGTCTTGAACTTGAAATTACTGAAACGGCGGTCATGGCCAATGCCGCCCAGGCCGAGCAGGTGTTGAAGGCGTTAAAGGCCCTGGGAATTCGTCTTTCGGTGGACGATTTCGGAACCGGCTATTCCTCGCTCAACTATCTAAAGCGCCTGCCTATCGATATTTTGAAGATCGATCGCGGCTTCATTTCCGATCTTGGCAGCAACAGCGAGGACAAGGCCATCGTCGAGGCCATCGTAAGACTGGGACATTCTCTGCACTTGACCACGGTGGCCGAGGGTGTGGAATCGGAACTCGAGGCCGACCTTCTGTCCAAGCTGGGATGCGACATAGGCCAGGGCTATCTCTTTGCCAAACCCCTTAGCGCCAGCAGCCTGGCCCAATGGCTGCGCATGAGCCACGAAAGCGTTCCCCTTCCAGTGCCCTGACATGAAATGGCGAAGCCCTGCGGGGAGCTTCGCCAGTATGCCTGATCAAATAGCCAGCAGGGGTCAGTCGAGAAGGCTGCGCAGCATCCAGGCGGTTTTCTCATGAATCTGCAGGCGCTGCGTGATCAAATCGCAGGTCGACTGATCGCCCGCGTCCTCGGCCAGCGGGAAAACCTCGCGCGCCGTGCGGGCCACCGTCTCGTGATCCTTGACCAACTGGCGCACCATTTCCATCGCCTTGGGCACATCTTTCGCTTCTTTCAGAACCGTCAGCTTGCCGAAATCGGCGTAGCTGCCGGGCGCATGAAGATCAAGGGCTCGAATGCGTTCGGCCACCAGATCGACTGCCAGCGCCAACTCGTTATACTGCTGCTCGAACATCAGATGCAGGGTATTGAACATCGGGCCGGTAACGTTCCAATGGAAGTTATGGGTTTTGAGATAGAGGGTGTAGCTGTCGGCCAGCAATTTGGACAATCCATGGCCAATCGCTTTGCGCTTCTTTTCCGGAATGCCGATATCGATGCCGGGAAGGTTCTTGGCCATCTGGCTCTCCTCTGTCGTGAATTAGGTAGAACCATTCTAAACCACGCCCGGGCCACCTCCAACCAATTTATCGACTTGTTCCTGTCCGAACCTTTGATTTGTCCTTGGCGCCCAATCTGCCCAGAAACTTGACTTTCTGATCAAACAGGTATTCACTTTCTCACCCTTCGATGAACAGGGATTCCCATCTTTCATGTCTACCGCAGCAACCGGTCTTGAGACCGAGAGTGACCTTGGCCGTGTTCCTGGCCTGGCACTGGCAGCGCTTGGCGTCGTCTTCGGCGACATCGGCACCAGCCCGCTTTATGCCATCAAGGAAACCTTTGGCGGAGCGCATCCGCTGCCAATCGATCAGCCTCATATTCTAGGTGTGTTATCGCTGGTTTTTTGGTCGATCATGTCCGTCGTTTCGCTCAAATACGTACTGATCGTCATGCGCGCCGACAACAGGGGCGAAGGCGGCAGCCTGGCTTTGCTGGCCTCGGTAACGCGCATGCTGGATGGGAAAGGAGCAAAGGGAGCGCTGGTTACCGCGATGGGCTTGTTCGCAGCCGGTTTGTTTTACGGCGACAGCATGATCACCCCGGCCATTTCGGTTCTTTCCGCCATCGAGGGGCTTGATGTCGCCAAGCCCGGATTCTCCGATTACATCCTGCCTCTGACTCTTTTGATTCTGATCGGCCTCTTCGCCATTCAGCGCCACGGCACGGCGACCGTCGGCACCATGTTCGGCCCCATCGTGGCAATCTGGTTCATCACGCTGGCCGTCATCGGCATTAAAAATATCGGTCTTGCCCCCGGCGTCTTGTGGGCCCTGTCCCCCCATCATGCCGTCTTGTTCCTGATCAATAACGGCCTGACCGGCTTTCTGTCTCTGGGTGCTGTCGTGCTGGTGTTGACGGGGGCCGAGGCGCTTTACGCCGATATGGGACATTTCGGCCGCTTGCCCATTGCCCTTGCCTGGTATGGTCTGGCCCTGCCCGGCCTTTTGATCAATTACTTCGGTCAGGGAGCCCTGTTGCTCACCCATCCCGAAGCCATCGAGAATCCCTTTTTTCTGATGGTGCCCGCTTGGGGCACGTTGCCTTTGGTGATCCTTGCCACCATGGCCACGGTGATTGCTTCGCAGGCGGTGATTTCCGGCGCTTTTTCCATGACCCGCCAGGCCATTCAATTGGGCTATCTGCCTCGCCTGCGCATTATTCACACCTCTCAGCATGAGAAGGGGCAGATTTACATTCCCTTCGTCAATTGGGCGCTGATGCTGTCTGTTGCGGCGTTGGTGGCTTCTTTCGGATCTTCCTCGAAACTGGCGGCGGCTTACGGCGTCGCCGTCACCGGAACCATGGCTATCACCGCCATCATGGTCGGCATTGTCATGCGCCTTACCTGGAAATGGCAAATGCGCACCGTGATTCTGCTGGTCGGCTTCTTTCTGATGTTCGACATGGCTTTCTTCCTGGCCAATATCGTGAAGATCGAGCAGGGCGGCTGGTTCCCCTTGGTCATCGGCCTTGTCATCTTCACGCTTCTGGTAACCTGGAAGAGCGGACGTGCCGCCCTGCTGGCACGGACAAGACGCGATTCACTGCCCATCAAGGATTTTCTGGCCACACTCTCCAGCCGGTTGGTCCGCGTGCCCGGCACGGCCATTTTCCTAAGCGGCTCTGAACATGGCGTACCGCTGGCCCTGTTGCACAACATCAAGCACAACAAGATTTTGCACGAGCGCGTGGTGATTCTGACCGTGATTGTCGATGATGTGCCCTACGTGACCCCGGAATGGCGCGTTGAATCGCGTCCGCTGGAACAGGGCTTTCACCAAGTTCTGTTGCATTACGGGTTCATGCAAGACCCTGACGTTCCCAAGGCGCTGGCCCAGGCCCGCAGCGACGAATTAGGATTCTTTTACGAACCCATGTCGATATCCTATTTCCTAAGCCGCGAGACGGTGATTCCCTCGGCCAATCCCGCCCTGCCCCTCTGGCAGGCCCATCTTTATGCCAGCCTGGCCCGCATGGCCGCCACCGCCATGGACTTCTTTCGCCTGCCCATCAATCGCGTCGTGGAACTGGGCGGACAAGTCGAAATCTGATGTCGCTGTGAATTCGGGAGGGCGGGGGGTTATATTCGCGTCTTCTAAGATATGCGCAAAACGCATAACAGCACTGTGGAATTCCATGTGGCCTGCCAGGGGCGCCTCCGTTATATAGGGACTTACGAATATTGCGGTGCGAAATGTTTTTGCCCCAAGATTCACGCGTTTCGAGCTTCGGTTCGAAGGGGTTCTTTGGAACCCTACGTCTCCCAGACGTGAAGCCTCCCTGTATTGACTTAGCCCCTGGTGCAAACCAGGGGCTTTCTTTTTGAAGCCGGATGGCTCGATACCATCTTGTATTTCCTGGGCTAAACCCCACTTTGAGCAAGGGATTTCACAGCAGGCGGGCGCATGAATATCTTCTTTCTGGATCGCGATCCGGCCAGGGCCGCCCGCTTTCATTCGGATGTTCATGTCGTCAAGATGGTGCTGGAGACCGCTCAGATTCTCTGCGCCGTCCTTCACCGTTATCACCTCCCGGCCCCCTACAAACCCACCCATGCGCGCCACCCTTGCGTTCTCTGGGCCGGAGACAGCCTGCCCCACTATCTTTGGACGCGCCGACTTGGCCTGGAACTGGCCAAGGAGTACCGGTACCGCAGCACCCGCGCCCATGCCTCGGCAGCGATCATTCAAGGCACGCCAAAAGCCCCACCGATCCCCGATTTAGGCTGGACGGAACCCGCCCAGGCCATGCCGGAACATTATCGAGGCACCGATCCGGTAGCTGCCTACCGTGCCTATTATGCTGAAACGAAAAGTGTATTTCCGGGAAAAGGCCCAGCCAGTTGGTCGCGTCGGCGCGTACCCGGCTTCATGCGTTCGTTCATCCTCGGTTCATCTTGAAGAGGATAGCTTACGGAGGCGGGCAATTATCGTTCGCAATGCCCATAAAAAAAGATAGAATATTCTACCGACCCTATTTGTTTGTCGATATCTTGCTTCGGGTCTTTCAATCCAGGGGTGAACTTCCTGGGGGGGGCCGGAGCGGGATGACCATAAGGCACAAGCATCCGGCACCCATCCGCAGAGACTGGGGCCGGCATAACGACAGGGAGCATCGTTCAATGACCGAGTTTTTTTCCAGCCGCCGCCGTTTCATGACTTCCGTGGGCATGGGGGGTGCCGCACTTGGGCTTCTGGCCGCCTGCGGCATCGACCCCAAGGGGGACGAGACGGCCGACAAGTCTGGAGATGACGCGCAAAAGCACGCGATGAAATTCGAGAAGAAGGCCAAGGAATTCGTCGAGCGCTATAAGCTGGACGACGGCACCGTTCACCCCAGACATCTCGAAGACCACAAAGACAGCAAGGAACCGGTCGATGTCTATCTTCTGGCGCGCCGATTCTCTTTCGAGCCCGGAATATTGAAGCTGAACCGGGGGGTCGCCTATCGCTTTCACATGATGACCAACGACGTCACGCACAGCGTCTGGTTCCAGCCGGGCGACATTCCCCCCATTACGCTACGCAAGAATGAGCCGGTCGAGCAGACCATCGCGCTGCATCGGCTGGGCAACCACTCCATCACCTGCAACATCTATTGCGGCCCCGGCCACGACAAGATGCGGGTTCAGGTGACGGTGGTTTAGGGCATCCGCGCGATCATTATCGACAAGGCGAAGGGGCAAAAAAAAGGGCTTAGCGAAATCTCGCTAAGCCCTTCTCTTATTTGGTGGAGCCAATCGGAGGCTGCCTGCCAGCAAGAAAACCCTGGCATTACAACGGCCTGACCTTACCGCCGCGCCACGACCGTAGCATCCAACTGGAACAGTTGGGAAGGGGGACAAAATATGGCCGCACTTTTCAATTGAACCTTGTTTGCGCCTCCTTCCGCCTGATATAGTCCCGTATCCAAGCGGTCATTAAGGCGAAGCATCCTAAATGCCATACAGTTTTTCTACATACGTGGATAATCAACCCCTACCGGCTGGACCGCCGCTCCCTTTATGCCATGTGACGTCCCCTGCTGGGCTTGTCGCCATTCTGACAGCAGGAAAGATTGAAGCTTTTAAGGATGATTTGGCCCCGACCAATGGCAAGTCTTACGCTTTCTACGGCCGTCCGGCTTACGTCCGCGAGCGCCACAACGGGCAGTATAGCGATCAAACCGTCCGGCATCCCGCCTGTATACTGTTCAAAACGGATTTGCTCGCGTCTGCAGCTGACTACTACCCATTTGACACGGGTGCTTTTCTGGCAGGGCGCTACGATAACTATTTGCAGGATGCCATCCCGCCCAACCCCCAAGCCCCCACTAAACCAAAAGAGAAAAAGAGGGAGGAGTGTCTGCATTTTCTTTTGAAAAACGACATCTCGACACCGACCAAATTCGTCCCTTCTTTTTATAAGGACAACGCAGCCTATTTCAAGGCAAAGCCAAGCGCACCTCTTCAGCGTCAAGCCAATTCACTGCTCGTTGAAGCGTATTTTAACCTCATAAATGCTTCAATCTCCACCGATTTTGATGGTCGGGCCAGGGCGCTGGAAGTTAGTTGGAATGTGCCTTTAGACGTCAATCCACAAACCGTTGAACGCATATTTGTTTCCGACGAAACTACTCAGACAGCTCAAGTTCGCACACTCTTAAAACCTTTTGGCTCAAATGTGGAGTATTGGTATGCCCAGGGTGGATGCTCTGAGAGAGAAAGTTGGGCATACATGTCCGAGCGTATCAGAAGCTACATGACTGATCGGGGCTACCTAAACTTTCCTCTCTACCATACCCCTCAGGTAGGCATGCCGTGACGCAGCACCTCAGCGGACTGATTGAAAGTTTCAAGGATGCCCCTGGCTTCCTTACACCTGTCTTTAGCGCTTCGAAGCAAGCCAATACCCTGAACATTCAGTCCATCGGTCCTGTCGGAGAGATCGCCGAATTTATTCCCTTAGGAGACGATCTACCCGTTAAAGAATTACCCCTTGCCGTCGCCCGTCGCGCTTCAGAGGGCGACGCCGCCCTCTTCGCCTTTTCCTTTCCACAAGGCGAGCCCATCATCGGTGACACGGACGATTTGCGCAGTCTGCTTTCAAAGGCTGTAGGACAACTCAACCAGTATCCGATTACCAAGGTTAACGTTCTCGAGTTTATTGGAGACTGGGGGCAACTTCCAAACGCCATCAAAGATGCTTCCGATTTTCTCGGCGGGCACGAAGGAGCGCAGAAATGGGCGAAGGCCCGCCTTGGCCGGATCAAAGAGTTACAGGGACAACCAAACTTTGGTGTGGCGAGCGGCGTTCCTGGCTGGGGAGAAATCAATTCCGCCCCCCACTCAGCAACGCCTGAAGCCCGTCACGCTTTTCTGCTTGGGGCACAGCCCGATTTGGTCATCGCGGCGGATAGCAAGGGATACAATCCGTCAGGAAATATGATTGCCAACAAGCTCCTTTCCCAACACTGCAACACCCTCTTGCTGCTGGGCGGCGTTGGAAGCGGAAAAAGCACAGCGTTGCTGCAAGCGGCCTATCAGCTCTGGTCCGAAGATGAAGAACGCCGCGTCTTGATTTTTGCTGGCAAAGGCAAAGTTGATCCGGTAACTGCAATGCAAGCAGTCGGTGGCGATGCCTTATTGGTCATTGACAACGCCGAGCAAATTGATGATCTGCCTGCCGCCATGGCAGAGGCGGAGCGAAAACATTGCAAGCTCTTGCTCGCCGCACGCACGTATGAATGGCGAGAACGCTATCCTGACCTGATGAATGAACAAGGCTCATTTGGTGTTGTCCGGATTGATCGGCAAGGAAGGCCGCAATGGAAAGAGTTAAGGAAATTCGTTAAGGCTGCCGGTTTGGAAGCGGAAAGAATATTCGACATCGACGTGCTTAATCGTCAATTCGACCAAAGCAATGCCGACTTTCTAGCCACCATGCTTGCCGCCTTCGGAGACCACCCGCTTTCCGCGCGGCTTGGCGAAATGGCGGAAGAGCTTCGTCACTGGAGCGATGGGGTAGCGCTTATTTCGCTTCTCGCTTGCACATGTTCAATCGAAGGGCGGAAGACAAGAAAGGGGTTCTCACGTCCTCCGACTATAAGTTTGATTGCAAGTGCTATGGACCTCCCTCGGCCAGAGATAATGGCATTGGCTTCAAGATTGCCAGGAGAGCTTCGCCTCATGTTGCGGGGGCAGCAACGCAACTTCAGCGGCACCACCTGCCATTCGACAGAGCTTCGGACCAGACATCCGATCATTGCGGGCGCTCTGTACAGGCAACTCGTCGAGCGGAAACTTGTTGATCCTGTGTGTGTGGACACTGCCCTGATTGAAGCTGCTGCAACAAACTCGCTGACAACCGACAATATCACCGACGCTTTCTACCTGACCTTGGTTCCCCAGTATCGGGATGCTGAGGGTGACAGAGCTGGGGCCAAGGATCTTTATCGAGCAGCAGCCGAGTATCGTCCAAAGGCCCCTCATTTTTGGCAGGCCTGGGCCTTGCTGGAAGAGAAGCAAGGCAACATCGGCAGCGTCAACGAGCCTTATTCCGCCCGCTGGCTGTTCCGGGAAGGAACCAAGGCCGACAGCAAGAATGCCCCGACTTGGCAGGCCTGGGCCTTGCTGGAAGAGAAGCAAGGCAACATCGGCAGCGTCAACGAGCCTTATTCCGCCCGCTGGCTGTTCAAGCAGATGCGGTAGAAACTCCGAGAAGAAAGTAAGCTGTGACTTTGCCTTCTTGGGCTACCTCGAAAACCTGCTCAGCCTCTCCTGCAACGCCAGGGCCGCTTGCACATAGCGCGAAGCCAGCCGGTATCTCTCCGCCCTGCGCACCCGTTCCGCCCTGGTCTCAACGAGCACGCCTTCTCTAACAAGCCGCCTTGTCGCTGATGCACATTCGGGAACGACAACACACCAGCGGGCGATCCTCACTCTTCTTGCTGGGCTTTCGAAGTAATTGCTACTGTTCCATATCCGGTCGCCTCAACCAACCAATCGGTCGTATTCGGCATGCGTACCGATCCAGAACCATGTCACCACATCGTCCTGCAACAACCCAAGCGCCCGGTAATGCAACCCGACGCGAACGGAATATAGCGGGGAGGAAGTTCGCAGCCTTTTAAAGTGCAAACCGGGATGACGCGGATCGTCGCGCCACAAACGGTAATTTTCCATAGCAAGCTGTTGAACCGCTTTTGGCAGACCGCGATAGCACTGCCAAAATTCGGGCGTTGTGGCAGATTTCATTCGTGAGGGGTGTCAGACGGATCGAAAGAAAAAGTTTCGCCACGGGCGATCTGCCCGCGAACCTTGGCGGCAATCGCGTCGAGCTTATCGGCATCGCGGGCAAACTTTTGCTGCCATAAGGCTTCATCGTGCAATTCCTCAAGCACGATACTGGCAATAAGCGCCTGCTCGTCGTCTGGGCGAGATGCGGCCTCCGCGAAAGCTTTTTCAAGCAGTTTGTTCATAAGCCTATCCTTTGCGTCGGCTGTCTGCCACTTGCTCGTGTATTCTAGAGGCTTCTTCTCATTTTTTCTACCCCTGCCCCTGTTCTGTTTCCCTTGGGTTTTGCCGGTGGGCACATTTCCCTTTTGCCGAAATTGCTGCGATGCCGCTTTGGCAAAAAAAAAAGGGCTTAGCGAATGTTCGCTAAGCCCTTCTCTTATTTGGTGGAGCCAATCGGAATCGAACCGACGACCTCTTGAATGCCATTCAAAAATCATGGGTAAACATGGTGGAACCTGGGAGAACCCCGCATGCTATATAAATATAACTAATCATTGACGTTTTAAGATTTTTCCTTAGCATGGGTGAACCTGCCGAAACGGGGCTAATCGCATTATTTTGTGCCCCCGTTGTGCCCCCAGAAGACCTTTTGATTGCCGAGGAATGTTTGCCGATGCCACGCCAAGCGACCCGCAAAGTCATTACAGACGCAATGGTAAAGAAGGTCAAACCCGCGCCCACGGGCAAACGCGTCGAATTCTGGGATGCAGTCGTCCCGGGGTTCGGGCTGCGCGTTACCGATGCAGGCGGCAAAACGTTTTTTCTGCGCACCCGAACCGGCGGGGAGCAGGTACGAATGTCCTGGTCATACCCCGCCACCTCCCTTGAAGCAGCCCGTGTAGCTGCAAAAGAAGCCTTGGAGGAAGTAGAAAAGGGCGGAAACCCCAAAACCCGCAGGATTGAAGAAATTGCCGAAGAACGCCGACGCAGGGCGGATACGGTCGAACAAATCGTTGCCGCCTTCATCACCCGTTATGCAAAGCCGAAAAACAAGGGGTGGAAGGCGACCGAACAAATCCTGCAAGCGAACATCGTTTCCCGATGGGGCGAGCGCCCCATTGGCAGCATCGCCAAGCGCGACGTTATCGAATTGCTGGATGCCACGGTTGATAGGGGCAGCCCGGTCATGGCAAACCGGCTTCTCGCCTATATTGCCCGCTTATTCGGTTGGTGCGTCGAGCGTGGCATCATCGACCATTCCCCAACGGCAGGCATCAAGCCCCCAAGCCGCGAATCCAGCCGCGACCGGGTATTGTCTGACGAAGAGCTTGCGGCTGTCTGGTGTGCTGCCGCAGGAATTGGCTTTCCCTTCGGACCTCTCGTTCAAATGCTGATTCTAACCGCGCAACGCCGCGAGGAAGTGGCGGGCATAACATGGGATGAAGTAGACCTGGACCGTTCCTTGTGGACGATCCCCAAGGAACGCGCCAAGAACGGTCTTGCCCACGAAGTGCCGCTTAGTCCTGTTGCGCTTGATCTTCTAAACCAAATTCCGCGAAACGGTATGTTGCTTTTCTCGACCACTGGAACGACAGCGGTTTCGGGTTTTTCACGCGCCAAGAAACGCCTGGATCAGATTTCCGGCATTGTCGGCTGGACGGTGCATGATCTTCGCCGGACGGCGACAACGGGCATGGCGCAGCTTGGCATCCCGCCACATGTTGCCGAGAAAATTCTCAATCACAAAAGCGGCTCCATCCGAGGCGTTGCCGCCGTATACAACCGCCACAGCTATCTTGAGGAACGTCGGGAAGCATTGGAGATTTGGGGCAAGCGTGTAGTGAAGCTGACTCAAAACGCATAAATAAGAAACGCCCTTTCGGGCGTTTCAATGAAGTGATTCATGAAGAGGCTAACTCCTTAGCCTTCATCTTCTCCCACTCGGCTTCCTTCGCCGCATTCCACTTGTCTCGCCATTTGGCGGATTCCGCTTCATCCTTGGGCATTCCACCGATTCCATCCTTGTAAACGGCGCTCATATTTTTCATAGCATCTTTGTTTCCTTTGTCTGCCGCGAGGTAAATTAACTTCACCGCCTCAGCATCATTCTTAGAAACACCAATGCCATAATAATGCATGTAGCCAAGATCGTTCATGGCGTCACGGCTGCCCTGTTCCACAGCCATCTTGAACCACCTTAACGCCTCCCTATCGTCATCTAAACCGATCTGGCGATTCAGGTAATATTTCCCTACCCTGAACTGAGCAACGGGATTTCCTTGATTGGCAGCCAACAGAAATAAGTCAAAGGCTTCCTTTTTGTGCCCTCTGTCATAAAGCGTTTCAGCAATCTTCAACCGCTCTTCCATATCCGTGAAGGACGCCCACTTCTCGGCTTCCGCCTTGTCAAAGCCGGTATCCTTGCCGGTCAGAATCAAAGCGGCTAGTTCGTACCGAGCCAACTTGTGTCCCTGCACTGCCGCCAAACGATACCACTTGGCGGCTCTCTGATAATCATCAGGAACCTTGTACGAGTTGATGTACAGATCACCAATCCTGTACTGCAAATCAGGATCGTTGCCCGTTGCAAGCTCAAACCACTTGTCGGCTTCCTCGAAATTTCGTGCCGCATCGACCTCATAGAAATGCGAGAACGCCATTTCGAACTGATCCGATACCGACCCCTTATTCGCGCCATCACGATAACTTTGAATAATCCTTTCAGAATTTCCCTCATTAACACCGCGACATAAATAGAGCACAACCTCTTCATTCTTCCGTGCGCGTGCATACTTGCCGCTCGAATACACCTCGACATAGCGAGTAAACGCCGCCTTGCGGTTCTGTGCCGTTCCTTCTCCATCCGCATATGCACTTGCAAGATTTATGAGCGCCGCAACACTCCCGCTCTCGGACGCCTGCTGATACAACTTGAATGCTTCGGCATCATTTCGCACTGTTCCATCGGCGCAGCGAATCATATTCGCTAATTTTGTCTGAGCGTAGTTGCTGCCTTTTGTAGCCGCTAGACGGTACCATTTCAGTGCCTCTGTAAAATTCTGTTTGGCACCCCTTCCGTACAGAAAGATATCGCCTAATACACCATAGGCGTTACGATTTCCCTTTTTTGCTAACGCTTCAAACTGCGGCAAGGCGGATTTGTAATCGCCAATTTCATAAGACGCATAGGCATCATCAACAGCTTTCTGTTCCGCTTTAAACTGCGCAAGAACATCCGTCGATGACTCTGTATTGGTCGATCCAGGCTCTTCGGCATGAATGGGAATGCTCGACACAAACGCCAAGGAAACAACAAATCCAGCAACGATAAGTTTTGTTGGTATCAAGCACCTCATTTCTTCCCTCCATCTCTGATGAAAGCATGAGAATCAACCAATGCCACAGTCAGGACAACAAACGTAATGAATGTCGCCCGAACAGAATAGCTTGTGTTGTGTATATCAGAATCCTGGATTCAAGTCACGACCATTAAGTGTGAGCGCCCGCCAGGAAGGGGGATTCTTAAATAACATTAACCAATCAATCGGTCGTATTCCGAGTGTGTGCCGATCCAGAACCATGTCACGACATCATCCTGAAAAATCCCAAGCGCCCTATAGTGCAATCCGACGCGAACGGAGTATAGCGGGGATGAAGTGCGCAGCCTTTTGAAGTGCAAACCGGGATGGCGCGGATCGCCGCGCCACAAACGGTAATTTTCCATAGCGAGTTGCTGAACCGCTTTTGGCAGACCGCGATAGCACTGCCAAAATTCTGGCGTTGTGGCAGATTTCATTCGTTGGGTGTGTCAGACGGATCGAAAGGTAAGGTTTCGCCACGGGCGATTTGCCCGCGAACCTTGGCGGCAATCGCGTCCAGTTTGTCGGCATCACGGGCAAACTTCTTTTGCCACAAAGATTCATCGTGCAATTCCTCAAGCACGATGTTGGCAATGAGCGCCTGTTCGTCGTCAGGACGGGCTGCTGCTTCCGCGAATGCTTTTTCAAGTAGTTTGTTCATGACCTAAGCCTTTATCGGCACCTCGCCGCTTGTGCGTATATTCTAATGCCTTCTTCCCGATTTTTCCACCCCCAACCAACCACCCGTTTTTCTTCATTTTTTAGCCCGCAGCAGCATCGCCCCTTTGCTGCTGTTTATATGTTTATCCTGTTTGGGCTTTTAGAAATCTCCATTTTCAAGACCTTTCAGCCTCGCATCGGGACGCAACGGGGGTGCCATTGGGACGGATTGGTGCCCTTATGGGGACGGATCGGGGCTTCAATCGGGACTTATCGGGGTGGCATCGGGACGTTGCGCGAAACAGTCCCTATTGTGGTAAAATGCTTGAGCTATCCCTCCCGCCCTTGTCCACCCCCATTATCCTTTCCAAGATCGACCGCAGCAAGCTGATCGTGACGCAAGCAAACAAGCTTGCCGAAGCCAGCTACACCATGACGTTGGAAGAAAAGCGCGTCGTGCTGCTTCTTCTCTCACTTGTCCGGCGCGACGACAAGGATTTCAAAACCTATCGCATTCCGATTACCGACATCCGCGATTATCTTGGGCTGCGCACCAACAAACTCTATGACGACATCAAGCGGGTTGCGGAATCGCTTTTGTCCCGCGTACTGCACATTCCGGAAGACGTTGGTGGATGGTTAAAGGTTGGCTGGGTATCTTCCGCCCGCTATGTGCCGAAGGGCTATCGTGGTGCCGAAATGGCTTGCCTTGATTTATCCTTCTCTCCGGAAATGAAACCGTACCTTTTGGAACTGAAGGCACATTTCTCAAGCTACATGCTGCAAAATGTTGCGGGCTTGCGCAGTTTCTATTCCATCAGGCTTTATGAGATTCTGAAAAGCCGCCACCGTTTGAAATCGGTTTCCTTCAACATGCCTGTCTTGCGCAAAATTTTGAAAGTGGAAACAAAATACCAGAACCACAAGGATTTTCGCATCCGGGTTATTCTGGTGGCGCAAGCCGAACTTGCCAGGAAAACAGATTTGGCTTTCGATTTCCAAGAGCAACGGCGCGGGCGCAAGGTGGTTGGCATTACCTTTGACATCCGTGACAACTCACCCGAAACGCCGCCGCGCTCCATCATCGCACAGACGGAAGCAACTAAGCCGCCAACCGCCAACGACAACCAACCCGCCTTGCTGCCTCCCAGCCAAGCCGACATCGAACATGAAAGACTGTACCGCGAAGCCTTAGCCGAAGGGATACAGAACGGCATCCGCGAATCTGTCATGCTCGAACTTTTGGCAAAGCATAATCCACGATTCGTTATTGAGAATATTGAACTTTCCCGCAAGCGGCACATGACGGCGAAAGCCAAGGAAGCAAACCTGGCTGGATTGACGATTTCCGCTATCACCAAGGATTATGCCGCCGAGGAACGCGCCAAGCGCCAAGAAGCACAAGCCAGAAAAATTGCCAAGGAGGAAACCAAGGCAACGCTTGAGTTTGAGGACGCCGCCAAAGAGGAAGAACGAAACTCAAGACGGCGCGACCTCAACGCAAAACTGGTCGCTCTTCCCAAAACAGAACTTATGGCATTGCGCAAAGCGTTTGCCGCCGAAGTCAGAAAAGGCAAGCAGGGCACGATCCTTGCCGCGAGCTTCAAGGAGAAAGGATGGAACGCCCCGGGAATGGATGCGCTATTTCGTGTTTTTGTTGCGCCCCTGCTGACAGACCGCGAAGACAGTCCAACCAATCAACCTGATTCTGATAAGTCGCTCATCAATGCGCCACGCCCAACACGCCGCTCGCTGAAATCGTCAGAGAATATGGAAATTATTGCACATGACTATAGCCGCTTCTCATATTTTCCGTCGGGGCACAAAACTAGCCGGGGCACTTAGCTGAAAATTATTGATCCTCTCGACTCGCGATTAACGCGGGAATAGGCTTCCTGTTGCCTACAGGTGCGGCTTTTCCACCTGGGGCATCGCGATGCCTCCCACAAGGGAGATATCCGATGATCCAGTACGACAAGCAGCTCGTATCGAAGAAGGAGCTAAGGACAGTCTGTGGCATCCCATACACGCCCCAGCACATCGGGCGGCTCGAAGCGGCAGGTCAATTCCCCAAGCGGGTAAAGCTTGGTCCCAATCGGGTTGCGTGGTTGTTGTCAGAAGTGAACGCATGGGTGAGCGAACGAATCGCTTTTCGTGATGCGTCCGTGACGAACTGATGCTTCCTTCAAAGGGGCAAGGGATGGTCGAGGTGCACACTCGACCATCCCTTCTGTTTTTCTGGAAATTAACTCAAGAAAGCACGCTTGTAGGAAAGCGCCACTAACTTAGCCCCTTACCTCTTTTCCCTTTAACGCTATGACGTTCCTTCCGTGTGTGTTTGGTAAAATTTGGTGCACGGGGTATCATCATTTTGGGCGGGCTTTGGCTTGAGGCTGGTGCATAACTTTGAGTTTGTGCTGACTGACGAATCATTTGATCGACTTGGCTTCGGCGCAGTTGGTCAGCACGCTCCAGAGCTTTGCCATACAGATCGCCTCGCGTGCTCCGCCATTGTTGTTTAATTGCTTGGGTCAGGCTTTTGTTTAGCCCTGCCAGCCCGGCAACATTCGAGTATTCTTCCTCTTGAGTCATGAGGTTCATGGCATTAAAGCGAGCCATCAAATGTGCATATAAGTCGGTTCCAGGTCGTGCAAAAGTCCGGTAGTCGCGCCCTAAATAGCCGGCGAGAGACATGCCTACGGCTAGGGGAACCGCCGCATCCAACGCGTTAGCCGTTTTTGAAGTGACGCGGGCGACCTCACCTGCACCTGTCGTTCCAAGAAAAATGCTCCCCTCTAGGGATTTGCTTGTTTCACCGTATTCAATGCTGCCCCTCACCTGGGATTGCGTCTCGACATGCCCCTTTAGATTGCCAAAGTACAAACGAAATTCGATCCTGTTCCTTGTCGTTCGCGTGCCATCGGTCAGCTTGCCTTGCAATAAGATTTTCTCCCATCCGACCCCTCTATCTGATCTCAGATCCTCCTCAAGAACGGCTTTCCCAATGTACGACACTTCGGAGTATGCGGTAAAATCAGCAAATACAGCATCCTGAATGCAATATTCAGTGGGGTTAACCAGGCAGCCTGTGCGAATGATTTCTTCTTTTTTATTTTTTTCTTCGAGAGCGCCGAGCACAAGAAGTTCGATTTCTCCTTTCCCTCTTATCTGCTGCGCGCTTGCTACTACAGTGGTCAGCGCTGAGTGAATGGAGGAAGACATGTCATCGCTCATTCCATCAAGGCTAAATTCCCCTTTCGAGTGGCGAGTTGTCTTTGCTGCAATTCTGATGCCCGACGTTTTGCCGAAACTGATGCCAATTTCACGCCCGACCTCAGACAACATGTAGTCGTTACTATCCATCTGCGTAACATGGCTAAAAGTTGGCTTGATCTGTGCGGGAGTCGCCAAATTTCGCATTTGTCCTTGAAGTTGGGCGCAACTGACCAACGAAAACAAGGGGACGGTCTTGAACATGGTCTGCAAAAAATTGGAAGGAGTCATTGTCGCCTCCTATTGTTGATTATGAATCTGCCGCAACGAATTGAGGTGCGTATCCGGGGCAGCTTCAATGATGTTGTCCGTGAAGCTGCCTCGCGGGGGATTCTTGCGTACGGTGATAACAGTCAGGTCACGCAGATTGAGTGATTGGATGTTCAGCTTTCCGCAAACGATTTGTTGCGTTGTGCAAAGGGAATAAACAGTAAATTTGGCGGCACGGCTTTGGCTGGGAATGTTGAGGGATTGGTTTCCGTTTTTTTGATAAATGAAACCCGTGGGGCTTTTTTGAGGATTCCCGAGTGCTGAGCGGCTGTATCGTTCTGCTTGCATAGCCTCAAAGCTAAGATTCCGGGAAGCCTCCTGCGAGGAGGCGCGTGCGGGAAATAGTGTCCCGCACGCGTTGATTAACACCAGTAATATGACGGCGCTACGCATGGCTAGTTACTGCTTATACGAGTTGATGATCGTAATCCCGCTCTCGTTATGGATCCGGGAGCCGGAAATGGTCTGCTCATGCACTCCGCCGCTCTCCTTTCCGGCAGAGCTGATGAAAGTGTTTGCCATGACAACGCCGTTACGATTTTCAACCTGGCTCTTGTCGAAATTCTGAATGAGCGTTGTGTTCTGAACGCTACCCGAAATCCAAACAGCGTTAATAGACGTAGCGCCGTTCGTGTTCCGGTTCTCCGAGTTAGTGTAGCGCTGCCGATGGTTCATGCCACTAACGGTAGAACCATTCATGCGGCTGGCAGTGAAGTCATAAAGCGTGCCGATAACCTTATAGCCAAGATCAGTGAGGCTGCTTTGGTCAGCAGCGTGGGCAGAGCCGGTGGGAAGCATAAAGAAGGTTGCTATCGCAATGGCATAGCGTGAAGCGGCGTTCTTCATGGTAGTTCTCCTAGAAGTTGCCTTCGCATTAATGCCGCAAAGCCCCCCATGATTGCCGATATATCTGCGCTCTAAGGAGACGGTGACCAAACCTTTGTTCTGGACCCTCACTTTGCGGAACGGCTCGTAAATGCGACCACAGAGCCATTGAGGGGACTATCTGATAACTTTCCGAGAATGTCAACCACGTTCTGCAATGTTGTACGTATACGTCGATAATTGTGTTCGCGAAACGCGTTTGCAAGCTCGGAAGATATCGCTTGCCGTGGCTTACTTTCCTGAATAAGATTCAGAATTTGGGGCTAACTGGAAGCGATGGTGGGTTTGGATGTCAAGGTCAAGAAATGTAAGCAATAAGTCTCTAGGGCGCAAAATATCTGGGTTCATTGATAATCAGAAGATTGAGATGGAGGCGCTTGACGCTATTGAAACTGCAATAATTTTTAGAGAACGGGGCTTCGGCGAGGGAAACAAACTCCATGAAGATGATGCCATTACTTTTATTCAAGAAAATGGGATCGGTAGCGTTACGAGATATAATATTAGAAACATATTCGCCGACTTAATGAGAAGGGGCATTCTCACAACAGGAAAGTCAAGAAGCGTAGAAATTAAGTACTACAGTAAGGATGAGCTTGAAGATATTTACGTAGTAAGGCGTCTACTTGAAGAAAAGGCAATAGATATAATGCCATTGCCCTTAGATTCTTCTCAATTGGAAAATCTTAAAAAATGCTATGAGAACCATAAAGGCAGTGTTGAACGATACCTTTTATCGATCCAAGGGGTTGGTCTTGAATATGGTGGAAAAAAAGACTTTGAGGCTGGTCTGATGATTTCTAGGTATAATCATTTATTTCACTCAACGTTTTTTTCATTTTGTAATAATGTTTACCTTTCAGAGCAGATCGATCACTTTGCTGATATGATTTTTTCTATCCGTAATTACATGATACGGCAGTTTGACATGTTATCTACAATAAAGAGACAGCAAGGCGATTCGAATATAGAAATAAAAGACGTTGGCTCTGTATATCAGCACAATGAACTAATGATACTGGCTTCTGTCGATAGCAACGATATTGCAAGCAAGTATGACAGTTTTGTTACTGACATACCGCCATATTTTATAAATAAATATTCAGAATATTCTGATGATTTTTTATCGACTTACATCAATGGATTTGTCGCTAAATTGAATGATACTCCAGAGAAAAGAGAAAAACTACTTGATAAAAAGAGAAGGGCGCTTATTAAGTTAATAAATTGGTATCATGTTTATAGAACAGTAACTAATTTTATTCAAAGCGAGCGAAAATAATTTACTTGAAATCAAAAGAGGAGTGCCGAAAATGAATAACCAAACACCATTTTTCAACAAAATAAAATCTGTTTGTCATCATGTAATTACGGAAATTGATTTTGTCACGTCTGAAAAATATTTAGTCGATGAAACAGGAATGTTTAGGGGGGCGGCTCAAGCAATTTTACTTCCGTCAAGCACTAGTGAGATTTCTAAATGTGTTCAAATTTGCAAAGACCACAACATTGGAATTGTCCCACAATCAGGAAATACTGGTCTCTCCGCTGGTGCAATCCCCCTAAACAACCCCAATTTAGTTGTATTGTCTACTGAACGAATGAACAAAATTATCTCGGTTGATCCTTTGAATTATACGATGGCGGTTCAATCTGGCGTTACTCTTAACGCTGCACAGGAAGCAGCTGCCAATGTTGATTGCCTTTTTCCCCTTGCCTTAGCCTCAAGTGGCACGTGCCAAATTGGCGGAAATATATCTACGAATGCAGGGGGGGTTAATTTTCTGCGATACGGGGGAATGCGCGACTTGGTTCTGGGGTTAGAGGTTGTCTTGCCTAATGGCAATGTGTGGAATGGAATGCGCACACTTCGAAAAGATAACACCGGTTACGATTTAAAGCACCTTTTCATCGGGGCAGAGGGAACTCTAGGGATCGTAACGGAGGCTGTACTTAAACTTTTTCCGATGCACAGGGACGTAAGCACCTCGATAATTGCGCTAAATGACCCCGCAATGTCACTGCCAATTCTATTTGAGTGCCGCCGCCAAAGCGGAGACGCCGTTACGGGCTTCGAATTAATCCCACGGCTCGGGTTCGATCTTGAACTTAAACACGGATTGCCTATTAAGGATCCATTTCCCGATTCGTCACCTTGGTACTTGCTGGTCGAATTTTCCTCAAGTCGCCTAGGAGGGCTAAGGTCTGCAATGGAAAACGCGTTGGAGATATGTCTAGAAAAAGGTCTATTCCAAAATGCTGTTCTTGCTGAGTCTGAGGCTCAAAGAAACGAATTTTGGTCAATACGTGAGAATGTTTCAGAAGCCCAAAAACGCGAGGGCGGCGGGATCAAACACGATATTTCTGTTCCTTTAACAGAAATTCCAGAATTTCTTATACGTGCTTCTGCTGAAGTTGAACGTGCGATCGCTGGCGTTAGGATTTTGGCGTTCGGTCACATCGGAGATGGAAACATCCATTTCAATCTTGTGCCACCTGAAAATGACAATACGATTCTGCGGCGGAAGCGAGAAGAAATTAATCGCCTTGTGTATGATGTTGTCGATAGCCTTGGAGGCAGCATTTCTGCTGAGCATGGTATTGGTGCGCTCAAGCGCATGGAAATGACTCGATATAAATCAAGTGTCGAACTAATGATGATGAAGTCGATAAAATCGCTTATTGATCCTAACAGCTTGATGAATCCAAACAAAGTGCTGCCTGATTAACGGCGCTTACATGGGAGGTGATTCGCTCATCACTCGCCCTTGTTGTTTCGACGACGTAAGGCACTTATGAGTTTGCTAGCATCCTGTGCAAGTGTTGGGTATCGGAGAAGCATTTTGTCATTATACGAGCTTTTAGGTGGAAGAATTTCATTCATTGATTTTCCGTTACGTTTTGCCCACGCCCTCACTACATCAAGAAGCTTTTTGTCATTTTGACGAAGCTGAAATTGAAATAACTCTCCCGTTCTTGCCTCTGGATATACGCGTCTTAAAAATTCCACTGGACTTTCCCTTTTGTCCCGTCGATTTTCGTATTTTTCCCGACCAGAAACCATAACATCAGTTTTCGTGACTTGCTGATTTGCTCTCCGCAGAAGCAAAACTTCTCGCCTCCGGAACAAATCAACGAGAAGCATCACTTGGCGTTCGCGATCAGTTTCGATGGAAACGATAGCCTGTATCTCTTCTCGCAACGGAATACGCTCAGAAGGTAAGTTCTGCTCGCGTAGCTTACAATTGTTCGTATTGGGAGTGCTGTTTTGAATTGGCATTGCAGGCTTTAGTCAATTTTATCACAGACATTTCCCTTGTGTCATCCCAGCGCAGAGCAGCTAGAATGCGAAGGTAATTTCGGTCGATAACCTTCTTTAAGTCAGCTTAAATCTTCATCCAATACCTTGAGGACGCATTCGGCGGATTCGCGTTCCTGTTTATCGCGTTCCTCTTCCTGTCCTTGAAACTCAACCGCCTTTTGGCTCTCGATGTAATTCAGGCGTTCGTTTTCCAAGCGCGATTCGAGCGACGAGAAAAAATCGTCTTGTTCGCGCTGCGCCGAAGTAAGTGGCAACGTCACCCCGTATTTGAGGGCATATTCCTTTTCCTGCTCCTTGCGCAGCTTCCATTTCGCGTAGCTGATCTTGGCTAACTGCTCGGTCTTTTGCTTTTCATCGCGCAGCCGGGATTCCAGCTTGACCAATTCCCGCGAACGCGAATCAGTCTTAGCGGACGCAACCACCTTAGGATCGATTCGCGCCGCGATGAAGGAACGGATACGAGCGAGCAAGTTAGCGCCCCATCTGTGACAGTAGCAGGACAAATCCGCCCAACAAAAGCACCACCTTGAGCAACTTTCCCATGAAGCCAGGAAATTCTCTTCGGAAAGTTTCCTTACGCGCAAGTTTTCTGGACGCGTCTTCTTGGGCGTGACGCATCATGGCGTCCGCCTTACCCTGCAATAGGCGCTGCTTGTATTCCTCTTTCGCTCGCTTTCTGGCTTCACGCAAAACCGGATTGAAGTAATCGAACATTGGCGCATCCCCTCGTTGCGACTTGCCCCGGCAAGAAATTACCACAACTAACCGCCGAATTGGAATTGCCCCATTTGCCCGATTTCATGGAAAGGTGGCATAATTTCCAGGAAGACCGCCCCTTCTTTCACCCCCCTTTCCATGAAGACAACCGCCCAAGCCTTGCCCCATTACGTCGATCTTGAAACCGCCGCCCAATGGGCAGGGGTGACAAGGCGCACGGTGCAGAACAAGCTTTCTTCGGGTCATTTTCCGGCAAATACCGTGAAGATGGCAGGCAAGGTCAAAACCGTTTCCGTTGCCGCCCTGGAACGGATATTCGGCAAGCTTCATCCCCCGGTCGCGGTTTCACCCCTGGAGGATGAAAAGAAGGGTGAAGTTCATGGAAGCTTCCAGGAAATTTCCAAGCTGGAGGCACGGCTGGCAGCCAAGGAGGAAATCATCGCCAGTCTGCGAACCACACTGGACCATGAACGCAAGGACCGCGAGCACGAGCGCGATAATTGGCGCAAGGCGCTCGATCAATCCCAAGCCAACCTGCTTGCCGCCCAGGATACGCCAACCGCCCGCGCCCTCGCCGGTGCGCCCAGGGAAGCCGCCATCGAGGTTGCGCCGGTCTCAATTGTCCGCGAACCAAAAAAACCGAAACCGCGCAGGGAGAAGAAAGCCGCCTCCCCTTGGTGGCGGTCAATGTTTCATTCGATCTGATAGTATAAATCTAATTCGCATCATTTTGCGGAATCTAGCTTGAACGTCGCCTCCTCAATGGTTGGGGTATATGTCCCACCATGTTCACAAATAACTTGGAGCTGATTAGAGAAGCTGCCTGAAACGCCCGCCAAGTCGGTAATTTTTCGTAACAGTCCAGAAGCCAATACGTCATCAGCTACTGGCAACATTGGATTTGGTAAAATAACTTCGTATTCAAGCATGTTTAGGATTCCGCTGAGGCTAGCGCGAAAACGCGAAATATCTCTTGCAAGGGGTGGATCAAGCTTAACAGCTAGCGCCCAGGAATTGGGCGAGGGGTTCAACCTTGCCATGCGGAGGGCGGCAAGTGCCCCGATTAGATGTGTTGCATCCTTCTGACCTACGTCTGAAGCAGAAAGCATCACAGAGTGAACTATTTGAAGTTCTCCGCCGAGGACACACGCTGCGGCTTGCCGCTCTGAGACATTCTGCTGCCTCACCTGCCACCAAGTGGCAGAGAATGTTAAAATGCCGCCTACGATTGCCCCAACAACTGCGCTGGTAAAGTTCCCAACATCGGGCTTCTGTTGCTCACATCGTCCTGGTCTATTTAGACGTCTCATAGAAACTTCTCCTTCCCAATGCCTCACCTAACGATAGCAAAAACCTCTTAAGCTTATTTCACTCTTTCTTGCCGTGCGAAGCGCGGGGGCGTGTGCCGGGGAGAGGGCGGCAACGCGACAGACCGGACGATTTGAACATAAAGCGACGAATGAGCGATAAGCGAATGAGGAGACTTAAAGTTCAAAGCGGAAGGAATGGAGCGTTTTGTAATTACAGTTCATCACTAGTTCATTGTTTGACATGTATAATTTTGGTTGTAAGGTATATGGATGCTCTACAGGCTGCCCAGGGGGCTAGGCATGGTGGCGGAGTATTACGAACGCGAGGGGTTGAAGGTGCTGGGGCTAGCGCATCCGGCGGACGGCAACCTTGAGCATCACCACCTGATCGGGGAAACCGAACTGGTCGATTGCCCCGACGCCTGCCGCGCCATCGTCAATCTGCGCTTGCTCAAAGTCCGCCTTGTCTCCCGCTCCCCCATCAAGTTCACGCCGGGGCAAAAGGCAAGGCTCGACGAACACAACTTCCTCAATCCCGGCGAATATCTATCGGCGCTCAAGCGCGTTCTGTCCATCCGGGAAAGGCTGCAACGGATCGACAACACCAAGCGCCGCCAAGAGTTCGACCGCCATAACCGCGATAACACCTATTTCTATGCCGACCATGTCCAACCGTCGCACCTCGAAGAGGCTCTATCCCGAATTTATGATCCTAACTGCCATACGCCTGATTGGGCGGGTTACATGGCATATCTTGAGACGATGGCTGCGCCCGTACACGGCTTTTTTTACCGCCGCCTCCCCGTGTTGATTCCCGAAGACGCACGGAAGAGGCACACCTACATTACGGGGCAATCGGGAAGCGGCAAAAGCGAGCTTTTGAAGGTCTTGCTGAACGCCTATTTGCGCAGCCAAGCGCCGGTCAGTTTGGTGCTGATCGATCCGCACGGCGATTTGGCGGAACAGGTAGCCAGGTTTCCCGCCGTGGCGAATTCCGGACGGCTGGTATATTTGCACCCGTCCATGGCAAACGGCTATACGCCAACCATCAACCCCTTCGAGCTTGCCGACCAATCGGAAACCGCCGTGCATGTCATGGCGGAACAGATTGCTAGCGTCTTTGACGAACTGATGCGCAAGGCGGGGCATAGCGGTTTGTCGGGCAATATGGGTGCGCTGCTGATTCCTTGCATCTCGACATTGTTAAGGCGCGAAGGTTCCAGCATCCGCGATTTGCAAACCTTCATGGACGATAAGCGCAACCGTGAGCTTTGGGAAATCGGCTGCCAATCAAAGGTTCCAGCGCACCGCTCGTTTTTCCATGAACGCTTCTATGAAAAGCAGTATGAAAGCACAAAGTCCGCTCTCTACACCCGCATTCAAAGCCTGTTGAATTCGCCGGTTTTGTACCGCCTCTTGGTTGGGAATTCCACCGTGAACCTGGAAGAAGCGATCAACGCGGGCAAGATCATCGTGTTCGCCCTGCCCAAGGGCGGCATAGGCGCTGAAACCAGTCCCACCTTCGGCAGCTTTGTTCTTGCCATGTTGCAAGGTTTGGCGATCCGGCGCGAGAGCCAGCACGAAAGCCAGCGCATGCCCGTGCACGTCTTCGTGGACGAGTGCCAGAACTTTCTTTCGCCAAGCGTTCAAACGATTCTGACCGAAAGCCGCAAGTATGGACTGCATCTTACCCTTGCCCAGCAGACTTTCGCGCAAGACATGGATCGTGACCTTGCCGCCGCCGTGGTGGGCAATACCGCCGTCAAGTTTTGCGGCATGAATGACGTGCGAACGTTAAAGCCGATGGACGAGCGCATGAGTGTTGGGCTGGAAGCTATGCAGAAGCTTTCGGTTGGGCAGTTCTATGTGAAGGTATCGGGCAACACGCCTGCCTTCAAACTGACAGCGCCACGCCTTCAAGAACAGATCGACATTGCCGCCTGGAAAGCCGCCAAGGCAGGACAGCTTACAGCCTATTACCGCTCGGCTACAGAACCCAAAGAGGAAATGACCAACCCACCCTCGGATAACGCAGCCCGCGCCAATCCGCCCAAACCTAACAAGATAGATTTCGTATGAGCGTTCTTACCCTCACCGACACCGAATTCAAGATTCTGGAAGCGCTGCGCCTCTTTCGATACCTCACGGCGGAACAGTTGCTACGCTTAAAGGTGACGGCGCATGCCTCGCACCTATACCCGGTGCTGCGAGACATGGCGAAGGGCAAGCGCCCGTGGGTTGGCAAGATCGATCACGGAGCCATGCCGGGCGTTGGGCGCATCCCAACCGCTCATTACCTAACAGAACATGGTGCCAAGGTGATTGCCGGTGCCTTGGTCTTGGACTTGCAGGAGGTGTCATACCCCAAGGGGGTTGTATTGGTTCGCCACGGCTTCATGCACCGGCTTCATACCATCGATTGCGAAATTGCCGTGCGCCTGTGGGCAGCCCAGCACGGGCACAATGTTGATTATATGGCGTCCTATTTCGACGTTAGCGGCGCCAACCGCAGCAAAACGAAAGCGCCACGAAGGGCATTAACCAAGATCGACCTTGCGAACGGCACGGGGATTATTCCTGATGGCGTATTCCGCTTGAGCGATAGCAACGGCGCACCGCGTCTCTTCGTCCTGGAAATGTACAATCAGCACCGCACCAAGCGCATGAGCGACAAACTTGCCGAATACCGCTACGCCATCGGCGAGCAAGCCATCGAGCGGCAATTCGATTATCCGCACAGCCCGCGCATCCTGGCAGTGTTCGAGGACGACAAGGCGCTTGAACTGACCGTGTGCAATCTCTCGCAGCGTCCCGACTTCGGCGCGGACTTCTACCCGTTCTTCTTCTTCAAAACTCTGCCGGAACTGATGGCTGATTTTCGGGAAGGGTGGAGGAGGGTTGGAACTGAAAATTTGTGCCGCTTATTTTGAATGGTTTCTACAAGGAGGCTAGAAATGAATTTTAACTTTAGTCGCTCCCGAGGAATTGTTTGGGTTTGTGACATTGCCGCCTCTTCGAGACATTTAAACAATGATAATACAGTAAGTGCGTTAGAAACCTTCATCCCACGCCTACATTGGGCAGGTGCCGCAATCGTAGAGGCTGCTGGAGGAATTTTCGTAAAATGGACAGGCGATGGATTTCTTGCCTGGTTTGAAATCGAACTCCACCGTGATATTCCAAGGGTCGCTTCCATCATCTTCGAGGCAATCTGGCATTTGTCATTTATGGTCAACATTACACAACTTGACGTGAAATCTGAAAAGCCAATTAAGCTCCGTCATGGTGTGGCTTTCGAGCATGACGCATTGATCACAACAATCACGCACCCTGGTGGCTTCAAAACAATGGATATCACAGGACGTGGTGTTGTACTTGCTTTCCGGCTGTCCAGTGCTCCTGCCACTTTTCCATGCGTGGTTTCGACCTCAGAACTTACAGAAGCATATAAGAGTGCTGGGTCGATAATTAGTTTTCGCAAATGGGCTGTTTCTAGGGATGACCGCCTACGATATTTCAAAGGTGAAAAATGGGGAACAAGTGGGCTTGTTGTGTCTGCTGAGAAGAAACACAGAATGACCAGCACTGCAAATTTGCTAAGAAAGGCTAGGAAAGCAATTGATGCCGCCGAAGGTCATCGACCAACAGTGCCGTCTGGATTAGTTGATAGAATATTTGCAGCATTTCAGACAGGTCCAGAATGGTGCAAGCCTGTTGTGATAGCCCATGCCGACTTTGTAAAAAACAAGCTTCTTCATTCTGTAAAGGAGTTGGCAGCACAAATCGATGCCAATCATAAATCTATGAGCAAGCATCAAATTGGCAAAATTGCGCCGAGGAAGGCTCGACTCTGATGGCTGCTTCATCAGCAAAACCGAAACACCACACTCTTCCTGACGACTATGGAAGGCGTCGATTTATGGTCTGGATTCGTGACTTTGATACAAGGTCATTTGTATTAGAAACAAAAATTGAAGATCACTGGGACGTGAACACCAAAGCGTCTTGGGTTGTGAACAAAGCTAAAATGCGCGCTGCATTGAAGCTGGAATTTGGCGAAAATGATTTCGAGGTGAAGATTCAAAATTTTGTTGATATTGGAACAAAACCTTTCTCAATCATTGCCTATCATAATGACTTCTTTGCCCAGGCAAGAAATGCCTTCGTTATCGGCTGTTATTACGCCTCACTAACCGCAGCCTGCGCCCTGGGAGAAAGAATCTTAAACCATCTGATCATCGATCTACGGGATGATTTCAAACACACTCCCCAGTACAAACAGATTTATAGAAAATCCTCCTTTGACAATTGGGATGCGGCAATTGGTGTTCTAAAGGCATGGAAAGTTTTGCTTCCTGACGTTTCTGAGGAATTCAAAAAGCTTCAAGCCCTTCGACACAGATCAATACATTTCAACCAAGAAACTTATGTCAATCTTCGTCGTGATGCGCTTGCCGCTTTGCATCACATCAGATGTATCATCGAGCAACAGTTCGGCTGGTTCTGCAAACAGCCCTGGTATATCGAAGGCACACAGGGGCATCAGTTCATTAAGCGCTCGTTTGAGAGCAATCCGTTCGTTAGACGTTACTTCTTACCACAATGCCCTCTGGTTGGACCGTTGTTCGCAATTAATTTTGATGCAAACCATAATGCACAATTCATTGATCGTGAGGATTATGGTTCTGGCGTCTGGACTGACGAGGAATTTAAAGAACTATTTAACATTCGCAAGCCCGATGATGTTGTTAAAGCACCAACGCGTTGATTGCCCATCCCCCCCATTTCAATTCAACGTCTATTCTAGACTTGGTGTAAAATTCACGCGAAGCCCTACCGGATCATCTGCCCAAGTCTCCCGTTTGCCGACAATCAGCAGCGGGCGGCTAGACCTACGTCGGCTGTCCTTGGGCAGTTTCGTTGGGGCTTCATCTAGTCGCTCGCACTCCGGTTATGCCCATCACCAACTTTACAATGAAATTATTGCCTATGAAGACCTCACCTGAACTAACTTTTCTCTGTGCCAGAGTCTCTGAGGCAATTGAAGCTAATGCCGTGGATAGCCGTTACGCAAAGACAGAAAGAGAGCTTGGCTTTGTCGCGGGGCAACGCCAGCTTTTGGATGTTTTCGTTGTCTGGCTGAATGTCGCAGCATCTTCCAACCAATAAACCGGACAGACCCACATCCAAAATCGCCTTTGAAAGCTTGGCGGCGCATATCGGCAGATAATCTCTAGCCCGTAGCTTCCCGTGCCAGTCGTTCTTCGTACTTCGTCAAGCGATTGCGCAAACGTTTAAGTACCTTGCTGTCCGTTACCTCAACATAATATTTTGCGTATTTGATTTCCTGTTTAAGGCTCGCTTGCAGTAAATTTCCTAGCTGATACGATTCAACTAACGCCCAAGAAACGATGCCTCCTTCAATCGCCTTGCAATAGTAGAAAATAGCAAGAGCCTTATTTTCATAGAATTTTCCAACCTCAACTTTTGTGTCAAAGCCATGAGGTAGATCCACCTGCGAAAAAGTCTGCTCTTCACCTGAACGGACATTCTTTACCGTGATGTCTGGCGTTAGCAAATATGGCTCAAACATATATGGTCCCTTAAGAACCCTTGCTCTGCTTGGTCCTGCGTCAACAATGATTGCAGCAACTTTATCCAAGCGAATTTCCCCATCGCTTGGCGCAACAATTTTTGCATTAGCCGGGCACAGAATGGTTTGCGGCAGAATTTTCTTTGCTGATAGTAGCTTCTCAGTATTTTCGGTCAGGATTGCATCTAGTGTTAGGGAATCTCCTCCGTTTGAAATAATGATGTGATTTACATAATAGGTCAACGCGTTGGCTTCTTCGGGAAGCGACAGAATCACACCGTCATGATATTTGAGCGACACCTTCTCAATGTGGAGAACATCAATTTCTCCGTCTAACTTTGCCCCGTAGGGCAAAAGAGGCAGCTCATGATTTTCTGTGATATGTAGAAGAGTTATATGATGCCTTTCCGCAACATTGGTCGCGCCTTCTTGGAACCCCGACGAACTTGCCAACACACCGTAATTGATCCCACAGTCATGGCATTTGGTAATGAAGGCGTCCACCTTCTCAACTGGCACCGGAGAAGAATAGTTCTTACACTCTATAGCCGTTGTGTATTCATACATTCCCTTCTTAAACTGAATGACAACATCGAACTGCCGCCCTCTTATTTTCTGATCCCATTGAACGTGCGCGCCCTGGTCTGCTGCGGCATGTATTGCCGCAACGAGTCGCTCGAATTCCTTCCACTTTCTTGGATCAGCCACGGCGAAATTTCCTGTTTATCAATTCGCTTTTGAAAAGGGATGGTCGAGTGTGCACCTCGACCATCCCTTGCCCCTTGAAGGAAGCATCAGTTTGTCACGGACGCATCACGAAATGCGATTCGTTCGTTCACCCATGCGTTCACCTCTGACAACAGCCAGGCGACCCGGTTGGGACCAAGCCGCACCCGCTTGGGGAATTGACCTGCCGCTTCGAGCCGCCCGATGTGCTGGGGTGTGTATGGGATGCCACAGACTGTCCTAAGCTCCTTCTTCGATACGAGCTGCTTGTCGTACTGGATCATCGGATATCTCCCTTGTGGGAGGCATCGCGATGCCCCAGGTGGAAAAGCCGCACCGGTAGGCAGCAAATGCTACTATGACGTAAACTGCGTGTCGAGTATGATAGTATTAGTTAGAGAGTCACTCCAAGTGCGCTCATTTTTCTTGAAAATTCAGACGCAATAAGGGGAAAGAATGATCGACAAAAATGAAATTGACTCGATGGCTGTGGAACTTGGGGTGCACACGGCTAATGTTGAAAGAGATTATGTATTTGGCTGGCTTCTCAAGGCTTTTTATGAAAATGACTTTTTACGCTCGATGCTCGTTTTCAAGGGCGGCAACTGTATGCGAAAGGGGTATTTTCGAAACACCCGCTTTTCAAGCGACTTAGATTTCTCCGTATCAACTTACATCGATCCTGTCCGCTTTATTTCCGAACTAAACCACGCATGCAGTGAAGCCAAAGCCGCTTGCGATGTTGAATTCGTAACTGATAAAAACACCTTTAGCGCTGAGAATCAGATTGACGAAAAAAGGCAGTCTTACAAAGGGCGAATATATTTCAGGGACTTTTATGGAAACCAAGCCAACCTCCTGATTAGCGTGAGGGTCGACGTTACTGAGTTCGATAAAATCTACCTGCCAACCCAGACAAAAAATCTTATCCACCCCTATTCGGACTCAAGCAAATGCAGTGCTGATATCGTATGCATGAGCCTTGAAGAACTGTTAGCCAATAAGCTGAAGTGCTTGATTCAAAGAAGACATTCCTTCGACCTTTACGATTTTGTGTATGCAACGTTCTTCGAAAAATCAATTGATCTTGATCGCAGCTTAATTCTTAGAACATTCTTGAAAAAAACCATCTTTGAACCCAGCCCTGGCGCAGCCAAGGAAATTTTACTTGGACTCCCAATGGCATTTTTTAGCGCTGCTTGGAATAAATATATCGTTTGTCCGATTGCGAGCAGAATCGATTTTGGCTCTGCTGAGAAGGGTTTTTCCTCTTTTGTTGAGGAGCTTTTTTCAGGCATATCGATATGGAGGGGGCGGGTCGAGCCATTCTACCCATCGCATTATCGAAATCTAATTCTTGAAGCCGGATCGGCTAGAAAATTGCTTCGAATTATGTATGACGGCGTAGAACGAGAAATTGAGCCGTACTCTCTCGTTTACAAACGTCGTCAAGATGGCAATGCGTTTGAATATTTTTATGCTTGGGATCGAACTGGCGGCAGAACAAGCGGTCCAGGTATAAAAACTTTTTTCCAGCACAAGGTTCAGAATCTTGAGCCCACAGAAGTCTCTTTTGAACCCAGATTTCCAATTGAACTCACTAAGGCTGGTGAGCCTGTTCAAGGCGCTTATTTCGGTAAACCGTTTTCTGATGGGAACAGAAATACAAGAGCCTCTTTGGTTCGTAGTGGAGGAACTCGTTTCACCGTTGAATGTCCATATTGCCAGAAACGCTTCCCTCGTTCTTCCTATACAACCGAGTTACGCCCCCATAAGGACGCAAACGGATACCCCTGTGCTGGAAGAAGAGGTTATCTGGTCTAAGTCCTGCCTCGATAATTGTTTTCCGAGAACTTTGTGCCCCCATTTGTGCCCCCAAGCGTTTCGGCAAAGAAAAAGGGCTTAGCGAATTCTCGCTAAGCCCTTCTCTTATTTGGTGGAGCCAATCGGAATCGAACCGACGACCTCTTGAATGCCATTCAAGCGCTCTCCCAACTGAGCTATGGCCCCGATTCCCCCCGAAAGAAGGGGGGGCAAATCGTGGGGGTG